>DASWRD010000027.1:0-43764 GCA_036403315.1 Candidatus Elarobacter sp.
GTCCGCGGGGTGCGCCGTGGCGCACCCCGCGAGACCGAGCGCCAGAACGGAGATGGCCAGCGAGCTACGGTAGATTCGGGTCACCGTAATAACTGTTCGGTTCGGCCGGGTCCCAGTAATCGCCCCACGAGCAATCGTAACCCATGTTCGGATCGTCGAAAGCGTGGTGCGTGAATTGCTGAAGAACGCCGGTCGAGCTGTTGATCCAGAACGACTGCCAGCCTACGTTTACGGGCCCCATCGAAGCATTGTAGTTGCCGGCCATGCACATGACGGTGTCTTGGTGGAACCCGGGCCCCGCCGTTTGCGCGACGCAATATCCGTACCCGTCCACGGCACAATCCGGGGGCACCACCGAGCTGAAGGCTGACGCGGGGCGGATGCCGTTGTTGAAGTACGGCGACGAGTGCGTCGCGAGACCGTCGCTCGTCTCCCACGGACCGTACGTCAGATCGCGCGGTCCGCTCCAATGGACCGCGGTGCCGTTCCCATTCCAGACCTGTTCGCCGCCGTAATAAATGTTTCGATTATGGGAGGCTGCGATGTAGCACACGGAGGCGTTCGGACCGCAGCCGGTGAGCCATTCTCCGAAGCCCACTTGCATCCAATGAATGGTTTGGCCGTTGAAGGTCTCTCCGAAGTACGATCCGTCGTCCTTGTCTTGGCCCCGCTGCGCGATCGTCGTAACGGTCGCGATCGAGCAACCGGAGCACGGCGTCGGGACGTGCGCCGCATCCAAAGTGTTCGGCGTGTTCCACACGGCCGGCGCTCTGAAGAACCCCCATACAGGGTTGATCCAATCGTGGTAGACCGCGCCCGCCCACCAGGAGAACGGCGAGAAGTTGTTCGGCGTTTGCGCGGTGAACGTATACGTTAGCATCTCGGCGCCCGGGGTGGTGCCGTTCACGACGCCGTGCGCGATGACCATATCCTCGCCGCAGTTGTAGTGGAAACCGCCGTTGTTCATGTTGGTGTACTGGTTGAGATAGGTAGACCGGTAATACGGTACGACGCCGGTATTTGCCGCATTGCCGACGTCATAATAGTCGGTCAGGTAACTCAAGCCGCCCTCGATCAGACCCCCTCCGGCGCTGGTATTGTTGGTAACCTCGAGGTAGACGTTGCCGCTGTCCCCTTCATACATTTGTGAGGAGTTGCAACCAATGTTCACGAATCCGATGCCGCCGGCGAAACCGCACTTCGAGACCATTCGCAGATACGGTCCCGAACCGGGTTTGAATGGCGGTGAACAGCCCGAGTACGGCCAAATGGAATGCGTCGACCGGTTCGAGGACGACGCCGTCCCGGACTGCGCGCCGCCGCTCGCGCCGATCGGTGACTTGGGAAGTACGCCCTTCTGGATGGCCGCGCGTTGCGCTAGCCGCAGGTTGTTGCTGATCACGCGGCCGGTACGATCGTCGTAAAATAGGAAATCGCCGCGTTCGTTCGGCGGCATCAGCGCCATGAGCCGGCGCGCAATCGTTCGGTCGGAAGCACTCACGCCGGGATCGATATATGAATCGTAGTCCTTCGACTGCAGCTGCTTTCTACGCGCTTTGTCGAACAGCGTGGGCACGTCGGTCGTGCTGCCGGATACGGAACCGGGATGCTCCGCACGAGGCACGACGCCGGCCGTGCGAGCGCACGAGCTAAGAAAACCGAGCGTGAGAACGCCGGCGCAAAGAGTCCGCAAAAGTCGCAAAATACACCCTTCTCGCTGAGCATGGAGGAAACTCAGCCCGGCAGGGTATCCAACATGAGCAAATGAGATTCCTCGTGCGATCCGCGGCGCTGCTCCTGCTGATCTGGTGCGCCGGCACGCGAGACGGTGCTGCTGCGCCCGCGCACGGCGAGGTCTCGTATCAGCTACCGGAAATGCGCGAAACCGTACAGCGCGGAGAACTCCGCGATCGCGCGGCGCGCTGGCGCCTTCGCGCCGATCCGCCGACCGGCGTCAACTTTCCGATCGCGGTGGCGGCGATCGGGTCCGGCGTCGCAGCGTTCGCGACGGACGGTCGCATGTGCGGCTTCGCGGAAAACTCGGGGCAGCGATTGTGGTGCGCGACCGCGGGCGACCACCCGGCCTACAGCGGCGGCGTGCTGGCGTACGCGGCGCGCGGCGGAACGGTTCGCGCGGTCGACATGCGAACCGGCCGCGCGCTTTGGAGCTTCGCCTTTCGCACCTCGCCGCGGTGGTTGCGAGAGCTGCCGAAATCCGGGCCGGACTTCCCCCCGTTTTACATCCTGTGGCCGGTAACCGGCGGCTTTCTGGTGGCGCGCACGGATACGGGCAGCTTCGGGGAGCTGAACTATGGCGAGCTCTCTGCGGCCGGGACCCTCCGGTGGTCGGCTCGCCTCGCCGGCGTTTTCAGCGAGCCGGTGTTCGCTCCGCCGTACGTGTTCCAGGTCGTCTCGAATACCGGCGGCGGGTTCGTTGCGGAGACGTCGGCGTTCCGCCTGGGATCCGGCGGCGGATTGGTGTCGCATGTTGTTAACGCGAGCGCCGTGCTGTCGGTACGGGCTGGGACGACGGTGCTCAGAGGCGATCAAGCCGCGGACGTCGACCAGCCCTTTCTCTCACTCGACGTCCTGGTCGCCGACATCGCCGGCGGGACCGTTCGAGCACGGTATCGTTACCAGCCCGACTATGAGGACAACTATGGGCTCGTGCGCGCCCACTTACTGGAGGGATCGCCCGGCAAAGCCGCGGTGGACGGCGACGCGCTCTATTTTCAGATCGCGTCGAAGGTGTTTCGGTACAAGCTTGGGCCTGCAAACGGGCAACGTCCTCTGCTCGAGTCGATCGACGGAGAACTCGTCGGCGGCCCGTATCTCGGGTGGATCTTCGTCGCGCGTCAGGACGGCGTGTGGGCTCTTCGTCCGAAGGGCTCGAGCATTCAGGCACGGCTGATTGCTGCGTCCAACGCAGCATTTCGCGCACTCACGGTCTACCGGCGAACCGTCTTTGTCGGCTTTGCCGACGGCATCGTTCGCGGCGTCGACCTCGAATCAGGGAAACCGGTCTTCGCTGCGCACACCTGCGAACCGGCGCGGGTCGCGATCCACCAGGCGAGCGTATACGTGGTGTGTTCGTCGCCGCAGTGGAGCATCGTGAGTTTCACGCGCTGAGACGGCCGCCGCTGACGTTTCGCTTGCGCCGGATCAGCCGACGGGAGTGAGCAGCGGCTTGCCGTCGGCGAACGCAAGCAGGTTCTCAGCCGCCAGCATCGCCATGCGCGTGCGGGTCTCGATCGTCGCGCTGCCGACGTGCGGGGTGATCACGACGTCCTCGCGCGCGTAGAGCGGGTGCTGCGGCGGCAGCGGCTCGGGATCGGTCACGTCGAGCACCGCGCCCGCGATCTTCTTCTGCTCGAGCGCGCGCAGCAGCGCGCCCGTGTCGCAGATCGGCCCGCGCGCCGCGTTCACGAACGTGGCCGACGGCTTCATTTGCGCGAACGCGGCGTCGCCGAACATGCCGCGCGTATGCGGCGTCAGCGGCAGCAGTGCCACGACGCAGTCGGCTTCGGCGAGCAGCGCCGCGAACGTGCGGTACGATCCGCCGGTCTGCGCGTCGTCGTGGCGCGGCGTGCGGGTGTGGTATACCACGTTCATCTTGCTCGCGTGCGCGCGCCGCGCGAGCGCGACGCCGATCGCGCCGAAGCCGACGATGCCGAGCGTCGCGCCTTCGAGATCGTGGCTGTACGGCGGATCGCCGTGCGCCAGCCAGCGGCCGTCACGTGCCCACGCGATCGCCGGACCGAGCCGCCGCACCGCCGTGATCACCAGCGCGTACGCGAGGTCGGCGACCGCTTCGACGAGCGAGCCGCGCGAGTTGGTCAGCGCGATGCCGCGCTCGCGCAGGCGCGGCACGTCGACGTTGTCGTAGCCGACCGACTGCATCGCAACGATGCGCAGTTCCGGCGCTTCGGCGAGAAACGCCGCGTCGATCGGCACGTTGGAGCTGCTGAGCACGCCGGTCGCGCCGGCCAGCGCCGCGCCCCAGTGCTCGCGCGGCAGCGCCGACACGTCGGCGACATCGGCGCGCTCGCGCAAGCGTTCGAGCACGACCTCGGGCACGCGCGTCAGCACGACGACTATCGGGCGGCCGTTCACGACCGCATCCGTACGGTCCATCTCAGATCGCGGCGGCGATGGCTTTGCCGACCTCTTCCGTACCGGCGCTGCCGCCGATCTCGCGCGTCCGCGGGCCGCTGGTGAGTACCGTCTCGATCGCGCGCACGACCTGGGCCGCCGCGTCGGGATGGCCGAGGTGATCCAGCATCATCGCGCCCGACCAGATCTGCCCGATCGGGTTCGCGACGCCCTTGCCCGCGATGTCGGGCGCGGAGCCGTGCACCGGCTCGAACAGCGACGGGAACGCGCGCTCCGGGTTGAGGTTCGCCGACGGCGCGATGCCGATCGTGCCCGTCACCGCCGGGCCGAGGTCGGACAGGATGTCGCCGAACAGATTCGAGCCGACGACGACGTCGAACCAGTCGGGGTGCTGCACGAAGTGCGCGGTGAGGATGTCGATGTGGTACTGGTCGGTGTTCACGTCGGCGTACTCGGCGGAGATCGCTTTCACGCGCTCGTCCCAGTACGGCATCGTGATCGCGATGCCGTTCGACTTCGTCGCCGACGTCAGGTGCTTCTTCGGGCGGCTGCGCGCGAGCTCGAACGCGTAGCGCAGGATGCGGTCGACGCCGCGCCGCGTGAAGAACGACTCCTGCACGACGAACTCGTGCTCGGTGCCTTCGAACATGCGGCCGCCCACCGACGAGTACTCGCCTTCGGTGTTCTCGCGCACGATCCAGAAATCGATGTCGCCCGCGTTGCGCCCCGCCAGCGGCGACGTGATACCGGGCATCAGCCGCACGGGCCGCAAGTTGACGTACTGCTGAAAACCGCGCCGCATCGGGATGAGCAAGCCCCACAGCGACACGTGGTCGGCGACGTTCGGGAACCCGACGGCGCCGAAGAAGATCGCGTCGTGGCCTTGAATTTGGGCGAGGCCGTCCGCCGGCATCATCGCGCCGGTCTGGGCGTAGCGCTCGCAGCTCCAGTCGAAGTGCTGCCACGCGAACGCGAAGCCGTGCTTGCGCGCGACCGCGTCGAGCACGCGAATCCCTTCCGGCACGGTCTCCTTGCCGATCCCGTCGCCCGGGATCGTGGCGATGCGGTACGTCTTCACGTTATTGACCGGCGGCCTTCGGCAGAAAGCCGAGCGAGATCCACGGCACGTACGCGACGATCAGCAGCCCGATCAGCAGCGCGATGAGGTACGGAACCATCGGCCGCACGACGTTCTCGGGATTCGCCTTGCCGATCGCGCTGGCGGAGAAGAACCCGATGCCGACGGGCGGCGAGAACAGGCCGACGCCCATCGCGAGCACGACGACGATCGCGTAGTGCACTTCGTTGATCCCCGCCGCCTTCGCGATCGGGAACAGCAGCGGCCCGAACAGCACCATCGCCGGGATCCCTTCGAGCACGGAGCCGAGGAAGATGAACATGACGATCGAGAGCAGCATCAGCCCGGCCTTGCCGCCCGGCGCGTGGCTGAGGATGTCGGCAAGCTGCTGCGCGAAGCCCGACTGGGTCAGCGCCCAGCCCATCGCGGTCGCGGTCGCGATGATCAGCAAGATCGCGCCGGCGAGCGAGACCGTCTCGATCAGCGTGGGGTACAGCGTGCGCCATTTGAAGCCGCGGTAGATCAGCACGCCGACCAGCAGCGTGTAGATGATGCCGACGACGCTGACTTCGGTCGCGGTCGCGATCCCTTGCACGACGAAGTAGCGGATCACCAGCGGCAGGATGAGCCCAGGGATCGCGACGACGAACGCCATCACGATCGTGCGCGCCTTCGCGCGCTGCGACAGCGTCGCGTTCTCGCGCTTGGCGTCCCACAGCGCGACGGCGATCAGCAGCAGCGAGATCACGAACGCCGGCAGCAGGCCGGCCGTGAACATGTCGCGGATCGACACGCCGGTCACCGAGCCGATGATGATCAGCACGAGGCTGGGCGGGATGGTCTCGGCCATCGCGCCCGACGTCGCGAGCAGCGCGATCATCGACGTGCGCTTCTGCCCGCGCCGCTCCATGTCGGGGAAGAGCACCGGTGCGACGGCCGCCATGTCGGCGATCTTCGAGCCCGAGATGCCGGACACGAGATACATCGCGCCGACGAGCACGATGCTCAAACCGCCGCGCAGATGTCCGACCAAACTTGCGAGCGCCGCGACGAGCCGCTGCGCGATGCCGGCGGTCTCCATCAGCAAGCCGAGGAAGATGAACAGCGGCACGGCGAGCAGCACGAGGTTGGATACGCCCTCTTGCATGCGCTGCACGACGATGTCCGGCCCGACGTGCGTGACGATCAGGATGTAGCTGACCGTCCCCAGCCCGAACGAGAACGCGATCGGGACGCCGATCGCGATGCACGCGCCCGTGAGCACCACGAAGAAGATCACGAGGTTGGCGTTGCCGAGCCCGGCGAACGCGCCGCGCTCGAACCACATCAGCGCGCTGATGACGACCGCCGCGACCACGACGCCCGCGACGACTTTCGGATCCTGCTCGGTCAGCCGCAGCAGCGCGAGCACGAGGATCAGCGACAGGCACGTGATGACCGCGAGCACCTCGTCCGAGCGCGGCAGGTTCAGTGCCGGCGTGAGGTCGACGCGTTCGAGGTTGAAGAACTTGATCGTCGCGGGGATCAGCTCGATCGCGACGATCACCGCGACCACCGACGCGATCGCTTCGAGCACCGCGCGCACGCGCGGCGGCGACCGCCGCACGAGCACCGAGAGGCTGATGTGCTCGCCGCGGCGGTACGCGACGACGGCGCCGAGCATCGCGAGCCACAGGAACACGAACGTCGCGAGCTCGTCGCTCCACACGAGCGGGTTGCCGAGCACGTAGCGCGTGAAGACGCCAGCGGACAGGATGGCGATCTCGACGATCACCAGCAGCGCCGCGAGCGGCTCGACCACCGCGCCGATGGCGCGGTCGATCGCCGCCGCCCACGGCCGCCGCAGCGGCGCGAGGCTGTGGAGCGCCGCGGTCTCGGCGGCGTGGACGGTCTCGGCGACGCTCATGCGCTAGGCGAGCTTGTTCGCGTACTTCTCGAGCGCGGCCCACGCCTTGGGGCCGAACTTGTCGCGCCAGCGCTCGTAGTATTTCGCCTCGACGAGCTTCTGCTTGAAGCTGTTCTTGTCGACGTCGTTGAACTTCATGCCGCGCCGCAGCAGCTTGTCGCGGACCGAGCGGCCAAGGATGACGTTGTCGTTGCGCGCGGCGAGCGTCGCCGCCGCCATCTCGCGCGAGATGACGTCCTGCAGGCCCTTACCGAGCTTGTTCCAGGTGTCCTGGTTGAACAGCGTCCAGTAGCCCGACCAGATGTGGTCGGAGATCGAGACGTACTTCTGCACCTCGTAGAACTTCTGCTGGTCGATGAGCAGCAGGGGGTTCTCCTGCGCGTCGATGACGTGCGTCTGCAGGGACGTGTACAGCTCGCTCAGCGCGATCGGCGACGGCGACGCGCCGAGCGACTTGAATGTGTCGACGCGAATCTCGCCCGGCGAGACGCGAATTTTCAGGCCCGCGAGGTCGGCGACGTTGTGGATCGGCTTGGTCGACGTGGTGATCTCGCGGAAGCCGTTCTCCCAGATCTTCTCCAGCACGACCATCCCGCCGCGCGTCTGGATGTCGTCGCGCACGACCTTGCCCAGATCGCCGTCCATCGCGCGGAAGACCGTCTCGCGGTTCGGATACGCGTACGCGAGGTTCTCGATCGACGCGAGCGGCGCGATCTGGTTGAGGAACGCACCCGGCATGGCGAGCGACTCGATCGCGCCCGAGCGCAGCTGGGCGATCATGTTGGGATCGCTGCCCAGCTGGCTGGTCGGGAACGACTTGAGGCTCACCCGGCCGTTGGTGGCCTTCTTGATCCGCGCGAACGCCTGAACCGAGCGGACGTTGATGGGGTGCTCCTGCGGCAGATCGTGCCCGTACTTCAGCTCGAAGTCGGCGGCCCGGGCGGGCGTGATGATGCCGATGGTGGCGAACGTCGCCGCGGTGCCGAGGACGAAGCCTTGACGGGTCACGGGCATGGGGCACTCCTTCCGTCGCGCTGCGCGACTCGATCTTGTCTGTGGTGCTACGTCCTCGGGCTGCCGCTGTCCCGGTGGCGCGGCGCGGCGATGACGCCGCTCGCCTCCAGATTTCGCAATTCGGCGGCCGACAAACCCAGCTCGCGAGCGAGCACCTCCTCCGTGTCGGCGCCGACCTCAGAGGGCCCGGGTCGCAGCGGCGGCGCGCCGGCGCGCTCGAAACGCGGGAACGCGTTGTTGATCACGACCTCGCCGAGCTCGGGATCGCTCAGCCTCGCGAGCGAGCCGCGCGCCGCGATCTGCGGGTTGTCGAAGACGGACGCGATCGACTCCAGCGGGCCGACGGCGCAGCCGGCGCGCGTCAGAACGTCGATCGCTTCGTCGCGCGGGCGCGTCGCGCAGAAGCCGTCGATGAGCGCGTCGAGCGCTTCGCCGTTCGCGACGCGGTCGGCGTTGGTGCGAAAGCGCGGATCCGCGGCGAGCGCGTCGCCGCCGATCGTGCGCAGCACCCGCTCGGCCACCTCTTGCGTGCTCCCCGACAACGCGACGTAATGTCCGTCACCGCAGCGGTACGCGCCGCGCGGCGCCGTGTCTTCGAGCCGGTTGCCCAAGCGCTGGTGCTGCGTCCCGTTGGCGGCGTACTCGGTGAGCTGCGACTCGACCAGCTTCATCACGGCCTCGTAGATCGCGAAGTCGATCACCTCGCCGTCGCCGGTGCGCAGCCGGCGCGCGTACGCCGCGCACACGGCGGCAGCGGCGGCCTGTCCGGCCATCACGTCCGCGAGCGGGAACGAAGGCAGCAGCGGCGGACGGTCGTCATAGCCCGACACCGCCGCGATGCCCGTCATCGCTTCGGCGAGCGTCCCGAATCCCGCCCGGTCGCGATACGGCCCGTGCTGGCCGAACGCCGTCATGCGCAAGATCACGAGCTGCGGCGCCGCCGCGAGCAGGCGCTCCGGCGCGAGGTTCCAGCGCTCGAGCGTTCCCGGCCGAAAGTTCTCGATGAAGATGTCGAACGACGGAAGCCAGCGCAGCAGCAGCTCTTGCGCCTGCGCGCCGTGCAGGTCGAACGCGACGCTCTTCTTGTTCCGCCCGAGCGCCTTCCAATAGAGCCCGACGCCGTTTTTCTGCGCACCGTAGCGCCGCACGTGATCGCCGGACCCGGGCCGTTCGAGCTTCACGACGTCCGCGCCGAAATCGGCGAGCATCGCGGCCGTCGTCGGCGCGGCGATCATCGTGGAGCAGTCGAGCACGCGTACGCCGGCGAGCGGTCCGTTCTGCGACATCAGCCTTCTTCAAGTCTCGAACGAAGAGCTGAATCCTGCCGATCCCGTCAGACGAACGGGTCCAGAACCTGAGCACCGGTCGGCGCGAAATGCCGTACGTTATAACCGACCCGGCGTCGACGAGCGGTTCGCCGCGTCAAGCGCGACGTGAGCCGATAGTTCGGCTTAGAAAAACACCGAGCAGATCCGAGTTGCCCAGTCGCCCCCGGGGCCGACGTACTCGCCGACCATCCATGCGACGCCCTCGTCGCCGGGGTCGCGTGCGACGCTGAAGTAATCGCCCCAGCGGGTGCCGGGGAACGCGCTCGCCCCCGCTTGCACGACGACGCTGTTGCTCAGCGTCCCCGGCGGATCGGCGGCTTGCCGGCCGGTCGCGCGAAGCTGCGGAAAATCCGACGCGCTCGAGCGCGAGAACACCATGAACGCGTCGCCGTTCGCGATCGTCTGGATGGCCGGGAAGAAATGATAGACGCCCGGTGCACCGTACCGTCCTTGCTGCACGACCTTCGACCCCGTGACGTCGAGCTGGTACCATTGCGCGACCGCGCGGGCTTCGCTTTCGCCGGGCCACGTGAACTTCGACGTGTGCGTCGTCCACAGACCCTTCGTGGCTCCATCGCCGTGGTACACCGCGTTGAGCAGCCGTGAATCGTCGGTCGTGATCTTCGTCGCCGAACCGCGCTGCACGGCCGCCGGCGGAAGATCGTACGTCTGGCACGCGACGGACGCGGCCGTGAACGCCGGCGCCGCCGGCGGTGTTTTCCAGCCGTTGAGCGGGTTCGTCAGCGTCCAGACGGTGAGCGCGCCGCCGCTCGGCCACAGCGCGTTGACGAAATACGCCGGCCCGCGAGCAGCGCGATAATGGACGGCGGGCTGCAGTGTGAACACCGTGCGGTGGTCGGGGTTGAGGATGACGGAGATGTCGTACCACCGCAGCGCCGGCGCGACCGCGCCTGGGGCGACGTACACTTCGCTCTTGTTGAGGATGCGCAGCTTCGTGTACTGGAAGGGCCCGCCGAACTGGAACATGTTGACCGCCACGTAGATCGCCTGTTCGTCGAACCCCAGCGTGGGGTAGTCGGCCCAGTTGGCCGTCACTTTCGTGCCGTCGAGCGCCGCGTCGAGAGCCCACGTGTAGTAGGAGCCGCGCGGGTCGCTGGTCTGCGACACCGCGAGCATGATCCACGAGCCGCGCGGCGTTTCGCGCTTCGCGCCGACGATGACGATCCAGCGCTTGGCGAAGTGATCGTATGCGAGCTTCGGATCGAACATGAAGTTCGCGTCGCGCGGGAGCACCGGTCCGAACAGCGCGGAGAACGGAACCGATGCGAGCGCCGACGGCGCGCTCTTCGACGCGATGGCGAACTCCGCGTTGACCGCCGTCATGACGTCGTCCGGCCCGACGGCAAGCGCGGGATCGGGCGGGTCGAGTGCGGTGCGCCCGACGCCGTCGAAGTTGTCGCCGATCGTCGGAGTCGTGGTGACCGGCGCGGCGGCGTCAGCGACCGCGGACCCGGCCGCGAACGACATCATGTCCGGCTGCCGCGCGGCTTCGACGAGATGATCGTATTCCGCGCGGTCGACCGGCCAGCGCGTGACCTGCCAGGTCGGTCGTCCTGGTGCGATTTGCTGCGGCGCAAGCTGACCCGGCGGCAAATGCCACGGATCGCGCGCCGCTCCCGTGATGCGGTTGCCAAGCCCCATTTGCATCAGGATTCCGACCCTCCGTCGCCATGGTCGATTTGCGCGTCGCCGAATCCGGGCGATTCGGGACGCTCCGCCGCGCGCTTTCGCTCTTCATAGGCGTCCGGCGTGTCGGGAACACCCAGCGGGATCACACGATACGAACCGTCCGGCGGCTCATCTGGTTCGTGCGGCGCGCCGAACGGATCCGCGGCACGGCCGCGCGTAGGCGGACCGCCCGCGTGCTCGGCGCCGTCGCCCGGCGTCACGTTCGCCGCGTGGCGCGCGCCGCACGCGCTAGCAGCTTGCGCGTCGCGGCTGCGAGCGGACGCCGCGCCACGACGGCGACGAGCACCGCGACGGCGGCCGCGGCGTACGCGAGCTCCAGAAGGCCGCTGCCGCCGTCGGGAGACGCCGCGAACCAGCGTTCGAAGAACTGCACGCGCACACCATCCTCACCGCGAGCGTATCGCTCGGGTCCACAGTATACACCGCACGGGCACGACTTGCTAGGCTCGCGCGAGCGCGGCGATACCGGAGAGAATCAGGATCGAGCCCGCGACGCGCCGGCGCGCGTCACCTTCGCCGAAGAGCCGCGCGCCCAGCAGCGCGCCGAACACGATGCTCACCTCGCGCGCGGGCGCGACGACGCTCACGGGTGCGAAGACGAGCGCGGACAGAACGAGGACGTAGCCGAGCGGTGAAAGCACGGCGACCCCCAAAATCTCCGCGCGATACGTCCGCCACGCCGGACCCAGCGCGGCACGGCGCCGGCCACGCCACACGAGCGGCGCCATCAGCACGGTCTGCACGCAGAAATGCCCGACCTCGTACACGACGGGCGTGATGGCGAGCGCGCTCACGGCATGCTTGTCCCAAAGCGTGTACGCCGCGATGGCGGCGCCGGTCGCGATCCCGTAACCGGCGGAGATGCGCGCGCGTGCGACGTGCATCCGCGCACCGGCCGCAACGAAGATCCCGGCGACGATGCCGCCGATCCCGAGCGCGCCCAGCACGCCGGGGCGCTCACCGAGCAGCACGACGGCCGCGATCGACGCGAGCAGCGGTCCGGTGCCGCGCGCGAGCGGATACACGAGCGACAGATCGCCCGCGCGATAACCGCGCTGCAGCAGCAGAAAGTACGCGCAGTGGATCACCGCGGTACCGGCGATGAACGCGAGGTCGAACGCGGTGAGCGGCTGCCGCAGCGGCACGAAGATCAGCCACACCGCGACGACCGGAAGGTACACTGCCACCGAGATCACGGTCGTGAGCCACACGAACGCAACGGTGTCCGCCGCCTGCGCGCGCTTCGCAAGCAGGTTCCACGCAGCGTGCAGAACCGCCGCGATCAGGACCAGCGCGAGGACCGCCGGCGTCACGCACGATACGCCATAGACGGCCGCCGCGTTCGCGGGCGGGGCGGTGCGCGCCTTCGCCGAAGCCGTTCGCTCATGCGCCGTTCGACGCTGCTCGCAGGTATGGCCGCGACCGCGACCGCTCCGGCCGCGGCCGCGGCGCGCGGCGGCGGCGCCGATCTCATCGTGACGGCCGCGACGATCCGCACGGTCGACGCGCGCACGCCGCGCGCGCAAGCGTTCGCGGTGCGCGATGGGCGCATCGTGTACGCCGGCTCGCGCGACGGTGCGCGCGCCTTGCGCGGACGCAACACCAAATCGCTGGACCTCGGCAACGTCACCGTGCTGCCGGGGCTCGTCGACGCGCACCTGCACTTCATCGGAGTCGGCGAAGCGCTGCACGAGGTGGATCTCGTTCACGCGCCGTCGTTCGCCGAGGTCGTGCGGCGCACGGTCGCGTTCGCGGCGGCGTCGCGCGATCCGTGGATCATCGGCGACGGCTGGGACCAGAACCTCTGGCCCGACAAGAACTTCCCGGCGCACGACGCGCTCAGCGCGGCGATCCCCGACCGCCCCGTCGTGCTGCACCGCGTCGACGGCCACGCGCTGCTCGCGAACGCGAAGGCGATGGAGCTGGCGGGCGTCGTCGCGTCCACGGCGGATCCGGCCGGCGGCCGCATCGTGCGCGACGCGCACGGCGCCCCGACCGGCGTTTTCATCGACAACGCGCGGACGCTCGTGACGCACGCGATCCCGCCGCCGGCGCACGACCAGCTCGTGCGCGCGAGCGAAGCGGCGCTCAAGGAATGTCACCGCTGGGGGCTCACGGCGATCGGCGATCCGGGCAACGGGCACAACGCGATCGCGGCGTACGAAGAGCTCGCGCGGAACGGGCGCTACACGCTGCGCAACCACGTCATGCTCGCGGGCAGCGATCGCGCGCTCGTCGACGCGTACCTCGCGCGCGGGCCGCGCACGCTGGACTACGGCGGCCGGCTGTCGCTGCGCGCGATCAAGCTGTACATCGACGGCGCGCTCGGCTCGCGCGGTGCAGCCCTGCTGGCGCCGTACAGCGACGACCCCGGCAACACCGGCTTGCTGCGCACGGCGCAGGCCGACGTGCAGAGCATGTGCGAGCGCGCGCTGAAAGCGGGCTTCCAGGTGTGCACGCACGCGATCGGGGACCGCGGCAACCGCGTCGTGCTCGACGCGTACGAGGCGGCGCTGCGCACGACGCACGCACCCGACCATCGCTTCCGCATCGAGCACGCCCAGGTGCTCGCGCGCAGCGATATCCCGCGGTTCGCGCAGCTCGGCGTGATCCCGTCGATGCAAACGACGCACCAGATCAGCGACATGGGCTGGGCGCAGGCGCGCCTGGGACCGGAGCGCATGCGCGGCGCGTACGCGTGGCGCGCGCTGCTCGACACCGGCGTGACCATCGCGAACGGCACGGACGCGCCGGTGGAAGCCGTGAACTCGCTGCGAACGTTTCACGCCGCGATCACCCGCGCGGACGAGGCGAATCAGCCCGCGGGCGGCTGGTATCCGCAGCAGCGCATGACGCGCGACGAAGCGCTGCGCTCGATGACGATCTGGGCCGCGCGCGCGAACTTCATGGAACACGCGATCGGCTCGATCACCGTGGGGAAGTACGCCGACTTCACGGTGCTCGACCGCGACTGGCTGCGCATCGCGCCCGAAGCCGTCATGGCGACGCGGGTGCTGGCAACGTACTCCGCCGGCAAGCCGGTCTACGAAGCGCCGATCGCCGGCAAGAACACGGCGCTGCGCGCACGCGGCCGCCGCAGCGGTTCGTGCTGCGGCCCGCACGCCGCTTGACGGGCGCTACGCCCGCGCGGCTATGCGCGACTCGGCGAAGTGCACGTACCAATCCAGCGCGTCGGGCTGCATCATCGCGTCGCGGCTAGCGACCTTTTCCGGCGGCATGCCCGCGAGGATGCGGCGTACGGGGACTTCCATCTTCTTGCCGGTGAGCGTGTAGGGGATCGCTTCGACTCCGATGATCTCGTCGGGGACGTGGCGCGGGCTGCAGTCCGCGCGCAGCTTCGCGACGATGCGCGCGCGCAGCGTATCGTCCACCACCGCGCCGGCGGCCGCGCGCACGAACAGCGACATGAAGAAGTCGCCCCCGGGAAGCTCCAAGCACACCACGAGGCTATCCGCCACGTCGTCGAGCGCTTCGACCGCGCGGTAGATCTCGGCCGAGCCGATGCGCACGCCGTAGCGGTTGAGCGTCGAGTCGGAGCGGCCGTAGATGTAGCAGCCGCCCCGCGCGTTGAGCTTGATGAAGTCGCCGTGCCGCCACACGCCCGGGAAGTGCTCGAAGTAGGTCTCGCGATAGCGCGCGTCGCCAGGATCGTTCCAGAAGCGCAGCGGCATCGACGGTGCCGGGCTCGTGACGACCAGCTCGCCGACTTCGTCGACCACTTCTTCGCCGCGCTCGTTCCACGCGTGCACGTCCATGCCGAGCAGCCGCGCTTGGATCTCGCCGGCATACACCGGCAGCAGCGGCGTGCCGCCGACGAGCCCGGCGCACAGCTCGGTGCCGCCCGACGGCGACGTCACCCAGAGATCGCTTTTCACGGCATCGTAGAACCACGCCGTCGCTTCGGGCGTGACGGGTGAACCGGTAAGGAGCACGCTGCGCATGCGCGACAGATCGAACCGCTCGCGCGGCACGATGCCCGCCTTCTGCATCATCTGAACGAACGTCGGGCTCGCGCCGAACGACGTCGCGCCGGCGTCGGCCGCGAGCTGCCACAGCAGCGCCGGCGTCGGATGCGCGGGATGTCCGTCGTACAGCACGATCGACGAGCCTTGCAGCAGCGCGGAGACGAGCGCGTTGAACATCATCCAGCCCGTCGTCGTGTAGAAGAACATCCGCGTGCCGGGGCTGAGGTTCTGACCGAGCCCGGTGCTCTTGAGATGCTCCAGCAGGGTCCCCACGTGACCGTGCACGATCGGCTTCGGCAAGCCCGTCGTGCCGGACGAGAACAGCACCCACAGCGGATGATCGTGCTCGACATAGGCGTACTCGAATTCATCCGCGCCGACCGGCGGCTGGTCCATCAGCACGGGCCATGCAACGGCATTCCCGACGGGCGGCGCCGACGCGGCATCGAGGTACGGCAGCCATACCACGCGCTCGACCGTCGGCAGCGAAGCGAGAATCGTGCGAATCTCGTTCGCGCGGTTGAAGTCCTTGCCCCCGAATCGATACCCGTCGGTGGCGAAGAACAGCTTGGGCTCGATCTGGGCGAAGCGGTCGATCACGGTGCGCGCGCCGAACTCCGGCGCGGCCGACGACCACACGGCACCGATGGCCGTCGTCGCGAGCATCGCGATCACCGTCTCGGGGACGTTCGGCATGTACGCCACGACGCGGTCGCCCGGCACGACGCCAAGCGCGCGCAGCTGCGTCGCGAGCACGCGCACCGCGTTGCCGAGCTCGTGCCATGACGTCGTGGCGAGCGGCCGCAGCTCCGACGAGTGCACGAGCGCGGCCTCCCCCACCGCGGCGCGGTGCTCGTGCCGCAGCACGTGCTCCGCGTAGTTCACGCGCGAACCGCGAAACCAAGCCGCACCCGGCATCGCACGGGAGTCGACGACGCGTTCGTACGGCTGCGTCGAGTGCACGTCGAAGAAGTCCCACACCGCGGCCCAGAAGCCGTCGAGGTCGCTGACGGACCAGCGCCACAGCTCCTCGTACGACGCGAACGAAAGCCCGCGTTCATCCGCGAGCCGCCGCATGAACCGCGCGACGGCGCTCGCCGCAGCATCGGCGGGATCGGGCGTCCAGAGCAGCTCGCCTTCGGTCATGCGCGCTTTCTTTCGCGCGGCGCCGGACCTGCACTCCCGATCGCGCCGGCCGCGGCGCCGGCGGCCTCGCAGTCGGCGAGCGGGACGAGCGAGCTCCGAACCGAAAGCCGCGCTCGCCGGGCGTTCGTCTTTCGGAGGTGCACGTGAAGCGCGTCTTGCGGTGGATCGGATTTCTGCTGATTTTCCTGGTCGCGGCCGGCGCGGTCGGCGCGCTCATGGTCGTCGTCACGTCGAACCGCGCGGTCGACGAACGCGTCGTCGTGGTGCCGCCGGCGCCGGTGCTCGGACACGGCTCCGTCGAGCGCGGCAAGCACCTCTTCACCGCAGTGTCGGACTGCATCGGGTGCCACGGCGGCGACGGCGGCGGCGGACCGTTCATCACCGACTCGGCGATGGCCGTGCTCAACGCGCCGAACCTCACCCGCGGGCCGGGGGGCGTGGGCGTGCTGTACACCGACGCGGATTACGACCGCGCGATCCGCCGCGGGATCCGGCCCGACGGCACGCGGCTGATCATCATGCCGTCGTGGAGCTACGCCGCGCTGAGCGACTCCGACGCCGCTTCGATCGTCGCGTACATCCGCACCCTGGCGCCGGTCGACCGCGCGACGCCCCGCGTGAAGCTCGGGCCCGTCGGGCGCATCCTCGTCGCCACGCACAAACTTCCGTTCGAAGCGACGCGAATTGCCGACGAAGGCCCGCCGCCCCCGCCGCCGCCGCCGATGATGCTGGTCGAGTACGGCAAATACCTCACCCGCATCGGCGGGTGCATGAGCTGCCACGGCACGCACCTGTCCGGCGGACATCTCGCGGGCCCGCCGGACGTTCCGCCCGCGTCGAACCTCACGCCGAAGGGGATCGGTTCCTGGACTGCGGTGCAGTTCATGGTCACGCTGACGAAAGGGCGCGATCCGTCGGGCCACGAGCTGCACCCGTTCATGCCCTGGCGCACGATTCGCAACATGACCGATCAGGAGCTCGAAGCGATCTACGAGTACCTTCGCACGGTGCCGGCGCGCGACACCGGCCAAGGCTGACGCGGGCTACGTGGCGAGCGCGCTCTGCGCGGCCGCGAGGCGCGCGATCGGGACGCGGTACGGCGAGCAGCTGACGTAGTCGAGGCCGAGCTCGTCGCAGAACGCGACGCTGCTCGGCTCGCCGCCGTGCTCGCCGCAGATGCCGATCTTCAGGTTCGCCCGCGCGGCGCGGCCCCGTTCGACGCCCATACGCATGAGCGCCCCGACGCCGTCGCGGTCGAGCACTTGGAACGGATCGTCCTTGAGGATCTTCATCTCGAGGTAGCGCGGGATGAACGACGCCTCGGCGTCGTCGCGCGAGTAGCCGTACGCGGTCTGCGTCAGGTCGTTCGTGCCGAAGCTGAAGAACTCGGCGATCGACGCGATCTCGCCCGCGACCACGCACGCGCGCGGCAGCTCGATCATCGTCCCGATGCGGTAGCGCACTTCGCAACCGCGCGTCGCGAGCACTTCGTCGGCAACGGTCTTGGTCGCATCGTAGGTGACCTGCATCTCCTCGACCGTTCCGACGCCGGGGATCATCACGTCGGGCTCGACGTCGATCCCGCGCTGCTTCAGATCGCAGGCCGCTTCGAAGATCGCGCGCACCTGCATCGCGTAGATCTCGGGATAGAGGATGCCCAAGCGGCACACGCGCAGGCCCAGCATCGGGTTCTGCTCGTGCAGCGCGCGCACGCGCGTGAGGATGCGGCACTTCTCAATGTATTCGGGATCGTTCTCGCCTTTGGTGAGACGCAGCTCCGTGGTCTCGACGAGCAACTGCTCGAGCGAAGGCAGGAACTCGTGCAGCGGCGGATCGAGCAGCCGGATCGTTACCGGCAGCCCTTGCATCGCTTCCAGGATGCCGGCGAAGTCGGCGCGCTGGAACGGCAGCAGCTGCGCGAGCGCTTCCGCGCGCGCGGCCGGCGTATCGCTGATGATCATGCGCTGCACGACCGGCAGCCGGTCGACCTGCATGAACATGTGCTCGGTGCGGCACAAGCCGATCCCCGTCGCGCCGAGCTCGCGCGCCTTGCGCGCGTCTTCGGGCGTATCGGCGTTGGCCCACACTTCCAGGCGCGTCGCCTCATCCGCCCAGCCGAGAAACTCGGCCAGCCACTCGGGCAGCTTCGAGGGCGGCGGGATCAGCGCGAGCTTGCCGATCACGACGTTGCCGGTGGTGCCGTCGATCGTGATCCAGTCGCCCTCTTTGAGCACGGTGCCGGCGATGGTCGCCGTGCGGTTGCGGCGGTCGATGATCATCGCGTCGAAGCCCGCGACGCACGGCCGCCCCATCCCGCGCGCCACCACGGCCGCGTGCGAGGTCGCGCCGCCGCGCGCGGTGAGGATGCCCTTGGCGGCGATCATCCCGTGCACGTCGTCGGGTGCGGTTTCAATACGCACCAAGATGACGGCGTCGCCGGCGTTGCCGCGCTCGGCGGCGACGTCCGCGTCGAACACGATCTGTCCCGTCGCCGCGCCGGGCGACGCGTTGAGCCCCTTGCCGGCGACGGCGAACTTCTCGGCCGGGTCGATGCGCGCGTGGAAGAGCTGGTCGAGCGAATCGGCGTCGACGCGCGCCAGCGCTTCTTCCTTCGTGACGATCCCTTCGTGCACGAGATCGAGCGCGATGCGCACCGCGGCTTCGGCGCTGCGCTTGCCGCTGCGCGTCTGCAGCATGTACAGCGTCCCGCGCTCGACGGTGAACTCCAGGTCCTGCATGTCGCGGTAGTGCGTCTCGAGCTGGTGCGCGATGCCGACGAACTGCGCGTACACGTCGGGCTGCGAGCTCTGCAGGTCGGAGATCTTCATCGGCGTGCGGGTGCCCGCGACGACGTCTTCGCCCTGCGCGTTGCGCAGGTACTCGCCGAACAGCACCTTCTCGCCGGTGTTGGGATCGCGGGTGAACGCGACGCCGGTGCCCGAGTCGTCGCCCATGTTGCCGAACACCATCGTGCACACGCTGCACGCGGTGCCCCAGTCGTCGGGGATCTTGTTGAACTTGCGGTAGTCGCTGGCGCGCTTGGAGTGCCAGGAGTCGAACACCGCGCCGATCGCGAGCTCGAGCTGCTCGTACACGTCCTGCGGGAACGGCTTGCCGGTGTGCACGCGCACGATCTCGCGGAACTGCGCGATCACTTCTTTCCAGCGGTCGGCGCTCAGCTCGGGATCGGTCGCGACGCCGGCCTTGTGCTTGGCCTCGTCGACGACGTGGTCGAACTCGTCTTTGGGGATCTCAAGGACGACGTTGCCGAACATCTGCATGAAGCGCCGGTACGCGTCGTACGCGAAGCGGTCGTTGCCGGTGAGCTTCGCGAGCCCGAACACGGTGTCGTCGTTGAGCCCGAGGTTCAGGATGGTGTCCATCATGCCGGGCATCGATACGCGGGCGCCGCTGCGCACGGACACGAGCAGCGGGTTCGCGGGCTTGCCGAAGCCCTTGCCGGTCCGGCGCTCGAGCTCGCGCATCGCGGCGCGGATCTCGTCCGGGAGCCCGTCCGGCAGGCGCCGGCCGGCGTCATAGAACGCCAGGCAGACGTCGGTGGTGAGGGTGAAGCCGGGCGGGACGGGCAGCTTGGCGCGCGTCATCTCGGCCAGGCCGGCGCCCTTGCCCCCGAGGAGGTCTTTCATGTCCCCGGAGCCCTCTTCGAAGAACCAGAGGCGCTTGCCGGTCGACGTCTGCTCGGCTTGCTCTATGGGCAGGCTTGGAAAATCATTATAGCGCCGCGTCCGAACGGCGGAGACTTTCTCCATCTGATCCATGTCGTGACAGATTCCCACCGTCCCTGCATTTCAAGCGGGCGCTTTGCAACACAGGGACGGCCGTGGGTTAGCCAAGGTGGCATTTAGCCGAGTAGAGGGCTGGTTCTCCTGATGGTCTTAGCGATCGGCGTCACCCGGGCTCATCGCGCTGATCGGACCCGCGCTCCGAATCCCGCTCAAATTTGCGTTCGATCCCGGCTTCACGTACGTGTTCTAGGGCGGGCTCTCGCAAAAGGCGCTCGAATTCGTCGGGCGCATACGGATGCCCAACTTCAACTTCGCGCGAGAGCGTGTGGATCGGCACGAGCCGCTCGTTTCGAGCTTCTGCCTCAGTCAGCCAAATCGCGGTTACAAAGAGGCCGGTGATTTGCAGCAGTCGGAGGTCCGACCCGTAGCGCCGCTCGTACAACGGAACGCTTCGGAGAATCGCCTCCGCCAGCGGGCCGTACATTGCTCCGCCGCCTTCGCCTTCAGATGGAACCTCGAAGACGTGGTCGCTGCCGAAGTCCGAAAACGTCTCGAACGCCGCAAGCCGGGCGTTCGCCGTCGTGGCTCCGTCGATCACGTCCGCAGGCTCCGCCACGTACATCCCGATCCGCACTGGCCCAAGGGTAACACTTTTCGTCGAAGCCCGGATAGCGGGCATGAATTCTCCTTCGGGCGGCGCGAGCGAGAGACCGCAATTCAGCAGCAGCGTTTCTACCCATCGCGATACGCCGCGATAGCGAATGGTGATGGTCGAGAGCGGTTGTCCTCGCAACTGCAGACCGCTCGGATCGTTTACGGGGCATGGCGGATCGTCCGATCACCCGCTTGCATGATCGCGATAACCGGTCGCTGTGTCCTCAACTCTGCGAACAATTCGCTTGCGGTAAGCGGTCCGGAACGCACCTCTCTCAGGAGTCCGAACGCGCCCAGCGCCGTTGCCGTCCGATAAGGATAATTACACCCGCCAGGGCGTGGAACGGTGCAGCATGCCAGATTGAAGATCCTGGAAGCGAAGTCACATTGGGCATAATGACCACCCGCGCAAAACAGCACCGCTCCTTGTAGCGTTGCTGCCCAGCACCACATTCGTTCTTCCTGGACGCAGAACGGGTAAAACGGCAAATCCGCGCTGTGCGGTGATGTCGGCGGCACACCCATTGCGCGAACGTAGCAGCCACCAGTTCTGGCGTCAATACCTCAGCGCGCGTCGTGGAAGATCAGGCCGAGCGTGACCCGCTCGCCGGCGCGGACCTCGCCGACTCCGTGGCGGAACGTCGTCCGGAACGTGCCGCGTGCGCCGCGGGCGGGCCGGATGGAGTTCGGGAAAACGACGGCGTCGCCGCGCCGCAGCGGGACGACGTGGGCCAGGCTCTGCTTGCGCGGCCGCTGCTCGACGAGGACGAACTCACCGCCTTCGAAATCCCCGGCCGGCTCGCTGAGGAGCACGGTGGCCTGGAGCGGGAAGGCGACGTCGCCGTAGACGTCCTGGTGCAGCGCGTTATGATCGCCGGTGCGATAGCGCAGCAGCAGCGGCGTGGGCCGCAGCTGACCGCCGGCGTGACACCGCTCCAGAAAGGCCGCCAGCGTCGCCGGGTAGCGGACGTCTTGGCCGAGCGCTTCGGCCCACGCGTTCGCGACCGGCGCGAGCCGCGCGTAGAGATCCTCGCGCAAGTGCTGGACCACGGGCGGGAGCGGATAGCCGAAATAGCGGTACACGCCCCGTCCGTAGCCCAAACGTTCCATCACGATGGTGTTGCGGAATGCGCCGTCGTCGTCGAATCGCGCACGCAGCTCGGAACACGCATCCGCGCCGGCGAGCGACGGGATCACGGCGAAGCCGCGGGTGTCGAGATCGTCCTTCACATCGGCGCATGACTAGAGCGGACGACGTGGTGTTTGCACACCGATTGCGCTTGCATTCGCGTCGTGATTCGTGCGCGCGGGCGTGCATGCCAGGCAGTTGGCACAGCGCTGCGATACAAACGCCGGCGTGTATCAGCCGCCTGAAGTCATTCTTTATCTTTTCGACGAGTACCGCCGCGCCGCCGGGCTTCCAAAGCTTTCACGCGACGATCAATTGTACTTACTTGCACGGACAGCCGCTCCAGAAGAGCCACCGACGCCCGATCCGCAACGGGTGATTCGCTTTCCGGTGGAGCGTCGCGTCCCGTCGCCAAAAACCACGGACTGACGCCGAGCACGTGCGAGAGCTTCAGTCCCACCAGGAAGCTCGCGCTCTTCGTTTGTCCGGACTCGATCTGGCGGATCGCGCCTTCCGTCACGCCGACCGCGTGCGCGAGCGAGCTCGGCGTGAGGTGCCGGCGCGTGCGCAACGTGCGGAGGCGATCGCCAAACGAATCGGCCACGCCGGAAGTATACGAGCGCGTTTTCGAAGTGTGGTATTGCGCGGCGCGCGGAAGTATGCTAACGGATTCGACAGATGCGTTTCCCTCGCGCGAACCCAGTGCCGGCCGGCGTCCAACCACACCTGGACGCAGGGCCGCGTACCGGAAGCCCGGAGACGCATCGCCCGTCCGCGCACATGCAGCTGTTTCGGCAGCGCGCAATGACGCGGCGGGTGCGTCGTCGACCGTTCCTGCGAGCCCGCGCGAGCGGTGTTCGCCTACACCCCGGGGGCGGTCGGCGGCGCCCGACGATTACAGATCGCGCGTGCGAAACAACGCGATGCCCGCGACGAGCACCACCACGGTCCAGCCGCACGCCCATGCGAGCATCGCCGGCGGCGGCGGCGACGTCACCGAGAACGGGTTGACGGACGCGCCGTTCGCGTTCGCGTTCGCGGCGATCGCGGTGAACACGGCGGGCTGAAGACCGTACAGCGCGCCGCGCCACAGCGCATCCGACGGAAATACCAGCGCAACGATGGTCCCCGCGTCGGCGAGCCGCTGGTTCCCGAGCGCGAGCCCGACCGATTCGATGATCCCGCCGATCCACGCGAGCCCGAACAGCAGCGCCGACACGATGCCGGCGGCGAGCGCCGGCAGGCGCGTCGCGAGCGTGACGGCGGCGGTCGTCACGATGGTCGCGAGCGCGCACAGGTACGCGAGCGAGGCGAGCGGATGCGGCGGGACGTAGCCGGTCGTCACGCGCACCACCAGCAGCTCGATGCCGCCCGCGACCGCGACGTAGATCGCGAGCGCCACGAGCGTCCCCAGCCAGCGCCCGAGCGCGATGTCCGCGCGGCGGACCGGCCGCGCGAGCACCGCGAGGATCTCGCCGTTCGCGATGCTCTCGGCCATCGCCGGCGCGCCGACGAGCGCGGCTCCGAGCGCCAGGACGAACGAGAACAAGAACGCCAGGACGATCACGATCCCCGCCGCGGCGGCGTGCTTCCCGGGATCCGCGATCGGCGCGCCGTCGACGACGGCGTTCGCGAGCCGGTGCAAGCCCCACGCGGTGAACGCGACGATCGCGAGCGTCAGCAGCGCCACCGCCGCCACGAGCTTGCGCCGCGCGAGCTCTCGCAGCGTCAGCCCGGCGAACAGCAAGATCGTCATGCGCGCTTCACCAGCGCGAGGAAACGCTCTTCGAGCGACGTCTGCTTCGGCTCGACCGCGTGGATGCGCGCGCCGTCGGCGATCAGCCGTGCGACGAGGCCGGGGATCTCCGCGTGCGCAATGTCGTAGTCGCGCCAGCCGTCGTCCGAGCGCACGCGCACGCCGCGCGTCTCGCCGGTGAGCGCATCGACGGTGCCTTCGGCGATCACGCGCCCGCGGTCCACCACGCACACGCGGTCGCACACGCGCTCCACCTCGCCGAGCAGATGCGAGTTGAGGAACACCGTCGTGTTGCGCGCGCGCAAGCGCTCGATCAGCGCTCGCACGTCGCTGCGCCCGACGGGATCGAGCGCCGACGTCGGCTCGTCCAAGAACACGATCTCCGGTTCGCCCAGCAGCGCCACCGCGAGCCCGAGCCGCTGCTGCATCCCCTTCGAGTACGTGCCGACGCGGTCGCCCGCGCGCTCGCTCAAACCGACTTCGAGCAGCACGAGGTCGATCGCGCGCGCGGCGTCGCGCAGCCGCATCAGCTTCGCGTGGAACGCCAGCACTTCGCGCGCCGCGAGCCAGTCGGGATAGCGAAACAGCTCGGGCAGATAACCGATGCGCGCCCGCGTGCGGCGGTCGCCGGCGGGACGGCCGAGCAGCTGCGCATCGCCGCCGGTCGCACGCACAAGCCCGACGAGGATCTTCACCGCGGTCGACTTCCCCGCGCCGTTGGGCCCGAGGAAGCCGAGACACTCGCCGCGCGCGACGCGCAGTGTCAGATCCTCCAGCGCAACGACGCGACCGTAGCGCTTCGCGAGCGCGCGCGCGGCGATCGCGTCCGGCACTATTTCAGCGAGTTGGCCAGCGCCAGAACCGTGCTCTGCGGCAGCGTGCCGCCGACCGCGTACAGCTTGCCGTCCTTCGTCCACACGATCGCCGAACCGATCCCCGTCTCGTCGCCGATCGCGAGCCCTTGCACGCCGTCGACCTCGATCTTCGTCGCGGTCTGCTTGTCGAAGCGCACCGGGATCGGGAGCGTCTGCGTGGGGTCGCCGATCGCCTTGATCTGCGCGACGAGGTGCGGCGGCACGCCGGGCTGCGCCGAGAACCAGTCCGCCAGCGTTTGCAGCGACGCACCGCTCGACGTCACCGTCGGAACCGGCGCCTGCACGACCGCGAGGAACGTCCCGCGCCGCGTGCCGCGCTCGGCACGGTGCGTGCGCGGCGGCGTGCCGTACGTCACCAGCGTCACGGGCTGCAGCGTGGCGGTGTACGTCGCGCCGTTGAGGCCCGCGGGCAGCGCGTGCAGCGCGACCTTGTGCCGGCGCGCCCACGCCGTCGCCTTCGCCTGGTCGAACGTGAACGAGGTGCGCGCGCGCTGCGTGATCTGAAAGTGTTTGTCGTTGCCGAGCGACGCCGGGACGCCGGCCGGCAGCCGCAGCGCGTAGCCGGCGTCTTGTGCGGCCTCGGTCGCGGACGCCGCCTCGTCGATCCCGGGGCTGCGCGTGCCGCGGATCGTGCCGAACGCCTCGAGCGGCGGAAACGACTGGAGCGCCTTCGCGTCGGCGGGGGTCACGGAGATCGCGCGCACGTGCGTCGGCTGAAACACGGAGAGCGGATCGGCGGTCGCGGCGGCGAGCGGCAGCGCGAGCGCCGCGGCGAGCGAGAGGGACACGATCGGTGAAATCTTCATCGCATTAGCTTTGTATCACAAAGAACCGTGGGCGGCAAGCCGTTCGTTTTTGTCATGCTGAGCTTGTCGAAGCATGGGCCACGATCGTGGCGCACCCTTCGACCGGGCTCAGGGTGACGGCGGCAATCGTCGCGTACGAAGAGCCCGATGCTCGTTCCCCGCTGCCTCCGCTTCGTTCGCCCGCTCGTGGCGCTCGCGCCTTTTCTGTTCGCGCCCGCGCGGCTTCTGCTCGCCCTCGCGTCGCTTCTGCTCGCGCTCGGTACGACGGCATCCGCGCAAGAGTCCGGGCGCTCCCGAGCTGAAGCGTCGCCCGCGCCGAGCCCCTCGCCCAGCGCATCGCCCAGCCCCGGACCGGCCGTGCACTGGCGCAGCATCGGGCCGACCGTCGCCGGCGGACGCGTCGCGACGGTCGCCGGGACCGATCTCGATCCCGCGCTGTTCTACGCGGGCGCGGCCGGGGGCGGCGTATGGAGATCCACCAACGGCGGCAGCGACTGGCGGCCCGTGTTCGACAAGGCGGGGACGCAGTCGATCGGCGCGATCGCGATCTCCGCGCACGACAAGAACGACGTGTGGGTCGGCACCGGCGAACCGTGGCCGCGCAACGACGTGATCCCGGGCGACGGGATCTATCGCTCGACCGACGGCGGGCGGAAGTGGGCGCACCTCGGGCTCGCGCAGACGTCGCAGATCGCGCGCGTGCTGCTCGATCCGCGCGACGCCAAGCGCGTCGTCGTCGCCGCGCTCGGCGACCCGTTTCGCGATAGCAGCGAGCGCGGCGTGTTCCGTACGACCGACGGCGGCAAGACGTGGACGAAGACGCTGTACGCCGGACCGTCGGTCGGTGCGTCGGACCTCGCGATGGATCCGAAGAACCCCGACGTGCTGTACGCGGGGATGTGGCGCTTCCGCCGCTCGGCGTGGCATCTCACCAGCGGCGGCGACGACGACGGCATCTACAAATCGGCCGACGGCGGCGTCACGTGGAAGCGCCTCACCGGCAACGGCTTGCCGGCGGGTATGACGGGCCGCATCGCGCTCGCGATCGCGCCGAGCGACGCCAAGCGGATCTACGCGCTCGTCGAGTCGAGCGACGGTCTGCTGTGGCGCTCGGACGACGCCGGTGCGACGTGGAAGGTGACGTCGAGCAACACGCTCATCAACGAGCGGCCGTTCTACTACTCGCGCATCGTCGTCGACCCGCACGACGCGGACCATCTGTTCTCCGTGTCGGTGAAGCTCGCCGAGAGCAACACCGGCGGCAAGACGTGGCACGTGAGCGGAAAAGGGCTGCACGGCGACCATCACGACCTGTGGATCGCGGCGAACGGGCGCACGATCGTCGAGGCGAACGACGGCGGCGTCGGCCTGTCGCGCGACAACGGCGTTACCTGGGAGTGGCGCAACGTGCTGCCGATCGCGCAGTTCTACCACGTCGCGTACGATCTGCAGAATCCGTATCACGTGTGCGGCGGGCTGCAGGACAACGGCGCATGGTGCGCGCCGGTGCGCACCGGCGACGACCGCGGCATCTTGCAGCAAGATTGGTACAAAGTGCAGGGCGGCGACGGCACGTGGGTCGTGCCGAACCCGCGCGCTCCGTACGCGATCTGGTCGGCGGCGGGCGGCGGCGACAACGAGGGCGCGGTCGCGCGCTTCGACCGGCGCACCGCCTCGCAAGTCGACGTGTCGCCGTACGAGCGCGACCAGAACGTCGTCGCCCCGGCGCGGCTCGCGTACCGCTTCAACTGGGAGACGCCGGTCGCGTTCGACCCGTTCGACCGGCGTGCCGTGTACGTCGGCGGCAACGTGGTGTTCCGCTCCACGGACGACGGCATGCACTGGAAAGCGATCAGCCCGGACCTCACGCGCGACATGAAAGAACGGCAGACGCTCTCCGGCGGTCCGCTCACGCTCGACGTCACCGGTGCGGAGACGTTCGACACGATCCTCGCCGTCGCGCCGTCGCCCGTCGCCGCCAAGACGATCTGGGTCGCGACCGACGACGGTTTGGTGCAGCTCACGCGTGACGGCGGTGCGCACTGGCGCAACGTGTCGATCCCCGGCGTCGACGCCGACGGGCGCATCCCCAACCTCGAGCCGTCGCACCGCAGCGCGGGCACCGCGTACGCCGTGGTCGACCGCCACTACGTTGGCGACCGCGCGCCGTACGTGTACGTGACGAACGATTTCGGCGCGTCGTGGCGCGCGATCGCGAGCGGCTTGCCGCAAAGCGAGGTGCACGTCGTGCGCGAAGACCCGCGCGACCCGCGCCTGCTGTACGCCGGCACCGGCAAAGGCGTGTGGTGGAGCGGCGACGCGGGCGCGACGTGGAAGCCGTTCCCCGCGCCGCTGCCGCCCGTTGAAGTGCGCGACCTCGCCGTGCACCCGGTGGCCGGAGATCTGATCGCCGCGACGCACGGCCGCGGGATGTACGTCTTCGACGACCTCACCGCGCTGCGCGAGCGCGCCGGCGCGACCGCGAACGCCGAGGCACGGCTGTTCGCACCGCGCGCGGCGCTGCCGCTGCAGCGCTACACGCCGACGGTCAACGCGCGCGGCACCGGCGAGGACGCGGCGCCGGCGACGTTCACGTTCTGGCAAGCAGTGCCGGCAAAGACCGTACCTTCGCTGCAGATCGCCGACGCGCACGGCAAGATCGTGCGGCGCATCGAAGGCACGCACGACGAAGGCGGCGAGGACGTCCCCAACGTCACCAACGCCGCGGGCTACAACCGCGTCGATTGGGCGCTCGACGAGGACCCGCCCGTGCCGTGGCGGCGCGTCGCGCCGTGGAACCGCGGGCCGGACACGGGCGTGCCCGTGCTCAGCGGAACGTACACGGTGCGGCTGCTGCGCGACGGGAAGACCTACGCGCAGAAGATCGTCGTGCTGCGCGACCGGCGCGTTACCTCGGCGCAGGACGAGCTGCGCGGCTACGATTTTCAAACCGCGATGTACGATGAGCTTTCCGCGCTCGACATCGCGCTCAACGCACTCGACAACGTGCGTCTGCAGCTTCCCGAGCGCATCGCGGCGATCAAAGACCCCGTCGTGGCCGATCGCGCGCGCGCCGTACTAGCCGAGGCCAAGCGCGTCGAGTACACGATCAGCTCGCAGCCGGTGAACGATCAGGACGACGACTTTCTCGAAGACCTGCTGCGCGAGCGCGTGCTGACGTTCACGACGAATCTCTCGCCGGGGACGCCGACCGCCGCCCAGATTCGCGAAGGCACGGCCCTCCTGCGCGAAGGCGTGGCGGCGTTACGGGGCTATGATGCGTTCGTCGAACGGCAGGTCCGGCCGCTCAACGACGCGCTGCGGGCCGCCGGGCTCATGCCGATCGACCTCAAAGCGCTGCCGCCGAAGATCAAGCCGGATCCCAACGCCGACGAGCACGCGCGACGCGGCGGCATGCACGAATAACGCTGGGCTAGCCCGCGATGATACCGCGCCGCAAGCACTCGCGCAGCAGCGCGGACCGGTCGGCCACGCCGAACGCGGTGAGGATCCGCGACACCGTGTTGCGGATCGTCTGCTTCGAGCGGCCGCGCGCCTCGGCGATCTCCGCCGTGGACTTGCCTTCGCACATCATCTCCAGCACGGTGCGCTCGATCGACGACAACTCCGCGACGACGGGATCTTTCAGCGCGGGGTTGTGGCGGCGCGCGCGCGCGCGCAGCGGCGAGTGGTCGGAGACCTTGCGCAGCGTGCGGTCGACGTAGTCGAGCAGATACGTCTGGCCCGTGATCTCGCCGATGCGCAGCGCGGCGAGCAGCGCGCGCCGCTCGTAGCCGACCTTCTTGAAGATTTGGAACGACTCGCGGTAGTGATGGTGCGCTTGCTGGCGGTCTCCCGCGGCGTCGGCCACGACGCCGTCGACGAACGAGCGCGCGGCCGTCAGCCGCGGATCGTGCGCGAGCGCCGTCACGCCGGACGGAGCTTCCTGGGCGTCGTAGCGCTTGAGCAGGCTGCGCGCGCCGACGACGTCGCCGCAGTATGCGATCTCCTCCGCGACGGAGATCGGGATCAGTTGGTTGTCGCCTTGCAGCGTGCTCAAGTCGAGCGTGTCGAGCTCGCGGCGAATCCGCCGCACGACGTCGCCGTGGGCGAACCGCTCGCCGGCGTTGCGCAGGATCGCCGCGCGCCGGCATTGCGCGAACAGCCGCAGCACCGACGTTCCCGCCAGCTGCTCCGCGTCGCCCGCGAGGCGCAGCGCGTCGGCGGTGCGGCCGTCGATCTCGTACATCATCGAGCTGTAGATGCCGACCCAGAACTGCGGCGACACGAGGCCGCCCGCGCTCCAGTCGAACCGCTCGGCGCGGTGCTCGACGAAGATCCACGTCGGCCGGTCGAGCCGCTCCGCCGCGAGGATCGAGAGCGCGTAGATGCTCTGCGCTTCGAGAAAGCGGTCGTAGTGGCGGCAATCGTCGAGCCGGCCGATCGCGCCGCTGAAGCTGCTCGTCGCCGCCGCGTAGTCGCCGCGCGCGATCGCGATCCAGCCGCGGTGCTCGAGCGCGCGCGCGTGCACGATGTCGGCGTCCGGCGACACGAGGTCCAGCGCGCGCTCCGCGTCCTCGAGCTGTCGCAGACAGTAGTATCCTAGCGCGATGCTGAGCGCGATCTCCGACCGGATGGTCGGGTGCGCGTGAGGTGAGGCGCGCTGCGCCTCTTCGAGGATCGCGATCCCGCGGTGGTGGTCGCCGCGCCGCACGTACGCGGTGCCGAGCAGCATGCGCGCCGTGAGCGAAGCGTCGAGCGTGCCGTGCGCGACGAACACGTCGCTGACCACCTTGATGGCGTCGTCGGGGCGCTGGACGCGCAGCAGTGCGCGGGCGCGCAGCAGCGCGAGCTGCGACACCATGTCGACGTCGTGCGCGCGCACACGGTCGCACAAGGCGAGGCAGCCTTCGAAATCGCCCGTGAACCACGCGCGCATCGCTTCGGAAAACGTCGCCCGGCCTACCGGCCGAACGTCATGAGCTCGTTGGGAAATCACATCACACCCAAACCCGCCGGGGGCTTCATCGCCCCTTTCATTTTCGTCAGTGCGCGGGCCCGCCTCCGCTGATCACGTCGTAGGCAGCCGGAGCAGGCGTGGGCGTGGGCGTCGGCAGCGCCTCGTAGCTGCCGCCCGGGACGGTGATCGGCGGTACGTTCGAGCTGCCGGAGATGGCGGCGCCCAGGGAGATGAGCGCCGAGATGACGGCGGCGATGACGAGGTTCACGTGCTGGCCTGCTCTTTCGACAAGTAAAAATCCGGCGGTCCATAGGCCGGTCCCGTTGTAGGATCGGTACGAACGTACCGATCCTTAGGCCTAGCTCGGCAGGGTCCGGACGATGTCGAAGAGCCGGTGCATCTCGGTCAGCTCGAAGATGCGCCGCACGGAAGGGGTCGAGGCCACGAGCGTGATCGGGCAAGTCGGGAGGCGCTTGCGCAGGCGTACGAGCGCGCTCAGGAAGGCGCTGTCCAGGTAACGGACGGCCGACAAGTCGATCACGGCTGCGCAGCTGCCGTCGAGGGCCGTGAGCTTGGCCTCGACGTCGCTTTCCTTCCAAATATCAAGCTCGCCGCTGAATGAAACGACGTGCGGACGCTGCACCTGGACCTCGCTGTGGGACGCGCGAAACCGCGGCGGCAATACCCGTCGCGCTCGTCGGCCCTGAAAGCGTACCAGACCGGCTCACGGCCAGGTAGTGACCTAAGCCCTAGCTGGTGAGCTCCGTCCCCAGGCCGCGCAGAGCCGCGTCGATCGCGCCGTAACCCGCACCGGCGACCACCGCGCGCTTCGCGCCGGTGCGGACCGCGCCCACGGCCGCCCGCATCTTCGGGATCATCCCCTCGGTGAACGTACCGTCGGCGAGGAAGGCCTCGGCTTCCGCGATGCTGAGCCGCGCGATCACCGAGTCGGGATCGGCGGGGTCGCGCCGGACGCCCGCAACGTTGGTGATCACGACGTAGGCGTCGGCCCGGAGCGCGCCCGCCAGCGCGCCCGCGGCGGTGTCCGCGTTACAGTTCAGCGCGCCCCCGCCCGCGACGTCGAGCGCCACGGGCGCCACGACGACGACGAAGCCCGCCTCGAGCAGCGCGCGCGCCGGTGACGGGTCGACGCCCGCGATCTCGCCGACGTAGCCGAGGTCGATCCCGTTGACGGAGCCGGCGCGCCGCGCGCCGAGCAGACCGCCGTCCTGGCCGGAGATGCCGACGGCGCGGGTTCCCCGCGAAGCAAGCGCGCGCACCAGCGCCTTGTTCACGCTGCCGCACAGCACGTACTCGACGACGTCCCGCGTCGCGCGCCCGGTCACGCGCAGGCCCTGAACGCGCACCTCGTCGATCGCCTTCGCGTCGAGCTCGGCGTCGATCTGCGGGCCGCCCCCGTGCACGAGCACGATCCGCTCGCCGCGCGCGGCGAGTGTCGCCACCTCGTCGAGCGTCGGGTCCTCGCTGCCCTCGGCGGCCATCGCGTTCCCGCCGTACTTCAGCACGATCAGCATTGCAGACGCCCTCGGTTGTCGAGGCACCGCGGGAACCCTGCGCTCGTCGTGGCGACCCGCGGCCGCCGCGTGAACGAGGACGGCGATGCCGATCGAGTCGCTTCGCACCCCCGATGCCGCGTTCGCGAACGTCCCGGGCTTGCATACGCGTCGCCGCACCTGACTTCTTCGGCTTCGGGCGCTCCGACAAGCCGGTCGCGGAGGACGCGTACACGTTCGATTTCCATCGCCATTAGCTGCTGCGGCTGATCGAGCGCCTCGACACGGCGGATTTTCCGAATCGGCACGGCATGGCTGCCTGGCACGACCACAGCAAGCGCATCCCGCTCGGCGGCCGCCGGGGCGAATGACGATCGTCACCCAGGGCGGGTGATCGGGCGCAGTTGTTCGCGCCGCTCGAATGCGCGACCATCGATGCATGACCAGCATCCATGCAAGCTCGTTCCGGCGCCTCACGGCCGCTGTGGTCGCAAGCGCGGTCGCGTCCGCGATCGCGCTCCTCGGTGCGGTCGCCGCCCGCGCGGACGACCTCGTTCGCGTGCCGATCGCGAGCGGTTCGCTCGTCGGCACGTTCTTGGCGCCGGCGGACGGCAAACGCCATCCGGCGATCGTCGTGCTCGGGGGCAGCGAAGGCGGTTTGCACGACGAGCAGGCGCGCGTGCTCGCGGAGCACGGCTACGCCGCGCTCGCGCTCGCGTACTACGGCATCGATCCGCTGCCGAAGCAGTTGGCCGCGATCCCCGTCGAGACGGTGACGCGCGGAATCGACTGGCTCGTCGCGCGGCCCGAGGTCGATGCAACGCGAATCGGCGTGCTGGGAACGTCGAAAGGCGGCGAGCTCGCCCTGCTCGCCGCGACGCGCGAGCCGCGTATCCGCGCGACGGCCGCGCTCGTGCCCAGCGCCTACGTGTGGTTCGGTCTCGCGTTCGGCTCGGGTCCCGAGACGTCGTCGTGGAGCGCCGGCGGCGCGCCGGTTGCGTACATCCCGTCCGATCCGGCCGCAGACGCCGCCGTCGGACAAGCATTCGGAACCGGCGGCACCATCTCGTATCGCGACACGTTCGACGCGTCGTATGCCGCCGCACCGGCGGCCGTGCGCGACCGTGCGACGATCCCCGTCGAGAAGATCGCCGGGCCGGTGCTGTGCATCGCGGGCGGCGACGACCGAAATTGGGACAGCCCCAACGCGTGCCGCATCGTGCACGAGCGCCGCCACGCCGCCGGCCGCGACGCAAAGGACGAATCGTTCGTCGAACCGGGCGCGGGCCACGCGCTGCCGTTCTCGGGACGGCCGGCACCGCGATCGTTCCCCGCCGGGCTTGCGACCCTCGTGCTGGGCGGTACGCCCGAAGCGAACGGCCGCGCCGGTGCGGATGCGCGCGACCGGGTCATCGCGTTCTTCAACCGCACTCTGGGCGCACCGTAGAGCGTGCGCTAGGCGTACACGGCGCGCGAACTTTTTCGGCGCGCGCGCGTTGTCTCGTCGATGCAGGCGGGGAGGCGGACACGGCGCAACTGGGCGATCGCACTCGCGGCGTCGTTCCTGATCCACCTGCTGATGCTCGGGTTCGTGCGCTTCGCACCGGTCCCAGCGACGGACGTGGCGGACGAAGCGACGCCGGTGGCGATCCTGCGGATCACCAAGCGTGCCGGCTACGCGCACGGGCGGAGTGGAAGCTCGCCGGCCGCGCCGCGGGTCTCACCGCCGGTACCGCGGCGCGCCGCACCGGCAGCGCAGGTCGCGCGCGGCGCCTTGGCACCGCGTTCGAGCCGCGCATCGACGACGGCTGATGCGCGCCCGGACGCGAGCGCGACGCGCGCGCATGCACCCCGGTCGACCGCCACCGCGCACGGAACGGCCGGCACGGCTTCCGCGCCCGTCGTGAACGCGGGCGCAGCGCCGGCCGGCGTGGCACGCGCGGCGAGCGTGGACGAAAGTCCAGGACCCGCGCCGACGATGTCCGCCGAGATGCTCGCGGCGTTGAACCAGCGCATGCGCGACGCGATCCCGAGCGCGCCGCCTGCAGCGACGAAGCTTTATCCGACCGACATGCGCGGCTTGGCGGTACGTCCCGATCCGAACCGGTGGACGGTCGCGAACTATCCGCTGCCGCAAAAGGGTCTCTTCGCGCACGCGATTATCGTGCGCGTCGGCCGCGAAGCAGTCGCCGTGCGAGCGATCCAGCGAATCGGACACGTGTACATCTGCATCGGCTACCTCGCAAAGGTCGACGAGCACGACCCGCAGGCAACGCTCGCCGGCCCGTACATCGGCCCGTGCAAAAAAGCGTGGCGCGAACAGCTCGGCCTCGTACCGAAGCCTTCACCATCGCCGACGGTGGGACAAAGCGAGTAGCGAACGAAACTGCCGAGCGATCTTCGCCCGGAGGTTTCATGCTCGTACGAGTTTCGTTTGCCGCGGCCATGATGGCGGCCGCCGTAGCGCTAGGCGCCGCGGCGGACGCGCAATCGTCCGCGCCCGGACCGGCCGCGGCCGCCTCCGGGCCGAATCTGCCGCCCGCGCCGTTTAGCATCGCGCCGCCCGGGAGCGTATTTCACTTCGCGAAAAGCAAAGTCGTGATCGGCCCGCCCGATGGCTATTTCGTCACGTTCACGACGAACGGCCAGCCGCACAAGACGACGCTGATCGCGGCGCGAGACCCGGAACAGTATAGCGCCGAGAGCATCGCCGCATTGGCAAAAATCTGGCCGCTGTCGGTCGGAAAGACCGTGAAATACAGCCGCTACGAGCCGCGCGGCGGAAGCCGTTATTGGTCGGACGAGGTCACGGTCACCGGCACCGAGACGCTGAAGATCGGCGAGAAGTCCGTCGATACGTACGTCGTGCGCTGGAACTCGCGCGGAGAGAGCCGCGGCAACACGTGGGAAGGTACGGCGACGACGTGGTACGCGCCCGCGCTGGGGTGGGTCGTGCAAGTGAAGCGCTCGGACAGCCAAGGTATCCGGGAAGAGGATCGCGCCGTAGGCTACGAGCTGGCGCGCTGAGGATTCAGACGCCCCAGAGCGCCGCCCACGTTTCGGGCCCCACGACGCCGTCGGCGTCGAGGCTTTTTCGTTCCTGAAACGCCCTGACGACGCGGTCGGTGTCCGGTCCGAAGACGCCGTCGACGCGAATCGTCCAGCCCCGCTTGGCCAGTCGCTGCTGGACTTGGCGCGTCGCGTTATCGCGTGAGCCGAACGAGCAGTACCCCGGGAACGGCGGGACGCCCGGGGGCACCGACGGCGGCGTGCCGGGCGCAGCGCTGCCGTCATAGGGAACGCGGCCGAATCCAACGATCACCGAACGATCGCGGTGCACCCGCTCGACGTGGTCGTTGCGATTTCCCTCGAGCGCCATGATCGTTCCGTCGCCGAGCACGGATTCCACGAAGCCCGTATGGTCCGGAAACTTCTTGCCGCCGTCCCACTCGTAGATGACGATGTCTCCCGGTTGCGGAGCATCGGACAGACGACCGGCGTCTCGGAAAGCGTTGAGCATGTACGGTACGTAGGCCCAGCCCCGCGGCGTCGTCTTCGCGACTGCGGGAAACTTCAGCGTCGCGCCGCCGTCGTCGCTGAAGCCGGCGTGCGCCAAGACCCACGAAACGAACATCGCGCACCACGGACCGTCGACACCGTACCATTGGGTGATCTCGTTGTGGTTGGAGCCGGCGGGATTCTCACCGAGGCCGACTTTGTCGGCCGCCTTGGTCAGGACGTTGGAAGCTGTCGGCATCAGTACACGACTCCCTTGTTTTGATTTTCGGCGGATGCTTCGGACGCGAGCGTCGGATCGTGTCCCAGCCGTGCAGCTTCGGGCGTCACCGGGAGTCCGCCGGAGCCGGGCGTGAGCTTCACGGCGCCGAGCGCTTTCAACGCATCTGCTTCGGATGTCGGTCCCGTCGTCGCCGTCGGCGTGTCGACCCCCGCCGGGCTGCCGGACCCAGCGTTCGCGCCGCCCTCGTTCGGGTTCTGTGGCGTGCGTGATGCGTTCTTGGCTCGGGCGGCCGACGCCGCCGTCTGCGCACCGAAATAGAAGCCGGCGACTGAAGTCACGAGCGTCCCGATCAGAACGAGCAGTTGCTTCGCGAAATCCTGGCTGGGTTGGCTCGCCGAGTTTCGATAATACACCGTGTACGTAGGCTCGGGCGAGCTGCCGCTGGTGGCGCCGGTTGCGCGGGAAACGACTTGCGACTGCTGGTCCGTCGCGAGTTTCCCGACGAAATCTTTTTGCTGAGCGGCCGTCAAGCCGCTCACCACGGCGTTCTCCTGCGATAGGCTCGCAAAGAGAAATATCGACAAGACCGCGAAGAGAACCACGAGGCTGAGCGCGATAACTGCGCGCACCGAACCTTCGGGTAACGCGAGCGCTTTTGTGTTGTCATCGAGGCCGAATGCGGCAAACGCGATGGACACCAGCGCGAGCGCGTCGAGCAGCGCGAGAATGCCGACGATTGCGAGTATCGGCAGCGTCACCTCCGGCGCCGTGCGCCCCGCGCCCCCGAATGAAAGCGCCGCCGCTAAACCGATGAGGACGAATAACAGCGCGACGAGCGCAAGGCTGACCAACCCGAATGACCGCTGCCCGGCGCGTGCCGACTGACGCGCGCCGGTGCTAGGCTGGACGTCCATGAAACCGCTCCTTGCTTGTCTCATAATACAATACAACCTAGACTATCAAGCATGAACGGAGCAAGTCAAGCAAGCTGCGGAGGCAAGTATTGCATAAATATGCGTCTTATGTATAATTATGCGAGTCATGGTCACTTTGCCGGCGGCGGCTCGCTTGCGTGGGCGGAATGTTCTCTCGGTTACCGACCTCGGAGCGGATGAGCTTGCTAGCCTTCTCTCGCTTGCTCTGACGCTCAAGGCGCGCGGGCGCGAGCAGATGAGCCTGCTCCGCGGTAAGACGCTCGTCATGCTGTTCGAGCAGCCCTCGTTGCGAACTCGGGTCTCGTTCGAAACCGGGATGACGCAGCTTGGCGGTCATGCCATCGCCGTCAACGGCAGCGACGTCGGGATCGGGTCACGGGAGACGCCTGAGGACGCCGCGCGCGTGCTCTCTCGCTATGGCGATGCGATCGTCTATCGGACGCACGCGCATGCACCGCTGGTGCGGTTTGCCAACTCCGCGACCGTGCCGACCATCAACGCTCTTTCCGAGTCGGCGCATCCGTGTCAGGCGTTCGCGGATCTGCTGACGATTCACGAACGGTTCGGGACGCTGCAGGGGTTGCGGCTTGCGTTCGTGGGTGATGCGCGCAACAACGTCGCCGTGTCGCTCGCCGAAGCGGCGGCGATGTCGGGGATGTCGATCACGTTCGCCGCGCCGCCGACGCACCGGCCGCCCGACGCATTTCTATCGCGGCTCGTCAAGCTCGGTGCCGCGCACGGCGTTACCGCGCGGGCTTTCACGTCGCCGGTGCGTGCCGTGCGCGACGTCGACGTCGTGTACACCGACGTGTGGACGTCGATGGGCGACGAGCAATTCGTCGAGCGGAACGTCGCCGCGCTCCGGCCCTATCAGGTCAACGCCGAGCTCATGAGCAACGCCGCGAAGCACGTTCTCTTCATGCACTGTCTGCCTGCGCACCGCGGCGAAGAGGTCACGTCCGAGGTCATCGACGGGCCGCGCAGCATCGTGTTCGACCAAGCCGAGAACCGGCTGCACGCGCAAAAGGCGCTTCTCCTCGCGCTCCTCACCGATCTCCGCGGGCTCGCCGAGTAATCTGCGACACGCTCCGTCCTTCGAAACGCTCAGGATGACACACATGGATACGACGCTTCAACAACAGCCCAAGACGAAACGCCAGCGCGCGATCCTTTCGCTGATCGCGGCGCGGCCGATCCACTCGCAGGACGAGCTGGCGACGCTGCTGGAGCAGCAGGGCTACGACGTGACGCAGGCGACCGTTTCGCGCGACATCAAAGAGCTCGGATTGCTGAAAATCGCGCTCAAAGGCGGCCACGGCGGTGCGTTCAAGTACATCGAGCCGACCGTCGGGCCTGCGTTCACGTCGCGGCTGCACCGCGTCGTGTCGGAGGTCGTGATCCAAGTACGGTCGAGCGTCAACCAGATCGTGCTGCGCACGCATCCGGGGACGGCGATGATGCTCGCGGCGGCGCTCGACAACGCCGACTGGCCCGAAGTGCTGGGCACGATCGGCGGCGACGACACGGTGCTGGTAATCGTGGAATCGACCGAAAAGACGCCGATGATCAAGCAGCGCTTCGAAGACATGCGCGGGGAACAATAGGGTCGTGATGGAGCGAGCGCAGCAGCCGTCGGAGCGCCTTTGAGGATGAAGATCGTCTTGGCTTATTCCGGCGGGCTGGATACGTCGGTGCTGCTCAAGCAGTTCGTCGATGCCGGACATCAGGTCGTCGCGATGACGGCGAATCTCGGCGAGTCCGACATGGTCGCCGGTGAGGGATCGCAGGACGCGCTCGATGCCGTTCGGCAGAAGGCGCTCAAGCTCGGCGCGGTCGATGCCGTGCTCATCGACGCACGCGAGCGGTTCATCAGCGACTATGCGTACCCTGCGCTCGCGGCAAACGCGTTGTATCAGGGCGTGTATCCGCTGAGCGCGGCGCTGTCGCGGCCATTGATCGCCGACCTGCTCGTCGAAACCGCAGCCGAGTACGGCGCCGATGCCGTCGCGCACGGGTGCACCGGCAAGGGCAACGATCAGGTTCGGATCGAGGTCGGCGTGCGTGCGAAGGCGCCGCATCTCAAGACGCTCGCGCCGCTCCGCGACAAACCGCTCTCGCGGCCCGACGCGATCGCGTACGCGCAAGCGCACGGGGTGCCGATCGCGCACACCGCGGCGAAACCGTACTCCGTCGATGCGAACCTGTGGGGGCGGTCCATCGAGGCCGGCGTGCTGGAGAATCCGTGGAATGCTCCGCCGGACGATGCGTACGCATGGTCCGTCGCGCCGGAGACGGCGCCGGCGAACGGGGCCGAAGTTGTTCTTTCGTTCGAACGTGGGCGGCCTACCGTTCGACAAGCTCAGGGTGACAATGGGCGAGGTGACAATGGACGTGGTGAGAATGGGCGTGGTGACGTTGGGGACGTCGGGCTTGAAGGCGCCGACATGGTGTTCGAGTTGAACAAGATCGCCGGCGCGAACGGGGTTGGGCGGATCGACATGATCGAGGATCGTGTCGTGGGCTTGAAGTCGCGCGAGGTGTACGAGTGCCCCGGCAGCGTGACGCTGATCGAGGCCCACAAGGCGCTCGAGCGGCTCGTGCTCACCCGCGACGAGCTGCGGCTCAAGGCGGGGCTCGACCAGAAGTACGCGGAGCTGATCTACGACGCGCAGTGGTCGGCGCCGCTGCGCAGCGCGCTCGACGCGTTCAACGCCAAGCTCGCGGAGCGCATGACCGGCGACGTGCGGGTGAAGCTCATCCGCGGCCGCGCTGTGGTCACGGGCTCGCGCTCACCGTTCGCGCTGTACGACGAGTCGCTCGCGACCTACGGCGCCGGCGACACGTTCCGGCACGACGCGGCCGGCGGATTCATTCAGATCCACGGCCTGCCGGTCGCCGCCGGCGCGGCGAAGGCGGCCGAGGCGGCGGAGCGCGCGACTCCGCAAATCGCATGAACGACTTGACGAACCTGCCCCAAACGATGTATGACTGTTCCCCTGTGAGCATCTCGCTGCGCCGACCGCCTACCGACGCGCCCGTACGATCCGTACCGGGCTTCGTCTCCATGTGGTAGACGAAGCGATGGAACGGACGACGGGCGCGCCGCACGACGGCGCGCTTTTTCTTTTGAGCGGCGATCAGCCCGAGCCCGGCGCGCTGCAGTGGGGCGGACGGTTCGCGTCGGCGCCCGATGCGGCGCTGCTCGCGTTCGGCTCGTCGTTGGCGGACGATCTCGTGCTCGCGCCGTTCGACGTGCGCTGTTCGCGCGCGCACGTCGCCGCGCTCGAATCCGGCGGGATCCTGAACGAAAGCGACGCGACCGCATTGCGCGATGCGCTCGAACGCGTCGCCGGCGAGATCGACGACGGCTCGTTCGCGGCGTGGGCCACCGCGCAGGCGTTCGAGGACGTGCACGGGGCGATCGACGCGCGCGTGCGCGAGCACGCGGGACCGGCCGGCGAACGGCTTCACGCAGGGCGGTCGCGCAACGACCAAGTCGCTACGACGCTGTTGCTGTACGCTCGTGACCGCGCGCGGCGGGGCGCGGAGCTCGCGCTCGACATCGCCGCGCTCATCGAAGACCAGGCCGCTGCCGCGCTCGAACGGCGCACGCTGCTCGCCGCGACCACGCACTGGCAGCCGGCGCAGCCGGTGCTCCTCGCGTTCTGGCTCGACGCCGCGGCGCAAGCGTTCGTGCGCGCGGCGGAGCGGTTCGCGCGGGTCGCGAGCGATGCGGCGCGGTTCTGCCCGCTGGGCAGCGCGGCGCTTGCGGGCTCGTCGCTGCCGCTCGACCGCGACGCCGCCGCGCGCGAGCTCGGTTTCGGCGCGCCCTCGCGCAACGCGCTCGACGCGGTCGGCGACCGCGACGTCGTGCTCGATCTGCTGCACGCCGCGGTGCGCGCCGCGGTTGCCGCGTCGCGCCCGAGCGAGGAGCTCGTGATCTGGGCGACCCCGGCGTTCGGCTACGTGCGGCTCGACGACGCCGCGTCGACGGGCTCGAGTCTCATGCCGCAGAAACGCAATCCCGATCCCTTTGAGCTCGTTCGCGCCGCCGGCGCGCGTGCCATCGGGGTGTACACGGGTGCGCTCGCGTCGACCAACGGCATCGCGCTCTCGTACCATCGCGATCTGCAGGAGACCAAGGCCCAAGTGATCGCGGGAACCGAAGCCGCGCTGGCCGCGCTCGATGCGTTCCGGCGCGCGTTCGCGCACGTGCATTTCAACGATGCCGCGACTACCGCGCATGCGGGCGACGGATATACCGTTGCGACCGACCTCGCCGATGCGCTTATTCGCGGCGGCGCGACGGCGCGTGAAGCGCACCGCGCGGCCGGCGAACGCGTGCTGCTCGCGGAGGAGCGCTCGCGGCCGCTCGATCGCAGCGATGGCGCGGCGCTCGGCGTGCCGGACGCGCCGGTGGACGCGCTCGGCTCCGTGCTCGCAAAGCGTACCGCGGGCTCGACGCATCCCGACGCCGTCGGAACCTCGATCGCCGCGACGCGCGACGCGATCGCCGCACTCGCGGAGTCGTTGCGATGATCACCGCCCATGTCGTCGGTGCGAGCGGATATGCCGCCGCCGAGCTGATTCGCCTCATCGACCGCCACCCATCCGTCGCACTCGGCGTGCTGGAGAGCCGCTCGCATGCCGGCACACCGGTCGCGGACGTGTTCGCGTGGCTACCGCATCTGCACGTCGAGCTCGAAGCGACCGGCAGCGCGCTGGCGCGCGTTCGCGAGGACGACGTCGTGTTTCTCGCGGGCGGCCACGATGTCGCACGCGAGCAGACGCCCGCCTTTCTTGCCAAGGGCGCGCGCGTGATCGACCTTTCCGATGCGTTCCGGCTGCACGCGAACGCCGGCGAAGCCGTCTATGGCTTACCCGAGATGTATCGCGACCGGATCGCGAACGCACGGCTCATCGCAAATCCCGGCTGCTACGTGACCGCGTCGCTGCTCGCGCTCGTACCGCTGTCGCCGCTCGCGGAGCGCATCTCGCACGTCGTCATCGACGCGAAGAGCGGCATCACCGGCGCGGGACGGACGCCGTCGACGCCGTCGCTGTTCGCGGAGGTCGACGGCGACGTGCGCGCGTACGGGCTCGCCGGCCACCGCCACGGCGCCGAGATCGTGCAAGAAGCCGGCGAGGCCGGCATAACGGCGCCGATCGTGTTCTCGCCGCACGTCGTGCCGCTGCGCCGCGGCATCCTGGCCGACGTCTACCTGATCCCGCGCGCACCGGTCTCGCGCGACGAAGTGCTGGCGCTGTACGCGCGCTTCTATGCGGCGAACCCGTTCGTCACGGTGTTCCGCGACCTGCGCGCGCCGCATCTGCCCGCGCTCGAAGGCACCAACGACGCGCACCTGGCGGTGGCGGAGCGCGGCGGCGTCGTGCACGTGCTGTCCGCCATCGACAACCTCGGCAAAGGCGCCGCCGGCCAAGCGATCCAGAACATGAACATCGCACTCGGACTCCCGGAGGAACACGGTCTCCATGCCCGCACAACAGTCGGCTGACGCCACCACCACGGTGACGAACGACGTCACCGCGACCAACGATGTCACCCAGACACCGTCGAAGAGGGAGCGTGCCCGTAACGGCGAGCCCGTTCGTTTGATCCAACTGCGCGGCGGGCTCGGAGCCGTCCCCGGCGTGCTCATGGCCGGCGTCCACGCGGGGATCAAGAAGCGCAAGAGCGACTTGGCGCTGATCGCGCTGCCGGGGCCGCACGTCTGCGCGGAAGTGATCACGACGAACGAGATCAAGGCCGCGCCGCTGCTCGCGACGACCGCGCATCTCGAAGCCGACGGCGACGCGATCGAGGCGATCGTGTGCAACGCCGGCTGCGCGAACGCGTGCACGGGCGAGCGCGGGCTGCGCGACGCGGAGAACACCGCACGCCACACCGCGACGCTGCTCGGCATCCGCGCGACGCAGGTCGTCGTCGCATCAACGGGCGTGATCGGCGTGACCTTGCCGATGGACCGGCTTTCGAAGGGACTCGACCGCGCGCGCAAGCAGTTATCGGAAGGCCCTGAGGCGTCGTACGCGGCGGCCGAGGCGATCATGACGACCGATCACGTGCCGAAGCTCGCGGCGTATGCGTGGCACGAGAACGGCGAGCGCCGCGTCATCGGCGGCATCGCCAAAGGCTCGGGCATGATCGCGCCCAACATGGCGACGATGCTCGCGTTCCTCGTGACCGACGCAGCGGTCTCGCGCGCGTCGCTCACGGAAGCACTGCGCGAAGCGGCGGACGGAACGTTCAACATGATCTCCGTCGACGGCGACATGTCGACCAACGACGCGGTCTACTGCTGCGCAAAACCTGGCGATGCCGAAGCGACGCCGGGGTTCCGCGCGGCACTCACCGCAGTGTGCCGAGACCTTGCCGTCGGTATGGTGAAAGACGGCGAAGGAGCTACCAAGACACTGACCTTCACGGTAACCGGCGCGCGCGACACACAGCAAGCGCGCACGATCGCGCGCGCGGTGATCAACTCGAGCCTCGTGAAAACGGCGCTGTACGGCGAAGACCCGAATTGGGGCCGCATGATCGCCGCGGCGGGTTCGGTCGGCGCGGGAATGAACCCCGACACGTGGTCGCTCTACCTGGGCGGCCACACCTGGGTGGAACGCGGCGCAATCGAAGCGATGAGCGAAGCCGAAGCCCATCACGTCCTCGAAGAGCACAACGTCGAAGCCCGCCTAGACCTCGGCATGGGGGAAGCAACGGCAACAGCCTGGGGCTGCGACCTTACGGGCGACTACGTGCGCATCAACGCGCACTACCGGACGTGATATGACCGTCGAACACGGGCTAACTATTGCGGCGCCCTATGTAACCGGATTCATAGCGATCATGGTCGCGTTTCTTGCGTATACCGGCGTTATAAGGCAGATCAGGGCGGGACAACTTCATCAGGAACGTCAATTCGCGGAAGATCGCAAGAAGGTCCAGGAAGACATCAATCGCCGAAACGCTGGGATCTGCCGGAAGTTGGAAGCATTGAATTTCGCAGCTTACCAAGCTACGCGCTTGATTCTCATGAACCCGACGCGCCCAAACAGCAACTTTTCGACGTCAATCGATCGATTCTTAGAATTCTCCCTGACAGACGCTGTCGCCGAGGCTCTCTCAACTCGCGACCTTGGGTCTATCTTAGATCTTTTTCCGGCGATCGAGCATGGTTTACTCACAATCAAAGAGGCCTGGGACTCTCCGGCGAATTCGGCGCTTACCGGGGGCGTAGCATACACTCTTTTGGAACTGTTTCTCCGAAATGCCAAAGCACTTGGGGATTCCGAGAGTGTTCTTCTTATTCAAGGGTCTCAGAAAGAGTTTGCAACGTTCGCAGATCCGAACGCG
>DASWRD010000028.1:0-61470 GCA_036403315.1 Candidatus Elarobacter sp.
ATCTGCATGTGCTACAAGCAGGCCGGGGGCGACCGAGAGCAATTCATGGATTATGTCGACGCCGGCATCGGCGCGTATCGTGCCGCGAGGTTCTTGAGACTCGTCGCCGGCTCGAACGATCGTCCGGAGGACGGCTATGACATCGTCGTCCGCGATCTGGAGTATGCGAAGATAACGAAGGTCATCATGCGAAAAAGATCGCTGCCGCCGTGGCAGCAGCACGTGCGGACGCGGGACGGTCTGTACCCGAACTACGAATTTTACTACCAGACGCGTATCTACACGCCGACCGACGCGCACTACGCACCGGCAGGGCAAGAATCGACGATTCGGTTATTGGAAGCGCGCTACGTGTTCGATTGGCTCCGCGAGCAAACGGGCGCCGAATGCGCCGAGGACACGCGAGAGCAGCCCTTGGAAGGATATCCCGAGGGAGTTTGACGGCGATCGGTTCAAGTCGTGGTGTGCGGTCTCTCCCTATCGTGGGAGCGTACGGGTCTGGTGGCCCGCCCGGTCTTCAAAACCGTGGAGGTCGTCGCAAGGCGACTGGTCGGTTCGATTCCGACACGTTCCCGCCAGCGTTCAGCGGTTCGCGCAAGAAAAAGCCCGGCGATCATCTCGCCGGGGCTTCTTCTCTATCGGGTTCGCGCCGTTCAGCTAGGCGTGTTCGCGTCGCGTTTGCTGCGGCTGCAGCTGCAGGCGCTGCATCATCTGCGGCGTCGGCAGTTTGACGTCGCGAGCGAGCTTCAGCCATGCGAGGACCTTGATCGTCCACCAGGTGAAGTCGAACTCGAACCAGCGCAGGCCGTGGCGCGCGCTGAAGGGGAACGCGTGGTGGTTGTTGTGCCAGCCTTCGCCCCACGCGAGGAACGCGACCCACCAGTTGTTGGTGGACTTGTCGCCGGTGCGGAAGCTCTGGTAGCCGCTGTGGTGCGCGGCGCTGTTGACCAGCCACGTGATGTGATACGTGATGACGATGCGCACGAAGACGCCCCAGATCAGCCACGACCAGCCGCCGACCACGAGCAGCAACGCGGCTAGCGCCAGCGTCCAGAACAGGTACGTCTTCTCGAGGAACTGGTAGAACTTGTCGTTCGCCAAATCCGGCGCGAGGCGAAGCTGCTCCGCGGGCGAGAGCATCGCGTCGTTGGGCTTGTACAGCCATTCGAAATGGCTCCACAGCAAACCGCGGTGGATGTCGTGCGGGTCGCCGTCCTTATCGGTGTGCGCGTGGTGCGCGCGGTGCGTCGCGATCCAGTCGATCGGACCGCCTTGCAGCGCCAACGTGCCGAGGATCGACGTCGCGTACTCGAGCGGCTTCGCCAGCTTCAGGCTGCGGTGCGTCAGCAGGCGGTGATAGCCGAGGCAGATCCCCCACGCGCCCGTCGTGTAATACAGCACGACCATGACGACCAGTGCGCTCCAGTGGAACGTGCCGGGGATGAACGCGCATAGGGCGCCGATGTGAACGATCGCGAGACCCATGAACGTGGTCCAACGAGGAAGCCGCTGCTTGGCGGAGGCGATTTGCATGACTGTAAGAGGTGCGCCCTTCCCCGGCGTTGTCCTGGCGATCCGACCGTACCGAAGGTTAAGGATTGAGTCGCGCGTCGAGCTCGATCTCGACGGCGTTGAGCGCTCGGCTGACGGGGCAATTTTGCTTCGCGCCGTTGGCTAAGCGCTGGAACTCCTCTGCATCGACGCCCGGGGCTGTAACGGTTGTGCTGAGGTCGATGCGCGGGATCGTGACGCCTTGGTCGTCGCGGTGCAGGTGCACGCTCGCTTTCGTGTCGATCGACGTCGGCGGGTGCCCGTCGCGGGTGAGCGCCAGGCTCAGCGCCATCGTGAAGCACGAAGCGTGCGCCGCGGCGAGCAGCTCCTCGGGATTGGTCCCCGGATCGCCGCTGAAGCGAGTGCCGAACGAATAGTCCGCGGTGACGAAGCCGCTTTCGGCTTTTACGGTCCCCTTGCCGCGGGCGACGTCGCCCTCCCAATGGACCGTGGCGGTGCGCGTGACGTCGGTTGGCGTTTGCATTGCTGATCCGTGATCCGCGCGGCGTGCGAACGGTTGCGCTGCAACCGGGCACCGCGCGTGCCGCTCTTGGCGGGCGATGAGACGGAACACGTGACGCGTTGATCGACGTCCACACGCACCTCCACCCGCCGCGGCTGTTCGCCGCGATCCGCCGCTGGTTCGCCGCACAGTCGGCGTGGGTGCTGGAGCATCCGACCGAACCGCGCGACGTCGCGCGCATTTTGCACGAGCACGGCGTGGAGCGGTTCGCGTTCTTCTCCTACGCGCACAAGCCGGGGATCGCGCGCGATCTCAACACCTGGCTCACCGACACCGCGCGCGAGCTCGGCGACGGCGCCGTGCCGCTCGGCACCGTGCACGTCGACGATCCCGACCCGGCGGGCGACATGCGCGATGCGCTGCGCGCCGGCTGCGCCGGCGTGAAGATCCACGAAGACGTGCAAGGGTTCGAGGTCGGCGATCCGCGGCTCGCCGGCGCGCTCGACGCCGTCGCCGAGCACGACGGCTTCGTGCTGGTTCACGCCGGCCACATCCCGTGGTCGAACGAGACGAACGACGCGCCTGCGCGCATCGCGCGCGTGCTGGAAGCGCACCCGGCGCTGCGTGTGGTCGTCGCGCACTTCGGCGCGCCGGACCAGCAGCGCTACATCGAGCTCGCGCAAACCGAGCCGCGGCTGTTCCTCGACACGACGATGGCGTTCGCGCCCGAATCCCCGATGCGCCCGGAGACCTCGCGAACGGACGTCGAGCGCATCGCGCGGCAGGTCGTCTACGGGACGGACTTCCCGAACATCCCGTACGCATACGACGGCGAGCTCCGCGGCCTGCGCGCGCTCGGCCTCGACGACGCCACGCTGCGCGCGATCACGATGGAGAACGCCCGCCGCCTGACGCCGGCGTTCGCGTAGCACGCCCCGCGCGTATCATGCCCATTGTCATGCTGAGCCTGTCGAAGCATGCGCCACGATCGTGGCTCACCCTTCGACAGGCTCAGGGTGACAATGATCGGCCGTTAATTCTGTTGTCGCGTTAAGGGCAGGCCCTGATCGTCTAACGGCGTGCCTACCAGCAGCTTCAGGAACAAGCCGTAGGATGCGACGCCGCCCGCGACGCCGCTGCTGCGCAGGTAGCGGTCGTAGAACCGCCATTGCAGCGCGAAGATCTGCGGCTTGTAGTGCCGCAAGAAGCGTTCGCGGCCCGCGCGGAAGTCTGCGATCACGCGGGGATCGAGGCGCAGGCGGCGGCGCTGCGCCTCCGGCAGCTCGCCGTACGTCCAATACGCGCCGGAGTACCGGATCAGCGGATCGTTCGAACGCAGGCACGCGAGCGTGCCGATGTAGTTCGCGTCGCCTTCGTTGGTGAAGCCGCCGACGTGCGCCCACTCGTGCGCGAGCGCGCGCGGCACCTCGACCGGCAGAAACGACGCGTTGAGCAGCGTCTCGAACGCGAACGGCGAGTACTGCCCGCCGATGCCGGCGGCGTCGTAATAGGGCTGCAGGACCGTCGTCTTGGGCACCGCGACCGCCACGTCCCAATCGTCGCCCAGCCGCTGCACGAGCGGCTCGAACGCGGCCCGAAGCTTTTCGCGGTCCAGCGTCTCCGCGTGCGCGGCAGCAACGTTCGCGTTGAGCGTGTGGACGATGCGCTCGCTGAAGCGCGCGACCGCGGCGTCGGTCACGCGCGCCTCGCTGTACTGCACGCGCGCGACCACCGTCGCGCGGCGGTAGTTGATCCCCCACACCAGCTCGAACAGCACGATTCCCAGCGCGACGAATCCCGCGGTGTGCGCGAGCAGCGCGAGCACGGTGCGCATGCGGCGGCCGCGCGGCGTGCGCCGGATCGCGCGCACCCACCACGCGCCGAGCGCGATCAGCACGGCGCCGCCTTCGAGGTCGCTGAACGCGAACGGCAGCGGATCGAACACCGGCACCAGCGCGCGGTTCAGTGCCGCGAACATGCCGTTCGCGTAGCCGTGCTCCACCCACGCCCGCGGCAGCGGCGCCGACGCCGCCACCCACGCGGCGACGATCGCCAGCGCGTCCAGCACGAACGCGCCGCGCCCGCCGCGGCGCATCGCAAGAATCCCGCGCATCCGCGGCACGCGGCTCACGGAAACAAGTACGTCGCGAACGCGCCGGTGCGGCTGAAGCCCAGCCGTTCGTACAGCGCGATCGCCGGTGCGTTGAAGTCGTTGACGTAAAGCGAGAGCGTCGCCTCCGAGGTGAGCAGCCGGCGCGCGATCGCGGCGAGCGCGAATGCGGCGTAGCCGTTGCCGCGTTGCTCGGGCGGCGTCCACACGCCTTGCAGCTGCGCCGTCGCGGCGCTGCGCGGGCCGATGTTGAGCTGAAAACGCAGCACGCCGTCGACGATCCACACCCACCACAGCCCCTTCGCGATCGCGCGCTGCACCGCGGCGGTGAAGCCCGAACGGTTCGAGCGCGGGTCGTAGCCCAGCTCGCCCAGGATCATGCGCGCGCTGTTCTCCGCGACGATGGCCGCGTCGTCGGGCCGTGCACGCCGGACGCCGACGTCGGGACCGGCCGCACGTAAGCTGCTCGCGCCGACGACGTAGAGCGGCTGCGCTTCGCGGACGATGATCGGCTGCGGGTGCCAGCGCTCGATGCGCGCCCACAGCCCGTCGACGGTGTCTTTGGGCCCGACGAAGCTGCGCAGGCCGCGGTGCTTGCGCGTCTCGATCGCGAACGCGTCGAGCGCGCGGTCGTCGTCCGCGGCGACGACGAGCTGCGTGCCGTAGTATACCAGCCCGTTCGGCCGGCCGCGCGCGTCGCGGCTGAGCACGACCACGTCGGACGCGCCGGGGCCGTGGCCGCCCTCGAGCACCCATTGGAGGAAGACGTTCTCGTACGGGCGGCGCGCGGCGTAGCTGATCGCGTCGCGGCGCGTGGCGCGGGTGACGGGCTCGAGCAGAGTCTCTCGTTCGTGGGCGTCAGGTCAGCGGGCGGACGAAGGTGGGCGTCGACGTGGGCGCTTTGCTTCCGCCCTCCGGTTCGACGCTCACCGCCACGACCCCGACCCGCGACACGTCCACAGGCACCGGGACCACCGTGACGCCGCCCGGGTTGGGCGCGAAGGTCGGGCCGGGCGCCATCGTGGTCGAGCCTTTCGCCGCCGTCCACGTCTGGTAGACGTGGCCCTTGGGCGGCGGCGCGAGGTTCGACAGCGCCAGATACAGACGGTCGCGGCGAACGATCACGGACCCGTTCGCGACTTGATAGCGCTTCGCGTCCGGCGCGATGAGGTCGGCGAGCGCCTGGCGGTCGCGGGCCGAGGTGCGCTCGTTCTGCGCGAGCTGCTGCTGCAGCGTCGCGGTCCGCCGCTGCGCGGCCGCGAGATCGCCGCGAACGTTGATGTCGGAGACGACGGTCACGAGCGAGAACACGATGGCCGCCGCCGCCGCCAAGCCCGTGCCCCACAGCCAGACCGGATACGCCGCGGCGCGCCGGCGCGGCACGACCGTGCCGGCCGCCGCGTCCGAGCGCACGCGCGCGAGCAGCCGTTCCTTCATGCGCGCGGAGCGGGCGGAATCGACGGGCTCCTGGGCGCTGTGTGCGATCGCGTCGGCGGCGGCGCGCAGGTCTTCGTACTCGCGCCGCGCCTCGTCGTCGTTGGCGATGAACGCGACGACGAGCGCCACCTCGGCGCGCGGCAGCACGCCCAGCGCGTACAGCGCGACGGACTCGAGCATCGCCTCGCGGTTGCGGTCGTCCATCACGACACCCGCTCCCCGAGCGACTCGCGCATGCGGCGCAAACCGCTGCGAATGCGCGTCTTCACGGTTCCCAGCGGCGTATCGGTGCGCCGCGCGAGCTCCTGGTGGGTGACGCCGCCGAAAAACCCTTGCTCGATGAGGCCGCGCTGCTCCGGCGGCAGCTTCGCGAGCGCGTCGCGCACGCGCTGCGCGTCCAGGCGCGCGAACAGGTCGTCATCGAGCGCGCCTTCGAGCGGCAGGTCGGCCGGGATCTCGGTTTCGGGCCGCACGGCCTTGGAGCGGAGCACGTCGAGCGCGCGGTTGCGCGTCACGCGCGACACCCACGCCACGAACGAGCCGCCGCGAAACGCATCGGGCGCTGTCCAAATCTTCAAGAACACCGTCTGCGTCAAATCTTCGGCCATCGTCGGATCGCCCAGCATCCGAAGGCCGATCCCGAAGACGAGCCGGTGGTAGCCGTCGTAGAGCGATTCGAACGCGGCGACGTCTCGCGCGCTGACTCGTTCCATCAGGCGGACCCCGGGATCCATCGGGCGGGCCTTCGCGTACTCGGTGCAGTCACCTCGCCGGGGTAACGTCCTCGCACGCCGGACGGATGGTGGGCGCGGTCGAAGCGCTGCGCGACGTATGAAAGACGCCGAGCTCGCGATCGACCTGGACGACTTGAGCGAACGCCTCGCGGCCGCTCGCTCGGTGTGCGTGCTCACCGGCTCCGGCATCTCGGCGGAAAGCGGCCTCCCGACGTTTCGCGGCATCGGCGGCTTGTGGCGCACGCACCGCGTCGAGCAGCTTGCCTCGCCGCAAGGGTTCGCGCGCGATCCCCGCCTGGTATGGACGTGGTACAACGAACGCCGCACCGCGCACAAGAACGTCGAACCGTCGCCCGCGCACGTCGCGCTCGCGAACATCGAGCGGAGCGCGGCCGATTTCACGCTCGTCACGCAGAACGTCGACTCGCTGCACCTGCGCGCCGGCTCGCGCAACGTGCTGGAGCTGCACGGCAAGCTGCGCGAAGCGAAGTGCACGCGCTGCGACGCACGGCGCCCGTTCGACGACGCATTCGACCTCGATGCGCTCGAGCACGGCTGCGGCGGGATGTGGCGGCCCGACATCGTGTGGTTCGGCGAGTCGTTGCCGCCCGCCGTGCTCGATGCGGCGTTCGAGGCGGCGCGGCGCGCCGACCTGATGCTCGTCGTCGGGACGTCGGGGATCGTGCAGCCGGCGGCCTCGCTGGCGACGAAGCGCTGCACGCGCGCGTACGTCGTCGAGGTCAATCCCGAAGAGACCACGCTCACGCCGCACGCCGACCGCTCGATTCGCGCGCGCGCCTCCGACGTGCTGCCGCGGCTGGCGTCATGAGCGACGTCGCGCACGGCGTTCTGGCGTTCATGACGCTGCTCGGCGCCGCGGTGCTCATCGCGATCCTCGCCGAGCGGGTGCGCGTGCCGGCGGCCGTCGCGCTCGTCGCGATCGGGGCGTTCTTTCAAATCGAGCCGCCGTTCGCATTCGGCGACGCATTGCTGTTCGTGTTCCTCCCGCCGCTCATCTTCGAAGCGGCGTGGAACCTCGACCTCGATTCGCTGCGCCGCGTCGCATGGCGCATCGTGCTGCTCGCGGTGCCGGGCACGCTCGTGACGGCGGCGATCGTCGCCGGCGGCGTCATGCTCGTGGGCGCGCTGCCGGCGGCGCCGGCGATGCTGTTCGGCGCGATCGTCGCGGCGACCGACCCGGTTGCGGTGGTCGCCGCGTTCCGGCGCGTGCGCGTGCCGGCGGACCTGCGCACGCTGGTCGAAGGCGAATCGCTCAGCAACGACGGCGTCGCGCTGATCCTGTTCGCGTTCGCCGTAGCGGTCGCGGGCGGCGAAGCGACGTCGGTCGGCGCCGACGTGCTGTTGGGCGTGCTCGAAGTCGCGGGCGGCGTCGCGATCGGCGCGGTTGCCGGGCTGCTGTGCGGCGCGGTGCTGCGCGCGACGGACGCGACGGAGTACGAGGTGACCGTGACGATCGTGCTCGCCTACGTCGCGTACTTGTCGGCGACGGCGCTGCACTGCTCGGGGATCTTCGCCACGGCGGCAGGCGCGATCGCGCTGCGCGCCGTGGTCCGCCGGATCCCCGGCGCCCTGAGCGACGCGGACGACGTCGACCGCGTGTGGGCCGCGCTCGCGTTCATGGCGAACGCCGTCGTCTTCTTGGCGACGGGGCTCGTGATCCAGCCGTCGCGGATCGTGCACGAACCGGCGCTGGTGATCGCGGCCGTCGTCGCGGTGACGCTCGCGCGTGCGGCGCTCGCATTCGTCGCGGTGCGCGAGCGCCGCGGCCGCATCACCGTGTTCTTGGCGGGGATGCGCGGGGCGCTGCCGCTCGCGCTCGCGCTGTCGCTCCCGCAGACGCTGCCGTTTCGCGCGTCGATCATCGACGCGACGTTCGCGGTCGTGCTGGTGACGATCGTGGTGCAGGGCGCGCCGCTGGAGCACGTGATCTCGCGCCTCTACGGCGGAACCGCGCGCGCCGGCGCGAAGTCATAGCGATGGAACGCGAGTACATCCAGCTGCCCGGCAAGACGCTGCGCCCCGGCATGACGCGCTGGCCGTTCAGCGACGCGGTGCGCGTTGGCGACACGCTGTACCTTGCCGGCCGCATCGGGATCGATCCCGCGACCGGCAAACCGCCGCCCGACGTCGCCGACGAAGCGCGCGTGCTCATGGAAGACGTGCAGCGCGTGCTCGCGGCGGCGCGCATGACGGCGGACGATCTCGTGATGGTGACGATCTTCGCCCCCGATGTCGGCGACTTCGCGGCGTTCAACGCGGTGTATCTGCAGTATTTTCACGGCGAGCTGCCGGCGCGCGCGTTCATCGGCTCCGGGCCGTTGCTGTTCGGCGCGCGCTTCGAGATCACGGCTACAGCCGTGAAACGGCTGTAGCAAGATCGCGCGCGCTCAGTAGTCGAGCGGCGGACCGCCGTCTTCGTACGTCGCGCGGCGCGGCGGCGGGTCGGGCAGGATTGGGCGCACGTCGTCGTCTTGCGGAAACATCCAGCCGCGCTGCAATTCCGGCAGGCCTAGATCGGGCGCGCGCGTCGCCGTCGCGGTAGCGGTGCGCGGTCGCGGTCGCGCGACGGGCAGATCGTTCGGCGGCGGCGGCGGAGGCGGCGGTGTCTCGATCGTCGTCTCGACGAGCGCGTCGACCGGCACCGTGAACCGCTCCACGCCGCGGTTGCGGCCGCGCACGACGAACGCGTCGAGCAGCCGCCGCACGCCGGCGAGCGGCACGCCGTTGATCGGGACGAGCTGGTATTCGTCGACGTGCGACGCGCACGTCGAGCGCGCCGCGACGATGTACGCGTTCAGCACGAACGCCGCTTCCTGCAAGCGGTGCGCCATCGTCGCCTCGCTGCCGACGACGGTGAACTCACGGCGTTCGCGGAAGCCGGCGTCGCCCGCGATGACGTCGCCGGTGTTGACGCCGATGCCGATCGTGAAGGGTTTGCGGTGCTGCTTCGCCCACCGCTGCCGCATCGCGACGACGTGGCGGACGATGTCGAGCGCGGCTTGCAGCGCGTCGTCTTCTTGCGTCGGGTTGTCGAGCGGCACGCCGAACACCGCGACGATCCCGTCGCCGAGAAACGTCTCGATGATGCCGCGGTGGCGCTGCACCGCGGTGCCCGCGAGGCCGTAGAACTCGTTGAGGTAGCGGAGCGTCTGCTCCGGCGTGAGCGGCTCGATGAAGTGCGCGAAGTTGCGGATGCGGCACACGAGGATCGTGGCCCGCACCGCGCGGCCGGTGAAGAGGCGCTCGTCCTTGCGCGCGAGCAGCACGTCGACGACCGACGGCGCGACGTAGCGCGAGAAGGTCGCCCGGACCCGAGCGAGCTCGCGCCGCGCCGCGCGCCAGCGGCGCCACGCGACGAAGCACCCGGCGATTCCGCCGAGCGCGACGAGCCCCACGAGGACGGACATACCCGGGTGATCGGCCGAAAAGCGCCGTACCCGGAGGGATGACCGACCTCGAGTTCCTGCAGTCCAGGATCCCCGGCTACGCCGACTATGCGAACGCCGACGCGCGCCACCAGGTCGACAAGCAGATCCGCGCGTGGCTGGGCGAGGCGCTCAGCGCGGCGCGGGACCGCCTGCAGCCGGCGGGGGCGCTGGCGGACCGCCTCGACGGGCTGTTGCTGCGGTGCGAGTTCACGGATCTGCGGGTGATCCGCGCCGCCGACCACGCCAAATTCGGCCCGGAGCTCGTCGACCGCGTCCACGCGCTGGACCGACGCATCGTCGAGGTCGCCGGCGCCATCCGCGCGGCCGCCTCGCTGGAGGAGCTCGCGGGCGCTCTCGACGACGCGGCGCGCGCCGTCGATGAACGCTTCGGCGCGATCGTCGACGCCCCGTCGCCCTAAGGCGTCAGCGCTTCGGGGCGGGCGTTCGCAGCGTTCGCGCGATGATCGTGCCGCACACGAGCGCGAGCGCGCACCACGCAAGGCCTTGCCCGACCTCGCCGAGCACGAGCCGCCCGATGCCGAACAGCGTGCCGTAGACGAGGCCGAGCCCGGCGATCCAGTCGATCAGCGCGATGCCCAGCTTGTCCTCGGAACCCGCGCCGCCGGCGCGCGCCGCGATCGGCTTCCAGCCGGCGCCGCTCGGGCGCACGCGTTCGTAGAAGCGCGTCAGCGTCGCGTCGCTCTCGGGCTTGGTGACGAACGTGACGACGAGCCACACGATCGTCGTCGCGACGACGGTGATCAATAACCGCTTCGCCGTCGCGTTCGGGTCGTCGCCGGCGATGAAGGGCAGCTTGTAGCACAGCGTGCCGACGATCGCCGACGCGGCGAGCGCCGAGATCTCGCTCCACGCGTTGATGCGCCACCAGTACCACCGCAGGATCATCACGAGCCCGACGCCGGCGGTGAGCGTGAGCATGTACTTCCACGCCTCGCCCACCGACGTCATGAACACCGTGACGACGGCCGCGAGCAGCATCGCGACGACGGTCATCCAGCGCGACGCCCACACATAGTGCGACTCGCTCGCATCCGTGTTGATGAAGCGGCGGTACAGGTCGTTGGTGAGGTACGACGCGCCGAGGTTGAGCTGCGTGCCGATCGTCGACATGTATGCGGCGAGAAAACCCGCCATCATCAGCCCGCGCAGCGCGACCGGCAGATGGTCGACCAGCGTCTGCACGTAGCCCAGCTCGGGATCGACCTTGCCGTCCGCGCCGATCACGCCGTGCGGGTAGAGCACGAGCGCAGCGAGCGCGACGAGGATCCACGGCCACGGGCGCAGCGCGTAGTGCGCGACGTTGAAGAACAGCGTCGCGATGACCGCGTCTTTTTCCGTGCGCGACGCGAAGATGCGCTGGGCGATGTACGAGCCGCCGCCGGGCTCCGCGCCCGGATACGACGACGCCCACCAGCTCACGCCGACGAACACGAGGAACGTGGTGATCGGCATCCAGCTCGCGTCGCCGCCGAGCGGGGTGAACGCGAGGATGGAGCCGTTGCCGCGGTGCGCGCCGATCGCGGCGAGGCCGGTTTTCAGCGCGCCGATGCCGCCCACGGCGGCGACCGCGACGACCGCGAGCACGACCGCCATCGTCATCTTCACGATGAACTGCAGAAAGTCCGTGACGAGCACCGACCAGAAGCCGCCGATCGTGACGTACAGCGCGGTGAGCGCCAGGCACACGTAGAGCGCGGGCAGGGTCGGCACGTGCAGCGTGAGCGTGAGGATCTTCACCATCGCGAGGTTCACCCACCCCATGATGATCGTGTTGACGAGCACGCCTTGGTACACCGCGCGCACGCCGCGCAGCGCCGACGCCGGCTTGCCGCCGTAGCGCAGCTCGATGAACTCGACGTCGGTGAGCACGCCCGAGCGCCGCCACAGCGCGGCGAAGAAGAACACCGTCAGGATCCCGCTGGCGGCCATGTTCCACCACAGCCAGTTTCCCGCGATCCCGTTCGTCGCGACGAAGCCCGTCACGGCGAGCGGCGTGTCGACGGCGAAGGTCGTCGCGACCATCGAGACGCCGGTCAGCCACCACGGCGCGCTGCGGCCGGAGAGGAAATACTCGCCGACGCTCTTCCCGCTGCCGCGCGCGAAGTACAATCCGATGCCGAGGTTGATCGCGAAAAACGCGACGATGACGGCGATGTCGAGACCGCTCAGCTGCATGGCGGTCGGTTCGGCCGGGTGCGATGGCTCCCTTCGATTCCGCAAATGAGCGCTCGCCTTAGGGGAGGAGACGAGCATTATTGGGAAGCGATCCCCCATCATGGGATGCAGTCTGAGCGTTGACGTGAAAGCGCCTGAGTTGCGGTCGCGGCCGGCGCCGGCTCCGCGGCGCACGCGGTCGCACGTCGACCCGGTTGGATACGACGTCGCGCACCTGCAGCGTACCGTCGGCAATCAAGCCGTCCTGCGCATGCTGGACCGCAGCCATATTCTGCAGCGCACGTGCGCGGGTGGGGCGCCATGCGTGGAGTGTGCTGGGAATGCGGAAGGCACGCTGCGCCGCGCCGCGCACAGCGCTGCGCCGGCGGCAAAGGCACCGCCGATCGTCGACGCGGCGTTGCGTTCACCGGGCCGTCCGCTTTCCGCGGACACGCGCGCGTTCTTCGAACCGCGGTTCGGCCGTGACTTCAGCGCGGTGCGACTGCACAGCGATCAAACGGCCGCGGAATCGGCGCATGCCGTCAATGCCCGCGCCTACACGGTCGGCTCGCAGATCGTCCTCGGGGCGGCGCAGCACGAGCGTACAGACGGCGACCGCCTTATCGCGCACGAGCTGGCGCACGTCGTGCAGCAGAGCGCAGGCATGGCGTCCGGCGCGCTCGAGATCGGCAAGGCCGACGCACCGGCGGAGCGCGAGGCTGATGCCGCGGCGCACGCGGTCGTCTCCGGCAACTCGCGGGCACCGGTGCTCGCGGGCGACCACGGCGCGCCCGGCGTGCAGCGCACGGCCGCGTCGTGCCCCGACGATTGGCGCACCACGGTCCAGGCGGACCACGACCGTGCGCTGTCGATGATCGACGTGGCGCGCCGTAAGCTTTCGGCGTATGACGGAACCTCGCCGCCGGAAGTGAAGACGGCGCTGGAAGAGCACTTCAAAAGGAGCAACAGCGGCGTGGCCGGCTGGGTGCACTTCAGCCTCGGGTACCTGCGCATGATGGCAGACTTCACCCGATACGACTGCGAAGACAATAAGAGCTGGTGGTGTGGTAGCGACACGCTGGCCAAGACGTTCTGGTGTGTACCGGGGATTGCCATCCGCGTCTGCCAGCCGCAGTACTTCGAGCAGTCCGGCGCCGAACGCTCGACGACGCTCATCCATGAGTGGGCGCACAAGTACGGATGCAAGCTCGACCTCGGTTACCGGGGCGACGAGAACTACCCGGACCAGCGGACGAGCATCGCGCTGATCAACGCGGACCCGTTCGCGCAACTCGTCAAGGACGTTCAGTAGGAGACGCTCACGCAGTTGGGCACAAGAGCGCCGTGTCCGGGCCCGCGAGATCGCCCGGCGCGGCGTGCTGCCTGCGCCCGTGGCTGGTGAGCGCGTCGTATTCGCGCTCCTCGCGCTTGAAGCGGTCGAACCCGTCGCGTCCGCGTGCGCGAGCCGCCGCGCCGAACGCGGTCACGTCAGGCTCCGTGATGGCGTCTTCCGCATTGAGCGCGTCGCGCACCGCTTCGGCGATGCGCACGTGCCCGACCTCGTGATGCTCGATCGCGCGGCGAAGCCGCGCCGTGCGCTCGCGGTCGGCTTCGGTCATCCCCGGCCAGGTGATCGCACGCGGTACATGGATGACGATCTCGCCGAGCGAGAATGCGAGCTTGCCGCTGTAGCGGTGCGCTCCGGAAAACCGCGCGCCTGAGATCGCGTAGCGAAACTGGAACGTCGCGAAACCCGGCTCCGGCTCGCGCGCGATGACGTCGCGGCACGAGGTCGCCACCAGGTCGTACGTCTCGAAGCGCACGTGCAGGCGCTGCACGACGTCGTCGTCGCTGCCGGCGTCCAGCGCCGTTGCGAGCAGTGCCGCGAGCACGGCGGCGAACGATGCGTTCACCGCACTCTCACGGCGACGGCGATGGCGATACGGACGGTGACGGCGGCGCCGATGACGGTGACGGGCGCGGCGTCGGAGCCGGGGCGCGTGCTGCGGGGAAGCCTAGCGCGCTGCGGGCGGCTTGCGCGGCGAACTGCGCGTCCTGCACGCGCGCCGCGGCGACGGGGTCGGCGCCGTGCGGATCGTAGCGCACGCGCGCGGCGACGATGCTCGCCAGCGCCGACTCGAGCGGTACCGTGCTTCCGCCCTTGTCGTCCGGGTAGTGCGCGTTGGACGCGAACACGATCGCGACGTCGAGCGCCGGATCGATCCACACGCTCGTGCCCGACGAGCCGGTATGCCCGAAGCCGCCGCGCGGCAGCACCTCGCCGCGGTTGCGCGAGAAGCCGCTGTCGAGGTCCCAGCCGAGCGCGCGCACGTCGCCGCCGCCGACATAGCGCGGCGCCGTCATCGCGCGCACGGTTTGCGGTGCGAGCGGAAATCCCGGCGCGCGCTGATCGCGTGCCGCGCGCAGGTACGCCACCGCGAGCTTCATGACGTCGTCTGCGGTGGCGAGCAGCCCGGCGTGGCCGTTCACGCCCGGCACCGTGCCGAACTCCTTGCGCAGCAGCGCTTCGCTCTCGCCGCGCAGTTGCGGCGCGAGCCGTGCGCGGTGCGCGGCGTCGATCGTGACGTCGAACGATGCGTCGCGCATGCCGAGCGGCACGAACAGCTCGTCTTGCGCGAACCGTTCATACGGCTTCCCGCTCGCGCGCGCGATCACTTCGGTGAGCACGATGAACGCAAGGTTGCTGTACTCGTTGCCCGATCCCGGTGCGAACCGCAGCGGCATCTCGTATGCGTGACGCAAGATCGTCGCGCGGTCGGCGCCGTAGTCCGACTCCTTGAACACCGGCGGCATCCCGGCGGTATGGGTGAGCAACTGCGCGAGCGTGACGTCGTGCTTGCCGTTCGCCGCGAACTCCGGGATCCAGCGCCCGACGCGGTCGGAGGTGCGCAGCACGCCGCGTTGCACCAGCACCATGAGCAAGGTCGCGGTGATCGCCGCTTTGGTGACCGAGGCGAACTCGTAGATCGTCGAGGCGTCGTTCGCGATCGTGCGCGGCTCGTACGTGCGCGCGCCGTAGGCCTTGCGATAGATGATGCGTTTCGACGAAGCGATCGCGACGACCGCGCCGGGGAAGTCGCCGGCCTTGATGCCGGCTTCGACGAGCCGATCGATCGCGGCGGTCGCGTCGGCCGGTAACGCCGTCGCGGTCGCGAGCCTCGGTCCGTCGGCGCGCGCGGCCGCCGCGCCGGGAACGACGGACGCGAAAACGGCGGCGAAGCAAACGGCGGCGAGGAGACGGCGCACGTCCTGGTGTAGCGCGGGACGTGCGATCGTTCCTCGTCGCGGTCTTCCTCGGCATCGCTGCGACGGCGGGCGCATCGGCGGCCCCGCTGCCGGCGGTTGTTCCGGAGGTCGGAGGCATGCATCCGGTTGCGTGTGCGCACCCGGTCGCGCTCGACCGGCCATTGCGCTTTCCGGCAGCGACCGATCCGGGCGGAATCGAGCTCTTGCGTGAGCGCTGGAAAGCGCTGGGCATACCCGAACCGCAGCTCGTCACGAGCGGGGCGGCGGACGTCGTGCTGGGCGACTGGCGCGAGATCTCGCGCCCGCCGGACCGCGAGCAATATGCGCTCGCCGTTGGCGAAGGCGGCAGGGTCCGCGTTACGCCGCCCGCCGGCGAGGCGACGTTCGACGCGCTCGTGACGCTCTCGCAGCTTCCGGTGCGCGAGCGCGGTCACTGGGTGCTGCCGTGCGTCCAGGTCACCGACTTGCAGGCGATGCGCTGGCGCATCGTGTCGGACGACGTCTCGCGCGGGCCGTTTCCGACGATGCGGTATGCGAAAGAACGCATCCGGACGCTGGCGTCGCTGAAGATCAACGGCTGGTCGCCGTACATGGAACACGTCGTCGTCGACCCGCGCTATCCGTTCGTCGCGTGGCCCAACGGGTTTACCGCCGCGCAACTGCGCGAGCTCACCGCGTACGCGCGGCGTTTCTACGTGACGCTGATCCCCGAGCAGCAGACGTTCGCGCACATGCACGAGACCCTCAAGTGGGAGCAGCTCGCGCCGCTGGCCGAACTGCCGCACGGGTATCTCGTGAGCGAGAGCGATCCGAAGACGTACGCGTACCTCGGCCCGCTGATCCGCGAAGTACTCGACGCGACGAAGCCCGCACCGTTCCTGCACCTCGGTTCGGATGAACCGATCGACCTTGGCCGCGGCCGAACGCCGCGCACGGCGCAAGTGTTCGCCGATCACGTGAAGCGCGCATCCGCGTTTCTCGCGGGCAGCGGCGTGCGCCCGATGATCTGGGACGACGCGATCCAGCAGGACAAGTCGATCCTGAAACTGATCCCGCGCGACACCGTCATCGTCACCTGGCACTACGGCGCCGAACCGTCGTTCAAGCCGTACATGAGCGTGATCGAAGCGGCGGGATTTCAGCAATTCGCCGCGCCGGGGGCGTCGAACTGGACCGAGATCTACCCCGACCTGACCAACGCGTACGCCAACATCGGGCGCATGATCGCCGACGGCAAGGACGTCGGCGGCGGCGTGCTCGGGATGTTCATGACGGTCTGGCACGACGACGGAGAGACGTTGTACGAAGCGACGTGGCCGTCCCTGGCCTACGCCGCGGCCAGCGCGTGGCAGTCGAATCCCGTCGACGGCGCCACGTGGCATGCGACGTTCGCGCGCTCGTTCTTCGGCACCGACGATCCGCGCTACGCACGCGACCTCGACGCATTGCAGCAGATACGCGACCTGCTGCGCACCAAACCTTCCGACCCGATCGACTACCTGTTCTGGGCCGATCCGTTTTCCGCGCGGTTGCAGGCGCGCGCGCAGACGCTCGACCTCGCGGGCATACGCAACCGCGCCGAGCGCGTCATGACCGATCTCTGGGACGTGAAGCCGCCGCTGCACGCCGATGCCGCCGCCGTGATGCTCCTCGCCGCGCTGCGCTACGATCAGCTCGCCCGGCGCATGCAGATCGGCCGTGAGGCGCACGACTATTACGACGACGCGCGCGCCCACGCCGGCAAGCCGGGTCAGAACCAAGTCTACCGCAGCCTCGGCGTCGCGAAGTACCTGTGCTGGGAGATGCGCGACGCGCTCGCCAACATCGTGCCGATCTACGAGCGCGCATGGCGCTATGAGAACACCGAACCCGGCCTCGCTCACGTGCTCGTGCGCTACCGGCTCGCGGAGAACGACGCGCAGCGCTGCGCGGACCGCATCGACGGCGTGATGCGCGAGGACTATCTGCGCCACGACACCGTCCCACCGTGGGACGAGCTGATGCCGTCGGCTGACGTGCGGGTGATGCCATCGGGTCGCTGAGCGGCATCGCGATCGTCCTCGTCTTCCTCGCGCTCGCGGGGCTGATGATCGCACGCAAGCTGCCGGCGCTGCTCGCCGTGCCGCTCATGGCGCTGGCGATGGCCGCGCTCGCGGGCCTGCCGGTCCGGTATCTCGCGCTGCCGTCCGACGACCCGAAGGTCGCACACGACTTGGCCTCCATCATCACGCTGGGGGCGGTGAAGCTCGCCCCGGTGTACGCGACGCTGTTCTTCGGCGCGCTGCTCAGCCGCGTCGTGCTGTCGACGGGGATCGCCGAGACGCTCGTCACCTACGCGGCGGAGTTCGGCGGCGACAAGCCGCTCGTGCTCTCGCTGCTGCTGTGCGCGGTCGTCGCGGTCCTGTTCACGACGGTGACGGGGCTCGGCGCGATCATCATGATCGGCACGATCGTGCTGCCCGTGATGATGACCGTGGGCGTGCCGCGCGCCACGTCCGCGACGCTGTTCCTGCTCGCGTTCGGGCTCGGCTACATCCTCAACATCGCGCAGTGGAAGTTCTACAGCACGATCTTCGGCGTGGACCGCACGACGTTCCAATCGTACGCGTTCGTCATCTTCGCGGTGCAGGCCGTGGTGCTCGTCGCGTACGCGATCGTGCGCGCTCGCGCGACGCGGGACTATGCGACCAAGGTGATCCCGGCGGCCGGCGGCGACGGGCCGCGCAAGCGCGTGGGGCCGCTCGCGCTGATCACGCCGATATTACCGCTGGTGCTGCTGCGCGGGTTCGGCGTCGACGCGATCGTTGGGTTCGCGCTCGCGGCGCTGTACGGCGTGCTCGTCACGCGGCCGCGCGACGCGGTGAAGACGCTGATCGCCGCGTGGATTCGCGGCATCGAGGACGTCGCGCCGGCGACGATCCTCATGATCGGGATCGGCATGCTCCTCGTCGCGGCGAACACGCCCCAGGTGCAGGCGGCGGTCACGCCGCTCGTCGCGGCGGTCGCGCCGCGCTCGGCGCTCGCGTACGTCGTGCTGTTCGGGCTGCTGTCGCCGCTGGCGCTGTATCGCGGCCCGCTCAACCCGTACGGCGTCGGGATCGGCGTGTACACCGTGCTCGCGACGCTGCACGTCCTGCCGGCGGTCGCGCTGGTCGCCGCCGTGATGGCGGTCGTGCAAGTGCAGAACGTGTGCGATCCGACGAACACGCAGAACGTCTGGGTGGCGAACTTCACCGGCACGGGCGTGGAGCGCATCACGCGGCTATTGCTGCCGTGGCAGGTCGGCGTCGCGACGGTCGCGGCGCTCGTCGTGGTTCTTTTCGGCGGCGCGCTCTTCGGCGCTGCGCCGTTCCCGCCGCGCGCCGCAGCCGCAGCGACGTTGACGACGGGTCTGTTCGCGCCGCCGGCGGCGTCGCACGCGATCGCGGTGCTCGACGACGGCACGCCCGACGGCGCGCTCGCCGCGCACGAGATCGCGGCGGGCCTCACGCGCGGCTGGCCGGGCTACCGTGTCGTCGACGCGCACGGGGAACCGTCAGGGTCGGATTGCCGAACGAAGCCGTATGCCGCGGCGATGCGCATGACGGTCACGCCGCTGGGCCGGGACGGCCGCGACGTGTCGCTCGAGCTGTTCGATTGCGCGGGCTGGAGCGTCGACGAGTGGCACGCGCAGGGTGCGATTCGCACCGCGGCGCTCGACACGCTGTTCCGCGTGCGCGTGTGGTCGCGCGAGCATCCGGCGCTCGCCGCCGAAGTGTTCGAACGCGGCTTGGCGTTCGATCCGGCGGACCCGCGCCCGACGTACTTCTACGTGCTGTTCAAGCCCGCGGACGGCTACATGCGCGCGCTGGTGCGCCCCGGCGGCCCGGCGTACGCAGCGGGCCTGCGCACGGGCGACGTGATCGACAAACTGGACGGCCGCTTCTGGTGGGAGTACGGCACGTACCAAACACAGCTGCGCGCCTACGACGGCAAACCGCACGACTTCGACGTCCAGCGCGGCGCGGTCGGCGGGGCGCCCGCGCACGTGCAGCTCGGCGACGCGTTCTCCGGCTAACGGTCGAAGAAGCCGGCCGGCGCGCTACTCTCAGCGGTGACGTTCGTGTAGCGTCCGGTAATGCGGTAGCGCGTTTGGAACGGACCGCTGTGGGCGATGCCCGCCGTCGACGAGCGGTCGATCAAGCCGGTCTCGGCATTGACGTCGAGCGTGACCTCGACGGCGGACCGATGCCCCATGAACATGAGCCCGTTCCAGACCGCGACCGCCTTACAGATGCGGCCGCTCGCGGTCGTTACCCACAGCTCGCGCAGGTTGTAATAGAACGGGTCGGCCCCGACCTTGGGGCGCAGGCGCAGGTGCATCGCGCCGGGACACTCTGCCGCAGCATCGGCGCTCGCGTCGGTGATGGTGTAGTGCGTCGTCTGCGTACGGGTCGAGCCGATGACCTTGTACGGCGTGTCCGTGACGATGGCGAACTCGTTTGCAGCCGCGGGCACCGGCTTGAGGAACAGGTCCAGACGGATGTACGAGAACGGCCGGCGGTGCGCGGGGCGGTCCTCGCCGCGGTCGTCCTTGAAGCGCACGCGTCCATCCTCGGTCCGTTCGACTGCGTGCCAGTCTTCCTGATGGTCCGCCATATTGCTCGCCACTTGCGCGAAGCGGTAGTCGAAGCGTAAGAACGGCGCGTTCGGGATCGCGTGCATCACGGCGAGCGTATCAAAATAGCTCTGCTCCGCCGATGGAGGCGTGTCGGCGGCGAGCGCGCCTCGCGGCCCGTCGCTCGCCGCGGCGACGAGTGCGATGGCCGCGAGCAGCGAAACAATACTCGCCCGATACGTCACGTTATGCAAACTCTCCACCACGAAGGTTTATCCGGAACCGGTCATCTTCGACAACGATACGGTTCACGACACCGTTCCCCAACCGGCACGCCGGACTTCACCGGTAGCGGCTAGGCTTGCGGTCGCGGCCGTGCGGTTTCGCGGTACAGCGCGACGTCCGCGGCGAGCAGCGTGACGTCGACAAAGAACCATTCGAGTCCAGGTGCCCATCCGCCGGTGCGTCCCGCGGTGCGCAGCATCGTCGTGAAAATCGCGTAGCCGATCAGCAGCAGCACCATGCGCGCCCACGGCTCGTCACGGTGGGACCGCACGGCGACCGGCAGCGCGAGTGACGTCATGATCGGCAGCTGCAGTGCCATGAGAACGTAACCGGCGTACTCCGTCCGGACCGCCGGCTGAAAGAATGCGCACGCGATCGCGGCTTCGCCCAGCGCCAGCAGCAGCGCGCTCGCGACGACGCTCGCGCCGATTCGGCGCGGCGCGATCCCGGCTTGGAGCAACGCGGCGTACTCGCCGGTCTTTGCCAGCATCGCGTACCCGACCGCGAGGCCGACCGCGATCGCGTACGGTCCAGCCGTCAGCCCGAGCGCCGGGCCGCCGATGAGCCATGCCAGCGTCGCGAGCGCGGCCGCGCCGCATAGCGCCGGCCACGCAGCGCCGAGCACGAGCCGGTCCAGGATCCGAAACGGTGATGCCACGCAAGCCTCACCTTATCGGCGGAGTCCGGCCGGGCGCTGTGACTTGTGCGTGCGCGGCCCGACCGAAAAATCTTTCTCGGAGGTGTTGACTTCGTACTAGTACAGGTGGTACAACATCAATCGTACTAAGACAACTGGTACAAACCACATAAGTCCGCTGCTCCGAGAGGCCGCCACAATGTTCAACTCGACCGTCCGCCCGATCCGCCGCCCGCTGCCGATGCAGCCGACCGCCAGCCCGACCCTCATCCGCACCCCCCGCGACTCCGGCATCTTCGGCGGCTGGGGCGTCAGAATCTAAACCGCCTTGCCGCCCGCCTTCTTTCAGGTCGATCCGCACGGTGGCGCACCCCTCTACTTGCAGCTCACCGAACAGATCAAGCGCGCCATCGCGGTCGGGGCGCTCGCTCCCGGCGAGCGGCTACCGACCGTGAAAGGGCTTGCGCTCGACCTCAAGCTCAACGCCAATACCGTCGCCCGCGTGTACCGCGATCTGGAACGCGAAGGCGTCATTGCCACCGCCCCCGGCCGGGGCTCGTTCGTCAGCCAAAACGGTGCGCTCAACGATGCGCGCCGCGTCGCGACCGACGTCGCTTCGCGCGGCATGGACGAGGCCGTCCGCCAGGCCCGCGCGCTCGGCATCACCCACACTGAACTTCGATCGCTCGCCGACGCGTCGATCGCACGCTGGTACCCGGAGGAAACGAAGTGATCGCGATCAGCGGCCTCACCAAGCGTTACGGCGACGTCCTCGCCGTCGACGACATGTCGCTCGACGTCCCGCAAGGTTCCGTCTGCGGCCTGCTCGGCCGCAACGGCGCCGGAAAAACCACCGCCTTCAAATGCCTGCTCGGCTTTGCGAAGCCTGATGCGGGCGAGGTTCGCTTCGACGGCGCGCCGCTGGAGCCGCAGACGTTCGCGCACCTGGGCTACGTCCCGGAGCGCCCGGAACTCTACCGGTGGCTGACCGTCGCGCAGCACATCGAGTTCGCACGGCACTCGCAGCCGGCGTTCGACGCCGCTCGTGCCCAAGAGCTCGTCGGGCTGTTCCGCCTCAACGAGCGCAAGAAAGCCTCGAAGCTCTCGAAGGGCCAGCAGACGGCGCTCGCGCTGATCCTCGCGCTCGTCCATCGCCCGAGGATTTTGATTCTCGACGAGCCGGCGAGCGGACTCGATCCCGTGATGCAGCGCGTCGTGCTCGACCTGCTCGTCGACGCGGCGACGAACGGCTCGACGATCCTGATCTCTTCGCACCAGATCGGTCAGATCGACCGTGCGGCGGACCGCGTTGCGATCATGCGCGACGGCAAGGTCGTCATCGCCGGCGTGATCGACGATCTGCGCGAAGCGTCGCGCGTCGTCGAAGCCACGTTTGCGAACGACGTTCCCGAGCTGAGCGGAATCGATCCCGCGATTCGCATCGAGCGCATCGGAACCAGCGTGCGGGCGCACGCCAACAGCAACGCCGATGCAGTCGCCGCACGCTTCGGCGCGCTCGGCGCCGTCGGCGTGCGCGTGATGGACCGTTCGCTCGAAGATCTTTTCTTGGACGCCGTCGACGACGGAGGAAACCGCTGATGGAATACGTGCAGATCCTGCGCGCGCGGCGCATCTTGACCTGGTACACCGGCTTTCTGGTCGTGGGCCTCGTGATCGAGGCGATCAGCTTCTACGCCGGTCGCGGAAAGAACGTACAAGACGGCTCATTGGAGTTCAGCATGCTCGCGGGCGGCGCAGTCATCGCCGCGCTCATCATCGCAACGCTGACGGCGTCCGGGCTCAGCGCGGAGGCGTCGCATACCACGGCGCTCATCTGGACCCGGCCGGCGGAGCGCGACGTGATCGCCGCGCGCTTCGTTGCCGTCGACGTCGCGGCGATCGCGCTCGGTTACGTCATCATGCTCGTCGCGATGGTCCTCGGGATCGCGATCATCGGCGGACTGCCGCTGGTCGAGTTCGACGGCGCACGGACGGCGCGTGAGGTTCTCCTGGGCCTTGGCGGCGCGATGATGTGGTACGCCGTCATCTCGGTCGCCGCGTCGCGGCTGCCGGGCCGCGGGCCGCTGCTCGCGGGTTTGAGCTGGGGATTGTTCCCGATCCTCGCGGGCCTCGTCTTCGCGCACAACTTCCCGGTGTGGCTGCACGACGTCATCTACGCGCTGAACTATCTCAATCCGATGGCGTGGATGGGCGGCATGACGCCGCAGCGCGACATGTCGATCATCCCGCTCGACGTTTGGCCGCGCATCTTCGGTGAATGGGCCATCGCCATCGTGCTGCTGGTCGCAAGCGTCCGGCTCTGGTCGACGCGGGAGGCGTGACATGACGATCCTGGCAACGCATTTCGCGATCGTGCTCGGTGCCTGGCGCCTGCGGATTCGCATCGACATCGACGAACCGCGCGAGGACCTCGTGGAGTCCGGTACCGCCGCGGACGACCGTTCGTACGCGCGGCCGCCCGCGCCGGACCGCGCGCGCTCGGCGGCGTCGTCGCTGCCGCGCTGGAACTGAGCCTGCACCTTCGTAACGTTCCCGGCTGACGGCGGCCCGCCGTATCGCCCACCGAGACGGCGGGTTTCAGCCTGCGCCGCGCGCGACGATCATACGGCCATGAACCGTATGCTGTCCATCGCGGCTCTCATCGCGCTCGGCGGCGGCCCCGCCGTCGCGCAGGGCGGCACCGCCACCGCGGCGTTTCCCGCGCAGCCGCAAACGCGCATGGCCGACAAAGCGGCCGTCACCTTCATCGTCGCGGACTCCGTCGGGGACGTTCAGCTCGCCAACCTCGCGCTGCGGAAATCGCAATCGCCGGCGGTCCGCGCCTTGGCGCAAACGATGGTCGCCGACCACACGAAGTCGGCGCTGCAGGCGATGCAGCTCGCGAAGCAAGCGGGGGCGACGACCGCCAAGCTCGAGCCCAGCGACGAGATGCTCATCGCGCAGCAGCACCTCGCGCAGTACAAGGGCTACGAGTTCGACGAGGAGTGGCTCAAGCACGAGATCGCCGCTCACCAGAACGACATCGACACCGTGCGCGACGCGATGGAAGTCGCGAGCAATCCGGCGGTGATGCAGTTGGAGCTGAGCACGCTGCAGATCGACGAGAAGCACCTCGGCCTGGCGAACGCCGCCTTCGACGAGGTCGAGCGGACCAAAGGCCGCGCGAAGTAGCGAAGCATCCGGAACGGGCGTCGGCGAAGGGGGCGGGATGGTCGCTCCTCACGCCGACGCCCTGATCGATCACGTTCGCGCCAACCGCGAGCGCTATCTCGCCGAGCTGAAGGCCTGGATCGCGATCCCGTCGATCTCCGCGCAGCCCGACCACGCCGCCGACGTGCGCGCCTCCGCCGAGCACGCGGTGGCGCGCATGCAGGCCGCCGGGCTCACGGCCGAAGTCCTCGAGACCGCCGGCAACCCGGTCGCGTACGGCGAGTGGCTCGGCGCGCCAGGCGCGCCGACGGTGCTGATCTACGGGCACCACGACGTGCAGCCGGCCGATCCGCTGGAGCTGTGGATCTCGCCGCCGTTCGACGCGGCGGAGCGCGACGGCAAGCTCTACGGCCGCGGCGCGGTCGACGACAAGGGCCAGTGTCTGATGCACCTCGCGGCGATCGAGGCGCACTTACACGTCAACGGTAAGCTGCCGCTCAACGTCAAAGTCGTGATCGAAGGCGAAGAAGAGGTCGGCTCGCCGAGCTTCGAGCCGTTTCTCGCGCGCGAAAAAGACCGGCTCGCGTGCGACGTCGTCGTCGTGTCGGACACCGCCGTGTTCGCCGAAGACGTCCCGTCGCTGACCACGTCGCTGCGCGGGCTCGTCGGCTGGGAGATCACCGTGCACGGTCCCGCGAGCGACCTGCACTCGGGCTACTTTGGCGGCATCGTGAAGAACCCGCTGGAGGCGCTCGCGCAAATTCTCGCGGCGCTCAAAGACGCGCACGGCCGCGTCGTCGTGCCGGGCTTCTACGACGGCGCGCGCGAGCTCGCGCCCACGGAGCGCGCCGGGATCGCGGCGCTGCCGTTCGATCCCGCCAAGGAAGCGCACGCGCTCGGCGTGCCCGAGCTCACGGGCGAGACGTCGCGGCTGCCGCTGGAACGGATGTGGTTTCGCCCGACGCTCGAGATCAACGGCATGTACGGCGGCTATCAAGGGGCGGGTTCGAAGACGATCATCCCGTCGTTCGCGACCGCGAAGCTCACCGCGCGGCTCGTGCCGCACCAGGATCCCGAGGCGGTGAAGCACGCGGTGACGACGTTCGTGCAGCGCACGGCGCCCAAAGGCGCGCGGGTCGACGTCACGTCGCACGGCGACGTGCGCGCCGTGGAAACATCGCGTGACCATCCTGCCGTCGCCGCCGCGGCGCGCGCGATGGAGCTGGGCTTCGGCAAAGCGCCGGTGTTCATCGGAACGGGCGGCACGATCGGGCCGGTGTCGTCGTTCGACCGCATCCTGCACCTGCCGCAAGTGCTCATCGGCGTCGGCCTGCCCGACGACGCGATCCACGCGCCCAACGAAAAGTTCGACCTGTCGCAGTTCCACGGCGGGATCGAGACGATGACGTACCTGTACGACGAGCTGGCGGCAGCGCTGAAGAAGTGAGCTTCACCGAGCGATTTTCGAACCGTGCGGGCGATTACGTCGTCGGGCGGCCGTCGTATCCGGCGGCTGCGATCGACGCGCTGTTCGACGGGCTGGGTGAGGTGGGCGACGTGCTCGCGGCCGATCTCGGCGCCGGTACGGGGATCTCGTCGAGGCTGCTCGCGGGGCGCGGCGCGCAGGTGCTCGCGATCGAGCCGAACGCCGCGATGCGTGAAGCCGCCGAGCCTCACCCGCGCGTCGAGTGGATCGCCGGTACCGCGGAATGGACCGGACTCGACGAAGCGAGCATCGATCTGGTCACGGCGTTCCAGGCGTTTCATTGGTTTGACCACGTGAAAGCGCTGCGCGAGATGGTACGCATCTTGCGGCCCGCTGGCCGCGCGGCGCTGATCTACAACGAGCGCGACGAAAGCGATCCGTTCACCGCCGCGTACGGCGACCTCGTGCGCGCGTACCAGACCGACGACACCGAACGCCGCCGTGCCGCCGGGCTCGACGTGTTCGCCGCGTTCGAAGGCTGGCACGTCCGCCGCCGGATCGAGGTGCGCAACGAGCACGTGCTCGACCTCGACGGCGCGCTTGCGCGCGCCCGGAGCACGTCATACCTGCCGAAAACCGGACCCGAAGCAGACGAGCTGCACGCGGCCATCCGCGCGCTCGTGGCAAAACACGCGCAGGATGGCTCCGTGGTGATGCTGATGCGCACGATCGTCGTTACCGGCGACGTCGGCGCGGACGGCGCTTGAGTATGGACACAACGCGGAAACGTGGCGATCATCCCGGAGAGGTGAACTCTATGGGTGAGATGGCTGTCGAATTCAAACCGCCGACCCGGCCTATTACGGTCGCCGATTTCAAGAAGATGTGCGAGTCGGGCATCCTCAAGCCGGACGAACGGGTCGAGCTCGTCGACGGCGAGCTCATCGCACTGCCGCGCATGAACGCTCCGCACGCGTCCATCGTGGCTCGCGTTACGAGCGTGTTGATGAGACGTCTTGGCGAGGCTACCCTCGTTTGGGCGCAACTGCCGCTCGTGGTATCGGAATTCTCTCAGCCACAACCCAACGTTACGCTCCTTCGGCTGCGAGACGATTACTACTCGAGTCGTCTTCCGGAGCCAGACGACCAATTTGCTCTCATCGAGGTCAGCGACTCGATGCTGCCGTACGACCGCGGCGCCAAGCTGCGCATCTATGCGAAGGCTGGTATCGCCGACTACTGGATCATCGACGTCAACGGCGGAACGATCGAGATCTGTCGCGAGCCGCATGAGCTCGGGTACGGTTCGCGGACCGTAGTCACCAAAGGCAGTAGCGTGGCGTTCGCGGTTTTTCCGGACGTCGTCTTCACCGTCGACGAGCTGCTCGGCTGAGCACCGCGGCGCGGCTGCGCATCGGGATCGACGTCGGCGGGACGTTCACCGACGTCGTGGCGGTCGATGCTGCGACGCGCGCGATGGTCGCTTCCGTGAAGGTGCCGACGACGCACGACCACGCCGATGGCGTGGCGGCGGGGATCGTCGCCGGGCTCGAGCGGCTGCTGGGCGAGCACGCGATCGATCCTGCGTCCATCGCCTTCATCGCGCACTCCACCACGCAGGCGACGAATGCGCTGCTCGAAGGCGACGTCGCCAAGGTCGGCGTCGTCTCGCTCGGTGGGCCGGTCGCGCGGCTGTTCGCGCGGTTCGCGCCGTTTGCGCTGGCGGAAGGGATTCGTTTCGCGCCGACGTGGTTCGACGGCCGCGACGCCGGCGTGCTCGACGCGCTGCGCGAGGCCGGTATCGAGGCCGTTGCCGTCAGCGAGCCGTTCGCCGTCGACCGGCCGCAGCGCGAGAACGCGCTGGTTGCCGCGGCGCGCGGCCGCGGGCTCGCCGCCACGAGCGGCGCCGAGGTCTCGACGCAATACGGCCTGCGCGCGCGCACCCGCACCGCGGCGCTGAACGCCGCGATCCTGCCGCGCATGCTGCGCACCTCCCGCGTCACGGCGCGCGCGGTGACCGACGCGCGCATCCCCGCGCCGCTGATGATCATGCGCAGCGACGGCGGCGTGATGGACGTCGCCGAGGTCGAGCGGCGCCCCATCCTCACGATGCTGTCGGGGCCTGCGGCGGGGATCGCCGGCGCGCTGTTCCACGAGAACGTGACCGACGGCATCTTCATCGAGGTCGGCGGGACGAGCGCCGACTGCTCGGTGATTCGGCGCGGCCAGCCGCAGATGCGTCCCGCGCGCATCGGCGGCCACCGCACGCTGCTGCGCACGCTCGACGTGCGCACGATCGCTGTCGCGGGCGGCTCGCTGGCGCGCGTCGCCGGCGGCCGGGTCGCGGACGTCGGGCCGCGCTCCGCGCACATCGCCGGCTACCGCTATGCCGCGTTCACCGATCCCGCGCTCGTCGCGGATGCTCGCGCGGAGCTCGGCGACGGCTTCGTCGCGCTCGTCGCGCGCGACGGCACGCGGATAGCCGTCACGCCGACCTGTGCTGCGAACGTGCTCGGCGTCGTGCCATCCGACGCCTTCGCGTGCGGTGATGCGGATGCGGCGCGCATTGCGTGCGAGCGTGCCGGCGCGGCGCTTGGCCTCGGCGCGGACGCGCTCGCGCGCGCGATCCTGGATCGCGCCACGGCACGACTTCGCGCGACGCTGGACGAGCTGATCGCGGACTACGCGCTCGACCGAACGAACGTCGTGCTCGTCGGCGGCGGCGGCGGTGCCGCGGCGATCGTTCCGTACGCCGCGCAGCAGCTCGGCTTCGCGCACCGCATCGCGCGCGACGCGCAAGTGATCTCGCCGCTCGGCGTCGCGCTCGCGCTCGTGCGCGACGTCGTCGAGCGCACGATGCTCGATCCCACGCCGGACGATTTGGCGCGCATCCGCCGCGAGGCGATCGACGCCGCCGTCGCATCGGGCGCCGCACCCGACCGCGTCGAAGTCGTGATCGAAGTCGACACGGCGCGGAATCGCGTGCGCGCGACCGCTTCCGGCGCGACCGCGCTGGTGGAAGGCGCGCAGCATGCCGTCGTCGCCGACGAAGCCGCGCAGCTTGCCGCGGCCGCCACGCACCTGAACGTTCCCGAGCAGGACGCGCGCGTGGTCGCGCGCACGAGCGGGCTCGCGGTCATCGTGTCGGCGAAGGAGAGCGCGGTCGTCGACGCGCGCGGCGTCGTGCGCCTCGTGCTGCCCGGCGCGTTCGCGTACGCGACGAGCGTCGCGGACGTCGAGCGCTCCCTCGCGCGCTCGGTCGAGGACCACACCGCGTTCGGCGACGTCGGCCGCGCGCTGCCCGATGTGTTTCTGCTGCGGGCGGGCCGCATCGGCGAGTTCGCGGGTATGGCCGAAGCGGCGCAGATCGCGGGCTTGGTGCGCGACGAGCTCGCCGGTGTCGACGACGCCGAGGAGATCGTGCTCGTGATCGTCCCCAAGCGGGCGTAGCTTGCGCCGCGGCGGGGAACCGACTGATCCTATGGACGACCAGCCGATCACCGACCTGCGCGGCTACGTGCTCTCGAACGACCCGTTCATCACGCCGGCCGTCAAGGTCGTGCAGTGGTTTCCGACACTCGGCGCGTTCCTCGACGCGTACGACGGCGAGGCGCGCTATGCGATCGTGGTCGATGCCGACGTAGCGCACTACGTGGCGCATGACGTTCGCCTCGGCACCGAGACGAACGACCCGGACCGTCCGCTGGACCATGCTGCGCCCGCGGCGACGTTCGACGCGCGGCTGGACTTTCTGACCGACGACGGCGCCGAGGAAGGTGTGGACGTGGTCGACGTGCGCGCGATCGGACTGGTCGACGACGGCGGCGGCGTGGACGGCGCTTAAGGCGAACGGAGACCGGGGCGCCGCCGCGAAAGCGGTGCGGATGCGCGAGTACGACGTCCTCGTCGTCGGCGGGGGAAATGCAGGCTGCGCGGCCGCGCTCGCCGCCGCGCGCAACGGCGCGCGCGTCCTGCTCGTCGAGCGCTACGGCTTTCTCGGCGGCACGGCGACGGCGTCGATGGTCGGGCCGTGGATGACGTTCCACTCCGGCGACGACCGGATCGTCGGCGGGATCGCGCAGGAGATGGTCGAGCGCCTCGTCTTGCGCGGCGGCTCGCCGGGTCACATCCACGACGCGTCCGACTACGTCCCGACGATCACGCCGTTCGATCCCGAGATCCACAAGGCGCTGCTGTTCGAGATGATGCGCGAGAGCGGCGTCGCGCTGCTGCTGCACGCCTGGTTCCTCGACGCGGTCGTCGAGAACGGCCGCGTCGCCGGGGCGCGCGTCGCGACGGTCGGTGGCATCCGCGAGTACCGCGCGAAGCGCACGATCGATGCGACCGCGGATGCGTACGTCGCCGCGAGCGCCGGCGTGCCGACGCAGCAGGGCGACGCGCGCGGGCGCGTGCAGCCGGCGTCGCTGATGTTCCGCCTGTCGCACGTGGACCTCGCGGCGCTCTCGACCTATGTCCGCCAGCGGCCCGAGCAGATGCGCAGCTCGCTCAAGCTGCACGAGCGCACGCCGGACGCGCTCACCGCGGTCGCGGGATTGTACGAGCTGTGGAACGCTGCCCGCGAGCGCGGCGCGGTCAGCGTGCCGCGCGAGCTCGTTTCGTTCTTCGCGACGCCGTACGCCGACGAGGTGACGGTGAACATGACGCGCGTCGTTGACGTCGATCCGCTCGATCCCGACGACCTCACCCGTGCGGAGGTCGAAGCGCGCGCGCAGGTGATGCAACTGCTCGATTTCTTCCGCAAGGACGTGCCGGGCTTCGCGAACGCGCGCATCGCAGCGACCGCGACGCAAATCGGCGTGCGCGAGTCGCGCCGCATCGTGGGCGAGTACACGCTTACCGCGGACGACGTGCTGCGCGCGCGCACGTTCGACGACGCCGTCGCGCGCAGCGCGTACCCGATCGACATCCACAACCCGGCGGGCAGCGGCACGACGACGCACCGGCTGCCGGCGGGCGCGTCGTACGAGATCCCGTACCGCTGCCTGGTGCCGCGCGGCGTCGAGGACCTGCTCGTCGCCGGCCGCTGCATCTCGACTACGCACGAAGCGCTGGCCTCGACACGCTTGACGCCCACGGTGATGACGCTGGGCCAAGCGGCGGGCACCGCGGCGGCGCTGTCGGTGCACGAGAACGTCTCCCCGCGCGCGCTGAACCCCGCGCTGCTGCGCGAACGGCTGGTTCGCGACGGCGTCGACTTGCGCCGCGCCACGGTGCCGCAGGACGCGCGTGCCTGACGTCGGCGCGCTCGCCGCGGCGTACGGCGTGCGCGTCGAGCTGGCGGACCTCGGCGATTGGGCGGCGGTGACGCTGGTAGCGGAGTACGATCCCGACGGGCCGGTGATCCGCGTGAACGAGCGCGCTATGCCACCGGGCGATGTCATCGGCCGTGCGATCGACCATGCGGTCGCGCACGAGCTCTATCACCATCGCGAAGCCGTCGGCGAAATCGTCCGGATCGCGGACCCCGCGCAGCGCGAGCGCGCGGCGGACGCGTTCGCGGACGCTCTGGTTCGCGCTTCGTAGTGCGCTACGTCGCGGGGATCGACGGCGGGCAGTCTTCGACGACCGCCGTGATCGTGGACGAGAAGGGCGTCGTGCGCGGGCGCGGCGACGCCGGACCGGCCGATCACGTGGACGAACCGCCCGGTTCGCGCAAGTTCGCCGACGCGTGCACGTCGGCGGTGGCGCGCGCGCTCGAAACGGCCGCGCTTCCGCGCGATACGCGCTTCGCCGCCGTGCACGCCGGGCTCTCCGGCTACGACGACCGCTTCGACGGCGCGCAGCCGAGCTTCGCGGCGGATTCCGTGCGCGTGCAGCACGACGCGCCCGTCGCGCTCGCCGGCGCGGTGCAGACGCTACCGGCCGTCGTCGTGATCGCGGGCACGGGCTCGGTCGCGTACGGCAAAGACGCCGAGGGACGATCCGTTCGCATCGGCGGCTGGGGCTATCTGTTCGGCGACGCGGGCAGCGCGTTCGCCGTCGCGCGCGACGCGCTCGCGCACGCGATGGCCGAGGACGACCGCGGCGCGCGCAGCCCGCTCGGCGACGCGGCGCTCGCGTACTTCGACTACAAGAACCTGCGCGCGCTCGCAACCGCCGCGCTGCAGGGACGCATCCCGCGCGTTCAGCTCGCTGCGTTCGCGCGCGTGGTGCACGACGCGGCGCGGCTCGGTGACGCCGCCGCGAGCACGGTCGTGGACGCCGCCGCGTTCGCGCTGGCGGAGCTTGCCGCCGTGACGCTCGCGCGGCTGCACCTCAGCGACCACACGGTTCCCGTCGCCTTCAGCGGCGGCGCGTTCGCCAACGAAGCGTTCTTCGCGCGCACGCGAGACCGCCTTGCCGCGCGCGCACTGCACGCCCAGGCGGTCACCGCGCGGTACGACCCGGCGATCGGCGCGGCGCTGCTCGCGTTCGCCGATGCACGTCTCCCCGTTCCCGACCGCATCATGGAAGGATGACGCCCGCTCGCGGTGCCGGTTCGAACGACGTCCTCGCCGCGCTGCGCGGCCGCCTCATCGTGTCGGTGCAGGCTGAAGCGAGCTCGCTGCTGCGCCATGCCGAAACCATCGCGCTGCTCAGTCGCGTCGCCGTCGCCAACGGCGCCGCGGGCGTGCGCATCGAAGGGCTCGCGAACATCGGCGCCGTGCGCCGCGCGGTCTCGGTGCCGATCGTCGGCATCGTCAAGCGCGCGTACGCGGGATTCGAACCATACATCACGGCGACCGAGCGCGAGATCGCCGAAGTGGTCGCGGGCGGCGCGGACATCGTCGCGTTCGACGCGACCGAGCGCGCGCGCCCGGACGGCCGCGACGTCGCCGCGACGGTCGCCGCGATCCGAGCGCGCGGCGTCCTCGCGATGGCGGACTGCGCGACGGCCGCCGACGTGCGCCGCGCCACCGCGGCGGGCGCGCACGCCGTCGCCACGACGCTGTGCGGCTACACGGCCGCGACGCGCGGCACGCCGCTGCCGGCCCTCGATCTGCTCCGCGCGTGCGCCGCGAGCGGCGCGTTCGCGATCTGCGAGGGCGGCGCCGGATCGCCGGACGACGTCCGCGCCGCGTTCGCCGCGGGCGCCGACGCCGTGGTCGTCGGGACGGCGATCACCAACGTCGACGCGCTCGTCCGCCGTTTCGCCGCGGCCGCACCGGGCACGTAGCGTACGGCATCGCACGAAACGGAGGAGTTCCCTGGCGCGCGAGCGAGCGAGCGCGTGCATCCGATAGAAGTCCTGGCCGTTGGTTCACAAGAGCTTCATAGTAGGAAGTCGGAGCCGATGGCGAAAGCGCCGGATTCGACACCGCCGCGCAGCGAGGGACGCGCGGACGTTGAGAGAGGATCAGTTGGCACAGCGAGTCGTCCGACCGAAGACGAACCTCGGTCCCGGGTTCTGGCCCGTGACCGCCTTGATCGCGGTGGTCTCCGCCGTCATGGTCTACTTGGTGTACACGAGCCCGATGCCCATCGGACTCGTCCAAGCGGGCGACCCGGCCCCCACCATCGACGAGCTGTTCCGGTTCCTCGGCGCGATGGCCGCGGTCATCTTCAACATCGTCACGATCTACACGATCTACTTCGGGATCGTGTTCGCCCGGCCGAAGAACGCGCCGCCCAGCATGATCGGCGTCCAGATCCACGACGCGCCGGTACTCGAGTTCTGGTGGACCGCGATCCCGACGATCCTCGTGGTCATCCTTGCGATCTACTCCACGAAGATCTGGGCCGATCTGCAGAACACGCAGGGCGACGTGCTGACCGTCGAGGCGATCGGCTACCAGTTCGGGTTCCAGTTCCGCTATCCGAAGCTCGCGAACCCGGTCGTGAACGAGCTGCACCTCCCGCTGAACACGCCGACGACGATCCACATCACGTCGCGCGACGTGATCCACAGCTTCTGGGTGCCGGAGCTGCGCATGAAGGCCGACATGGTGCCGGGCTTGATCACGACGATTCGCGTGACGCCCACCAAAGCCGGCACGTACCGTATCATCTGCACGGAGTTCTGCGGTGTCGCGCACAGCCGGATGTGGGCGAAGGCAGTGCTCCAGAACCAGCAAGATTTCGCGAAGTGGTTCGCGCAGCAAGGCGGCGCCTCGGGAACGTCCGGTGGCGGCGGCGGCACGGCGATCGCCCTCGGCGCCGGCAAAGCGGACGCGGGCCAGACGCTGTTCGGGCAAAAGTGCAGCGCGTGCCACTCGACCGGGCCGTTCGACCAAAAACAGGTCGGGCCGGGATTGGGCAAGCTCTTCAACGATCCAGCGCATCCCAAGCTCGTCGACGGCAAGGAGGCGACGCCGGCCAACGTCGCGGCGATCATCAAGAACGGTTACCAGGGTGACATGGGTGTGATGCCGAGCGCGCAGGTGAACCAGATCTCGAACACCGACATCGCGAACCTGGTCGCCTACCTCGCGAGCCTCTCGAAGAAGTAACGGAGAATATTGTCAATGGCGACCGTCGCACCCGGCGTGCCGACCGGCCCGTACCACGCGGTTCTGGACCACATCCATCCCGAGCCGACGAGCTTCATCCGGAAGTACATCTTCTCGATCGACGCCAAGGTCATCGGCATCCAGTACATGATCACCGGCGCGATCTTCTTCGCGATCTCCGGCTTCATGGCGGAGCTGATCCGCACGCAGCTGCTGTCGCCCACCGGCGCGATCGTCAGCCCGGCGACGTACAACTCCATCTACTCGATGCACGGCTCGTCGATGGTGTGGTTCGTCGTCATCCCGCTGCTGACGGGCGCGTTCGGAAACTTCGTCATGCCGATGCAGATCGGCGCGCGCGACGTCGCGTTCCCGTGGCTCAACCTCGTCGCGTTCTGGATCTTCCCGGTCGCGGGCGTCATCTTGTTCAGCTCGTTCTTGATCGGCGCGCCCGACGCCGGCTGGACCGAGTACCCGCCCATCTCGCTGATGGGCCCGCCCGGTACGGATCTGTGGTGCATCGCGGTTTTCCTGATCGGCATCAGCTCGACGATGACCGGGATCAACTTCCTGGTCACCATCTTCAAGATGCGCGCGCCGGGGATGACGTTCACCCGGATGCCGCTGTTCGTGTGGGCGCAGTTCGCGACCGCGCCGCTCTCGTTCATCGCGACGACGGCGCTGGGCGCCGCGCTCGCCGCGCTGTTCATCGAGCGCGTCTTCAACGTCCCGTTCTACGATCCGAAGCGCGGCGGCTCACCGGTGCTCTGGCAGCACATGTTCTGGTTCTACTCGCACCCGGCCGTGTACATCATGATCATCCCGGGTTTCGGCATCATCTCCGAAGTGCTCCCGACGTTCGCGCGCAAGCCGATTTTCGGCTACAAGATGATCGCGTTCAGCTCCGTCGCGATCGCGCTGCTCAGCTTCTCGGTGTGGGCGCACCACATGTTCACCTCGGGCATGGCGCCGTGGCTGCAGCTTCCCTTCATGATCGTCACGATGATCATCGCGATCCCGACCGGCGTGAAGATCTTCTCGTGGATGGCGACGCTCTGGGGCGGTGCGATCAACTGGAAGACGCCGGCCTTGTACGCCACCGGCTTCCTGATCACGTTCACGTACGGCGGTCTCACCGGCTTCTTCCTTGCCGCGATCCCCGCCGACTACCACGAGCACGGCACGTACTTCGTGGTCGCGCACTTCCATTACGTGCTGTACGGCGGCTCGATCATGTCGCTGTTCGCCGGCCTGTACTACTGGTGGCCGAAGATGACCGGGCGCATGTACAACGAGAAGCTCGGCATGCTGCAGTTCTGGCTGACGTTCATCGGCTTCAACGCGACCTTCACGCCGATGCACTGGCTGGGGCTGATGGGGATGCCGCGGCGCGTCGCGACGTACGACCCGCAGTTCAAGTTCTGGAACCAGTTCGCGACGTACTCGTCGTACGTGATGGCCGCGGGCGCGATCCTGTTCATCTACATCCTCATCGACAGCTTGCGGCGCGGCAAGAAAGCCGGCCCGAACCCGTGGGGCGCGCGCACGCTGGAATGGATGGTGTCGTCGCCGGCGCCGTACTACAACTTCAAGAAGATCCCGGCGGTGCTGGCGGCGCCTTACGACTTCGGCAACCCGCTCCCGTATCTGGGTCTGGAGGCCGCACCGGGCGCGACCGAGGCGACGCCGACGCACTCCTCACACCCGGTTCCGACACACTAGGGCGGCGGCGACAGTCATGGCGGTAAGCGTCGCTCCGGGGCACGGGGTCGGACACGACGATCACGACGGAGGGCACGACGACATCCTCTACCGCGAGACGCGCGACATGCGTCTCATGGGGTTCGTGCTCTTCCTCGGCGCCGACGTCGTGCTGTTCTCGTCGTACATCTTCGCGTACATCTACCTGCGCAACTCGATCCCGTCGTGGCCGCCGCCGGGACCCGACGGTCACGCGCTGCCGCGGCTCGACACGGCCTTCGCCGCGTTCAACTCGATCGTGCTGTTCGGGTCCGGCGTCACGATGCACTGGGCGCTCGAGCACTGGAAGCACGGCAACAAAGCCCGCTACAACCTCTTCATGTGGCTTACGATCTTCCTGGGTATCGGCTTCCTCGGCGGCCAGGCGTACGAGTACGCGCACGCGGCGATCGGCGGCTGGAGCGGCAACACCTTCGGCGCGTCGTTCTTCACGCTCACCGGGATGCACGGCTTGCACGTGGCGGTCGGCGTCGGCTTCCTCTTCGCGCTGTGGCTTCAAACCACGCGCGGCGTCTACACCAAGGAGCGCTTCTTCGGCCTCACCGCTGGAACGCTGTACTGGCATTTCGTCGACGTGATCTGGGTCGTGCTCTTCTTCCTGTTTTATTTATGGTGAATGCAGAAATGGGGACGGCGATGAGGGCGATGGAGCGAGCCTGGGCGGAGCGCCTTTAACATGGAACTAGCGAATATCGAGAAGATCGTCGCGTTCATCGGTGCGCTCGTCGTGTTCTCGTTCGCGATCATCGGACTGCGCGGGGAGTGGCGCAAGACCGGGCTCGACGATCAAGTCACGAAGGTGCTGCTCGGGCTGATGGCCTTCGGCTGCATCCTCGTCGTGCTCGCGTGCTTCGGTATCTTGCCGCACACCGCCGCCGGAGGGCCTGCCTGATGTACGACTTGGAAGACGAGCGCGGCGTACCGATCTCCAGCGGCATCCCGCCCATCGTCACGTACGCGGGGATCGCCGGCGTCATCTTGATCTTCATCATCGCCGGCCTGGTGCTCGCCGTGTCCGGCTACGGCCATCTCTGGCCGTCGGACCGGACGCTGAACCTCAAGCTCTAGCGAACGCCGGCTACGCGATCTCTTCCTTGCGGCCGTGGATGCCGATGCCGAACGCCGGGATTTTCCCGGGCAGCACGCCGGTCGAGCGGCCGTCGATGTGGTGGACGCCGCCGTACTCGCTGAACTCGCACAGCGCGGGCCGCAGGTGGTCGGGCAGCTCGATCTCGCCCAGCGTCGGCCACTCGCACGCAATGGTTTTGTCCTCGGTCAGCACCGCGACGTAGCCGTTCGTGTCCTGCGCGGAGCGCGCATCGCGCCGGCGGTAACGGATGTAACCGTCCACGACGTAGATCGGTCGCAGCGTATGGGCCAGCGCGCGCGCCGGCGCGAGCAGCACCCAGAGCGCCCACACGGCGCACGCGACGACGCCGAAGGCGAACACCGGCGCGATCACGATGATGTCCGGTGCGACGTGCCCGTGTGAGATCCGAGGAGCGAAGAACACGCCTACCGTGATGGCCGCGAAGACCGTCCCGCACAGCAGCGGTTCGACCGCGATGCTGAGCCGTCCGAAGAACCCCGTCAGCACGACGCGGCGCTCCGCACGCGTCCACGGGCGGCGGATGAGCGTCTGCGCGCGCTCTTCGGCGCTGAGCCGGCTCGGCCGCATGCCGTGGATGATCTTCGTCGTATCGATCATGCTGGTGGTGCTGTTCCCCGCGTACGCGAGCGCTGCGGTGCGCATGCACGGCGTCGTGCTCGCCGTCACGCCGAAGACCGGTGAGGCGGTCGTGCGCCACGACCCCTTCGGCGCGATGCCGTCGATGACGATGCCGTTTCGTATCGTTCCCCGCGAGCGGGCGGCGCAACTGCAAGCGGGCGCCACGATCGACGCCGATGTCGACACGAAGACCGAGCCTTGGACGCTGTCCAACGTCAGCAGCACCGGCGCACAGGCGCTCACCAGCGACACGACGCCGCTGCGCCGCGTCAAGGTGCTGCGCATCGGCGACGCCGTCCCGGACACGGCGTTCGTCGACCAGACCGGCAAGCCGTTCCGGTTCTCGCAGCTGCGCGGCCGCGACGTCGTGCTCGCGTTCATCTACACGCGATGCACGGACGCGCGGATGTGCCCGCTGATCAGCGGCAAGTTCGCGCAGCTGCAGCGCACGGCGGGGACGCGCCCCCTGCACCTCGTCGAAGTAACGCTCGATCCGGCGTTCGACCGGCCGCCGGTGCTGGCGCGCTACGCGCGAGCGTTCGGCGCCGACCCCAAGCGCTGGAGCCTCGTCGTAGGCGACGCGGAACCCACGCTGAACTTCGCGGCGCAGTTCGGTGTCACGGCGTTCCCCGATCCGGACACCGGGATCATCCACGCGGAGAACACGGTGTTCGTCGACCGCGACGGCCGCATCACGTCGATGAACCGCGAAGCCGACTGGCTGCCCAGCGGGATGCTCGCGGACATCGACGCGCACAACGGGCTCGCGAGCAACCCGGTACAGCGGCTGAACTTGTGGCTGTCGTCGACGGCGGTGGCGATCTGCGGCAACAGCGTCGCCGGCTTCAGCGGCTTGCAAGATCTCGCGATCGTGATCGTGATCCTGTCCGCGCTCGGGTACCTGGCCTACCGCGTGGCGCGCAAGATCTTCCTCGAAAGCGTTTAGGCGCCCAGCCACCGCGCGAGCCACGCCGCCGCGACGATGCCGGCAAGCCAGCACATCAGCGCGTACCGCGGCCGCAACACCGGTTCGCGCATCCAGCGCGTTCGGGCGCGCGCGAACCAGATCGCGACCGGCGCGAACGCGACCGCGACGAACGGTATCAGCGGCTGACTCCACGCGTGCTCGACGACGACGGCGCCGGCCGCCAGAAAGCCGAGCCCGAGCAGATCGAGCGCGACCAGCGGCGCGTCCATCGCGAACGGATCGGCGTCGCTGAGCCCCGAGCGCTCGAGCGTCGCCAGCGCGAGCAGCATCGCGACGAGCGCGAACGCGAGCGTCCAGTCGCCGATGTGCGTCGCGCGGCGCGGCTCGCCGCGCGGGGCGTTCAGCACGCCGGCGACATCGCGAGCGACCGCGCGCAGCGGTGCTTCCGTCGCGCTTCGCAGAACGATCGCGCGTTCGACGTAGACGGTGCCGTCGTTGCCGATGAGGCGCTGCCGCTCCGCGCGCACCTCCACCGAAACGTCGCGCCGCCGGCCGATGCGGCGGACGGCGCCGTCGATCATGCGGCGCTCGTCGCGCAGCGCGCGCGCCTCGTCCTTGGATTCCGCCTTCGCGACGACCGACACGACCCACGCCGGCCGGCGGTCGAGCTGCTGCCATGCGAACGCGGCTAGCGGGATCAGCACCGCGAACACCATGCCGGCCGTCCACGCGGTGCGCAACCCGCGCATCCCGCGCGGACCGATCGGGTTCAGGTCGTCAGCAGCCGGACGTCGCCGCGATGCTATGGTCGGCGGCGATCCCTTCGTCGCGCATGATCGCCTGATTGAGCTCGTCGAGCTTGTCGGCCAGGAACTTGAAGTGCTTGTCGTACAGCGGATCGGGCGACGGAGTGGGGCGCAGCGGCCGCGGCGTGAAGAAGTTCGACGGCAGACCGCGCTGCTGTGACGGCGCGCCCTCGTCGAGCTGTTCCTTGGCTTCTTGCGCGTTTTCGCGGCCGCGCACGATCGCGACGTCGCGCTGCAGCTCCATCGCCGCTTTCTTCTGGCGGTAGATCGCGCCGCCGAGCGCGTCCGCGAACGTCTTGAGCTCTTCCTTGCGCTTGGGATCCGGCGAGTTCACCGCGTACTCGCGCAGCCGCTTCACCTCTTCGTCGCCGGCCTTCGCCGCTTTCGTGATCGCTTCGGCGCGGCGCAGCATCGATTCGATCGCATTGCGCCGCTGGATGAAGTTGAGCGCGTCGAAGTCCGTGCTGTGGAGGTTGTTCGCGATCACGGCCAGCGTGCGGTCGTTTTCGAGCGCTTCGTTGATCGCGCCGTTCGCGTGCGCGACGATCGGCACGCAGGCCGGCAGCGCGCGCACGCGTCCGATCTCCGTCAGCGGCGTGGGCCGGGCCGCGCTGTTCGCCGCCGGTGCCGGCGAGGGCGTGGGATTGGCCGCGAGCGCGACGATGATCGGCAGGAGCAGCAGCATTGTCCGGGCCCCACGAGACGGCGGGAGAGGGTCCTGCGATTTCCCGACCGGCGGAGGGTGTCCTCGCATCCCAAGCGCGGGACGGCAACATCGTGTCAGTTCACCGCGCGTGCGGCGGCGCGCTCCGCATGCCGCGACGCCAGCGCGGCCGTCAGCAGCGTCGCGACCAGCGCGACGACGGCGAACACGAGGTACGCGATGCGATAGCCGGCCACGGCGTCGCCGTGCGAGCCGGCCACGCCGCCGCCCAGCGACCCGCCGACGATCTGGCCCATGATGAGGAACACGGACAGCAGCCCGACGGCGCTGGCGCGCTGCTCGGGGCCGACGTGGCTGGTGACGATGTAGCGCGTCGGCGCGCCGAGCAGCGCGCCGAAGCCGGCGCCTGCCACGACCATCGCGAGCAGCGCGACCGGCAAGCTCCCGAAACCGAGCGCGAAGATCAGCAGGCCGAGCGCGGTGAGCACGGTGCCCGCCGTCAGGACCGCGCGGCTGCCGAACGCGTCGAGCGCGCGGCCCGCCAGCGGAATCGTCGCGACGAAGCAGAACGCGCCGAGCGCCGCGACCGCGCCGGCTGCCGCGTACGAAAGATGCTGCGCGGCAACGAGCGCGGCGGGGATGAAGAAGAGCGCGCCTTCGAGCGCGCCGATGAGGATCTCGAGTGCGTACGTCACCAGCAGCTGGCGGTCGCGAAAAAACGCGGGCGGGATCACCGGCTGCACGGCGCGGCGCTCCGCGAGCGCGAACAGCGCGAACGCCGTGACGCCGATCGCGAGCAGCGCCCACGCCAGCGCCGCGTGCACGACGCCGCCGATGGCGTATAGCCGCGTGAGCAAGCTCATCGTCGCGAGCAGCCCGATCGCGAGCGTCACGATACCGGCCACGTCGAGCGGCCCGCGCGCGTTCGCCGCATCCGCCGGCACGTGCGCGCGCGCCATGACGACGACGACGAGCGCGAGCGGAACGTTCAGCGCGAACACCCAGTGCCACGAGATGAAGTGCGTGATCAGCCCGCCCAGCGTCGGGCCGACGACCGCGGCGAGCCCCCACGTCGCCGCGACGAGCCCCAGCGCGGCGCCGCGCCGGTCGGCGGGCACGCGGTCGCCGATGGCGGCGGTTGCGACGGGAAAGATCCCGCCCGCGCCCGCGGCTTGGATCGCGCGCGCGACCAAGAACACCGCGAACGTCGGCGCGGCGATCGCGAGCACGCTGCCGAGCGCGAACACGGTCACGCACGCGATGTACACCGGCCGGCGGCCGTAGCGGTCCGCGAGCTTCGTCGCGACCGGGATCGACACGACGTTCGCGAGCAGGTACAGCGTGAACACCCACGCGAGGTCGCGCGGTCCGACGCCGAACGCGGCACCGAGCGCCGGCAGCGCGGGCGACAGCACGCCGAGATCGAGCGCGCCCGCGAACACGCCGAGCCCGAGCGTGACGAGCAGCGGGACGACGCTGCGGTCGATGCGCCGGCTCAGATCGGTTGCGGCAGCGGGATCACGCGGTCGAGCACCATCGCCGCGCACATCAGCGCGAGATACAGCAGCGAGTACTTGAACAGCACGCGCGCGTAGCGTTTCGTCGGGTCGCCGCTCACCTTCCACGCGTCCCACAAGAAGATGGCGCCGAGGATGAGCGCGGACCCCCCGTAGCACGGCCCCAGCACGTGCAGCGGGAAGAACGCGAGCGACACGCCGACGAGCACGAGCGAGTAGATCACGATCTCGCGCTTCGTCCGCGGAATTCCCTTGACGTTGGGGAGCATCGGGATTCCGGCCTTGGCGTAATCGGTGTTCGTCATCAGCGACAGCGCCCAGAAGTGCGGCGGCGTCCACAAGAAGATGACGGCGAACAGCGCGAACGCGGGCGAGCCGAGATGGCCGGTCACCGCGGCCCACCCGACGAGCGGCGGCACGGCGCCGGCGGCGCCGCCGATCACGATGTTGAGCGGCGTCACGCGCTTGAGCCACATCGTGTAGATCACGACGTAGTATGCGTTGCCGGCGAGCGACAGCCACGCCGCGAGCGGGTTGACGAGCACGTACAGCAGCGCGAAGCCCGTGATCTGCGCGACGGCCGCGAACACGAGCGCGTCGCGCGCCGAGATCGCGCCGCGCGCGACGGGCCGGAACTTCGTGCGCGTCATGAGCCGGTCGATGTCGCGGTCCCACACGCAGTTGAGCGCACCGGCGGATGCAGCGGAGAGCGCGCCTCCGATCAGCGTCCACAGCACGAGCTGTATCGGCGGCAGGCCGCGCGCCGCCATGATCATCGCGGCGAGCGTCGTGATCAGCAGCAGCATGATGATGCGGGGTTTGCTCAGCTCGTAGTAGTCGTTGAGCAGGCCGCGCAGCCGAACCCCGCCCGCCGCCACACCGATGCCGTCGGTCGCAGCGAACACGAGCGCCGCCGTGAACGCGAGGAACGTCGCGACGGCGTTCGCCGCGTGCGCTTCGCGCAGCAGCGTCGGGAGCTGCCACGCCACGTTCGCGAGGCCGAGCATGACTTGCAGCACCACGAGCGCGTAGGCGAACATCACCGCGACGCGCACGCGCCCGGTCGTTCCGAGCGCCGCGGTGTATGCCGCGAACGTCGCGCCCGCGAAGAACACCGCGCCCAGCCAGCGGTGCGTCATTTGCGCGAGCTGACCCGGCAGTGCGCCCGTCCACGAGCCGCCGTCGCACAGCGGCAGCGCGGCGCACGCCAAGCCCGCACCGCTGGAGCTCACGTACGCGCCGGCGAGCATCGTCGCGAACGCCAGCGCGGCGCACGCGGTCACGACGCCGCCGGTGAACGAGTGCCGGAACCGTAATTCGCGCGGCTGCACCACCGCGAGGATCGCGAGCGCGGTCAGCCCGGCAAGGAACAGCATCGCGGTTCCCCAGTGGACCACGACGGACCAGGGGCTGTTCGCGAGCGCGACGGTGAGACCGCCCAGCGCGACTTGCACGACGAACACCGCGCCGATGAAGGCGAGCACCGGCGTTACTCCGGCGATCGTGCGGCGTGCGCGCCAGCCCGTCCACAGCGCGCCGAGCACGAGGAAGCCGTCCAGGAACGCGACCAGCCGGTGCGACCACTCCAGCACGACGCCGCCGGCGAGCGCGGGCACGAGCTGACCGTGGCACAAGGGCCAGTCGGGACACGTCATCCCGGCGCCGTTGATGCGCACCCAGCTGCCCAGCACGGCGACCAGGAGCGCCGCAAGGGCAGCCGCCAGCGAAAAGGCCCGGAACATCAGGTGTAGGGTACCGCGCGCGGCGGTGGGTTGAAACGACTCAGGTCGTCAGCAGCCGGAGGTCGCCGCGATGCTGTGATCCGCGGCGGTACCTTCGTCCATCAAAATCCCTTTGGCGAGATCGTCGAGCGTGTCGCCGATGCCTTGGAACTGCTTGTTGTAGCTGTCGGGGACCCCCGGCAGGATCGACGGCTTGTTCGCCGCCGCCTGCGCGGCAGCATACGACGGGACGATGTTCGCGGCGCGCATCAGGCCGCGCGCTTCCGCGGCGTCTTCGCGGCCCTGCAGGACTGCGACGTCGCGCATGAACTCGACCGCGGCTTTCTTCTGGCGGTACAGCGCTCCCCCGAGCGCGTCGGCGAACGTCTTGAGCTCTTGTTTGCGTTTGGGATCCGCCGAGTTCGCGGCGTACTCGCGCAGCTTCTTCACTTCGGCGTCGCCTGCCGACGACGCGATGCGCATCGCCTCGGCCTGCTTCATCAGCGCGTCGATCGCATTCTTGCGCTGCATGAAGTTGAGCTTGTCGAAGTTGGTGTTGTGCAAGTTCGTCGTCAGCACCGCCAGCGTTCGATCGTTGTCGAGCGCCTGCGTGATCGCACCGTTGGCGTGCGCGACGATCGGCACGCAGGCCGGTATCGCTCGAACGCGGCCGATCTCCGTGAGCGGCGTGGGTCGCGGCGCACTGCTCGCCGCGGGGGCGGGATCGGCCGCGACGAGCGCGACGACGATCGGCAGGAGCATCAACATGAGGACAGTGCGAGTTCCGTCGTCGAGGCAGGGTATCCTCGCCGTGAGCTGTCGAACGACCGACGCCGATGCGGCGCGTCCTCGCCGCCCTCCTGATGGCCGTCGTCCTCGCCGGCTGCCGCGAGGTGCGGGTCAATCAGAGACGGACCGGGACCACCCCCGTCACGGGCGGCCGCGAGGTCGTCGTCGTCCGCGACCGCCGGGCTCTCGACGCGCTCGGCGTCGCCGTGCAGCTCGATTTCCGCCACGAGTTCGCCGTCGTGCTGCTGATGGGTCCGCACAAAGAGACGGGCTGGACGCAGATCATCGAGTCGATCCGCGCCAACACCGACCGCATCCGCGTCGTCGCGTTCGAGCGCGCGCCGCTCGACGGCGGCGAGCCGGCCGCCAAGGAGTACCGCACGTACACCATCTGGGTCGTGCCGAACGCGGTGTACCGGGCCGGCGCGCGGGTCGAGGTCGTGTCCCCGTCGGGCGAACCGGTCGCGGCGACCACGCTGCGGTAGTGCGTCCCCACATCACGCTCGACGGCGCCGCGCTGCGCGCCAACGCCGCCGCGTTCGCCGCACTCGGGGCGCCGGTCGCGGCGGTCGTCAAGCACGACGGCTATGGCTGGGGCGCGCGCCGGCTCGCGCGCGAGCTGGACGCGGTCGTCGAGTCGTACGTCGTCGCCGACGACGACGAGCTCGCGGCGCTCCGCCCCGCGACGCGCAAGCCCGTACGACTGCTGCTCGATGCGCCGGCCGGCCGGCTCGGGCGCGTGCTCGACCTGGGCGGGATCCCGAACGTGTCGAGCCGCGCCGCGCTCGCCGAAGCAGTCGCCGCCGGCGCCGTCCGGGGGCCGCTGACGGTACGAGTCGGCGTCCTCGACGCCGCGGGGTGGGGGACGATCCCGCCCGGCGACGCGCCGGCGTTCGCGCAGGCGCTGGCGGGGACGGGCCTCGCCGTCGAGATGTGGACGCACCTCACGTCCCCCGCGCGCAGCGGTGCGATCCTCGACGCCTTCATGGCGGCGCGGCGAGCGTTCCAGGCAGCCGGCGTCCCCGTCGTGGCGGCCGACGTCGCGAGCACGGCCTCAGCCCGGCGCGGCCTGGCGTTCGACCGCCTGCGAATCGGAGTCGGGCTGTTCGGCGCGCGGCTGGGCGCATCGGTCGACACGCGCTGCGCGCTGCGGGTCCGCGCGCCGCTCGTGCGGCGGTTCGCACCCGGCGAGGCCGGCTGGGCCGGGTATGGCGACACGCGCGTGGCGCCGGACGTGCCGGTCGTCGTGCTGCGCTGCGGCTACGGCGACGGCTTTCCGAAGAATCTGGCCGACGGCGACGATATTCTCTCTGTGGGGATGCAGTACACCGCGCGCGCCGCGCGCGAGGGCGCCGACCCGCTGGAGCTGATCGGCGGCGGCGACGACGTCGACACGCTGGCCGCCCGGTCGGGGATTATCCCGCATCAGCTGGTGGTAGGCTTGGCTTCGACATGACCTCCTCGCTCGACGCGCTGGCGCGCTTCGACGGCACGATCAACCGCCTCGGCATCGTCCTGAGCCCGGACGGCTCTCCGGCGGAAGTCGAGGGCGTCCTCAACCCCGGCGGCGCGCTCGCGCGGGACGGGACGTGGCTGCTGTATCCGCGCGCCGTCGCGCGCGGCAACGTCTCCCGTATCGAGCTGTGCCGCGGCATCCGCACGGGCGACGACATTCGTTTCGAACGGCTCGGCTTCGCGCTGGAGCCGCACGACGCGTACGAGACGCGCACCGCGCCGGGCGGGATGGGCTGCGAGGACCCGCGCGTCACGTTCGTCGCCGCGCTCGACCGCTACGTGATGGCGTACACCGCGTTCGGCCCCGACGGGCCGCGCATCGCCGTCGCGCTGTCGCAGGACGGCGAGCGCTGGGAGCGGCTCGGGCTGATGCGCTTCGCGGCCGGATTGCACCAGGGCGACGACAAGGACGGCGTGTTCTTTCCGGAGCCCGTCATCTCGCCGTCGGGCGTTCGTTCGCTCGCGCTCTACCACCGCCCGATGCTGCGGCTGTCGCTGATGGACGGCAAAGGCGCGGTCCCGACGCTGCTCGACCTCCCGCCGCACGAACGCGAGTCGACGCGCATCGCATACGTTCCGCTCGAGGCCGTGCTCGGCGATATTCGCGCGCTGCTCGACGTGCGCGAGAGCGCGCTCGTGCTCGAGCCGTACGCGCCGTGGTGCCGCATCAAGACGGGCGCCGGCACGCCGCCCGTGCGCATCGCCGAAGGCTGGTTCTCCGTCTTCCACGGCGTCGATGCGCGCGAGGCCGGCGACGGCAAATACACGATGCAGTACAGCGCGGGGTTCGTCGTGCACGACGCGGAGCGGCCGCACATCGTGCGCTATCGCTCGCAGGCGCCGGTGATGGTGCCCGAAGGCGTCGACGAGACGCACGGCATCGTCGCCAACGTCGTCTTCCCGACCGCGTTGTGCGCGCTCGGCGAACGGACGTACGAAATCTACTACGGGATGGCCGACGCGCGCATCGGCCGCGCACGCTTGCAGCTCGCGCCGTCGTATGCGGGCGCGGAGGAGCCCGCAGCATAATCGCTCGCGCGATGGTGCGCTACTACGCGATCGCGGCGGTCATCGTCGTCGCGTTCGGGAGCATCGTGTTCGCGCACCGCCTCGCGGCGTCGGGCTGGAAAATGCACGCCGACGCAACGGGCCCGCCTTCCACCGCGCACGGGAACTCGAACGAAGGCTTCGTCGCGACGCCCGCGCCGTTCTTCGTCGGTCAAGGCGCGTGGGTGCTGAGCGCGCTGCCGTCGTGCTTCGTACAGCAGTCGTCGAAGGAAGGGCCGTCGCGCCTGCTGCGCGCCGACGTGCCGCAGGCCGCGCTGCGCATCGCGCCCGGCACGACGCTGCACCGCGCCAACTGCGCGGTGCTCGTTCGACCGCACGACGTGTGGGTCTACCGAGGGCGCGACCGCCTGCGCGTGCCGCCGGAGGCACGGCTCTACCATGGCCCGCAAGGCCTCACGCTCGTCTACGAGCACGCCGGCCGCACGGAGGTCCGCGTCTACTAAAGCGAATCCGGCCCGGTGCGGCGAAATCGCACCGGGTCATGGAAATCCGCGAGGAAGTCGCCAAACGGCGTACGTTCGCGATCATCTCGCACCCCGACGCCGGCAAGACGACGCTCACCGAGAAGCTGCTGCTGTACGGCGGGGCGATCGTCACGGCCGGCCAGGTCGCGGCGCGCCGCCGCGCGCGCGCGGCGACGTCGGACTGGATGGAGCTCGAACGCGAGCGCGGCATCTCGATCACGTCGACGGTGCTGCAGTTTCCGTACCGCGGCCACACGATGAACCTGCTCGACACGCCGGGCCATCAAGACTTCGGTGAAGATACGTACCGCACGCTGCTCGCGGCGGACGCCGCGGTGATGCTCATCGACGCAGCGAAAGGCGTCGAGCCGCAGACGCGCAAGCTGTTCGCGATCTGCCGCGCGCGCCGCATCCCGCTGTTCACGTTCATCAACAAGATGGACCGCCCGTCGCGCGACCCGCTCGAATTATTGGACGAGCTGGAGAACGTCCTCGGGATCGGCGCGTACCCGATGAACTGGCCGCTGGGCAACGGCGAGACGTTTCGCGGCGTGTACGACCGCGAGTCCGGCGAGGTGCACACGTTCGAGCGCACGCAGCACGGCGCCAAGCGCGCGCCGGTGAAAGCGTCGTCGCCGAGCGATCCCGCGATCGCGGCGCTGGTCGACGAGCGCACGTACCGCGAGTTCATCGATCAGCTCGAGCTGCTCGAAGGCGCGGGCGCGGGCTTCGACCACGACGCGATGCTGCGCGGCGACGTCACGCCGGTGTTCTTCGGCAGCGCGGTGACCAACTTCGGCGTCGAGCTGTTCCTCGACGCGTTCGTGCGCATGGGGCCGCCGCCGGCCGCGCGCATCGACTCCGAGAAGCACCGCGTCGAGCCGACCGCCGAACGGTTCTCCGGCTTCGTGTTCAAGATCCAGGCGAACATGGACCCGCGCCACCGCGACCGCATCGCGTTCCTGCGCGTGTGCAGCGGCAAGTTCGAGCGCGACATGACGGTGCGCAACGTGCGCACCGGCAAAGACGTGCGGCTGACGCGCGCGATGAAGCTGTTCGCGTCCGACCGCGAGTCCGTCGACGTCGCGTTCGCGGGCGATGTCGTCGGCCTCGCGAATCCCGGCGTGTTCGCGATCGGCGACACGCTGGCCGACGGCGACGCGACCGCCTTCGAGCCGATCCCCGCGTTCGAGCCGGAACATTTCGCGCTGGTGCGCAGTACGGACACCGCGTCCTACAAGTCGTTTCAGAAAGGGATCGCGCAGCTTCGCGAGGAGGGAGCGATCCAGGTGTTCTACCCGTTCGGCGAGGTTCGCAGCGAATCGATCCTCGCCGCGGTCGGCGCGCTGCAGTTCGAGGTCGTCAAATATCGCTTGGAGGCGGAATACAACGTGAAAACGGTCTTTCAAACGCTGCCGTACACCACGGCGCGCCGCGTCCGTGCTGCTACCGGCGCGGCACCGGCCGACCCGGCGACCGCGACGCTGGGCTCGAGCGCCAGGCTCGTCGAGGACTGGGACGGCAACGTGCTCGCGCTGTTCGAGAGCGCCTGGAGCATCAATCTGGTTCAGCAGTGGAACCCAGGGCTGGCGTTCGAGCCGTTCGCGCGCGAGCTCGCCCGTGAGGTCCCCGCGTGATGAAGAACGTGACCCCGGGCCCCGGTCCGGTGCGCACCGGAACCGCGGCGCCGGTGATGGACGGCCGCCGCAACCAGATCATCATCCTGGTCGTATTCGTGCTCGTGCTGGTGCTGCTGGTGCGCGCGTGCTCAGGCCGCGAGAACCGCTACGAAAAGATCGCGCACGAGCTGACCGCCGCGGTGCAGAGCAACAACGTCGCCGCCGTACAGAAGCTCGAGACCAGAGAAACGGCCGCGGACATGTCGCACCAGCGTTTCGGCCAAGCCGTCGATGCGCTGGCGCCGCTCGGCAAGATCGAATCGGTGAAAGAGGTCACGCCGCCGAACGACGGCGACCGCGTGCACGAGTTCGACATCAGGTTCCAGAACGGTACGGTCCACGAGAAGATCAAGTTCGACCCGGACGACAAGGTGTTCAAATTCGCGTTCGATCCGCGGCACCTCAAGAACAAGTAGTGGCCGACCGGCCGTTCGCGGCGTCGTTCGCGGACGTCCAGGCCGCCGCGGAGCGGCTGCGCGGCGTCACGCACCGCACGCCGGTCGTGACGTCCGCGACGCTCGACGCGCGCACCGGCGCGCACGTGTTCTGCAAGGCGGAGAACCTCCAGCGGATTGGCGCGTTCAAGCTCCGCGGCGCGTACAACACCATCGTGCAGCTGGCGCCGGAGCGCAAGCGCGGCGGCGTCGTCGCGTTCTCCAGCGGCAACCACGCGCAGGGCGTCGCGCTCGCCGCGCACCTGCTCGGCGTCCCCGCGACGATCGTGATGCCGTCGGACGCGCCGGCGGCGAAGCTCGCGGCGACGCGCGGTTACGGCGCGGAGGTCGTGACGTACGACCGCGAGCGCATCAACCGCGCGGAGCTTGCCGCGTCGATCGCCGCGGAGCGCGGCGCGACGCTCGTGCCGCCGTACGACGACCCGGCGATCATCGCGGGGCAAGGCACCGCCGCGCTGGAGCTGATCGAAGACGCCGGCGCGCTCGACGTGCTGCTGGTGCCGCTGGGCGGCGGCGGGCTGCTCGCCGGCAGCGCGCTCGCGGCGACCGCGCTGTCGCCGGGCGCGCGGATCTACGGCGTCGAGCCCGAAGCCGGTGACGACTGGGTGCGCTCGTGGCGCGAGAACCGCATCGTGTCGATCGCGGTACCGAAGACGATCGCCGACGGACAGCAAACGCAAAGCCCCGGGACCCTCACCTGGCCGATCGTGCGCGCGCTCGCAGCCGGCGTCGTAACCGTGAGCGACGACGAGATCCGCGCGGCGATGCGCTTCGCGTTCGAGCGCCTGAAACTCGTGATCGAACCGAGCGGCGCGTCGGCGCTCGCGGCGCTCTTATTCGAAAAAGTCGACGTACGCGGCGCACGCGTCGGCGTGATCGTCAGCGGCGGCAACGTCGACCCGACAACGTTCGCCGCCTGCATCACCGCGTAGCCGTCAGCGCGGCGTGCCGGGGCGGCCCATCTCGTAGAACTGCGGGTTGGGCCGCATGTCCATGAACCCCGCCATGCGGTTCGACAGCCCGAAGAACGCCGCTACCGACGCGATGTCCCACGCGTCGTCGTCGGACAGCCCGACGGCCTTGAGCTCGGCGAGCTCTTTGTCGCTCGCGACGAAGCCGGGCTCGTTCACGCGCGACGCGAACGTGAGGATCGCGTGCAACCGCGGCGTGACGTCGGCGGTGCGCCAGTTCGTCGCGAGCTGGTCGGCGACGATCGCATCCTTGCCGAGGATGCGCAGCGCCGCGCCGTGCGCGACGACGCAGTACAGGCAGTGGTTCTCCGCGGACACCGCGACCACGATCGCCTCGCGCTCCGCGCGCGACAGCCCGCTCGGGCTTTTCATCAGCAGGTCGTGGTAGTGCATGAACGCGCGGAAGTGCTCTGGGCGCTTCGCGTACGCGAGGAACACGTTGGGCACGAAGCCGATCTTGGCGCGCGTCTCCTCGCAGATCGCGCGCACGTCGTCGGGCATGTCGTCCAGCGGCGGCGCGCCGAAACGCGAAGGCGCCGCGTTGTGCGCGGCGCCTTCGTTGAACGGCGGGTGGCTACTTGGGCGCGACGAGGTTCCCGCAGGCGACATAGACCGGCACCTCTTTGGTCGACTTGTGGACGTTGATCGCGTACGGAGATTTCTGCAGCTGCGCGAGCGTGACGCCCTCGATCGTTTTTTCCGACTGGCCTTCGTGGACGGTCGTCAGCGCGTACGCCGGCTTGGGATCGAGCTTCTCGCACGTGCCCTTGTGGATGTGCGCGGGCTGGTCGACGTCGCCGCCGTTCACGCGGAGCCGCACGATGAGGCCTCGCGAGCCGTCCAGCAGCGTCGCGGTGCCGGTCTCGCCGGACTTGTTCTGCTCTGCCAGCCGGACTTGCGTCGGCAGCTTCCGCGTAACGGGCGCGGGGCTTTGGGCGGTGACGGCGAGGATGAGTGCCGCGCCGATCGCGGCCGAGACGAGTGTGCGCACGAGAAAAACCCTCCGGGCGTGAGGCGACGTTCGCCGTCCGTTTCGGCCGCCGACGGTCATCGCCTGCGAACGGCGAGGCCGCCGCGGATGCCGCGGCGGCCTTCGTAGCTCACATCATGGCAGTGATGTTGGCGCACGAGACGACGTGCGGGATGTTGTCCGCCGACTCGTGGATGTTGATGTAGAACCCGCCGTGGTTGACGGTCTTCCACTTCGCCATCGGGATCGTGGTCGCCGACGTGCCGTTCACCACGTTCGTCAGCGGGATCACGACCGGCCCGTTCGAGCCGCACTTGCCGCGGTGGACGTGCGCCGGCTGGGCGGCGCCTGCCGGTTCGCCCTTCACCTTGAGGCCGAGGAAGATCACGCCGTTTCCGCCGCGCGGCGTCGCGCAGCCGGACTCACCGGAGCCGCCGACGGCGTTGAGCACGTAACCGCCGGGGCAGCGGACCATCATCGCGCCGCCGCCTTTCATGGCGTCCGCGGCCGGGGCCGGGGCCGAAGCGCCGAGCACGAGCGCCGCGCCGAGCGCGACCGTGGCGATAATTGCTTTCATAGAAGAAACCTCATCAAGCAAACGAGATGAGCGGACGCTTCCGTATGCCCTCAGCCCCGGCCTTTGAGCATCGCGCGCGCCGCGTTCCAGCCGGGCGCGCCCATCACGCCGCCGCCCGGATGCGCCGCCGAACCGCACAAGAAGAGGTGCTTGATGGGCGTCCGGTAGTTCGCCCACCCGGGCGCCGGCCGGAACATGAACAGCTTGTTCAAGCTCATCGCGCCCTGAAAGATGTTGCCGCCGGTCAGGTTGAATTTTTCCTCGATGTCGACCGGGCTGAGCACCTGCCGGTCGATCACCGACGCCGTGAACCCGGGCGCGTATCGCTCGACCACGTCGAAGCAACTGTCGGCGAAGGCGTTCTTGGCGGCCTCGTCCCAGCGGCCGCCGCGCAGCGCGTACGGCGCGTATTGGCAGAACATCGACATCAGGTGCTTCCCCGGCGGCGCGACCGTCGGATCGACCGCCGACGGGATCGTGCACTCGACCACGGGCTGCGCCGACGGCCGGCCGTACTTCGCATCGTCGTAGCCGCGCTCGATGTAGTCCTGGTCCGGGCAGAGGTGGATCGTGCCGCGGTGCTGCGGCCCGGCGTCGCTGCCGCGGCAGGCGGTGAAGTTCGGCAGCGCGGCGAGCGCGACGTTGATCTTCGCCGAGGCGCTGGCGTAGTCGATGCGCTTGATCTCCGCGAGAAAGTCCGCGGGTAGCTGGGCAGGCTCCAGGAAGGTCTCGAACGTCAGGCGGCAGTCGACGCTGCTGGCGACGTGGCGCGCGCGCAGCTCCTCGCCGCTCGCGAGCGCGACGCCGGCGGCGCTTCCGTTCTCGACCAGGATGCGCCCGACTTCCGCCTCGGTGCGGATCTCGACGCCGAGGTCCGTGGCGGCTTTGGCGAGCGCCTGCGTGAGCCCGCCCATCCCGCCTTTGACGTAGCTCCACACGCCGCGCGCGCCGTTGGTCTCGCCCATCACGTGGTGGAACAGCACGTACGCGGTGCCCGGCATCGACGGCGACGCGAACGCGCCGATGATGGCGTCGGTCGCGAGCGTCGCTTTGAGCTCTTCGGACTCGAACCACCTGTCGAGGATGGGCCGCGCCGCGCCGGTGAGGATCTCGACGGCCTCGCCCATCGCGCCGCCGAGGCCCTTCATCGAAAGGCCGAGCTTCCCCAGCGACAGCAAGTCGCCGACGCCCGGCCGCACGGGATTCGGCGGCGTTTGCACCAGCGTAGGCTCGATCACCGTCGCGACGCGCTCCAGCATCGCGACGTACTGCGGATAGCTCAGCGCGTCTTTTTCGCTGAACTTCGCGATCTCGCGCGCGTTGCGCGCCTCGTCCGCTCCGAGCATGAGATAACGGCCGTCCGGAAACGGCGAGAACGACGACGGGTTGCGCTCCAGCAGCTCGAAGCCGTAGTCGCGCAACCGCAAGTCGCGGATGATCTCGGGGCGGAACAGGCTGTTCACGTACGCCGCCGTCGACACTTTGTATCCGGGGAAGATGTTTTCTTCCGACACGCACGCGCCGCCGACGATGTAGCGGCGCTCAAGCACGAGCACCTTCCACTTCGCGCGCGCGAGATAGCACGCCGTCACGAGCCCGTTGTGACCGCCCCCGATGACGATCGCGTCGTAGACCGCGGCCGCGGGCCGCGCGGTCACTTCCCGTTGCGGCCGGTCGGCGTCCCGTCGTTGCCGACGTTCTTGGTCGCGCCTTGCGTCATGCGGCCGTTCTCGTTGGCGGACGCTTTCCCGTTGCGAACGCGGGCGCGCTTGGGCGTGAACGGTTTCCCGACGCGGTAATCTCCGCCGCGCGGCAGCGACGTGTCCACGTCCTCGCAGCCGACGGGCGTGAAGGCGCGGCAGTCGTGCGGGCGCGATTCGTAGATCCCGCAGTAGTAACGGCCGCTGCGCGGGCCCATCAAGAACACGCACTTGTGCTGGGCGTCGTCGCTGTATGCGCCGTCGTCGTCCACCTTGCGCAGCCAGCCGACCGAAAAATCGTCGGCCGATTCGCGCGCGACGACGTACTGCTCCATCACTTCGCCGTACGACATGCCGAAGCGGTCGGCGATGCGCTGCACGTCCTCGCGGTTGACGAACGGCTCGTAGCCGCTGCAGCACTCGGCGCAGCCGGGCGGGCACGTGACGTTGTCGGGTAAGTCGTACATGTGCTTGCGCGACAGGTCGATGACCTGTTTCACCGCCGCGACGAACTCCTTGTCGTCGTTGAACTTGTAGACCCACTCCCGGCGCGTCACTTGGTTGGCGTTGTACTTGCGCTCCGTGACCGTGTTGTAGTGCACGGTGATGTGCTCTTCATCGATCTCGATCGACTGCACGTTCGTCATCGGCGTCAGGTCGAGCTCGCTGAGCACCGTCGGCTGACCCGTTTCCTTGGTGTACGCGCGCAGATTGCGAAGCTCGCGGTGGGCGATGAGATCGATGGTCTCCTGCATGTCCGCTGCTTCGGGGCGGACGGTGCGTGCACCCCGCTTGCTCCGGTCGCCGTAGCGGCAACGGAAGCGTGCATGCGCGGCGACGGCGGAGCGGCGGGTGCGCGTGAGGAAAACCCCGCGTCATGCAGATGACACGCGTGTTGAGCGCGCTCGGCACCGCCCTGCTCGTCGCGGCGAGCGTGCCTGCGGGCGCCGCCGACGACGCCGCGGCGCTTACCGCGAAGATCGACCAAGCGATCACCGCGGCGACGTCGTATCGCGTCACCGTCGCCGGTCCCGGCGGGCTCGCCGTCGACATCCTGTCTGTGGGCCACGACCGCGTGCACGTGCAATCGACGGCCGGCGGCGCGTCGAAGGAGTCGCTCGTGATCGGCACGGCGATGTACTTCCGCGATGCCGCTGCCCCGTGGTCGGCGGTCGTCGTGCCGGCCGTCAAGCGCCCGCGCAAGAACTTGCTCTACATGGCGGCGCCCGACACCAAGCTCGAGCCGCTGGCGGACCGCGCGGAGGGCGGGGTCACCTACGGCGCGTTCGGCTCGCTCGCCGTTGGAAACTCCGGCGTGCCTGCCACGATGGAGTGCACGTACGACAAGACCACCTATCGCCCGCACACGTGCACGGTGGTGCTGCAGGCCGTACCGGTGCCGCTGCACGTGGCGTACGACAAGTGGAACGATCCGTCCAACGCCGTCGAGCCGCCGGCCGGCGTCGCGCCGCCCACACCGTCACCGGCGCCGTCGGCGAAACCCTGATGGCGCGCGCGGCGATCGGCGTGGACCTCGGCGGCTCGCACGTGATGGCGGCGGCCATCGACGAGAGCGGCGAGATCCACGCGAAGTTCGAGCGCGACATCGACGACCGCGCGCCGGCGGCCGTCGTCGACGCGCTGGCGAGCGTGGTCAAGAACGCGATCGAGGCGGCGAAGCACGACGTCGTCGCGATCGGCATCGGCGCGCCGGGCAACATCGATCCGGCCAGCGGCACGATTCGCTACTCGCCCAACTTCGGCTGGGCGAACGTCCCGCTCGGCGACCGCGTGCGCGCGGCGTTTCCCAAGCACGCGGTGTTCGTCGGCAACGACGCGCGCTGCGCGACGCTCGGCGAGTACGTGCACGGCGTCGGCCAGGGCACGCAAGACTTCGCGCTGCTCACGCTCGGCACGGGGATCGGCGGCGGGTTCGTCACGCGCGGCGTGCTCGCGCTGGGCAACCAGAACGGCGCCGGGGAGTTCGGCCACCACACGATCCGCGCCGAAAGCGGCTTCATCTGCGGGTGCGGCAAGGTGGGCTGCTTCGAGGCGCAGGCGTCGGGCACGGGCTTGATCCGCCACGCGCAGCGGCTCGCGCCGTCGTTCCCGCGCAGCGCGCTGCTCGACGTGCCGCGGGAGAAGCTCGGCTCCAAGGCGATCCGCAAAGCGGCTCAGGCCGGCGACGCGCACGCGCTCGCCGCGTGGGCGGCGTTCTGCGACGACTTGGCGCTGGGTCTCTCCAACGTGATCGCGTTCGTGAACCCCGAGGTGATCGCGCTGGGCGGCGGCGTGTCGAGCGCCGGCGATTTTCTGCTCGACCGCGTGAAGCCGGCGGTCGAGCTCCGCACCACGATGGTCCCGCGCGGGACGACGCGGATCGTGCGGGCGACGCTGGGCAACGACGCCGGCGCCGTCGGCGCGGCGACCGCCGCGCTGCGCGGCGGCCTGGTCGCCCAGCCCCAGCCGAGCGCCGCCGCGTAAGAGCTTCGGCCAAACGCACCTCTCTCACGGCAGCGGGGCGGACAAGGTGGCCATCTAAGTGTGACTCGGAACTTTCAAGGGCTGATCCATTTGTAGTCATCGCTTGCGTCGGCGCGGTCGGTGACCAATTGGCTCGCCAACCCTTTCGGAGGTCCAGGCGCCCTATTCTTAAATCTCGACCCTTACTCTAAAGGCCAGGGTGTCATCCGTATGGCACCTCACCCTGATATTAGGGGCTCGATGTCGGAGGGAGCCAACGGTTGCCAAAAGTCGTTTCTCTATTTAGTGGTTGTGGCGGTTCCGACATGGGGGTGCTTAATCTTGGTTTTAACGTCATTTACGCAACGGATAAGCTTGAATTCGCGCGCGACGTGTACGTCGCGAATATGCCGGGGACGGAATTCGTCCTATCAGATATCTCCGAGATTGCGAAATTCCCAAAGGCCGATCTCCTAATAGGTTGCTACCCATGCCAGGGATTTAGCCAAGCCGGAGCCCGTGATGCGGATCGGAATGTCAATTATCTCTATCGGGAATTCGGTCGCGCGCTGCGACAAATCCGCCCCAAGGCCTTTGTAGTCGAAAATGTGCCGGGGATGAGACGCGAAGACCTCATACACCTATTGTCGGCGCAACTGACCCAGTTTCGCTTCGCGGGTTACGCTGTAACGTGGTTTAGAGTGAACGCCGCGGACTTCGGCGTGCCGCAACACCGGGATCGCCTATTCATCGTCGGTATTAGGTCGGATATCAAGGCGAAATACCAACCTCCAAAACCTACGCATGGGCCAAATGGTACTAGGGAGTTTCGCACGCAGCGCGATGCGATTGGCCATCTACCCATATGGCCAGTCGGAGAGTTTCATGATGAAGAGTTCCACTGGTACTACCTATCAAGAAACCGGCGCACGCCATGGGACAGCCCGAGCAAGACCGTCGTTGGTCACGCGCGGCATGTGCCGCTACACCCTAGCAGTCCTCCGCTGATTCGTGTTGGTCGCGATGAATGGCGCTTCGTCGGAGATTCGAAGAACGCTCGGAGAATCTCGTATCGTGAAGCGATGCTGCTTCAAGGATTTCCAAGACGATTTAAGATTCCCGATAAATTCTCGTTGCGGATGAAATATACGGTAATCGGTAATGCAGTCCCCCCGAAACTCTTCACCGCTGTAGTTGGAGCTTTGCCAGACATATGGTAGCGCGCACAAGAAAGAGTCCGAAAAAGCCTTCGATAGTCGATGAACCGCTGCTAATCGAAACTCACAAGATCAGCGACCTTCATTTTGACCCCGACAATCCGCGACTTCCTGAGTCTGTAAGACGAAAAGACTTAGACATCCTAGCGTACCTTGCTGATGAAACAGCATTGCACGAGCTCATGCAGACTATTGGCGAAAACGGCTTCTTTGTAGGTGAACCATTAATCGGGTTTCCCAAAGATGGCCGAATTTTTATCGTCGAAGGCAATCGCCGTTTGGCAGCATTGCAACTCTTGAATGACCCATTGTCGATTCAACGGCGAACAAGCATCGTTGAAGCCGCGCGTGATGCTAGATATAAACCAACATCTGTTCCCGTAGTCATGATTAAGCGGCGCGGCGATGCGGCTACCTACTTAGGGTATCGACATATTACTGGCGTTAAGCAATGGGATTCCTTGTCTAAGGCCCGCTACCTCGCATATCTGTTTAATGAGTATACAGATTCGCGTAAAAAGTCACAAGATCGGTACCGCCAAGTCGCACGAATAATAGGATCTCGATACCCATATATTAAGAGGATTTTGGATGCATTCGCGCTCTACGAGATAGCTGAGGAGAAGGACTTTTACGACAACCCTGACGTGAATGACCGCAACCTTCCGTTTTCGTTGTTGAGCACCGCCATGGGTTACGATGACATCCGATCATATGTGGTTAAGGGAAATTCTGACCCTATCGTGAGTCCTAGTCGATCAATTTCAGCAGAACGTGCGGAGAAGTTGTTTGGGTGGCTGTACCGTAAGGAAGATGGAAAGACGCGATTAGGCGAGTCGCGCGAATTGGGAAAATTGGCGGTCGTCGTCAAAACGTCGTCGGCATTGAAGGCTTTTGATCGAGGCGCATCGCTGTCGCAGGCATACGTTTTGACACAGGGTGTGGTGGCGGATTTCGAGACGCAGCTTAATGCTGCGATTACCCACCTCTCCGCTGCGTTTGGGCTCATGCCGCAGGTCCGGACCGGGAGCGCGGTTAGCCTGACGGTTAAGCGCCAAATCAAGCAGGTCATGCAGTACGCGCAAGACTTAAGCACGCTCGCTGAATGAGTCTCCTCAACTCTTCTGGCGGAAGTATTCCTCGGTCGACGCCGCACCTACTTGCGGATTATATCGAATTGGAAGCTTGTTTTGGTAGCATGCCTTTTATTTCTCGGGCAGAGATCGCCCGGTTAATCAACGAAGGCCGTGAACTTGGCGATGAAGACCTCCCCGAGCCCGCAATCGATGTGTCTTCCGCCGAGACAAATGACATGTCTTCACGTTACTCGGAAGAAGTTCTTCGACATCTTGCTTATAGGGCTAGCGTCTTTGGTAAATACTACCCTTTTGTTTCGAGTGGTGATTTGTTCAAACGCCGGGTTCGCCTCACTCACAAGCAGCGGTTCTATTTATTATTGTTAATTTGCTCCCGACTTGGCGTCCTTTCTAGAGGTAGCGGGCTACGCCAACGGTTAGCAGCGCTTTTCGAAAATGTCTCGGCGGAAGTTCTTCGTGGCCTCTTCCCGGGCATGACAGTAAAGCGCTTTGGCCCTGGTAGCCGTGATCGGGCCAATTACTACGGTACGGCGCTAAATAAGGCTTTTGCGAGGCTCGGGAAGGATCTGGCAACGAAAGCCGATGTGCGATATATCGCAGATGATAATCAGGGTGATCGAGGGATCGATATTGTAGGGCATGTGTCGTGGAAGGACGATGCAAACAGCGTATTTGCGGTGTTTGGGCAGTGCGCGGCGCGTGGTACGGAATGGCCGAAGAAGGCGTTAGAGGCCCTGCCTGCAGTGCATCGGGGTGTATTGAACTTACGTCATGATCCATTTAATGTGCTTTTTATCCCGGTCTGCTATAGAGAGCCGAATGGCGAATGGGTCGATCCGTTGTTTCCATGGAATGTCGTTTTGGTCGATCGTGTTCGAATAGTGCAAACCTTCGACGCCGCTCGGTCCTCGGTCTCCCCCTACGTCGACGCGGAATATTTTAAGCGCTTGCTTGCTCAGTCGGTGGCATGATGAGGGCATGCTCGTCATGCTTGCCGTTCGCGTGGGGGAGGCCGTAAGAGGTTCGTAAGTGGCCCGTAAGCGCGACGAAATCGGCAGGGGGGAGACTGGCTCCGTGAACGAGCGCGACATCCCGGCGCTGTTGCCGCCCATCTGCGACGACTGCGGACACCGGGCATCACTCCACCATCTCGACGGCTGCCGGGCGCTGATGCTGGGCCGCGGCATCCCTTCGCGAACCTGCGGCTGCGTCACGACGCTGCGTGCGATCCTGGGCGCGCGGTATCCTCGCGTGCCCGCGGAAGTCGCGGACCGCCACCAGCACAGCCGAAACTAGCCCTCCGCGCGCCTACGGCGCGTGTGCCGGTGCGTCCAGCGCGAGCGCGGTCATCATGCGCACGCCGGTTTCGAGCGCGGACTCGTCGATGTCGAAGCGCGCATGGTGGTGCGGGAACGCGCTGTTCTCGCCGCCGTTGCTGCCGACGGTGAAGAAGCACGCCGGCACGCGCTCCGCGAAGAACGAGAAGTCTTCCGCGCCCATCAGCTTCGGCACGTCCGCGACGCGCGCCGGATCGACGACGCGTTCCGCGAGCGCGCGCACGTAGCGCGTCTGCTCCACGTCGTTCGACGTCACGGGATAGCGCCACAGATACTCGAACTCGTACGTCGCGCCGGCGCTCTCGCAGACGCCGCGCAGCACGCGCTCGATGCGCTCCGCCATCTTCGCGCGGACGTCCGCGTCGAACGCGCGCACGGTGCCGAGCAATCGCACGCGGCTGGGGATCACGTTGTGCGTCGTGCCGCCGTTGATCGCGCCGATCGTCACGACGGCGGGCTCGATGGGATCGATGTTGCGAGAGACGATTTGCTGCACCGCGACGACGAACTGCGACGCGACGTAGATGGGGTCGACCGTCTGGTGCGGCGCCGCGCCGTGGCCGCCTTTCCCTTCGACGGTGATCTCGATCGAGTCGCTCGACGCGTAGAACGCGCCTTCGCGGAAACCGACTTGCCCCACGGGATGCGTCGATGCGAGGTGCAGTCCGTACGCGCGCTCGATGCCGAACCGCTCGAGCACGCCGTCGGCGACCATCGCTTTGGCACCGCCCTTCCCTTCCTCCGCGGGCTGGAACAGAAAGCATACCGTCCCCGCGACCTCGTCGCGGCGGCTCATCACGATGCGCGCCGCGCCCAGCAGCATCGCGACGTGGCCGTCGTGACCGCATGCGTGCATGTGTACCGCGGTGCGCGAGCGGTATGCGACGTCGTTCTCCTCGTCGATCGGCAGCGCGTCCATGTCGGCGCGCAGCATGATGGTCTTGCCGGGCCGCGCGCCTTCGAGCACGCCGACCACGCCGGTCTTGCCGATGCCGGTGTGGACGCCGAAGCCCAGCGCGCGCAGCCGCGCGGCGACCATCGCCGCGGTGCGCTCTTCTTCGAAGCCCAGCTCCGGATGCGCGTGCAGGTCGCGCCGGGTCGCGACGACCTCGGCTTCGACGTCCGCCGGAACCTCGATCCGCAGCGCCGGCGCCACGTTAGCCGGCGGCGGGGATGGTGGGGCGGCGGCCGCTGATCGCGATCTGGCCGATCAGCTCGGCGATCCGCCGCGAGCTTCCGCGCGGGGCGATCGCGGTCTGCTGCGAGCGCATCTTGCCGAGGCGCTCCTGGTTGTGCACGATGCGCGCGACGGACGACACCACCTCGGCCGTCGTCAGCGCGACGACCCCGATCCCGTTGGTGCGGACGTAGTCGAGGTTGCCGCGCTCCTGGCCCGGCACGTAGTCGTACACGACCACGGGGACCTCGGCGACCGACGCCTCGGCGATCGTGCCCGGCCCGGCCTTGGTGACCAGCAGGTCGGCGGCGCGCATGAGCTCCGGCACGTCGTTGCGGAAGCCGAGCACCGTCATCGGCGTGGGCAGCGACGGCGCGAGCTCCAGCAGCTTCTGCTTCAGCGCGGCGTTGCGGCCGGTGACGACCACGAGGTGGTAGTCCAGCCCCGTCCTGGCGAGGCCCAGCGTGGTGGGGAGCAGCTTGCCGCCACCCTCGCCGCCGGCCATCAGCAGCGCGATCGTCGCCTTCTCGGGCAGCCCCAGCTTCTTGCGGATCTCGGCCTTCGAGCCCGAGACGTCCTCGAAGCGGGGATGGATCGGGTGGCCGAGCAGCCGCAGGCGCTCGGGCGGCACGCCGCGCTCGATCGCGCGCTGATAGACCTCGCGCGCCGGGACGACCGTGAGGTCGGCTTCGGGGAGCAGCCAGCCTTCGTGCACGCGGCCGAGGTCGGTGATCACCGTGACGATCGGCACCTGCTGCATGCCGGCGTCGGCGCGGGCGCGCAGCGCGGCGTGGTTGAGCAGCGGGTGCACGGACACGATCACGTCGGGCTGGTACTGCGTGAACACCTCGCGCAGCCGCTCGCGGTAGAGCGGCTCGCAGAAGCGCACGATCGTCTTGTAGCGCCGGCGGCCGTTGGTCGCGTGGTACAGCGCGCCGTAGATCGGCGGCGCATAGCGAAGGGCCGCGCTATACGCCGGCCCCAGTGCGGAGAGCGGAAACGTGCAATGCGTCGCGATGTCGTCGATGCGCCACTCGAACCGCGTCGCTCCGTCGATCTCGTCGAGCGCGGCGCCGACGGCTTGCGCGCCGGCGCGGTGTCCGCCGCCCGTGT
>DASWRD010000029.1:0-40579 GCA_036403315.1 Candidatus Elarobacter sp.
GGCGACGTCGCGCGCGAGCAGCTCGACGATCCCGAGTCCGCGGCCCGATTCCGCGTACGGATCGCGCCGCGGCGTCCAGGGATAACAGTTCAGGCCGGGGCCGTGATCGCGCACGACCAGCACCGGCGGCTTGCTGTCCACCAGCTCGAGGCGGACTTCGACGGCCCCGTTGGCGTAGCGGACCGTGTTGGCCACGAGCTCGCCGTAGATGAGCTCCGCGCCGTCGACGTCGGAAGCCGGCTCGGCAAAAGACGTCAGACATTCACGGAACGCGCGGCGCTGCCGCAGCACCCGCTCCGCTTTGTCTTCGACCTTCCAAACGACCGCCACCGTCCACCTCCTCCACATTATCCACTGGTACTGTAGCGTACCCTGGTGGCGCCGTCAGGCCTGGATTCGGGGGAATCGCTAGACGGAAGCTGCCCGTTCGGCTAGGCACAAGCGAGGGGGCGGTGCCAACGCGGCTTCCAGCTCCGCGCCCGTCATCGGCGCGCCGAACCGGAACCCTTGAGCCTCGTCGCAGCCCAGTGACGCGACGAACCCGAGCTGATCGTCGGTCTCGATCCCCTCGGCGGTGACGCGCAACCCGAGCGTCTTCGCGATCGCGACGATCGAACCGACGATCGCCCGGTCGTACGCGTCTTCGGCGACGTCGCGGATGAACGCGCGGTCCACTTTGAGCGCGGTCACGGGCAGGCGCTTGAGCGAGGGAAAGCTGCCGTAGCCGACGCCGAAGTCGTCGACGGTCACCTCGACGCCGAGCGCGCAGATACGGCGTAGCGCGAGGACGACGCCGTCGTCGAGCAAGTCGTGTTCGTTCACCTCGATCGAGAGCGCGCCCGGCCGCAGGCTGTGCTCGATGAGCATCGTGGCGACGACGTCGGGAAAATCGGGCTCGCGCAAATCGTACGGCGACAGGTTCACCGCCATGCGGAAGCCCGGCTCGTAGCTGCGCACGCGCGCCGCCGTGGCGCACGCTTCGCGCAGCACCCAGCGGTCCAGCGCGACGATCGCGCCGCTCTGCTCGGCGATCGCGATGAACACGCCGGGCGAGACGACGCCGCGCGTCTGATGGTGCCAGCGCACCAGCGCCTCGCACCCGACGATGCGCCGCGTCGCGACATCGATGACGGGCTGGTACAGCAGGCGCAGCTCGCCGCGCGCGACGGCGTGGCGCAAGTCGTTGTCGAGCGCGAGCCGTTCGTCGGCGGCGGCCTGCAGCGAGTCGTCGTCGTAGAGCGCGAACCGTTCGCCGGCCAGCGTCTTCGCGCGTTGCATCGCGGCGTCCGCGTGCGCGCCGAGCGACTCCGTGTCGTCGCCGTGCTCGGGGAAGATCGCCGCGCCGACGCTGGCGTCGACGAACAGCTCGCGGCCGCGCACGGTCACCGGCAGCGCGAGCGCGCCCAACAGCCGCTGCGCGACGCTTTCGACCTCGGAGTTCGAGCCGACGCGCGGCATCAGGATGACGAACTCTTCGCCGCCGGGCGTAGCGATCACGTCGCCGGCGCGCAGCGTCCCCTGCAATCGCAGCGCGACGTCGCGCAGCACGTCGTCGCCCGCGCCCTGGCCGAGCGCGTCGCTGATCGTGCGGAAATGGTTGAGCCCCACGAACAGCAGCGCGCAGCGCCGCCCGTCGCGGCGCGCGTCCGCGATCGTCTCGTCGATGCGCTGCTCCAGCGACAGCCGGTTCGGCAGCCCGGTCACGCGGTCGCGGTGCGTGCTTTCGAAGAGCCGCTGGTGCGCGCGCTTGAGCGCCGTGACGTCGAGCGACACGCCGACCGCGCCGACGATCGCGTCCGCGTCGTCGCGCAGCGGCTCGACGTGATGGCGCAGCCAGCGCTGGCCGCGCACCGTCTCCGCGCGCACCGGCGTACCGGCGCAGACGTCGTGCAGCACGTGCTCCGCGATGAGCGCAGCCGAAGGCCGCCCCACCAGGTCGTCCGCGCGCAGCCCGAGATCCGCGAGCGCGGCCCCGGCGACCGACGTGAAGCACGCGTCGAGATCGGTCGTCCACAGCACGGCGTCGACGTTGTCCGTCAGCATCCGCACGCGCTGGTCGCAGTCGCGCACGCGCGCGGCGGCGCGCGCGCGCTCGCCGACGTCGCGCAGCGACACGACGACGTCGCTGCCCGCCGGCGTCGCGCGAACTTCGATCACCGTGCCCGTGCCGGGGACGGCGAGATTGCGGTCGGTCTGCTCGCCCGTTCGCCGCGCGCAGCGCACGTCGGCGAGCAGCTCCGACGCGAGCGGGTCGACGACGTCTTGCAGCGCGCGGCCGACCAGCGCGCCGGCGCTCGCGTGGAGCATCCGCGCCGCTTCCGTGTTGACGTGCACGATGCGCAGGTGCTCGTCGACGACGTACATCCCGTCGGGCACCGCGTCCAGCAGGCGCGCGCGCTGCTCGCGCGCGCCGGCGCGCTCGCGCCGCAGCGTCGCCGCGAAGAGGCGCAAACGCAGCGCGTACACCGTCAGGACGGCGATCGCCGTGACCGCGATCGACAGCGCGATGCCGAATCCGCCGGCAGTGCCCAGCGCAAGCGGGAAGTTCATCCGTGAACCGGTCCCATGACGAGCTCGCCGCGCGTTCGAGCGCACGGCGTTCTGAATCCGACGCCCTCACCCGAGGCGGATCACCGGCGGGCGTCTGCCGGAGCCGCGTATGGTATATCGGCCGCGCGTCAACTTTCCGTAAGCTGGTCATGGTGCCGGAGCGCTCGCCCTGCACGGAACCGGAGCGACCGTGTCGAAGCAAGCAGCGTGCTCGCATACGTCGCTCTCGGCGCGCTCCTGCTGGGCGTCGCGTCCCCGGTGCCCGTTCCGAAGCCCGCGCCGACCAATCCGTTCAACCTCGATCCGATCCCGCAGGCCTCGTCGCTGCCCGTGATCGGGACGACGCGATCGAGGCCGGTCTGCACGGCGATCCGGCGCGCGATCGCCCCGGCCGTCGCCGCGGCGCTCAAGAACGACCGGACGTACGGCGGCTTGCGCAAGCGCATCTTCGACTACGTGGTGAAGGACTCGAACGAGGCCCGGGACCTGCACTTGATGCAGATGGACCGCGAAGTCGACCAGATGGTCAAGAACGTCGACACGCTCACCGAGGCGGTCAAGTCCTCCGCGCTCGACATCCCGCCGACCGCGAAGCCCGAGGACGCCAAGATGCTGCGCGATCTGCGCGTGACCCTCACCGGGGTGCTGACGGCGCAGAAGGTTCAGCTGAACGCGATGAGCGGGTTCGTCGAGACGGAGCGCATGCGCCGCTTCGGCCAGCTCAGCGAGAGCGAGCTGAACATGCAGCGCGCGAACATGCCCTCCACGGTCGGCCGCAACGGGGTGATGGAGACGCCGCCGCCGGTGAGCGGGTTTCTGCGCGACGCAAAAACGGCGTTCGATCCGCAGCACAAAGTCGTCAGCTCGCTCAACGACGCGCACATGCTCGACCGCGACCTGGGCGACATCGCGGCGTACACCACCAAGCACGAGGACGCGGCGTCCAAAGTGATCATCCCAGCGGCGAACAGCTGTAAGTGAGCGCCCGCCTCCGCGCGAGGCTGAACCCGACAGCGTCCCGAAGGCTCTGATCCCGATGGGGGTCCCGCGCAAGCCGATCGAGCCGCCGACGCGCGAAGCGTCGGCGTTCCTCGAGCAAGCGATGGCCCAGTACGGCAAGGCGACGTACAACTTCGCCTACCGCCTGACGGGAAACGAAGCGGATGCTCGCGATCTTACGCAAGACGCTTTCATCCGCGTCTACCGGGCGTGGCGGTCCTTCCAGCCCGGGACGTCCTTCCTCTCGTGGATCTACCGGATTGTCACGAACTTGTACCGGGATGAACTTCGGCGGCGCAAAGGGCGTTTCCAAGAAGAGATCCCGGAAGACAACGCCCCGCAGGAGTACGGTGGGCAGCGGCCGCTGGCCGTCGACCCCATCGAGGACTACGTGGCGGGCCAGCTGGGGGAGCCGCTCTCGAAAGCGCTCGCTCAGCTCTCCCCCGAACAGCGCCAAGTCGTGGTTCTCGCCGATATCGAGGAGTACAGCTACCAGGAGATTGCCGACATCATGGGATGTTCGATCGGAACGGTCCGATCGCGGCTCCACCGAGCGAGGGCCCTTCTTCGCCGGCTCGTGACCCGGGCGCAACAGGAACACAAATGACGACGCATTACGACCGCGAAACTTTCATCGACTATCTGCACGGCGCGCTGACTCCTCAGGCGGACGCTACCGTTTTCGCGCACCTCAAGTCGTGTGCCGAGTGCAACGCCCTCTACGACGAGGAAGCGGCGCTTGGAGAGATGCTGCGCGGCGCGGCACGGTCCGAAGAGCTCGAGCTGCCGTCGCTCGTGCGCGCGCGCGTGTGGGACGCCGTTCGCCACGAGAGCCCGTCGTGGGTCCAGCGCCTGCGCACGAGCTGGGGCCCGCGGATCGCAGTCCCCGTCGCCGCCGCGCTCGCGCTCGCCGCGTACGTCACGCCGATCATCCGGCAGCCGCAGCCGGCCATCGCCGGGGTCAACGCGAGCTACTTCCTCGACCAGCACAACGCGCAGGCGCAGCAGAACCCGTTCGGTCCCGGCGCCTCGCCCAACGTCTACACCGCCGAGACGCCGGACCGCGGCAGCGCGCCGTCGTCCGCCGCTTCGTACATCGATACCGCCGACGCCGCGACCCTCGACGACGCCAGCGGTGCGGTCCGCTAGCCTCGCGGTCGCGGCGCTCGCGCTCCTGGCGCTAGGCGCTCCCGCGGCCGGCGCGGCGACGCCGCAACCGGCGCCGCCGATGGCCCGAATGCCGGGCGGAACCGATGCACGGCCGCTCCTCGTAGCGGCCGTCGCAGCGCCCAAGCACGTCTCGTTCGTCGGCAAGATGTGGTCGATCCGCGGCGGCCAGACGCGCTCGTTCGCGGTGGCGTCGCAGATCGAGCACCGCGCGCCGGAGCAGACGCGGCGGACCTATCTCACGCCGCACGTGCTGTACGGCCAGTTCGTCATCAGCCGCGGCGCGATGTCGTGGGACGTCGATCCGCAGCGCAAGCGCGTGGTCGTCAGCGAGAACAAGGCCGCGGTGGATCCGGTCGCCGTCGTCGACGACATCGCGCTCGTCGACGGCAACTACCGCGCGGTGCGGACCGCATCGGGCAACACCGCGAACCGCAAAGTCGACGTGGTCGACCTCGTGAGCAGGTTCACCGGCGAGCGCGCCATGCGCCTGTGGATCGATGTCGAGACGCACGTCGTGCTCGCGAAGGAAGCGTATCACAGCGACGGTTCGCTGGCCTGGAGCACGCGCTACGAAGACATCCGCTACACCGACGACATCCCGCAGTCGATCTTCAGCTCCGCCATCCCTCCGGGCTTCGTCAAGGTGCCCGGGCGGTCGTACCAGGAACCGAAGACGCTGCCGAACGCGATCCCGAACGCCGGGTTCAAGCCGATCACGCCGAAATATCTGCCCGACGGCTTCGTGCTTTCCGGCGCCGACGTCTCGCAGATCAAAGGCGTGCGCAACCTGCACCTCATCTACTCCGACGGGATCCGCACGTTGTCGCTGTTCGAGAACGCGACGGACCGCGCCATCGACTTCACCGGCATGCACCCGCAGGCGGTGTCGGTCGAGAAGCACGACGGCCAGTACGTGCGCGACGGGCCGACCACGCTGCTCGCGTGGCGCGAGCAGGGACTTGCGTTCGCGCTCGTCGGCGATCTGGATCTCAAAGAGCTGCTGCAGATCGCGACCTCGGTCGTTCCGTAGCGAACTAGCCGGCTGATGCCGCGCGCGTGATACACGTGCGTGACACTTTCGCTTTCGTCCGTCCCAGACGTCCTTTCGCGCATCGCGTCCGCGCACGACGTCGCCTTCGGTTCCTACTTCCTCATGCGCGGACCGATGCGCGACGCGCTCGCCGGCGCCGCGCGCCACGGCGCGCACGTCGCGGTGACGCTGCAGGCGGATCCGTACCGCGGCTCCGGAAAGCGCGCCCCGGACAACGTCGCGTCGGCGCGCGTTTTGCGCGACGCGGGCGCGCGCGTCTCGCTGCTCGCGCGCGACGAGGTACCGTTTCATCTCAAGGCCGCGGTGTGCGACGGCGTCGCGTACCTCGACGACCGCAACTGGACGCAGCGCGGGCCGGAGATCGTCGTCGCCGACGACGATCCGCGCGACGTCGCGCTGGTGCGCGACGCGCTCGGCGGGCGCGGCGGCGGCGACGCGACGCTCGCCACGCGCAAGGACGAGGTGCTCCGGCGCGAGGTCGCGCTGATCGAGAGCGCGCCGCACGCGCCGGTCATCGTCGAGACGGAGCGCATCGGGACGACGCCGCTGTCGGCGGCGCTGCGGCGCCACGCGCGCGGCGGCGCGTCCACCACGCTGGTGCTGGGCCGCGCGCGCGACCGCTCGCGCAGCGAGCTCACGACGATCGCGCGGCTGGTCGCCGACGGCGTCGTGCTGCGCGAGGGCGGCGCGAACGAAAAGCTCGCGCTCGCCGGTGACACCGCATGGATCGGCTCGGGGAACGCCACGGCAGCGTTCGGCCGCGGCGCCGGTCAGCTCGAGTGGGGCTTGGTCACGAAGGACCCCGCGCTGGTCGGCGCGGTGCGAACGGCGCTCGCGCGCGACGCGGCGTGAGCACCGTCCTGAGGACGCTGTGAGAGAGTGCTACGGATGCTCCGGCATTCTCGAGGCCGCGAGTACGCCGTTGATCGCCTTGACCATGTCGGATTCGGGGATCTCGCCGCTCTGCATCCAGCGGATCTTCTTGTTCTGGTCGATGAGCACGAGCGTCGGAAAGCCCGACTTCAGGTAGAGCTGCGCGACTTTCAGATCGGGATCGAACGCGACCGGATAGCGCACGCCGAAGTGCTCGCCGAAGCCGTTCACGTCGTTCTGCGTCTCGGGCGACGAGCCGTTCACGCCGTACGGGCTGCCGCTCACTGCGACCAGCGCCACCTTGCCGGCATATTTCGCCGCGATCGAGTTGAGCGTCGCCGTCTCGCGCTGGCAGTGCGGGCACCACGTCGCGAACACCTCGAGCAGCACCGGCGTGGACACCTGCGCGAGATCGAAGTTTCCGGCATTCGTCGCGACGGCGAACGCCGGTGCGGTATCGCCGACTTTGAGCTTGGATTCCGCGACCGGCGTGTCCGTGGCGGCCTTCTGGACGCGCGACGAGAAGCCGACGGCGGCGACGATCGCCACGATGACGACCGTCAGGGTGCCGTACAGGATCAGCTTGCGGCGGTCGGGCGGCGGTGTCTTGCGGGCGCTCATGGTGCGTTTCCGATTCTCCGGTCGAGCGCGAGCGCCCCCGGGGCGCGCAAGGCGACGACGACGGCCATCACGACGAACACGGCATCGCGCGCGACCTCGGTCCACGTCGTCACGGTCGCATCGTTCGGTCCGAAGCAGCCGCACGAGACCGACATGCCGCGCACGACCGCCGAAGCGATCGCGGCATCGAACGTCGCCAGCACAACGGCCGCGACCCATGCCGCCGTGCGCGTGTACAGCCCGAGAATCAGATAGCCGCCCAGCAGCAGCTCGAGGAACGGCAGCGCGAGCGCGAGCGGCGCAATCACGATTTGCGGCAGCAGCCGAAAGCCGGCGATCTGCGCCGCGAACATGTCGGCGTGGCCGATCTTGGACGCGCCCGCGATCACGAAGATCGCGCCGAGCACGACGCGCAGCAGCAGCACGATGACCGGCACGATCCGCACCTTCAGCGCGACATCCCGCAGAGCGCGGCTTCTTCCACTTCGCGCACGAGGGCGCGCTGCGCCGGCGGGATCGCGTGCACGTCGGTCTTGTCCGCCTCGACGCGCTCCTCGAAGCCCAGGATCGTCTCGGCGACGCACGTCGCGAGCATGGCCGGATCGTAGCCGCCTTCGAGCACGAACAGCGCGCGGCCGTCGCAGTGCTCGTCGGCGATCTCGCGGATGAGCCGCCCCATCTGCCGCGCGAACGACGGATCGACGCCCAGGTCGCCGACCGGATCGCCCGCGACGACGTCGTAGCCCGCGCTCACCACGATCAAACGCGGGCGGATGCGCTCGGCCAGCGCGCGCAGCGTGCGCGCGTGGATGCCGATGAAGCCTTCGGTGGAGATACCGCGCGCGTCGATCGGCACGTTGACCAGCGCGCCGCCGGAGACCACGCGGTTGTCCCGCGGATCGCCGGTGCCGGGGTACGCCGGATCGGCGTGCGAACCCAGGTACGACACGCCGCCGCCGATCGCGGCTTGCGTGCCGTTGCCGTGGTGGTAGTCGAAATCGAGCACCAGGACGCGCTTGCCTTCGCCGTGCGCGTACGTGCGCGCGGCGATCGCCGCGTTGTTGAACACGCAGAAACCCATGCCGCGCGCGGGTTCCGCGTGATGGCCGGGCGGGCGCACGAGCGCGAACGCGCCGCGCCGGCCGTCGACTGCCGCCTCGAGCGCGACGAGCGTGGCGCCCGCGGCGCGCGCCGCACCTTCGTACGAACCTGCGTCGACGAGCGTGTCGCCCGTGATGAGCTGCGTGACGTCGCCGGGTTCCAGCGCGGCGCACGTGCGGCGCACGAGTTCGATGTACGCGGCCGGATGCACGCGCGCGAGCTCGTCGGGGCGTGCGACGCGCGCGTCGACGCGCTCGCCGAGCATCCCGCGGCGGCGCAGCTCGTCCGCGACGACGCGCACCCGGTCGGGCCGCTCGGGATGCGGGACGCCGCTCAGGTGCGCGGTGAGACCGTCGTCGTACGCGACGAGCATCGCGTTACTTCTTGGACGTCGTCGTCGGCTTCTTCGTGGCTGCCGGCGCCGGCTTCTTCTGCTGGCGGTCGATCGCGGCGATGAGCGACTTGATCTCGTTCGCGGCCTGCGAGCCCGGCTTTACCATCGTGAGCACGCGCTGGTACGCGGCGCGCGCCTTGTCGGGCTGGTTCGCACCCTGATAGCACTGGCCTAGGCCGAAGAGGATCTGCGGGTTCTGGCGGGCGATGTCCGGCGCGCCTTTGTCGAGCGCTTCGTACACCTGCGCGCACTCGGTGTATTTGTGCGTCTGCAGGTCGGCTTGGCCCAGACCGAGCAGCGCGTCGGGCGTGTGCTGCAGCTGGTACGACGACTTGAACGCGGTCGCAGCTTTGTCGTACTGCTTGTTCGCGGAGTACGTGGCGCCGAGCAGCAGGTACGACCGGGGGTCCTGCGGTGCGATCTCGCTGAGGCGCTTGAACTGATCGATCGCCTTCGCGTATTGGTTTTGGCCGGCGTAGAGCTGGCCCAGCCGCGCGAGCGCGTCACCTTGATCGCGGTTGGGACCGGCGCCGGCGATGAGCTCGCGCTCCGCGCCCGCGTTGTCCTTGAGGTTGAGCAGATATTCGCCGTACGCCGTGTGCGCGCTGAGGACGTTGGGGTACTGCGCGATCGCGCGCTTGTACGCCGCGTCCGCTTCCGGGCCCATCTTCTCGTTCGCGTACACGAGCGCTTCTTGATCGATCACGGCGGCTTTGTCCGTGGGATCGGTCTGGAGCGCCAAGATCCGTTCGTACGACGAGATCGCGTCCTTGACGTTGTGCTGCTGCGCGGCGAGGCGCGCTTTGCCGACGAGCGCTTCGACGCTGGTCGGGTCGATCGCGATCGCGCGGTCGTACAAACCGCTCGCGAGCGCGATCGCGTTCTGACTGGTGTACGTCTGCGCCTCGAGCAGGATCGGGCGCACGTCCTTGGGATCGAGCTTCGCGGCGGTTTCGAGCTGCTGCCGCGCTTCGTCGAACTTGCCTTCGGCCGCGAGCACGTTCCCGTACGCGAGGTACGCGTTCTTGTCGTCTTTGTTGAAGGTCACCGCGCGCTTCGCGACGCGCTCGGCGTCCTGCGGGCGGTTCGCCTGCAGGTACGTGGTGGTCAGCGTTCCGAGCACGCCGGGGTTGGTGGGCTCGAGGTTCGCCGCTTGTTCCAGATCGGCGAGCGCTTCTTTTTGGTGCCCGGTGCCGCCCTGGGCGAGGCCGTCGAAGTAGTAGATCTGCGCCGTCTTCGTGCCGCCTTGCAGCAGCTTCTGCGTGAGCTTGATGGCGAGATCGGGGCGGTTGATCTGCAGGTAGTCCGCCGCGAGCTCGGTCATCGACGGCTTGTCGTTGGGATCGGTCTTCAGCTTGGCTTCGAGGCGCGGGATCGCTTTGTCGAGCGGCTCCGGCGTGGCGGTGGGCGACGGCGCCGGCGATGGCGACGCGGTCGCGGCCGGTTTGGGCGCGGCGACACCGGGATGCGCACCGACCGCCGCGATGAAGGCGGCGGCTGCGAGACCGAGGACGACGGGGAAAAGGCGGCGGTTCATGCTAGGCGTGTACGGCTTTCGCGTCGCGGACGAGCTTCGTCAACTCCGGAACGATGGCGAACGCGTCTCCAGCGACGAGGAGATCGGCGAACTCGGCGATCGGTGCGTTGCCGTCCTTGTTGATCGCGATGATCGTCTCGGACGTGCGCATGCCGACCTTGTGTTGGATCGCGCCGGAGATACCGACGGCGAGGTAGAGCTGCGGGCTGATGGTCTTTCCGGTCTGCCCGACTTGGTGCCCGTGGGACACCCAGCCGGCGTCGACCGCCGCGCGCGAGGCGCCCACCGCACCGCCGAACGCTTCGGCGAGGTCCTTGAGGATCGTGGTGAACGGGTCCGGACCGCCCATCCCGCGACCACCGCTGACGACGACCGACGCCTCTTCGACGCCGAGCTCGGCAGCAGCTTCATCGACCTCGTCCTCCACGGTGACCGTGGAGGCCTTGCCGCTCGACGCAATCTGAACGATCTCACCGGCGCCGGAAGTTTCCTTGGCCGCGAAAACGTTCGGCCGAATCGCTGCCACGCCGAAGTCGGAACCGGCGAACTTGCAGGTCGTGATGACCAGCCCGCCCAGCTTCGGCATGACGCACGAGACCTCGCCGCCGGCGGTCTTGAACTCGACGACGTCGGCGTTGACGCCGCAATCGACCCGCGCCGCGAAGCGCGACCCGACGTCGCGCCCGATGTTCGTGTTGCCGACGAGGACGAGTGACGGTCCGGCCGCTTTCGCAACGGCTTCGACGGCGTCGACCGCGCCGTCGATGAAGCGGTCTTCGCCGGACACGTGGATTTGGTCGAGCGGGTACTTCTTGAGCGTCTCCGCGGCTTGCTGCGCGCCGTCGCCGGCGACGACCGCATGAGCCTTGCCGCCCAGCTGATCGGCGAGCGTGCGCGCCTGCGTAGCCGCTTCCAGCGACGAGCGCCGGATCGTGCCGTGCTTGTGCTCGATGAACGCGATGACGTTTTGCATCAGAGGAATTTTCTGTCTTTCAGGAACTGCACGATCGCTTTCGCGCCTTCGGCGGGGTCGGAGGCCTGGATGACTTGGCCCTTCGCACGCGCGGGCGGCGTGGCGAGATCCGTCAGCTGCGCCTTCGCGCCGGCCGTGCCGACAGCGACCGTCAAGCCGAGATCGGCGACGGCGAGCTGCTTGATTTCCTTTTTCTTGGCGCCCATGATGCCTTTGAGCGACGGGTAGCGCGGCTCGTTCGCCGACTTCGTGACGCTCACGACCGCGGGCAGCGCGGCGGAGATCGTCATGTAGCCGGTCTCGGTCTCGCGCTGCACGCGCACGCGGCCGCCGTCGACCTCGAGCTTGCGCGCGTACGTCAGCCCCGGGTAGCCCAGCTTCTCGGCGAGCATGCCGGGGAGATCGCCGCTGATGGCGTCGGTGGACTGCGTCCCGGTGATGACAAGATCGGGGTTTTGCGCCTTGATCGTCGCGGCGAGCGCGACGGCGGTGCCCCACAGGTCGCTCCCGGCGACGGCGTCGTCGGACAGCATGACCGCGTCATCGGCGCCCATCGCGAGCGCCTTGCGAACGATCTCCTTGCCGGTGACGGGGGTCATCGACACGATGGTCACCGTGGAACCATCGTTGAGCTTTTCTTTGAGCTGCAGCGCTGCTTCGATCGCGTACTCGTCGAACGGGTTGAGGACCGTTTCGACGCCCGTGCGGACGAGGCGCTTGGTCGCCGGATCGATGCGCTTGTCGGCATTCGTATCGGGGACGAGCTTGACGGTGACGAGGATCTTCAGCGGCGGGACCTCCGGACACACGAAACCCGGCAGCTCGCCGGGTGTCGTCGGGAACCTCCGTCAGTTCGGGATCGACGCCTCCGAGCCCCTTCAACGTATACGAAATAATAGGTTATAGCGACCTGTCCCGGCGGCGGGGCCTACACGAAACGGTGAACCCCCGGGATCGCTCCCGAGGGCTCGGCCGCTGACTCAGCGGATGATGCCTTGATGGTATCGGGCAGACCACGTCCGGTCAAGGTCTCCGCGTCGTCGGTCGCGCCCGGCGGGATTCGGACCTGCATCTTCCGCTGAGTCAAAACGGTGCTCTATCCAGTTGAGGTACGGGCGCTGCGCTCCGAGTATCGCGCGCACCGTATTGCCGTCGCATGAACGAACGATGATCGCGGCGTGACGCGGCAACTCGAACGAGAACATCGTGGGATGACCGGGATTTGAACCCGGACGCCGTTGCCGGCAGCAAATTTTCGCACCGCTTCGGCTTTCGCCGCCGCCGCGTTGTTGATACGCGGCGTTCGTGGTCCGGACTGTGCCTTGACCGTGCTCGTTCGGTGTGCCGACGTTCGACTTCGCCGAAGAAAGTTTAGGCCGCGCCCGTCCAGTCTCTACACCTTCGGACGCAGCGGAGTCGGCTTGACGACGCTGCATCCGCTTGGCTCGGCGTTGTCGTGCGGCCTGCCGCGACGAGTTCACCGAATTTGAGCGCATCCCGGCCGGCGTTTCCGTCCGGCCGGCTCATGTTCACAAGTCTGCTGTGTCTACCGATTCCACCATCATCCCGCGGCGCGATTCGCCGCCGGGCGCGGCGCTACCGCTTCGCGCTCGCGCCTTTCGGCGGCGGGCTAGGCGCGCGGCGGAAACGGGACGGCGCGAAACGCTGGGAACGTCAGGTAGCCAAGGAGCAGGTCCGCTTCGCTGACGGTGAACGCGTCGACGGCGAGCAGGCGGCATGCTTCGTCGACGACGATCAGGCCCGCGGGTAGGATGTCCGCGCGCTGCGGGCGGATGTCGGGCAGTGTCTTGCGGGCGTCGAGATCGCGCGCCAGCAACGCGTCGATCAGGCGCAGGCAATCGGCGTGCGTCATCGTCGCTCCGTCGCGCACGCCGCCCGCGATCATCGCCGCGGCGGTGAAGACCGTTCCGCCGACTGCGATCAGCTCCGCGACGTCGTGGATCGCGGCGAACGGGCGCAGGACGCTTGCCGCGTCGGCGCGCGCCTCTTCGATGAGCGCGCGGCGTTCGCCGGCGCCGAGTGCGCGTGGGCCGAGCAACGCGGGATGCCGCTCCGACAGCCGCACTGCGCCGATCTCCACCGAGAGCGTCCGCGCTACCGAGCCCGTCGCGCGCGCGTAGTGCGGGATGTCGATCGCCAGCTCGGCGCTGCCGCCGCCGACGTCGAGGACCGCGATCGGATCGTTTCCGTCCCGCGCTGCGGTCGCGCCGAGGAACGAGTATGTCGCCTCTTCCACGCCGGTCAGCACGCGCGGCGCGATGCCGACGCGGTCACCGATTTGCGCGGCGAACGCGGCGCCGTCGCGTGCGCGGCGCAGCGCGCTCGTCGCGATCGTGTCGGCGACCGTCGCACCGAGGCTGCGTGCGAGCCCGACGTACTCGTCGATCGCCGCGAGCGTGCGCTCGCGCGCCGCGGGATCGAGCGTTCCGCTCTCGCCGATCCCCGTGCCGATACGCGTGCCGCGGGACTCCGCCGCGAGCCGCGCTTCGCCGTCGAGAACGAGCAGGCGCGTGGAGTTCGTGCCGATCGAGAACAGCGCGCGGATCACCGGCGGGCGGTTCGCGCGCCGGGGCGAAGCGACCCGCATGGCGCGCACCGTCCCCGCGATGCTGTTCGACCTCGACGGGACGCTGGTGGACTCGGTCTACCAGCACGTCGGTGCGTGGCACGAAGCGCTCACGGCGTGCGGAATCCCGCTCTCGGTGTGGCGCATCCACCGCAAGATCGGGATGAGCGGCGGGCTGTTCGTGCGCGGGCTGATGCGCGAGCTGGGGCGCGAGCTCGATCCCGACGTCGCCGTGGAGCTGCGGCGGAAGCACGCCACCGCGTACGCCGCGCGTTTCGACGGTGTCGTCGCACTGCCGGGCGCGCGCGAGCTGCTGGCGACGCTGACCGCATTGCGCGCGCCGTGGGCGATCGCGACCAGCGGCGGCCGCGACGTCGCGAACCGCACGCTGGCGCTGCTGGACATCCCGCCCGATGTGCCGGTCGTGACGCGTGACGAGGTCGTGCACGCGAAGCCCGATCCCGATCTGTTCCTGGCCGCCGCCGAGAAGCTCGGCGTCGCCATCGAGCACAGCATCGTCGTCGGCGACTCGGTGTGGGATCTGCTCGCCGCGCGCCGCGCCGGCGCGCTCGGCGTCGGCTTGCTTTCCGGCGGCTACGGCTACGACGAGCTGCAGAGCGGCGGCGCGTACCGCGTTTACGAAGACCCGGCGACTTACTCCGGCATCTCGACGAGGTTGGAATTCGCGAACCGGATTGAGCCTGGGTGGCGCGCCCTTCGACGAGCTCAGGGTGACATGGGCGCGGCGCGTGACGCCGCGCCGTGCGATCGAAGTCTAGGACGTGGGGTCAGCGGCGCAATTGGTAGACCAGGCCGAAGCCCAGGTCCGTGACCAGCTCGAAGGATTCCGTGGCGTCGATCGTTTTGCGTTCGACCGGGGTGTGGTAGAGCAGCTCGACGTTGCGTTCTTCCGCGGTCGTGCGCACGTTGGCTAGCACGCGGTCCAGCACCGGGCCGCGGAACGGGTTGTACATGAACACCACCAGGTCACCGCGCGGGAACGCGTACTCCGCTGCGTCGGCGCTGACGATCTTCACGTCGCGCGCGATGCGGTGCGGGTCGCGCGCGGTCGAGAGGTTCTCGCGGGCGATCTCCACCAGCGCGGGCGAGATATCGACGCCGATCACCGCGCGAAACGGTCGCCGCGCCGCCAGCAGCACCACGCGTCCCATGCCGGCGCCGAGGTCGACGAACGTGGCGTTCTCCGGCGCCAGCCGTGACGCGTCGAGCAATGCTTCCGCCTGCGCGACCGGCGTCGGCTCGTAGTGCGTGGCGAATTCCAGCGACGGGCCGATCGCCTCGGGGTCGAGCTCGCCGAGAAAAACGAGCGCTTCCGTCGTCACGCCGTGTTCCGCGTCGAAGCGCTGACCAGCCCGCCGCCCCGACACGCGCCAGCGCTCCGCCGACTTCAGTAGCGTTTGGCGGCGGTCGCTTCGCGGGTGCGCTCGATCATCTCGAGCGAGCGCGCGTGGTTCTTGTGCGCGACGCCGACGTACAGCGTGTCGATCACGGCAAGCTGCGCGATGCGGCTCGAGCTCGCGTCGCTGCTGAATGCCGTCTGCTGCGCGGCGGTGACCAGCACCACGTCGGACACCTTGGTGATCGGCGACGACGAGCGGTGCGTGATGCAGATCGTGCGCGCGCCGTGGCGCTTCGCGCGGCCGAGCGCATCCGTCACGTCGCGGCTCGCGCCGGTGTGCGAGATCCCGAGTGCGACGTCGCCTTCCGCGAGCAGCGACGACGACATCGCCATCAAATCGCCGTCGGAGAGCGCGACCGCCGGCAATCCCAGTTTTACGAACTTGTGGTACGCGTCGAGCGCAAGCGGGCTGCTGCCGCCGACGCCGTAGATCTCCAGCCGGCGCGCGCCCGCGATCGAGTCGACGCCGCGCTGCAGCGCGTCTTCGTCGAGCACTTCGAGCGTGTCGCGCAGCGCCTGCGCGTTCGCCTGAAACACCTTCGTCTTCACCGTCGCGAGGTCGTCGCCGGGCTCGATCGCCGCGTAGATCGCGGTGGCCGGCTCGACGAGATCGCGCGCGAGCACGATCTTGAACTCCTGATAGCCCTTGTAGCCGATCTTCTGGCAGAGGCGCACGACCGTCGACTCGCTGGTGTGCGTACGGTCGGCCAGCTCGGTGACCGTGAGGTAGATCAGCTCGTCGGGGTGCGCCAAGATGAAGTCGGCGACGCGCTGCTCGGCCGCGCGCAGGCTGGAGTACGTTCCTTGCAGCCGGACGAACGAACCTGGGACCTTGACCGGATCGACGCGCGCCTCTTTCATCACTCCGCGCGGCTCTCGAAGAACTTCGCGCGCTGGCGCTTGCGCACCAGGTGCCGCTCGAACGGCTGCGGCCGGTCCGACGGGGCCCACTCCTCGGTCGATTTCAAATACGCCGCGATCTGCGCCTCGAACGACGGATCGGTCAGCGGCGGAACGTCGCTGGTCGGCGCCACCTCGTCGATGCGCGTCTGCGCGATCACGACCATCTTGCCGACGAGATCGAACGGCAGCGTGCCGTCCTTGTGCTCGAGCGCGCGCGTGTACGCGGAGCGGTTCTTGTTGACGTCGCCGATCGGCGCCGCGACGAGCCGCCCGTCTTCCAGGCGCACGATCGCACCGAGGTTGTGGACGTTGATCACGCTCCCGCGGACGCGCTCGCTCACGGCTCGGTCGCCGGGCGCTGCGGCTGCGTGGGACGGCCGTGCTTCAGGTAGATGATCGCCTCGTGGTCGCCGACGAGGTGCAGCCGGTCGTGGATCTCCGGGACGGCGCCGTGCGGGTCGGACAGCCGCCGGATCTCGCGCTGCTGCTGCGCGCGGCGCGCCTTGAGGTCGACGATGTCGTGCTCCACCGCGTGAAGCTGGTGCGCGAGCGCGGTGTTGCGCCCGATGACGTGCGCGTACTGCACGCCGATCAGCGACAGCGCGATGGCTCCGACGCCGATGACACCCATGCGGCCCAGCGCGCGCACCAGCGACGAGCTCTTCATCAGCCCGCGGATCCGATGCGGCGGAACTTGCGGTAGCGCGCTTCGCGCAGATCGTCCGGCGCCACCGTCCCGAGCGCGTCGAGCGCTTGCACGACCGCGTCGAGCACGCGCGCGATCGTGCCGGCGGCATCGCGGTGCGCGCCGCCGAGCGGCTCCGGGATCACCTCGTCGACGATGCCGAACGCGAGCAGATCGTCGGACGTGAGCTTCAGCCGCGTCGCGGCTTCTTCCGCACGCGCGGCATCGCCCCACAGGATCGCAGCGGCGCCTTCCGGCGACGCCACCGAGTAGATGGAATGCTGCAGCATCAGCACGCGGTCGGCCAGCGCGAGCGCCAGAGCGCCGCCGGAGCCGCCCTCGCCGATGATCGTTGCGACGATCGGCACGCCGGCGTCCGCGAGCTCGTACAGCGACTGCGCGATCGCCTCCGCCTGCGCGCGCTCCTCGGAGCCGATCCCCGGATCGGCGCCGCTCGTATCGACGAACGTCACCACCGGCAGACCGAGATGGTCGGCGAGCCGCACCAGCCGGATCACCTTGCGGTACCCCTCCGGCGACGGCATGCCGAAGTTGCGGAAGACCTTTTCCTTGGTGTCCCGGCCCTTGTCTTGCGCGATGGCCATCACGCGCCGGCCGCGGAGCTTCGCGAAGCCGCCGACGATCGCGTGGTCGTCGCGGAAATGCCGGTCGCCGTGCAGCTCGTCGAACTGGTCGAGCGCGGCGATGTATTCCGAGCCGAGCGGCCGTTTCGGATGGCGGGCCATGTTCACGCGCTGCCATGGCGTCATCGTCCCGAACACTTCGCGCTGAATCTGCGCGTACTTGGTCTCGAGGCCGTGGATCTCGGACGTCATGTCGACCGGCTGCTGCGCGGCGTGCGCCTTGAGCTCGGCGATGCGCTGCTCGAGCTGCAGCAACCCCTTCTCGCGCTCGACGATGACGTTCACGTGCGCCTCTCCGCCGGCGCCTGTGCTGCCGTCATCGGCGCGACTGCGCCGGCCGGTTGTCCGTTGAGCGGGCGCCGTGCGCCCACGCCGTAATCGAGCAGCCGCACGAGCCGGTCCTTGAGCTCCGGGCGCTCGACCACCATGTCGATCGCGCCCTTCTCCAGCAAGAACTCCGCCGTCTGGAAGTTTTCCGGGAGCTTCTGGCGGATGGTCTGCTCGATCACGCGCCGCCCGGCGAAGCCGATCGCGGCGCGCGCCTCGGCGAGAATGACGTCGGCTTGGAACGCGAACGACGCCGACACGCCGCCGGTCGTGGGATCGGTCAGCACGCTGAGGTAGTAGCCGCCGGCGTCGCGGAAGCGGCGCACCGCGAGCGTCGTCTTCGCCATCTGCATCAAGGCCAGCATGCCTTCTTCCATCCGCGCGCCGCCGCTCGCGGTGAAGACGACGCAGGGAAGCTTGCGCTCGCGCGCGCGCTCGAAGAGCAGCGCGATGCGCTCGCCGACGACGGTCCCCATCGTGCCGCCGCGGAAGTTGAAATCCATGACGCCGAGTGCGACCGGGTAGCCGCCGATCGACGCGAAGCCGCACATGACGCCTTCGGTGAGCTTGGACTTCTCACGATCGCGTTGCAGCTTCTGCGTGTACGGCACTTTATCAGCCCAGCCGAGCGGATCGCCCGGCATCAGCTCGCCGCCGATCTCGGTGAAGTCGGCGTCGACGAGCAGCGAGATGCGGTCGAACGCGTGCATGCGGAAGTGATGGCTGCACGTCGGGCACACCCACACGTTCGCGGCGAGGTCGGGGCGGTAGATCATCGCGCCGCACTTGGGGCACTTCGTCCACTGCGCCGCCTGGTCGGCGGCGATCGGGGTCGCGCGCCGCAGCCGCAGCCACTCCGGCATCGGCACTAGCGTTTGCCTCGCAGGCGCGCGCCGTAGATGCGGCCGAGCTGCTTGAGGTAGTTGAAGATCTCGCCCTGGTTGAGCTTCGACTCGCCCGCCACGCGGTCGGTGAACACGTACGGGACCTCGAGCGCGCGGCCGTAGTGCGCCTTCGCCATCACTTCGAGGCCGATCTTGAAGCCGATCGGGTCGAGCTCGACGCCGTCGAGCGCCTCGCGCTTGACGAGAAAATATCCCGACGTGATGTCCTTGATGGGGACGAGCGGCTGCGCCAGCGCGATCGCGACGCGCGACGTGATGATGCGGCGCTTGGGCCAGTTCTCGATCCCGCCGCCGGGCACGTAGCGCGAGCCGACGGCCAGGCCGTAGCCGCCGTCCGCGAGCGCGCGGACCATGCGCGGCAGGATCGTCGCGTCGTGCGAGAAGTCGGCGTCCATCGCGCCGAGCGCGGCCGAATCGGCGCGCGCGAACTTCCAGCCGTCGATCACGCCCGACGACAGTCCCATCTTCCCGGGGCGGTGCAGGCAGCGCACCGGATAGCCTTCGCCTTGCAGCCGGTCGACGATCGCGCCGGTGCCGTCGGGCGAGTTGTCGTCGACCACGACGATCTCGCCGTCGAGATCGTTCGCAGCGAACACGCCGCGCAGCGTCGTCACCAGCTTCTCGATCCCGCCCGCTTCGTTGTACGTGGGGACGACGATCGAGAACTTGAGCTGCGTCGCGACGGGGGCCGACGTCATTTCAACTGCTTCATCGTGGGGAAGCTCGCAGGGTCGAACGGCGCGAGGTCGGCGTACTGATCGGATTCCTGGCGGATCAGCTGCACGCCGCCGTCGGTGATGCTGAGGATCTCGGTGCTCGGGACCGCGACGTCTTCGCCGTCGCGCGCGTCCCAGCTCACGATCACGAGCTCGGCGGCGCGCGAGTCGCCCTCGGCATAGACGGCGCGCACGTCGCCGACGCGGGTGCTGCCGGCGAAGACGGGGGTCCCGGGGTCGAGCGATTCGAGGGTGCGTGCCATGGTCGAACCAGAGTTGTACGCCGCGATCACGTCTTGCTCCGCTCGCTCGCATCCAGCGCCGCGAGGGCGCGCAGCAGCGCATCCTTCGCGTCGGACCGTCCCCGGAATTGGCGCTCCAGCGATTCGTTGAGGACCGCGTTCATGCTCTTGCGTTCGGACTCCGACCGTCGTTTCAGCTCGTCGTACACATGGTCGTCCAGGCGCGCTGGAAACGCACGCATGGTCGGCCTATGATACCACGGCGATATCATCGACGCAAGCCGGGCGCCGCGGATTCGGACCGGTGCCGTACCGGCGGGGGCCGCGCCTCGGCGTAGAAGGGCCGCGCATGAGCACCATGCCGCCGCCGCGAGAACAGCCTGACGCCGCACCCGGGACGACCCGCGCCGGCATCGTCGGCGTGGGGCGCATGGGCGCGAACATCGCGCGCCGCTTGCGCGACGTCGGCTATACCATGGCGGCCGTGTCCGACGCCGACGGCGGGCGCGCGCGTGAGCTGGCCGCGGAGATCGGCGCGGGCGTGCCCGAGACGCTCGCCGGCGTCACCGCCGCGTGCGACGTCGTGCTGACCGTCGTCACCGACGACGCGGCGATGCGCGCGATCTTCGCGCGCGACGGCGATTCGCTGTTGCGCGGCGCGCGCGGCAAGGTCTTCGTGAACTGCGCGACGATCACGCCGGACGTGCACGTGGAAGTCGACGCGCTCGTGCGCGGCGCGGGCGGTGCGGCCGTCGAAGCCTGCATGGCGAGCTCGATCCCGCAGGCGCGCGACGGCAAGCTCTACCTGATCTGCGGCGGCGACGAGAACGCGTTCGCGTCCGTGAAGCCGCTGCTGGAAGCGATGAGCGTGTCGCTGCGGTGGGTCGGCGGGCCGGGCCGCGCGGCGCAGGTGAAAGCGCTGGTGAACATGCTGATGAACGTCAACACCGCCGGGCTTGCCGAAGCGCTCGGCCTCGGCGCAGCGCTCGGCTTGGATCTCGCCGCGCTGCAAGACGTGTTCGCGCACACCGGCGCCAACTCGCGCGTGCTCGAAACGGACGGCGCCGACATGGTCGCGCGCGAGCACGACGTGTACTTCTCCGCGGCGCACGCGGCGAAAGACTCGGGGATCGCGCTCGCGCTCGGCGACCGCGCGGGGCTGCATCTGCCGCTCGCGGCGGCGACGAAAGCGCAGTACGACCGGCTCGTCGCCGCGGGGTACGGCGAGCTCGACAAGTCCGCGATCGCCGAGCTGACGTTCCCCGGCCGAAGCGCGAGCCTTAGCTAGCGGTGGTCGCGGTTCCGGTTATCGGCCCGGTCGTTCCAGCGGCGGGTGCTGTTCGCGTTCGCGTTCTGCGCGCTGTTGTAGCGGGCGTTGTTGTTGTACTGGCCGTTGTTGTAGCCGGACTGGCCGTTGTTATACTGGCCGTTGTTGTAGCCGTACCGGCCGTTGTTGTACTGGCCGTTGTTGACCGGATAGTTGTAGCCGTACTGCCCGTTCGTATTCGAGTTCGGGTAGTAGGTTTGACCGTTCGCCATGACGACCCGGCCGTCGGCGTACACGGTCCCGCCGTTGCGGGTGTAGCCCACGATGCTGTTGGCGGCGGCCTGCTTGTGCTGATAGTTGTTGTACAGCACGATGGCGCCGATCGCGGCGGCCGCGGTGAGAATCGTCGACGTCGTGTCGGCGGACGCCGGACGGGGCACGAGCGCGCCGGCGCTGACGGAGGCTGCGGCGCCGGTTGCGATGATGAGCTTGGAGAGACGGTTGAACATGGTGTCGTGATCCTTGTGGTGGCCGGCGCCGTGATGGCACCGTTTCCTGCGATCACGATAGCGCGCGATGGTGGGAGAATGATGGGTGTCTACGCTTCTCCCGCAACTTTCATGTTCGCGGGCGTAGCCGGCGGCGCCGCCGGAAACGCGCTTGCGAGCACCAGCGCGGCAAGCGCGGCGACACCGCCGACCAACAGCAGCGCGGCATACAATCCGGTGCGGGCGGTGAGCGCGCCCACGGTCAGGATCGGTATCCCGATACAGACGTACGTCACCGCGTAGAACACCGCGGATAATCGCGCGCGCGCTGCCGGCGCCGCGACGCGGTTCACCGCGCTCTGCGCGCCGAGGAACCCGAGCCCGTGCGCGGCGCCGGCGACGACGCTGCCGAGCGCGAACAACGCGAGCGAACCCGCCGGCACCGCGCCGAGCAGCGCGGCGAGCGCGAGCGCCGTACCGATCAGGCCGGCGCGCGCGGCCGTGCGGTCGGAGATGCGGCGCGCGAGTGTCTGCGCGAGCGGCGATACGACGAACACCACGAGCGCGAGGGCACCTTGCAGCGCAGGGCTGCGCGCGCCGAGCAGCGTCGCGACGAACGCCGGCACGACGGAGACGAACAACGACGCGAGCCACCACACGATGCCGCTGGTGAGCGTCGCGCCGGCGAACGTGCGCAGCGCGGCGCCCGCAAGTCGCGGCACGGTCGCGCGCGTAAGCGTTCGCGCCGGACGCGTCTCCGGAACGAACGCGAGCGATGCGAGCGCGAGCGCGCACAGCACGATGTGCAGGGCGTACGGCGTGACGAGCGGCGCGGACGTGGTGACGGCGAGCACGCCGCTGACGAACGGCGCGACGCCGCACGCGAGCGACAGCGCGAACGTCGCGACCAGCGCGGCGCGCCGGCGGTCGTGCGCGGCGTCCAGTTCGACCAGCGCGGGCGGTCCCGCCGCGCCGACGGCGCCGATCGATACCGCGGAGAGCAGCCGGCCGGCGACGAGCTCCGGGACGCCGTGCGCCGCCGCGAACACCATGGAGCCCGCAGCGGTCGCGACGATGCCCAGCATGAGGACCGGCCGCCGTCCGATGCGGTCCGGGAGCCGCGCGAAGGCGAGCAGCGTTGCGACGAGCGCGAGCGGATAGGTCGCGAACACTGCCGTCATCGCGAAGGTGGTTGACGCGAACTGCACGCGGTACAGCTCGTAGAGCGGCGCGGGCACGTTGCTCCCGAGCATCGCGACGAACAGGACGAAGCCGACGAACAGGACCGGGCGCGTCACCCCGTCACGCTAGCACGACCTTCGCGCAACGCATGCTGCAACGGTCGGGCCGGAGGTCGCGCCGGACGTGCCGAACGGCGCGGCATGAAGCTCATGCAACGGTCCCTCGTCGCGGCGTTCGCGGTCGCGCTCGTCGCCGGCGGCTTCGGCGTCCGCTCCGCGTCGGCGCAGTTCAGCCTGCCGGGCGCGCTCGATCCCAAGCGCGCCGCGCTGGGCGCCGCAGCCAAGCAGTTGGCGCCGTACATCGTTGAGCAGTCACCGATCAGGCTCGATCCCGTGGAGCTCTATCCGACGCTCGATGCGCTGCCCGGCGCACCGTTCGCGCCCGTCACGGGCGTGGCCGCGAACACGGCGATCGGATCGATCGTCACGCAGCTGAAGCAGTCGAACACCGGGACCGTATCGCTCGGACCCGGCGATTATGCCGTCGCGGTGCGCCTGTTCTGCATGAGCCATGCGCGGCCGGCGCGCGCACCGCTGGCGTTCGTGCTGGGTGCGATGCGCGGCAAGCGCGCGCCCGCGATCATCGCGATGAACTCGCGCGCGTCGTCGACGCCGATCCAGTTCAGCCCGATGCAAGGCACGTCGTGGACGATCCAAGGCGGGCTGGGCTACGCCGATTTCGCACCGCAGTTCAAATCGGTCGTCGACACGCTGATCCCCGACTACAAGAGCCAGCTCGGCACGAGCACGCTCGACGACATCCAGGGCAAGTGGAGCTCGCTCTCGAGCGCGCTCGGCGGCCCGTCGCTCGACAGCATCCTCGGTCAGCTCGGCGGCGCGGGACGGCTCGTCACCGAGCTGCGCGACGAGCGCTCGCAGATCATCAGCCAGGCGAGCGACTTCAACGCGCTCAGCCGCACGTTCGCGCCGATCCAGCCGGCAGACGTCTCGACGCTCGACTCACCCTGGAGCGTCGTGAGCCCGAACGTGTGGATGCGCCTCGTGACGCGCGGGCATTACGGCGACGTGGGCACGGTGCAGATTCGCGTCGCCGGCGCGGCGTCGACGGTGCCGCTGATCTCGTCGCTCGGCTACGGTCGCTGCACGCCGCAGATCACGCCGAACGGTCAGGCGTACGCGTGCACGCAGCCGCTGAGCTTCGAAGCGCTGCGCACCGCGCCGACGACGTAGAACGCGCCGGCGCCGAACGCCCGGACGGTCAGAGCTCGCCGCGCGCGTAGAGCAGGGCGGCGAGGACGACCAGCGCCGCCGTTTCGGTGCGCAGGATGCGGCGCCCGAGCGAGATCGCGCTCGCGCCGGCGGCCCGCGCGCGATCGACTTCGTCCGACGAGAATCCGCCCTCCGGTCCGATGACGACGAGCACGCTGCGCGCATCCGCCAGCGCGAGCTCGAAGACGTCGCGCAGCGGCGCAGGCTCGGCGAGCTCCCACGGCACGAACACGCGGTCGTACTGCGCGAAGGTCGCGAGCAGCGCATCCCAGTCGTGCACGTCCGCAACGTCGGGGACGCGCAACCGGCCCGACTGCTGCGCGGCCGATTTCGCGATGCGGCGCCAGCGTTCGACCTTCGCCGGGCTCGTGTCGTGGCCGATGACGCGCGCGCTGCGCACGGGCACGATCGCGTGCGCGCCCAGCTCCGTCGCCTTCTCGACGACCAGATCCATCTTCTGGCCCTTCGGCACCGCTTGCGCGACCGTCACGCGCAGCGTCGTCTCGGCGTCGGCGCGGTCGAGCCGCTCGTCGAGCGTCGCGCGCACCTGCACTGCGCGAGCATCCCGGTTGTCGCGGGCGCCCACGTCGATGGTCGCGCCGAACGCGACGCCGCCGGAATCCACGACTTGAACGCGGTCGCCGCTCCGCTTGCGCAGAACGGTCGAGAGCTTGCGTGCATCGTCGGGTGCGAACGCCACGATGTCGCCGACCATGTGGACGCCCTCGACGAAGAACCGGTCCCGCATGGCGGCAGGCCGTTCGCCTCGCTTGCGCGGAAGGCCCGCGCATGATCGACGACGCCTTCTGGCTGCGCTACCTGCGCGCCCATGCCGACCCGCAGACCCGCACGCTGCACGCGGCGGGGACGATCCTGGCGACGCTGGTGGGCGCCGTCGGCATCGCACGCCGGAGCCCCAAGCTGATCGTCTCGGCGCTCGTCTGCGGCTACGGGCCGGCCTGGTACACGCACGCCTTCATCGAGCACAACAAGCCCGAGACGTTCAGCGCCCCGCTGCGCTCGCTCGCGAGCGACTACCGCATGTGCTGGGGCCTGCTGACCGGAACGCTCGAGGAAGATCTCCACCGCGCGAACGATACGACAGCGAACGCGATCTGAACGATCTCGCGCCGAAATTGGACAGCCGGCAGCGAGGCCGCGCTATTCGGCCTTGAACGCGTCTTTTACGCGGGCGAAGAACGACTTTTCTTCGATTTGGTCGCCGCCCGCGCGGGCGTAGTCTTCGAGGATTTCGCGTTCGCGTTTGCTCAGCTTCGTCGGAACGACGACGTGGACGGTCACGAGCTCGTCGCCTTTCGCGCCGCCGCGCACGCTCGGCATGCCGCGGCCGCGCAGGCGGTACTGCGAGCCGCTCTGCGTGCCGGCGTTCAGCGTCAGCGGCACCGAACCGTCCAGCGAGCGCACCGTGATGTCGCCGCCGAGCGCCGCTTGCGGGAACGAGACCGCGACGTCGATGTGCACGTCGAGGCCGTCGCGTTTGAAGAGCTCGTGCGGCGTGATGGTGAGATAGACGTAGAGGTCACCGTCGGGCCCGCCGCGCGCGCCGGCTTCGCCGCTGCCGGCGATGCGGATCCGCGAGCCGTCGTCGACGCCCGGCGGGATGCGAACTTGCAGCGACTTCTCCTGCTCGACGCGACCGCGACCCCGGCACGTGGAACACGGGGTCTGTACGATCTGGCCCTCGCCGGAGCACTTCGAGCACGTCGTCTGCGTGACGAACTGCCCGAGCGGCGTCTGGCGCACCTGGCGCTGGATCCCGGTGCCGCTGCAGCGGTCGCACGGCACGATCAGCGTGCCCGGCTCCGCGCCGCTGCCGCGACACGTCGCGCAGCTCGCGAGATGGCGGAACGACACGTCGCGCGTCGTGCCCGCGTATGCTTCCTGGAGCGTGATCTCGACGTTGTAGCGCAAGTCGCTGCCGCGCGCGGGACCGTTGCGGCGCTGCTGCGTGTTGCCGCCGCCGCGCGCCGCGCCGAAGAACATGTCGAAGATGTCGCCGAAGCCCTCGGCGCCGAACGGGCCGAAGCCGCCCTCGGCGCCGCCGCCCTGCACGCCCGCGTGGCCGAAGCGGTCGTAGTTCGAACGCTTCTGCACGTCCGACAGCACTTCGTACGCTTCGTTGATCTCTTTGAAATGCGATTCCGCCGACTTCTTGTCCGCGGCGACGTCGGGATGGTACTTGCGCGCGAGCTGGCGATAGGCGCGCTTGATCGTGTGCTCGTCGGCGTCGCGGGCGACGCCGAGAACTTGATAATAATCGGTGGGCAAGTTACCTGATCTCGACGTCGTTGAGGTGGTCGCCCAGCGAGCGGGCCGTCCCCGACGCGAGCGCGATGAGCCGGCCGTACGGCATGCGCCGCGGTCCGAGGATCGCGAGCATGCCGACGCCGCGGTCGCCGAAGCGATACGGTACGGTGACGACGCTGCATTCGGACAGCTCGTCGGCGCGCAGCTCGTGGCCGATGCGCACGTGCGGCGCCGGGTCGGTGCCGGTGCCGTCGGCGGCAAGCTCGTCGGCGATCAAGTCGTACAGCGTGCGCTGCTCTTCGATGATGCGCAGGATCGCGCGCAGCTTGCGCAGGTCGTGGAACTCCGGCTGGTCGAGCAAGTTTTGCGCGCCGGCGGCGGCGATCTCCGGTTCGCCGGCCTTGCGCGACGCGGCGAACGCCGCGCGGACCGCATCGCGAATCTGCGCGCTCACGTGCAGCTCGGCGCACACGGCATCGACGTCGGGCGCGCCGACGTCTTCCATCACGCGCCCGCCGAACCGCGTGTTGAGCGCGTTCGAGAGACGGGTCAGATCGTCGGCGGCGACGTCGGTCGACCATTCCACGACGCTCTGCGCAGCCACGCCGCCGGACGTCACGACCACGATCAGGCTGGTGCGCGGCGACAGCCAGATGAGCTGGACGTGCTTGAACGCGTGCGAGTCGCGCGACGGTGCGATCGCGATCGCGAGGTTGCCCGAGAGGCCCGAGAGCAGGCGCGTCGTCTGCTCGATCACGTCGCCCAGCTCGCGCGAGGCTTCGCGGAACTCGTCGCGGATGCGGCGCGAGTCGTCCTTCGTCAGCGATTCCGGCTGCATGAGGCGGTCGACGTAGGTGCGGTAGCCGGCGTCCGAGGGGATGCGGCCCGCCGACGTGTGCGGCTGCACCAAGTAGCCGCCCGCCTCCAGCTCCGCCATCTCGTTGCGGATCGTCGCCGACGACACGCCCAAGTTGTACTTCTGCGTGAGCGTGACGGAGCCGACCGGTTCGGCCGTGTTGATGTACTCGTACACGACGGTGGCGAGGATGAAGGCCTTTCGTTTGTCGAGCTCGAGCTTGTCGTTCACCGGAGTAGCACCGCTAGCAGTCGGCACGTCGGGATGCCGACTTAGCAGTCGGGTCTCCGGAGTGCCAGGCTTCCTGGTAGCGTATCATCCCGGGAGACGAGGGTCAAGGAGCCACGCCGGCCTCGCGGCGGTGCGCAAGCGTGGTCAGCTCGGAAAGGACGACCCCGTAGAACAGCACCGTCCCCACCAAGCCCTCCCACAGCGGCTGGACGTTGGCGGCGCCCAGCACCGGGACGAGGACGTCGTTGAGGACCCACCAGACCAGCAGCCCGTAGGCCAGCCCCCACATCACGGACCCCGGCGCCCGCCACATCGACGGCAGCCTCCGCGCCAGCGACGCGTAGACGATCCCGAACGCGGCGGCGGCAAGGAGGTACAGCACCAGCCCGAGCACGACGAGCGGCACGGATTCGGGTGCGCCGTGGAACGGCGGCAGCGCCTGCGCGACTTGCGCGAACATGGCGCCGAGCGTGATGTCGTGCAGCCACGCGACCGCGACGACCGCGTAGAACAGCGCGCTCGTCCCGCCCGCGATCAGCCCGCCGTAGAAACCGTCGATCCACCGGACCATATCGCACGCGGCCGTTCGCCACCGGGGGGGCGCCGCCCCGCGCGCGAGAATCCCGCCGCCATGTCGACGCCGACGCACAGCGATGCCATCGAAGCGCTCTTCAGCGAGGTACGCCGCTTTCCGCCGCCGCCCGAATTCGCCGCGCAGGCGAACGCGAAGCCGGGGATCTACGAGGAAGCGGACCGCGACTACGAAGCGTGGTGGAAGTCGTGGGCCGATAAGCTCGAGTGGATGACGGCGCCCACCAAAGTTCTGGAATGGAACGAACCGTTCGCGAAATGGTTCGGCGACGGCGAGCTCAACGCGTCGGTGAACGCGCTCGACCGCCACGTGCAGGCCGGCAAGGCCGCGAAGATCGCGTTCTACTACGAAGGCGAGCCCGGCGACCGCTGGACGGTGACGTACGGCCAGCTGCTCGACGAAGTGTGCCGCTTCGCCAACGGCTTGCGCAAGCTCGGCATCAAAAAGGGCGACCGCGTCGCCGTGTACATGCCGATGGTCGTCGAGCTGCCGATCGCGATGCTGGCGTGCGCGCGCATCGGCGCGGCGCACTCGGTGATCTTCGGCGGCTTCTCGCCCGACTCGATCGTCGACCGCGTCAACGACTCCGAATGCGTCGCGATCATCACCGCGGACTACGGCTGGCGGCGCGGCAAGAAAGTCCCCCTCAAGGCGAACGTCGACGAGGCGATCGCGAAGAGCATGCCCTCGCTGAAGCACGTCGTCGTGGCGAAGCGCGTCGGTGACGCCGTCGACATGGTCGACGGGCGCGACGTGTGGTGGGACGACGTCGTGCGCGATCAGCCCTCGACGTGCGAGCCCGAGCGGATGAACGCCGAAGATCTGCTGTACTTGCTGTACACGTCCGGCACGACGGCGAAGCCGAAAGGCATCAAGCACACCACCGGCGGCTACCTCACCGGCGTCACGGCGACGCACAAGCTCGTCTTCGATTTGAAAGAAGAGACCGACGTGTACTGGTGCGCGGCCGACATCGGCTGGGTCACCGGCCACTCCTACATCGTGTACGGTCCGCTGTGCAACGGCGCTACGAGCGTGATCTACGAAGGCACGCCGGATTTCCCCGACAAGGACCGGCTTTGGGAGATCATCGAGCGCTACAAGGTGACGATCCTCTACACCGCGCCGACGGCGATCCGCACGTTCATGAAATGGGGCACGCAGTACGTCGAAAAGCACGACCTCTCGTCGCTGCGGCTGCTGGGAAGCGTCGGTGAGCCGATCAATCCCGAAGCGTGGATCTGGTACCAAGAGCACATCGGTGGCGGGCGCTGCCCCGTGGTCGACACGTGGTGGCAGACGGAGACCGGCGCGATCATGATTTCGCCGCTGCCGGGCATCACGACGCTCAAGCCGGGTTCGGCCACGAAGCCGTTTCCCGGCGTGTACGCCGACATCGTGAACGACAAGGGCGAGTCCGTGCCGCTCGGCGGCGGCGGCTACATCGTGCTCACGAAGCCGTGGCCGTCGATGCTGCGGGGCATCTACGGCGACGACGACCGCTACGTGCAGACGTACTGGTCGAAGTTCGCGCACCGCTACCTCGCCGGCGACGGCTGCAAGCGCGACGAGGAAGGCGACTACTGGTTCATGGGCCGCATCGACGACGTGATGAACGTCAGCGGCCATCGCATCTCGACGACCGAGGTGGAGTCGGCGCTGGTGGACCATCCGGACGTCGCCGAAGCCGCGGTGACCGGCAAGCTCGACGACATCACCGGGCAAGCGATCTGCGCGTTCGTGACTTTGAAATCGCACGCGAACGGCTCACCCGAACTCGCGGACGAACTGCGCGAGCATGTCGCAGAAAAGCTCGGCAAGTTCTGCCGCCCGAAGTACCTGACGTTCACGCAAGAGTTGCCCAAGACGCGCTCCGGCAAGATCATGCGGCGCCTGCTGCGCGACATCGCCGAAGGCCGCATGCTGGGCGACACGACGACGCTCGCTGACTCGACCGTCGTGCAGGAGCTGCAGCAACGCGCCCACGTCGAGGCGTCAAAAGAAGACTGACGAGACGGTGGTCGTCGACAAAAACCGTATCGCTCGCGCCGTCGGGCGAGAGCGTTACGATCGCGGACGGCGGATCGCGTTCGTGACCGCGCCTCGGTGCGGGAGGGGACTCCGTCTCAGCGTCGCGCAGCACGAAGACGATCGGGAGCTCTTCGACGTCGTCGACGACGTGCTCGACGCCGCGTTCGCCGGCGTTGACGCGAACGGAGACAAGATGCGGGCGACGTGTGCGCTTTACCAGGATTTCCCGTCTTACACGATCATCGCGCAGCTGTTCACGACGATCGGATACGACGGCCTGACGAGCGCGGAGATGACGTTCTTCCTCGAGTTTCTCGGCGCGATGATCTCTGCCGAGGCGCTCGAACTCGCGCGGCCTGCCGAATATGTGCTGTGGGTGGATTTTTTCGAGGACGACAGCCGCGTGGATGCCGCTTGGAATACGGTCTGCGGCGCAATATCGAGCGACGAGGGCTGGCGGCGGCTTCTGATCGCCTCCGGTCCTGTTCCCGAAGGTCTCAAAATGCCGGTCATCGAGCGTTTCCGGCCCGACCCGTCCTTTCACGACGCCATCTTCGAAGCGCTGTCCGGGGGTGTCTTCGATATCTACGGCCGAATCGAGCGCGCCAACGTGGAATCCATCCTGCCGGCCTTACGCATCGATCGCAGTCATCCGGCATATCATCAGCTGCTCGTGCGCCTCGCCGATCCTGCACCGATCGAGTTCGAGTGGCAGCTGAAAACCTGACGGCGGCGGCTCAGAGCCAGCCGCGGTCGCGGGCGATGCGCGCGGCTTCCGTGCGGTTCGCGCCGCCGACTTTGCCGATCGCTTCGCTCAGGTAATTTCGGACCGTGCCTTCCGATAGGCCGAGCACCGCGCCGATCGCGGCGGAGGTTTGGCCGTCGCCTGCGAGCCGCAGCACCGCGCGTTCGCGGTCGGTGAGCGGGTCCGGTTCGGTCCAGGCGTGCACCGCAAGCGTCGGGTCGATCGCGCGGCCGCCCGCGTGCACCGTGCGCACCGCGGCGACGAGCTCTTCGACCGGGCGGTCTTTGAGCAGATAGCCCGCCACGCCCGCGTCCATCGCGCGGCGCAGGTAGCCCGGGCGCGCGAACGTCGTCACGATGACGACGCGCGTCTTGCTTTCGCGGCGGCGCAGCTCCGCGGCGACGTCGAGGCCCGTCAGCAGCGGCATCTCGATGTCGGCGAGCAGCACGTCCGGTGCCAATTCTTCGACGCGGCGCAGCGCCGTCGGGCCGTCGTGCGCGTGGCCCACGACCTCGATGTCGGGTTCGAGGCTGAGCAGCGCGGCGAGCGCGCCCGCCACGAGCTGCTGGTCTTCCGCGATGACGACGCGGATCAGCGCGCGGCTCCGGGCGCGAGCGGCAGCGTGACGACCAGCCGCGTGCCGTGATCGATCGTGCGCTCCAGCGAACCGCCGTGCGATTCGACCCGCTCGCGCATGCCGGTCAAACCGAGGCCTTCCGCCGCCGAGCCGCCGACGCCGTCGTCTTGGATCTCGAAGCGGCACGCGTCGCCGGCGGTCGCGACGCGCAGTCGTACGGCGCTCGCGCGCGCGTGCCGCACGATATTCGTCACGGCTTCGCGAATCGCCAGGGCGAGCACGCTCTCGTGCGCCGCGGCGAGCCGCACGTCTTCCGCGTCGCAGTCGACGCGCACGCCGGCCGAGGTGAGCACGTCGCGCGCGTGCGCGAGCTCATCGGGGATGCCGGTGCCGCGGTAGCCCGCGACCGCTTCGCGCAGCTCGTCGAGCGACGTGCGGGCGATCTGCTCGACCTCGTGGATCTCGGCGACGGCACGCCGCGGATCGCGGTCCGCCAGCTTCGACGCAAGCTGCGACTTCAGCGCGATCAGCGAAAGCGTGTGTCCCAGCACGTCGTGCAGGTCGCGTGCGATGCGCTCGCGTTCGGCGATCTTTGCCAAGCCTTCGATCTGGTCGTACGCCTGCTTCAGGCGCGCGTGATCGTTCTTTTGCTGAGCCGCGTTGATGCACGCCACGCCGATGATCACCGCGAAGACCAAACCCGAGATCGCCGATGCCCGCTCGACGTGCGTGAGCCACATGAGCAGCGCGATGAACGGGATGTACGCTGCCATCATCCGGTACGCGTCGCGCGCCGAAACGGCGTACGCGATGAACGACACGGCGTAGATGAAGTACGTCGTCGCGAAGCCGACCGTCGGAGATGCGATCGCACCGAGAACCGTGATCGCGCCCGCGTACGCGAGTCCCGTGCGCCCGCTGCGGCCGTAGCCCAAGAAGTAGCACACGAGGAAAACCGCGAGTACGGTGAGCTGGAACGCGACGAGGCGCGCCGGCGCGCGGGTTAGGAGCAAATACAGCGGCACGCTCGCGGCATACACCAGCCAGACGAACGGCATGATGCCCTGTTCGAAGATCGGCAGCCGGCGGCGAACGTCAGCCATACGTCTTGCCTTCGTCGCGCTTCATTCCGTATGCTGCCGCGGCGGCGCCGGCGACCGTCCACGCCGCGAGGATCGCGATGTGCGTCAGGGCGGAGCCGTGACCGGGCCCGAGCGTGCCGAGCGCGAGCTGACCGAGATGATAGGTCGGCAAGAACGGCGCAGCGTGAGCGATCGCGGGCGGCAGCCCTTCGATCGGGACCCACAGCCCCGACAAGAACGACATCGGCAAGTAGATCACGTTGATGATCGCGGGCGCGGAGTTCGGCCCCGCGACGAAGCCGAGCGCGAGCCCGATCGCGCCGAACGGGATCGCGCCCAGCACGAGCGACGTGGTGAGCGCGAGCCATGCGCTCGGTGCGAGGCGAACGCCGCCGAACTCAGCGGCGAGCAGGCACAGCATCGATACGATGACGACGGCGAATGCGAGCATGGTCAGCACCTTCGCGATGAAGTACGCCGCCGGCGGCATCGGGCTCGCGCGCTTCACGAGCAGCCAGCCTTGACCGCGCTCCATGGCGACGCTGACGCCGAACGCGAAAAGCGCGCAGCCCACGACGCCGAAAGCGCCGAATGTTGCCAGCATGTACGCCGCCACGGACGTGCCGTGAATGCGTTGCGAACCGTTCATCAGCAGGCCGAAGAACGCGTAGAAGGCGACCGGGAATGCGAGCGTCGGGATGACGTACGCGGGCAGCCGTGCAAACTTCGTCAGCTCGGCGCGCGTCTCGTTCATGGTGATGCGGGCGATCATGCCGGAATCTCCTCGGAAGCTGGTGTGCGGGTCAGGGCGAGGAACGCTTCTTCGAGCGGCGTGTCCGCGACGTCGATCAGCGTGAAGGTCGGATCGCTGACGTACAGCGCGCGCACGACTGCGTCGGCGTCGTGGGTCGTCAGGCGAATCACGCCGTCGGCGCGACGAAGCGCGTCGATGCCGGGGATTGCGCGCAAGCGCTCGTCGTCGAGCCCGCTCGTGCAGCGCACGGTCGAGCCGCCGGCGCGTGATTTGATCTCCGCGGCGCTGCCTTCGGCGACGATCTTGCCGCCGAAGAGCACCATGATGCGATTCGCCAGCGCGTCGGCTTCGGCGAGATCGTGCGTCGTGAGGAGCACGCTGCGGCCGCGCGCGATGTAGGCGCGAATCTGCGCCCACAGCGCGAGGCGCGACTCCACGTCCAGCGCCGTCGTCGGCTCGTCGAGCACGAGCGCGTCGGGATCGCCGCAGATCGCGAGCGCGAATGCGACGCGCTGCTTCTGGCCGCCCGAAAGCTGGCCGTACAGGCGTTTCTCCAAACCACGCAGGCCCGCGATCGCGAGCGTCTCGTCGAGCGGCAGCGGGTGCGGGTAATACGACGAGAACAGCCGCACGTGCTCGGCGACGGTGAGCGTCGCCGGCACGCCGGACACTTGCAGCATCGCGCCGACGCGCGTGCGGTTTGCCGCGGCGCGCGGGCTCTTGCCGAACAGCGTCGCCGTGCCCGAATCCGGCGCGATGATGCCGAGCAGCGTGCGAATCGCCGTCGTCTTGCCCGCGCCGTTGGGCCCCAGCAGCGCGAGCGTCTCGCCCGGCTGCAGCGCGACGTCCACGTCGTGCAGCGCCGTGATCGTTCCGTAGCGCTTGGTGACCCGCGTGAGGCGGGCCGGAATCTGCGTGTCGTGCATGAAGTCCTCCGCGCCCATCGTCGCAAGACGGGCGCGGGAGGGCCAGGCACGCGCGTCAGCCGGTCGGGATGACGAACGTCATGCGCGTTCGCGCGCTAGGGATGCGGCGAGGGCGAAGCCGATGCCGCGGGCGCCGGCGTCGAGGCCGCGCCGTTCGCGTTGGGCGGCGGCGTCCCCGAGCCCATCGGCTGATACGTCGGGCCGCTGACGGGGTTGCCGGTCGTGCCGCCGGTGCCGTTGTTCTGGCCCGACGTCGAGCCGCCGTTGCTCGTCGACGCCGGATTGTTGGGCGTGCCGGGGCCTTGGCCGGCGCCGCGGTTGTTCGGGTTCGGGTTGCCGGGTACCGGCCCCGCGTCCGGCGGCGCGAACGGCGTCAAGTTGTGCGCCGCGAGGTAGCTCTGCGTGAGCTGCAAGTGCTGCTGCACCGTGGGTGTGAGCTTCGCAGCGAGATCCTTGAGCCCCATCGTCTTGCCGTTCGCCGTCTCCCACTGCAGCAGGCTCAGCACGCGCCGGTGCGCCGGATCTTGCAGACGCATGTAGTCGTTGTCGAGCTGCGTCCCCGTCTCGCCCTCGAGCATCGCGAGCGCGCGGCGTCCGGGTCCGCTCGTCTCGCGTTCGCTCGGCGTCGGGAACAAGTTGGTTCCGCGCGTCGCGGCTTCGAGCGCGACCGCGGCGGTGCTGTGATCGTCGATCATGTGCTGCGCGAAGGCGTGCACGTTCGGATCTTTGGTGCGGTTGACGACGTACTTGGCGGCGTTGAGCTCGGCGGTGTTCGCGGCGTCGAGCATGCGAACGAAGTCGCCCTCGCCGGCCGGCATGCGCGGTCCCGGGCGGTCCATGCCCGGCCCCGGCGGCGGTGCGCCGGGCGGCGTCTGCGCGCTCACGAGCGTGGCGGCGGCGAGCCCGGCGACCGCGACGAACGCGGAGAGCGCGCGGGCGCTGATGGTGTGCTTCATGCGTGCTCCTGTGCAGCAGAGATCGAGCACCTCGGTTTCTCCGAGCGCACGCGTGCCGAAACTCGGTCGCTCGCGAAGCGGCCGAGGCGGGGCTAGTCCGCGAGCCGCGCTGCGCTCAGTCGCCGAGGCCGACGTTCGAGCGCGACGGCACGACTTTGCCGGACTCGTAATCGCGCACGGGCACGCCCGGATAACCCACCTTCGCGTCGCCGCTGGCCTGCCAGGCCGCGACGATCAGGTCGCGCATCTCACCGGCACCCGCCGCCAGGCGCTCGATCACGAGCGCCTTCGCCGCGTCGCTCGGCGTGTCGATGCCGCCCGCCGCTTCGAGCCGGTACACGTCGGGCACGTGGCTCGCCGTCGCGGTGAGGTACGTGCCCACTTGCGCGAGGATCGGGCCGTTCGACGCCGCGAGCGCGGGGACGCGCGGAAACACGAGCTCTTCGGTCGCGACGGCGCGCACGAGCGTCGTCTCGAAACGCGCGTGGATCGTCGTCGAGTCCGAAAACCCGCTGGGGTTGGGATAGTGCGTGCGCGGTTCTTTCGTGCGGAAATCGAACTGGTTCCAGCCGTTGAAGTGCACGCTGACGTGCAGCGGCTGGGAGCCGTCCCCGACGAAGTGGCCCCAGTAGCCGATGTCGCGCAGCGTCACCGATTCGCGCACCTGACGGTCGAACGTGAAGAACGAGCGCTCTTCGGCGGTCGCGGCTTTCGCTTCGCCCACGACGTCGACGCGCCAGTACGCGAGGTCGCGCACGATGCGCTGCCAGCCGTCGGCGATCTGGTACGGCAGATAGCCCTGGCCGTACTGATCGGTCGGCTCGCGCGCGGCGCGCAGCGCTTTGTCGTAGTCCTGGCGGTCCTTCGGCAGCGCGCTCAGCTTCACGGCGCCCGCGATGGAGTAGTCGTCGAGCGCGTCGAGATAATGGCCCGGGTTGTCGTCGGTGTCGAGCGGATCGCCCGCACCCTTGACGCGGTCGGCCTCGGGGCCGAGCAGCGCAACCTCATTGTGCGCCGCGACGCTGCGCAGAAACGCCGGGACGGAGTCGGGCAGCGTGCGCATCGCGGCGCCGTTGACGATCCGGTGGCCCTGCGCGCCCCAGGCGAACACGGGGACCGGCGCGGCCGCGAGTGCGGCGCAAAGCACCGCGAGGATGCAACGACGAAGGCGCATGGACGCGGCTTCGCGCGGCGCTCGGGCGCTCCCGCTAGCCCGTGCGGAAGAGGTCGTCGAGCGCCGCGAGATCGTCGATGCGCGTAGCCGGCGGCAGCGCGGCGACGATGGTGGCGCCGTAGCGCATCGACGTCGCGCGCCCGTCGAGCAGCGCGACGACGCCGCGGTCCGTGGTCGAGCGGATGAGCCGCCCGAAGCCTTGTTTGAGCCGCACGATCGCGCTGGGGATCATGTAGTGCTCGAAACCGGAGCGGCCTTTGGCTTCCAGCGCGGCGATGCGCGCCGCGACCAGCGGCTCCGACGGCGATGGGAACGGCAGCCGGTCGATGATGACGCACGACAGCGCGTCGCCGACGACGTCGATCCCTTCCCAGAACGTACCCGTGGCGAACAGCACCGCGTTCTTGGTGGAGCGAAACCAGTCCAGCAGCGCGGTGCGCGGCAGATCGCCTTGCATTTTCGCGGGGAACGGGATGCGGTCGCGCAGCAGCGCGTGCACTTCGCGCAGCCGCGCGTACGACGTGAACAGCACGAACGCGCGCCCGCGGCTGCGGTCGAGGATCTCCTCGATCAGCGGCGCCGCGCGGCGTGCGAAGTCGACCGCCTTCGGGTTGAGCCGCGGCGACGCGACGTACAGCCGCGCCTGCTTCGCGTAGTCGAACGGCGACGGCGCGACGAGCAGCTGCGCGTCGTCGACGCCCAGCGACGTCTTCAGGAACTCGAACGAGCCGTTGGTGGAGATCGTGGCGCTCGTCAGCACGACGCTGCGCGTGCGCGCGAACAGCGACGCGCGCAGGAAGTCCGCGACTTGGAAAGGCGCGGCGTTGATCTCATAGCGCGCGTCGCCCTCGCCGCGCTCCACCCACGCGACCGCTTCGATCTCGTCGGCGGGCACGGCGCCGTTGGTCGCCTGCTGCGCGGCCTTCTCGATGCGATCGACGGTGGCGACGTGCGCCGCGACGCCCCGCAGCGCGAGGTCGCGGCGCCGCTCGGCTTCGGACTCGTTGTCGATCGGCTTGCGCAGGCCGCGCTGCCAGTTTCCGTGGATCCAGTTCTCGAGCGAGTAGAACGACTCGCGCAGGACCGGCAGCATCTCGAACACGTCTTCGTTCGCCGCGATTGGGTACTTGTCGCCGGGCACGCGCGCGAGCGTCTGCTGCAGGCGGCGCATCCCTTCGTCGAGCTCCGCGTCGTGCGCGCCCGGGATCGCGTACGTGCGGTGCAGCTTGCGCATCATGCGGTTCACCGATACCGGCGACAGCGTAGCCGTCAGCGCGGCGGTCGCGTACTTCTCGGCTTGGTGCGCTTCGTCGAGGATCACGAAGTCGTAGGCGGGCAGCAGCGCGCCGCCGCTCACGAGATCGAGGAAGAACAGCGCGTGGTTGACTACGACGACGTCGGCGAAGCGCGCGGCGTCGCGGCGCGCGAAGAAATGGCAGACGCCGAAGCGGTGGCAGTACTCGCCGACGCAGTCGTCGGCATCGGCGTCGAGCGTCTCCCAGTCGTCGCCGCGCGGCGTGAACTCCAGCTCCGCGCGGTCGCCGGTCTCGGTGCGCTCGGCCCACGCCCACAGGCGTTCGAGCGCGAGCGACGGCGCGATCAAACGCGCGCCGCTCTCCTTCTCGAACTTCGCCTTGCACAGATAATGATTGCGGCCTTTGAGCAGGACGACGCGCGCCTCGATGCCGAGCGCCTTCGTCACCAGCGGGATGTCCTTGCGCACGAGCTGCTCTTGCAGCGCGATCGTCCCCGTCGAGATGACGACGCGCGCGCCGGCGCGCAGCGCGGGCACGAGATAGGCCAGCGACTTGCCGACGCCCGTCCCCGCTTCGACGATCGTGTGCATGTTCTCCAAGAAGCCGCGCTGGATCAGCCGGGCCATTTGAAGCTGGCCCGCTCGCGCTTCGAACCCGGCCAGCGTGCGCGCGATCGGGCCGTCGGCCGCGAACGCGTCGTCGACGAGCCTCATTCGCGCGGGTCGCGCACGTGCAGCGGCGGCGCGTCCGCTTCTTCGTGCGGCCCCGCGTCGGGCGGGTGCTCGATGGTCTCGATCTCCGGCGTCTGCTCGATCGTCTCGGCGTGCGGCGCAGCGCCGGCCGGCGCTACCGCGTACGCGTACTCGGCGCGGCGCCGGCGCGTTCCCGTGAACAAGATCAGCCCCGCGATCAACCCGGTGATCAGCCCGCCGACGTGCGCCGCCACGGAGATCCCCGGCACCGAGAACGTGAACACGAGGTTGATCGCGATGACCGGCAGGAGGCTCATGATGAGCGAGCGGCCGCGCCGGCCCAGCCGCAAACCGATCGCGACCAGCGCGCCGAACAAGCCGAAGACGGCGCCGCTCGCGCCGAGCGCCGGTATCGTGTACGCGCTGAAGTAGACGATGGAAAGTCCCGATCCGAGGACTCCGAGCGCGTAGATCAGCGCGAAGCGCGGCTTGCCGAACACCGCTTCGACTTCTTTGCCGAGAAAGTACAACGCCATCATGTTCAAGCCGAGGTGCGCGATGCTCGCGTGCAAGAACGCCGCGGTGGCGATGCGCCACCACTCGCCGTACTGCAGCACGAGCTGCGGGCTCAAGTAGCCGTGATCGTAATCCACGCCGCCACGGGTCGTGCTCTGCCAGATGAACGCGACGACGTTCACGGCGATCAGGAGCTGGGTTAGGGTGATCCTCACGCGGTCAGCGCCGGGCTCGCCTCCGTGGAGATCGCGATCAGCCGCGCGAGCTCGACCGAGATCGCGGTCCGGCCGCTCGAACCTTCCACCGTGATCGGGCCGCCGAGCGGGCCGCGCTCGATGATGTCGATGGTCGCGCCGGGCCGCAGCCCGATCTGGTCGAGATAGCGCAGCGTCTCGGGGATGTCCTCGACCACCTCGACCACGCGCACCGTCGTGCCGGGCTGCGCGTCGGAGAGCCGCTGGCCGACGCGCAAGGGCGCGCTCAGATCGGCCGGCGGGATGGGAAGGCCGTGCGGGCACACCTTCGGGTCGCCCAAGACGGCGACGAGCCGTTCTTCGACCCGCTCGGAGATGGCGTGCTCGAGCCGGCACGCCTCCGCGTGGACCTCGTCCCACGGCATCCCGAGGATGTCCTGAAGGAAGACCTCGGCCAGCCGGTTGCGGCGGATCACGCGCACCGCGACGCGCAGCCCCTTCTCGGTGAGCTTCGCCTGCCCGCGCGCCTCGTAGGTGAGGTAGCCGTCGGAGCCCAGCTTCTTCAGCATCCCGGAAACCGAGGCCGGCGAGACGCCAAGGTCGGCGGCGAGGCCGGACGTGGTGACGCCGGGGCCCTCGCGCTCGAGACGATAGACCGCTTCGAGATACTCCTCGGTCGACTCGTCGAAGTGCGTGTGCCCGGGCATGACGGTTAGAGGCTTCGACCCGCCGGTACGGAGTTCCGGGACCGCTCGAACACCTCGTGGAGCCGTGCCTTGGTGGCCGCGGGCGCGAACGACGCGTCGATCGCGTTGCGGGCGAAGCGCACGATGGCGGCCTCGCCGAACGTCGCGGCGACGTAGGCGTACTCGTCGAGCAGCGTCGTCCCGAACAGGGCCGGGTCGTCGGCGTCGATCGTGATCACGCATCCCGCCGCGTCCAGTGCCCCCAGCGGGTGCACGGCATCGGCCGGCGCCGCGCCGGTGAGCCGGTTGGACGTGGGACAGATTTCGAGTGGGATCCGGCGGTCGGCCAACAGGTCGACGACCGCCGGATCCTCCATCGCCCTCACCCCGTGCCCGATGCGTTCGGCGCGGAGCACCTCTATCGCTGCACGAACGCTTTGGGCGCCCGCCGCCTCGCCGGCGTGCACGACCCCGTGGAGCCCGCCTTCGCGCGCGATCGCGTACGCGCGCTCGTAGAGCTGGGGCGGGAATCGGGCTTCATCCCCGCCGAGACCGACCCCGATCACCCCCAGATCACGCATTCCGACCGCGATCCGCGCGAACTCCTCCGCGCGTTCGACCCCGAAATTGCGCGTGAGGTCCGCGATCAGCCGGACGTCGATGCCGAGCGGCGCGCCCGTTTCGTCGAGCGCTGCGCGGATCGCCGCGACGGTTTCGCGCACGTCGAGCTCGTGGTGGAAGAACGTCCAGACCGACGGCGAGATGAAGATCTCGGCATACACGACGCCTTGCGCGGCGGCGTCGACGACGTAGTCGCGCGCGATGCGAGCGTAGTCGGCGGGAGCGCGCAGCGTCTCGGACACCTTGGCGAACAGCAGCAAGAACTCGCCGAACGTGTCGAACGCGTACGCGCGCTCCGGATGGGCCCGGTCGCCTAGCTCGACGCCGTACTTCGACGCAAGCGCATGGAAGGTGCCCGCACGAACGGTTCCTTCCAAGTGGCAGTGAAGCTGAACTTTCGCGAGCGCGCGCAGGTCGAGGCCGGGCATCTTGACGGGCGTTCGACAGCGGTGCTATAGTAACCGTCGCCCGCCGCGGGGTGGAGCAGTCCGGTAGCTC
>DASWRD010000030.1:0-7252 GCA_036403315.1 Candidatus Elarobacter sp.
CGGATCAGCGCGTCAGCGTGAGGGTCGAGCGTGTCGCGGCGCGGACCGCTGCGTCGGAGAACGGCAGCGGCGTGCGCGCGAACGCGATCCAGCCGGCGGACTGGTCGGCGTAGTGCGGCGAGCCGGGCTCGCCCGACTCGCCCGCGCCGACGTCGATCGTGCCGTTGTCCCAGTCGCCGGCGATCCACACCGCGCGGAACGACTGCGCGTGACCGTTCCACTGCACCGCCGGCGCGAAGCTGCCGCCGCGGCCGGGCAGCGTCGGACCGTTCCACGCGGTGAGCCCGAACGGCGCGAGCGGGTGCTTCAGCGGCTGCGCCGCGTACGTGCCGAAGATCGGAATCTCGCCCGGGTGGCGCGCGGCGACGCGCTTCATCGACTGCACGACGAACGCGTCGTAGTCGTCGTTCGCGACCCAGCGGTGCGGGCGTTCGCGCAGCGCGCGCAGCACGATCTCGAACCCCGGACCGGTCGGCGGATAGACGTCGGCGAGCCGGCGCGGCAGATGCGACGCCGCGATGGCGCCGAGCATGTCGCGCCGCAGCTCGACCACCGCGGTCGCGCCGCGCGAGTCGCTCGTCATCGTGCCGTCGAACGCGCGCAGCGCCGAGAGTAGCGGCGCGAGCGACGCATCCGACGCGTCGGCGCTGCGGCGCGCGGCGGCCGCGAGCACGAGCTGCGCGAACTCGCGCTCGGCCGGCGACGCGGCGTCGCGCTGCTCGTGCGCGACCGCGTCCGGCGACAACCGGCCGCGCGCGTCGGCGGCGGCGTGCAGCGCGCGGCGGATCTCGTACGCGCGGTACGGCGGCGGCCAGAACGGCGCCAGCCGCGGCGAGCCGGCGCCGTCGGCGCGGTTGTTGCCGGTGACCACGACCACGCTGCGCGAGGGGTCGACGTGCGGTGCGCGGTCGTACGACAGATACGCCGGCTCGGGCGCGCTCTCGTCGCTCGCCCAGCGGCCCCACGACGACTCCAGCGGAACGCCGCCGGCGAAATGGTACGCGACGCGCCCGCCGTCGTCCGCGAGCAGCACGTTCAGCGCCGGCTCGGGCAGCGCGCGCATCGCCGCGACGCCGTCGGCCGCGCTGTGCGCGCGCAGGAGCGCGAGGAACGGCGCCAGCGGCGACACCGGCCGGCGCCGCATGCGCCAGTCCATCACGTACGCTTCACCGCCGTTCTCGCCGCGCGCGATCACGACGCCGTGCGCGGTCTCGAGCAGATCGGCGTCGATCGTGTCGCCGAAGCGGACGCCGATCGCTTCGTGCCGGTGCCGCGCACGGACCCACCGCCCGTGTTCGAGGAACTCGTCCGCACCGCGCGCCGGCTGGCGCGTCACGCGCATCGCCGCGGTCTCGCCGGCGGTCACGCCCCACGCGAGGTGCTCGTTGTGGCCCAGCGTCACGCCCGGCGTGCCGGCCAGCGCCGCGCCGCCGATGTGCAGCCCGGGCGCGCTGCCCTCGAACAGCCACCAAATGCCGGGGATCCCGATGTCGAGGTGCGGATCGTTGGCGAGCATCGCCTTGGCGACGGTCGAGCGGTCCGCGCCGACGATCCAGCCGTTGCTCCCGACCGGCGCGCGCTCTTCCGCGGGCGTGACGGACGATGTTGCCCCCGGCTCGCCGTTCGACGAGCTCGGCGTGACATCGTGGCGGCTCAGGGTGACGTTGTGCTGGGGCGGGAAGTCCGGGAGCTTCGCGATCTCGCCGGGCGGGCGGCCGTTGGTCGGCACGTCGTACTTGGGGTCGGTGAGCGGATAGAGCGCTTCCATGACGCCCTCGCCGAGCGTGCGGCGGATCTGGTCGCGGACGACCACGTCGTCGGGCTTGTCGTCGAGGTCGAGCACGGTCGCGAAGCCGACCGCCAGCGCGTCCTCCGGCTGCCACTTCTCGAAGCCGGTGAAGAGCGCCGCGTACTCCGGCGGCGCGGGCTGGGTCGCCGCGGCGGCGTTGATCCCGTCGGCGAACGCGGTCAGCAGCGCCTGCTCGTCGGCCGACGCATGCGCGTACACCTGCGAGGCGAGCGCGCGGATGCCGTAACGCCGCATGCGCCGGTCGACCCGCACGACGGGCGACCCCAAGAGCTCCGCGAGGCGGCCGTCGACGAAGCGCCGGGTCACGTCGATCTGGAACAGCCGGTCCGAGCCGAGCGCGTAGCCCTCGGCGACCAGCAGGTCGTGGACCGAGCCGGCCCGCACGTGCGGGACGCCGCGGGCGTCGCGGGCGATCGTGACGGGGCCGTCGACCGGCATCCCGGCGCGCGTCCCGTCGACCGAGGCGACGGCGCCGTGCGCCGCGAACGCCACGCGTCCGACATAGAGCAGAGCGAGCAAGAGGACGAGGCCCACGAGCGCGCCTACGGCAAGCGCGGCGCGGCGGACGAAGCGAGCGGCCATCGCCCCCTAGCTACTGCCTTGAGTCCAGGGCGCCTTTCTGCTACAATACCTGCCTATGCCCTTCGGCCGATAACGCGGACCCAAGGAACGTCGGACCCGGCGTCTCCTGGGGTCTTTGTGCGCTTTTCAACGCATCCCCAGGCCACCCGGTCATCCACGACGCTCTCCCGGCCGCCTCTGCCCGCCGACGCGCTGAGCAAAGGAATCGATGAACCTCCTCGACGTCAACAACTTCGACGCGATGCGGATCGGGCTCGCCTCGCCCGAACAAATTCGCGCCTGGTCTTTCGGCGAAGTCAAAAAGCCGGAGACGATCAACTACCGGACCCTCAAGCCGGAACGCGACGGGCTCTTCTGCGAGAAGATCTTCGGCCCGACCAAAGACTGGGAATGCCACTGCGGCAAGTACAAGCGCATCCGCTTCAAGGGGATGATTTGCGACCGCTGCGGCGTCGAGATCACGCGCGCCAAAGTGCGCCGCGAGCGCATGGGCCACATCGAGCTCGCGACGCCGGTCACGCACATCTGGTATTTCAAAGGCGTGCCGTCGCGCATCGGCATTTTGCTCGACATGTCGCCGCGCCAGCTCGAGAAGGTGATCTACTTCGCGGCGTACGTCGTCACCGATCCCGGTGACACCACGCTCACCAAGCGCGAGATCCTCACCGAGCAGAAGTACCGCGAGAGCCGTGAGAAGTACGGCACGCGCTTCAAGTCCGGCATGGGCGCCGAAGCGATCCGCGAGCTGCTGCGCGACCTGAACCTGCGCAAGCTCCAAGAAGATCTGCGCCGCGAGTTCAAAGAGACCTCGGGCCAGAAGCGCATCAAGGCGATCAAACGCCTCGAAGTGGTCGAAGCCTTCCTCGCGTCCGGCAACAAGCCGGAGTGGATGATCCTGTCCGCCGTGCCGGTGATCGCGCCCGAGCTGCGCCCGATGGTGCAGCTCGACGGCGGCCGCTTCGCGACGTCGGATTTGAACGATCTCTACCGCCGCGTCATCAACCGCAACAACCGCCTCAAGCGGCTGCTGGAGCTGAGCGCGCCCGAGATCATCATCAAGAACGAAAAGCGCATGCTGCAAGAAGCAGTCGACGCGCTGATCGACAACGGCCGCCGCGGGCGCCCGGTCACCGGGCCCAACAACCGCCCGTTGAAATCGCTGTCGGACATCCTCAAAGGCAAGCAGGGACGTTTCCGCCAGAACCTCCTCGGCAAGCGCGTCGACTACTCGGGCCGTTCGGTCATCGTCGTCGGCCCGAACCTCAAGCTGCACCAGTGCGGCTTGCCTAAGGAAATGGCGCTCGAGCTCTTCAAGCCGTTCGTGATGAAGAAGCTCGTCGACCGCGGTCAAGCGCACAACATCAAGAGCGCGAAGCGCATGGTGGAGCGCGTGCGACCGGAAGTGTGGGACGTTCTCGACGAAGTGATTCGCGAGCACCCCGTGCTGCTCAACCGCGCACCCACGCTGCACCGTCTCGGCATCCAGGCGTTCGAGCCCGTGCTGGTGGAAGGCAAAGCCATCCATCTGCACCCGCTCGTCTGCACGCCGTACAACGCGGACTTCGACGGCGACCAGATGGCCGTTCACCTTCCGCTGAGCGCGGGCGCGCAAGCCGAAGCGCGCATCCTCATGCTGTCCTCGAACAACATCCTGCAGCCGTCGTTCGGTAACCCCGTGTCGATCCCGACGCAGGACATGGTCCTCGGTCTGTACTGGCTCACGTTCCAGCCCGACGAGTACAAGGGCCCCGCGAAGGCCGCGCTGTCGGATGACGCGCTGCACGCGGCGCCGGTGCTGCGCGACGGCAAGCCGCGCGCCAACAAGCCCGACGGCTCGCCGTCGTACATGGCGTTCAAGGACGGCACGGAAGCGGTCACGGCGTTCAACCACGACCTCATCGGTCTGCACCAGTGGATCGAAGTGCGCATCAACGGCGGCGCGCGCGTGAAGACGACGGTCGGGCGCGTGATCCTCAACGAAGCGTTCCCCGTCGAGTGGAACTACCCGTACCTCAACATCACGCTCGACAAGAGCGCGCTCAAGAAGCTCATCACCGAGTGCTACCGCAAGTACGGCAACGCCGCAACGGCGGAGTTCCTCGACGCCGTGAAGGCGCTGGGCTTCCGGTACGCGACGCAGTCGGGGACGACGGTGTCGATCAGCGACATCATCGTGCCGCAGGCGAAGCACGAGCTGCTCGACAAGGCGCAGGCGTCGGTCGACGAGCTCCACTCGCTGTTCAACGACGGCTTCATCTCCGACGACGAGCGCTACAACAAGACGATCGAGATCTGGTCGAAGGCCGGCGAAGACGTCACCGGCGCGATGCAGGCCGCACAGAACCCGCTCAACCCGGTGTTCATGATGGCGACCTCCGGCGCGCGCGGTTCGATCGCGCAGGTCAAGCAGCTCGGCGGTATGCGCGGACTCATGTCCGACCCGTCGGGCCGCATTCTCGAGATCCCGGTCAAGGCGTCGCTCAAAGAGGGCCTCACGGTCCTCGAGTACTTCATCTCGACGCACGGCGCGCGCAAGGGTCTCGCCGACACCGCGCTGCGCACGGCGGACTCGGGCTACCTGACGCGCCGGCTCGTCGACGTCGCGCAGGACGTGATCATCCGCGAGGAAGACTGCGGCACCAGCAACGGCATCCTCGTCTCCGACATCCAAGTCGGCAAAGAGACGATCGAGCCCATCTACGACCGCATCATCGGCCGCCGTGCGGCCGAGGACATCAAGCAGCCGGAGCATCCGCGTGCGGAGAAGCTGGTCAAGCGCGATGAAGAGATCGACGAGGAGAAGGCCAAGGCGATCCTCGCGGCCGGCGTCAAGACGGTCAAGATCCGCTCGGTGCTCGCGTGCCAAGCGAAGTACGGCGTATGCGCGATGTGCTACGGCCGCAATCTCGCGACCGGCCTCAAAGTCGACATCGGCGAAGCGGTCGGCATCATCGCGGCACAGTCGATCGGTGAACCGGGCACGCAGCTCACGCTGCGCACGTTCCACACCGGCGGCGTCGCACAGGAAGACATCATCACCGGTCTCCCGCGCGTCGAAGAGATCTTCGAGGCGCGCAAGCCCAAGGGCGAAGCGCCTGTCTCGGAAGTCGCCGGCACGATCAAGTTCGGCGAGGAGAAGGGCAAGCGCGTCGTGTTCGTGATCGACGCCGAGGGCGCCGAGCACGAAGTGGACGTGCCGGCCAACACGCACCTCAACGTGGTCGAAGGGCAAGAAGTCAAAGCCGGTCAGCCGGTGACGGAAGGCTCGCTCAACCCGCACGACATTTTGCGGATCAGCGGCGAGACCGCGCTGCAGAACTACCTCGTGCAAGAAGTGCAGAAGGTGTACCGCTCGCAGGGCGTCGACATCAACGACAAGCACATCGAAGTGATCGTTCGCTCGATGCTGCGCAAGGTGAAGATCGTCGACGGCGGCGACACGCGGATGCTCCCGGGCCAGCTCATCGAAGCCTCGGTGTTCGCGGAAGAGAACGAGAAGATCAAGGCCGACGGCGGCAAGTTCGCGGAGGGCACCCCGGTGCTGCTCGGCGTGACGAAAGCCTCGCTCGCGACCGAATCGTTCCTGTCAGCGGCATCGTTCCAGGAGACCACGCGCGTCCTCACCGACGCCGCGATCAAGAGCAAGCACGACCCGCTGCTCGGCCTCAAGGAAAACGTCATCATCGGCAAGCTGATCCCGGCCGGTACGGGGATGTCGCGGTATCGCAACCTCTCGATCGAACCGGAAGGCCAGGATCTCGACGACGAGGGCCGTCCGAAGAACAACGTGTTCCTCGACTTCAACCCGAACGGCGACGACGGTCTCACCTCGTACGGTGACGTCATCGCGCCGAACGGCGAGGGCATGAACCCGAAAGTGCTCGGCCCGTACGAGCGCCAGCGCATGGCGGAAAACGCGGTAACCTACGAAGGCGACTACGAACCGGACGCCACGGTAGGAGCCCCGAGCACCCGCACGCAGTACAAACCCAAGGGAATCAACCCGGAAGACTTGTAAGCCGCAGCCACCGCGCCAAAGAGAGGCCCGTTCGAGAGAGCGGGCCTTTTTGCGTCGTCCAGCATTGCGCCGAGGACCCCTGGGTCTACCGGCGAGAAAGGGGACTCCCATTACCTGCGTTTGCGTCTAAGAGAGCAGCGCGTCGGGAGGCGCTCCTAATGATCAAGGAACTGGGCGAACTTCGAATCGTTAGCATCCGCGAGGTCTGGCCGTTAGAGCCTCAGCATTTCTCGACGTGGCTTGCGGAAAATATAAATAAGCTTGGGGATGCTATTGGCATCGCCCTTGAATTGCGGCGCCGCGAAGTTGGTGTGGGCGCTTTCTCCCTGGACATTCTAGCTCACGACATCGTCCGTGACCGCATCGTGATCATCGAAAATCAACTTAGTAGAACTGATCACGATCATCTCGGCAAGTTGATCACCTATGCTGCCGGGCTTAAGGCGTTTGTAGTAATTTGGATTTCCCCAGAGTTCCGGGACGAGCACCGGGCAGCATTGGATTGGCTGAACGAGAGCACCGACGAGACGAAAGAATTCTTCGGAATTCAGATTGAGGCGCTACGGATCGATGATTCGCGCCCTGCACCGAACTTCAAACTATTAGCATTTCCAAACGGTTGGCAAAAGTCGACGAGCGCTTCAGCGCAGCAAAGTATCGACGACTCCGTCCGCCGCGCGCTTTTCCTCCAGTACTTTAGCGAGTTAAGTTCCGTCGCCCGGCAGTCTGGCTTTCCGAAGGCGCAAGCTGCGACCGGTCAACCCGACCTTGTACTCGATCGCCTCAGCGCTGGCGCATATATTGCAGTCGCGTTCTCCCGTGACCTATTTACTGCTGGAGTC
>DASWRD010000031.1:0-25053 GCA_036403315.1 Candidatus Elarobacter sp.
GTCGGTGCCGCCCGCGGCCTTGCGCATCGCGAGCAGCGCGCGCGCGTCCGGCGCCCGGCCGCGCGCGCTGCTCGCGATGCTCAAGGCCGCGGGCGGCACCGACGTCGCCGTCGCCGGCAACGGCCTCATCGCGGGCGGGCAGCTGCGGATCGACCAGGCGGAGCGGCTCTTCGGCGCTCGCTGGCAGAAGTGGACCGACGGGAAGCGCATCGTCCTGGCACCCGACGGCCCGCTCACCGTGCCGGTGGGCGGGGTGCGCGACGTGCGCGGGGCGCTCGTCTCGACGGCGCCGCGGCTGGCCGACACGCGGCCGTCGTTCACGTACTTTCGCGGCGACTGGTACGAGCCGGTGCGCTTTCGCTCGATGACCGACTCCGTCGCGAACGGCGGCGCCGGCCAGCGCATCGTGCTGGTCGAGGACGCGTCCGACAACTTCGACCTCAACGACGTGCGCCGGTTTCTGGCCGCCGAAGGCGCGCCGCCCGGCGCCGACGCGCGCCGCGTCACCGACCGCACCTTCGTTTTCAAAGCGGCCTCGACCGACTGCGGCCGCGACGACCGCGGCCAAGAAGCCGCGCTCGACGCCGACTCCGTGATCACCGCCGCGCCGCTCGCCGACGTCGTCGTCGATTACGACGACGTGTGCTCGCGCGGAAACGACGGCACGCTCGCACTCGCGCGCGCGCTCGACCTCGATCCGACCGTGATCGTGTTTCCGTTCGTGGTGGGCCCGGTCGATGGCCCGATCGCGGCGCGCTACGGCACGACGCCGATCCCGCAGCTCGAAGCGCTGGTGCGCGGCATCCCGCTCGTCGTCCCGTCCGGCGACGACGGCGCCTACGGCTACAAGGAGGACGGGGTCGAACGGCCGCGCATCGCGTGGCCGTGCGTCTCGCCGTACGTGGTGTGCGCGGGCGGTTCGCAGCTCGGCGACCGCGACGGCGTCAGCGACGAAGGCCCGTGGAACGATCTCGAGCACGCCGGCGGCGGCGGGATCTCCGGTGAGCCGCGGCCCGCGTGGCAGAACGCGCCCGGCGACTTCCTGTTCTCGCAGGCCTACGTGAAGAATCGCATCGTGCCCGACGTGTCGGCCGACGCGGCGGGCCACCTGCGCGTGTACTGGCACGGCTACGGGCTCGGCGGCGTGGGCGGCACCAGCGAAAGCGCCGCGCTGGTCGGCGGCCAGCTCGCCGCGATCAACAGCCTCATCGCGCCGCAGCGGCGCCTGTCGTCGGCGGGCGACCTCTACGTGCTCGCGCGCACCTCGCCGCAGGCGTTTCGCGACATCACGCGCGAGAACGACCGCGGCTGGAAAGACAACACGCTGCGGCCGCGCGCGAACCCGCTGCCCAAGGGCTTCAAGGGATTGCTGCCGTCGCCGCCGCCGCACGTGAAAGGGTGCGCTGAGCAGCAGCCCGACGGCTGCACCGTCACCACGGGTTTCGACGCGGTGACCGGGCTCGGTTCGATCAAGACGCGCGCGGCGGTCGACGCGCTGCGCTGAGCAGCCGCCGCCGCGTGCCCGCGATCGCGAGCGCGCAGAAGAACACGAGCGTCGCTAGCAGCACCATCGTCGCACCGGGCGATGCGTGCAGCTCGTACGACGCATACAAACCGCCGACGGCGGCGAACACGCCGAACGCGCACGACAGCGCCATCATCGGCACGAAGCGCTTCGTGAGCTGCGCGGCCGCGGCGGCCGGCGTGACGAGCAGCGCCGCAACAAGCACGATCCCGACGAGCTGCAGCGAGACGATGATCGTGAGCGCGAGGATCACGAGCAGCGCGTAGTCCACGAAGCCCGCGCGAACGCCGGCCGCTTCGGCGACGACGGGGTCGAACGACGTGTACAGCAGCGGCCGCCACAGCGCGCCGACGACGACCGCGACGGCGAGCCCGAGCCCGAGCACCATCCCGAGATCGTACGCCGACACGCCGAGGATGTTGCCGAACAGATAATTTTGCAAATCCACGGTGGAGCGCGTCGAGCGCGACATCAGAAAGATGCCGAGCGCGAACGCGGCGGTGAACAGCACGCCGATCGACGTGTCCAGCGACACCTTCGCGCGCCGGTGCACGAAGCCGATGCCCAGCGCGGTGACGATGGTCGCGACGGCCGCTCCGGCGTAGAAGTTCGCGCCGCGCAGATACGCGATCGCGATGCCGGCGAACGACGCGTGCGCGAGCCCGTCGCCGATGAACGACAGCTTGCGCAGCACGACGTACGTCCCCATCGCCGAACAAAGCGCACCGACGACGATCGCCGCCACGAACGCACGCTGCATGAAGTCGTACTGAAACGGCGCGAGAATTCCGTCCATGTCAGGCGGAGTTGCCGTCGCGGCGGTGGCCGTGGGTGTGCGTGTGCTCGCGGATGCCCGCGTACGCGCCGGATTCCAGCACGGCGGAGGGCGTGCCGTCGGCGAGGATGCGGCGGTCGACGACGATGAGCCGGTCGAACCATTCGTGCGCGCGGTCGAGATCGTGCGTCGTCATGAGCACCGGCAAACCGTCGGCGACGAGCCCGCGCACGAGGTGCAGCAGCGACTCCTCGGTCGCCGCGTCGACGCCGGTCGTCGGCTCGTCGAGCAGCAGCAGCAGCGGCTCCTGCGCGATCGCGCGCGCGACGAACGCGCGCTGCTGCTGCCCGCCGGAAAGCTCGCTGATGTGCCGGTCGGCGACCTTGACGAGATCGAGCGCGTCGATCGCGCGCGCAACGGCGCTGCGGTCGTGCGCGGAGAACGTGCGAAAAGGACCGAGCCGCGGATAGCGCCCCATCGCGACGACGTCGCGCACGGTCACGGGAAACTGCCAGTCGACGTCTTCGATCTGCGGCACGTAGCCGATGGTGCCGGGCGGCAGCGCGCGCGGCGGCCGGCCTTGCACGCGCACGGTCCCCGCCGACGGCCGCAGCAATCCCGCGACCGCTTTCAGCAGCGTCGATTTCCCCGAGCCGTTCGGTCCGACGATGCCGAGCGCGGTCCCGCGCGGCACGTCGAAGTCGAGCCCTTGCAGCGCTTCGACACGGTCGTAGCGGACGTGCAGCCGCCGCACCTCGACGGCGTTCACCGCGCGCACGTCGACGGCGTTCATTTGAGCGCGCTCACGATGGTGTCGGTGTCGGTGTCGATCATGCCGACGTACGTGCTCACCGCGGCTTCGGTTCCCAGCGAGTCGTCGTACAGGAATGCTACTTTGAGCCCGCCTGCGCTCGCGGCGAGCGTTCGAGCGAGCTTGTCGCTGTACTCGTGCTCGGCGAACACCGCGGGAACGTGGTTCGCGCGCGCAAGGCGCACGAGGTCCGCGATGTGCGCGGCATTCGGTTCGGCGCCGGCGGTCGGCTCGATCGCACCGACGATGCGCAGCCCGAAGCGCCGCGCGTAGTAGTCGAACGCGTTGTGGAACACGATCATCGTGCGCCGCTGCGGCGGGATCGTCGCGATCTTCGCGCGCGTTCGCTTCGTCAGCGCGTCGAGCTGCTTGTCGTACGCGTTTGCGGCCGCGCCGTATGCGGCGGAGTGCGCGGGATCGGCGTCGTTCAGCGCGGCATGGATCCGTTTGACGTACGCGCGCGCGAGCTCGGGATCCATCCAGAGATGCGGGTTGCCGTTTTGCACGGGCAAATCGCTCGAACACACGACGATGCGCAAGCGAGGGTTCGCGGCATTGCGAATCGTGCCGTCCAACCACGACTCGAGGCCGGCGCCGTTCTCGACGAGGACGTCAGCATCGTGCAGCGCGGCAATGACGTCGGGCGAAGGCTGAAAATCCTCGGGCGAGGTCCCCACGGGAACGAGCGAGCGAACGTCGGCTTTCGCCCCGGCTGCCCCGCGCGCGATGGACGCCAGCGTGGTCGTCGTCGCGACGATCCGCAGCGGCCCGGCGGTTCGATCCGCCGCGGCATGCGAGCACGCGGCGAGCAGAAGCAGCGCCGCCGCCAGGACCGCCCAGCGGGGAGAAGGCATCGCCCTCTCTCTCGCCGGAACGCCGACACGTCCCTTTGACAGCCGGGACCATAGCCTGCTATATTCGCCGACGGCCGTGGGGGTGTAGCTCAGCTGGTAGAGCACTTGCTTCGCATGTAAGGGGTCAGGAGTTCGAGTCTCCTCACCTCCACCACGACCTCAATAAGCCCGCCCGCCGTATGGCAAGCGGGCTTTTTGAATCGAACCTACCATCCGTCAGATGTGTGACCGAGGCGGCGAAAGCCGCTGACCGAAAGCGGTGCTGACACGACGAACATCATCAAACGGATCACCATCTTCGCGAAAGCACTCGCCGAGCTCGTCGCGGGCGAGTTCGGCAGGACGGCGTTTCTTCCAGTCCGCCGCGAACGATTGGTCCGCGGCATCGGTCACGAGGATGAAGTGATCCCGGCTTCGGAACGCAACAGCACGCTCATCGCGACGTTCATCGAAGACCAGCTCGCCGTTCGGCCGCCGATCAGTCAAGCCGAAGTCGACCGGTTGAAGCGCCGGCTTCTCATGGCAGACGAGGACGACGACGAGATTCGTTGACGAGCGCGCGACCGCGCAGCACCACAGCAACGCCGGGGACGAGGCCGAGGGCGATGAGCAACAGCGGCAACGCGAGTCCCCGCGCGTAGGCCGTGTCGCCGCGCAGCGTGACGTCGATCTTCTTGCCGACGTCGCCTTTGCCGGCGCCGTCGATCGTGCCCCAGATGACGTGGCCGCCGGCGAGCAGCGATCCGCCGACGATCCACGTGCCCGTGCAGTGCGTGCGCGCGTACTTGCCCGTGCCGGTCGTCTGACAATCGCCTACGGTCGCCACAGCTCGCGTGCCGGTTTCGCTTTGGACGATCAAGAATATCCCGGAGCCGATCATCGTCGCGGCGATGATGAGCGCGGCGATCATGACCAGGACGAGCTTGCCGCCCGTGACCGGCGGGGTGCCACGTCGCCGCATCCCGGTGCCGGTACTACGACGCCGCGCGCGCGCCGTCGTCGCGCGGGGCGATGAGGCTGATCAGGGTTCCGAAAAGAATGCCGCAGCCGTAGCCGGCGTGCACCAGCGGGAAGTAGATCAGCGACGCCAGCGTGATGATCGGGCGCTGGCCCGGCGGGCGGCACGCAACCGTCGCGATCGCGTATGCGAGGTAGAGCGGCACGAACAGAATGCGGGCCGGGCTCGCGAGCAGCGCGATCGCCGTCAGCACCGCAAGCGTCGGCGCGACGTGGCGAAAGCGCAGCGTGCGCGGGTGGCGCACCATCGTCTGCGCGCGCCAGAATCCGTAGCGCGTCCACTGCACGAGGGCCGCGCGCGCGCCGCGCGTCATGATCTTGTACGAGCGGGCCGGCACGCGCACCACGATCCCGCCCGCTTCGCGGATGCGTTCCGCTAGTTCCGCGTCCTCGTTCGCGCGCCAGCGCGTGTCGTAGCCGCCGACTTTCGCGAGCACGCCCGGGCGCCACGCGCCCAGGTACACGCTCGATACCGGACGCATCTGCTCTCTGCGGTAGTCGGCGTTTCCGAGACCCATCGGGTTGGTGAACAGCGCGGCGTGCAGCGCGCGGCCGAACCGCGATGAGTCCGTCGGGTCGGCTGATCCGCCGACGCACCACACGTCGGCCGGAAGATCGTCGAACGCCGTCATGATCGTGGCGATGTAGTCGGCTGCGTAGAGCGAGTGCGCGTCGAGCCGAATCACGTACGCGTCCGGCGCGACGTGCGCCAGCGCGCGGTTCAGCGACGACGGGATCGACCGGCTCTCCGCGCGGATCACGCGGCCGTTCCAGCCGGTCTCGCGCAGCCACGCCTCGACGAGCGCCGCGCCGCCGTCCTCGGAACCGTCGTCGATCGCGATCAGCTCGACCCGCGCCGGATCGTACGTCTGCGCGCGCAGGCTCGCGAGCACGGACGAAAGATGCTCCGCCTCGTTGCGAAACGGCATCACCAGGCAGACCCGTACCGGCGGCCCCATGCCAAGCAGTGTACCGCCAAAGGCTGCCTGGTCAAAATGTCGCGATGGCACCACCGTGGCGGGCCAACCGGCCCCACGGGCTTGGGGAGGTATCCGGCGAACGCAGGCCCCGTTGCGCGTGACCCAAGTGATGCCGAACCTCATCGGAGGCGGAGCGGAGGCGGCCGTCCGAACGCTCTGCGGCGAGCTCGCCCACAAGGGCGTCGACGTGACGCTGGTCTCCGTGTATCCGTCCGGGCTGGAAGCCGCGGAGATCGCAGCGCTCGGCGTGCCGCTCGTCGAGCTGCGCCGCCAGGGGCGCCGGGACCAGTCGTATTTTCCGAAGCTGATTCGAACGCTGCGCAGCTCGCGGGCCGACGTCGTGCACCTCCACCTGCACACCGGCCAATATCCCGGCCGCGTCGCGGCGGTGCTGGCTGGCGCGCCGGCCATCGTGCTCACGATGCACGGCGACGAGCCGCGCAGCCGCGTGCGCTGGGTCGCCGATCGGCTGCTGCACGCGCGCACCGCGCGCTTCGTGGTGTTTACCGAGGCCCAGCGCCGCCGTCTCGCAGCCGATGAAGGTGTGCCGCTGGAGCGGATCGCCGTGATCGCGAACGGCGTCGCCGCGCCGGCGACGATCGGCTCGCGCGACGAGCTGCGAACCGCCCTCGGGCTGCCGCGCGACGCGTTCGTGCTCTACACCGCAGGCCGCCTCGCGCCGGAGAAAAACCAGCGCGTCGCGATCGAGGCGCTCGCCGAAGCGCGAGCAACGGGCGCAATGGACATGCACCTCGCCATCGCCGGCGACGGCGCGCTGAGCGGCGAGCTGCGCGCGCTAGCGAACGATCTCGGTCTTCGCGACTTCGTGCATTTCTTGGGGTTCCGGCGTGATGCGGCGGCGCTCGTGCGCGCAATGGATCTGTTCGTGCTGCCGTCGCTGCGCGAACGCATGCCGCTCGCGCTCGCCGAAGCGATGCTCGCCGGCGTGGCGGTCGCGATCACGCCGTGGACGGGCTCCGACGACATCGTTCGCGACGGAGAGACCGGCTTCGTCGCGAGCGGATTCGACGCTGACGCGTTTGCGGCGGCAGTGATGCGCGCGTACCGCGATGACGGCACGCGCGCTGCCGCCGCACGCCGCGGCGAAGCTGCCGCGCGCGCGATGTTCGACGCGGGCGCGGCGGCACAGGCGCACGTCGACCTCTACCGCGAGCTCACCGCGGCGGCGCGGCGATGAAGCTCGCGTACGTCACCGCGCTGTTTCCGTTCGCGCACGCGGAGCAGTTCTTCGAGGCCGAAGTGCGGTCGCTGGCGCAGCGCGTGCCCGTCGTCCTCATCGCGACGCGCCCGCCGTCGAGCACCGTCCGGTACGCGAACCTCGGCGCCGACGCGCTGTACCTTCCGCTGTTCGGGGCGCGCGTCTTTGCGCTCGCGCTTCGCGAAGCGCTGCGCTCGCCATGGCGCGCCCTCGCGCTGTTCGGCGCCGTTGCATTCGGAAGAAGCAGCATTCGCGCACGCGCCGTCAACCTAGCGTCGTTTCCGAAGGCGCTCGCGACGGCGCACGAGCTTCGCCGGCTCGGGATCGAGCACGTGCACGCCGCGTGGCTCACGACGCCTGCCACCATCGCCTGGGTGGCGTCGCGGCTGACGGGCATCCCGTTCAGCATCACCGCGCACCAGCACGACATCTTCTCGCGCAACCTGCTCGCCGCCAAAATCCGCGCGGCGCGTTTCACGCGCGTCATCTCCGACCGCAACCGGTCGGCGCTCGTCGCGCAGCTGCCGCCGGAGCTCGCGACGCGCTGCGTCACGGCGCACCTCGGCGTCGCTGTTCCGCCCGAGGTGGTCATCCCGGCCGCGCGCACACCGCGGATTCTGTGTGCCGCCCGTCTGTGCAGTTGGAAGGGACACCGGTACCTGCTCGAAGCGCTGGGGCTGCTGCGCGACCGCGGCATCGATTTCACGTGCGATCTCGCGGGCGGCGGCGAGCTGCGCGCGGAGGTCGCACAGGCGATCGAGCGGCTCGCGCTCGGCGACCGCGTCCGCATGCTCGGCAACGTCCCGCATCCCGACGTGGTCGCGGCGCTCGACCGCGGTGACTACGACCTGTTCGCGCTGGCGAGCACCGAGCGCGAAGGCGAGCACGAAGGCATCCCGGTCGCGGCGATGGAGGCCATGGCGGCCGGCGTGCCCGTCGTCTCGACCATGACCGGCAGCCTCCCGGAGCTGGTCGGATCCGGCGAGGGGATCTTGGTGCCGCAGCGCGACCCCGTCGCGCTCGCGGCGGCGCTCGAGACGCTGCTCGGCGATCCGGCGGCGCGCCGCGTCGCCGGCGACCGCGCGCGGCACCGGATCGTCACGTCGTTCGAAACCACCGCGACCACCGCGGCCCTGCTCGATCTGATCGCCGGCCGGTCCGCGGGACCGAACTCTTCATGACGTCCGCTCGCCTCTCAGGACGGTCTGAGTCGACCGGCCGACAATAAGCAGAATAGGAGGTGACTCGATGACGTTCGGACCTCGGATTTCCATACTTGCCGCGGGCGCGCTGGCGCTGTCGGTGCTGGCGCCGTGCCTCGCGAGCGCGGATGCGCAAAGCCGCCTCGCCGCGACCGTGACCGACTTTCACGGCAAGTACGAGATCGTCGTGCGCGACGAGCGCGGACGGACCGTCAACGTGAAGCTGCACCCGGGGACGATCATCAACCCGGCCGGCCTGCGGCTCGAGCGCGGGATGAAGCTGTCGATCCTCGGCCAGGCCGCCGACGGCACGTTCGCGGCCGGCGAGATCGACACGGCGTACCAGTTGCCGCCGTCGCGCGACAAGAACCGGCTGAACGCGGCCTCGAGCCCGAACGATTTCGCGCCGCGGCCGGCGAGCAACCCTGCAGACGCCGCGCGCTTCGGCGATTTTCCGGGCGACCGGAACGCGCCGCGCGTGCCCGACGTGCCAGCCCCGAGAACGGCCCCGCAGTAGCGCCGGTCAGGACCGGTCGAGCGACGCCAGCGTGACCGTCCGCGCCGTCTGGGTGGCGGAGTAGGCGGTCTGCGCCAAGTCGACGCCGAGACCGGCGATGGCGGCGGCCAGGACGGCCGAGGCGAGCAGCGTGCGGATCATGAGGCGCTCCTTCAACTAAATTCGTAAGTGGTCGGTGAACCGAGCGTAGCACCCGGGGTGTCCGCCAGTCACTAAAGAATTAGTTAGAGAATCGCCGCCTCCGCGAAGGCGCAGAATGCGGCGACCGCGCGGAGCTGCTCGACGGTGGAGCAGCGCGTTTCGAGGAGGCGCGGCGAACCGACCAGCACCGCGAGCGCCCGGCCGCGCGAGATCGCGACGTTGAAGCGGTTCTCCTCGAACAGAAAGTCCGCGCCGCGCGGCGCGTCGTCCGCGCTCGACGCCGCCAGCGAGTAGACCACCGCCGGCGCCTCCTGGCCTTGGAACTTGTCGACCGTGCCGACGCGGATCGCGTCGCCGAACCGCTTGCGCAGGCGCGACTTGAGCAGCCGCACCTGCGCGTTGTACGGCGACACCACGAGGATGTCGTCGATCCCCAGCGGTCGCGCCGCGCCGTGCCGGTCGGTGAACGTGCCGCCGGCGAGCCCGGCCACGATCGCTTCGACCGCAGCTGCCTCTTCCTCCGACGACTGCGCGTTCGCTTCGTGCTCGACCGGGACGAAGCGCATGCCCGCGCCTGCGAACCACGGCGCGTCGATGCGCTGCGTTTTGCACGACGCCGCCGAGCACAGCCGGCCTTCGTACACCATCGTGGACACGAAGTCGCACAGCGCGGGGTGCATGCGGAACGTGCGGTCGAGGAACACGCCGCGGTCCTCCGCGATCGTGCCTTCCGCGGCGAGCAGATGCTCCAGCACGGACGCGCCCGCGCCGTCGGGATGCGTGCCGAGCGACACGTGCGCGAGCTGCAGCGGGTCGCCGAGCAGGATCACGTTGTTCGCGCACAGCGCCGTCGCGAGCGCGTCCGCGAGCGCGACCTGACCCGCTTCGTCGATCACCAGGTAGTCGATCGGCGCGAGCTCTTCGCGCGCGAAGAGCCACGCCGTGCCGGCGACCAGCGCGTACTCGCCGAACGGCGCGTTCTTCTCGGCGTTCTCGATGAACGCGGTCGCGCGCTTCGACGTGAACGGCGAGTCGGCGTTGTTGTCGCTGTCGCACTTCTTCACGCCGCGGAACGTCTCGCCGCGCGATGCGACGGCGTCCTCCACCGCGTGCAGCAAATTATTGATCGCCTTGTGGCTGTTCGACGTCACGCCGATGCGCTTGCCGTCCGCGAGCAGCGCGGCGATGACGTGCGCGCCGGTGTACGTCTTGCCGGTCCCGGGCGGGCCCTGCACGACGAGCGCGCTGCGGTCCAGCCGGCGCGCGAGCTCGGTGACGTCGGCGGGATCGATCGCTTCCGCGCCCGGCCGCATCGCCGGCTGCACGCGCGCGCCGGCGTGCAGCCCCGTGATGCGCGGGCGCGCGCGGTCGAGAATGTCCCACGCGGCGGAGTAGCGCTGCGGCGCGCTGCCGTCGAGCACCGCTTCCGCGAACCGGCGCAGCGCGGCTTTCTGCTCTTTTTTCGCAATCGGATCGCCCGGGATGAGAGCGCGCGGGTCGGGCGCAGCGGGCGCGCGTTTGATGCGCGCGACGAGCGCGTCGTCGTCGATCTCGATCAGCTCGCCTTGCAGCGCGCGGCGCGCGTACGGTTCGTGCGGCTTCCCCCGCAGCTTGTGCTGCTGCGGCGGAAAGCGGTACGTGTACACGAGGTTGCGGTCGGACGGTTTGAGCTTGTACGGCGCGATCTCCGTCGCGAGCGTGAGGCCGCCGAGCGCTTCGGTGTCGTCGTCGATGAAGTCGCTGTCGCGCTCGTAGCGGTCGAACAGCGCCCAGTACACCGGCTTGTCCTCGCGCCGGTGGTACGCGAGCAGGTGCGCCGCCAGCGCGCGCGGCGACTTCTGCGGCGCGCCGTCGAGCAGCGCGCGCTGCAGCGTGTCGCGCTGCGCGTCGGCGGCGATCTCTTCGTCGGTGCGGGCACGCGGATCGCGCTGGGCGCGGAACGGAAAATCGCTCGCGAGCTGCGCGCGCGCCTCCTCGCGCAGCTTCAGCAGCCACTCGTGCAGGCGGCGCGTCGAGACGCAGTCCTCTTCGTTGTAGCGCACGATGTCGGCGCGCTTGGCCTCGTCGCGGTCCTGCAAGTATGCTTCGAACGCGACGATCGACTGGTCGCCACGGCGCACCTCGGCGTCGCGCGCGAAGCCGTAGAACACCTCGAGCTTCTTGATCGAGTACCCGTCCTGAGACTGCGCGAGCGCGCCTTTGGTGACCGCGTACAGATCCACGAGCGCCTCGCCGCGCAGCAGGTCGTCGACCTCGTCCTCGCGCGTGCCGTGGCGCATCGCGAGCGTGCGCAGTGCCGTCTTCTCGTACGACGCGTAGTGATAGACGTGCGCGTGGGGGTGCGCGGCGCGGTGCGCGACGAGCCAGTCGACGAAGGCTTCGAACGCGCGTTTCTCGCCGTCGCGCGTCTCGCCCCAGAACTCGCGGTACGAGCGGTCAGCGTCGTCCGGGACGAACGCGCCGAACAAATATTCCAGGCCTTTCCCGGCCTCGTACAGCGGATCGCCCTCCATGTCGAAGTACACGTCGCCGTGCGCGGGCGGCGGCAGCGCGGCGAAGCCGTGCATTGGGCGCGCCGCGAGCAGCTCGTAACGGTGCGCGCCGGTGACGCGCTGATGCAGCTGCAGCGCCGCCTGGCGCCGCAGGTTCGCGAACGTCTGGGCGGCCATCTTGACCGGGCGCGTATCCTCGGCCGCCGTCGCGAGCCGTTCGAGCGTCGCGATCCCGGCCGCCGTGAGCCGCTTGGTCTGATCGCGCCGCATCCCGGCGACCAGCGAGAGGTGGTCGACACCGCGCCGCACGCCGTCGCAGCGCGCCGTCCACACGCACCGCTCGCACGCGGTCACGCGCTCGGGCACAGCGTCGGGATCGAGCGCGTCGACGGCCGCTGCGAACCGGCGCTTCGCGGCACGCACGTACGCGACGTAATGCCGCGGATCGTACGCGGTCGCGCTGCCGTCGCCGAACAGCGCGCGCACGCTGCGCGGCAGCACGCCCTGCACCGCGGCGACGAGCTCGGCGTACGTGCAGAGCTGCACGAGGAACTGCGGCTTCTCGCGGATGGCCAGCTTCGTGTCCTCGACGTCGTACGACCACGCCCCGAAGTCGCTCGGAACGCCGTCGACGCGCACGAGAAAGTCGGCGCGGCCGGTCCACGCGCCGTCCAGGAACGACGCCTGGTAGATCGCCTCGGCACCGCTGGCCATCGCGCGCCGCGTCGTCGCGACGGCGTCCAGCAGATCGTGCGCCGTGTTGTCGCCTTCGGGGATGCGCACGACCGCGACGCCGTCGGCCTCCATCCGCGCGAGCACGCGCGCTTCGTGCTCGCGCCCCTTGCGCGCGACGATCTCCAGCGTGGCGTCGTCGTCGGCCGGCAGGTCCCCGCGCAGCAGCGCGCGGCGGTTCAGCCCGATGCGGTGCGGGCACGCGAGATAGTCGTTGAGGTCGGACGCCGCGAACACGGCGCGCCCCTCAACGAGCCGCACGCCCGCCGTCCTTCACGTACGCCCGCTCACCCGGCGCTGCTCGAGCGCACCCGTTCACCACGGTCTCCTCATACGACGATGGTGCGCGTTCACCGTGCCAGGCGGGTGGCCGCGTCATTTGTAGAATCGAACTGCGTGGCATCCGAACAGAGGCGGTGGGAGCTCGACGGCGTTCGCGTGGTGAGCGGGTGCGATCTCGACCCGAACACGCCGCAGACCGCGGGCATGAACCGGGCTGCCGCCATCACGACGGCGACGGCCGGCGCGAAAAAGCTCTGGGCCGGGACCGTCACGATCCACCCGGGCGCCAAGACCGGCGCGCACCACCACGGCGACCTGGAGAGCGTGATCTACGTGGTGCGCGGTCGCGCGCGGATGCGCTGGGGCGAGCGGCTGGAGTTCGTCGCCGAAGCCGGGCCCGGCGACTTCATCTTCGTGCCGCCCTACGTGCCGCACCAGGAGATCAACGCCGCACCCGACCAGCCGCTCGACTGCGTGCTGGTGCGCAGCGGCCAGGATCCGGTCGTCGTCAACCTCGACATCGCCGCCGCCGAGGAGCCGCAGCCGGTCCGCTGGGTGGACGACATCCACCGGACGTAAACCCCCGGTCAGATTGGAGCGGCACCGCTCATTACGGGGAGGCCACCCCGGGGTGGGTGCGAACGGGTCGAGTGATGTTCCGGCTTTCACCGCTGCGCTATGCCGCAGCGCTTTTCGTTTTTTGTGGCTCCGCCCTTACCGCTGCCCCGGCCTTTGCCGGGCAGGACGCAACCGCCCCGGTCGCAGGCCCGACGATGGCGACCTACGCCGCCGTCCTGCGGACGATCAACCCGAAGCTGCCGCTGGCGAAGGCGCAGTCCTACGCGCGCTCCGTGATGGCCGACGCCTGGCGGACGCACCTCGACCCGCGCTTCATCATGTCGATCGTGACGGTCGAGTCGCGCTGGCGCTCCGGCGCTTTGTCGCGCGCGGGGGCCCGCGGGCTCGGCCAGCTCATGCCGGCCACCGCCGCGAGCTTGGGCGTGAACGCTTGGAACGCGGCCGACAACCTGCGCGGCACGTCGAATTACCTCAAGACGCTGATGGACCACTTCGCCGGCAAGCCCGACGCGACGAAGCTCGCGATCGCGGGCTACAACGCAGGTCCGAAGGCGGTCGAGCGCTTCGGCGGCGTGCCGCCGTACGCCGAGACGCAGCACTACGTCGTGAAGGTGCTGCGCGTCTGGAACCAGCTCAACGGCCGCATCGGCCGGGCCCTGGCACCGGCGCCGGCCGCGATCGCCGCCGCCCCGCGCGCCGGTGGGGCGCTGCCCGACGAGAAGCAGTGGCTCAGCACCGTCAACGAAGTGCTTCCCGCCACGGCCGCGGCCGTCGAGACGGTCCCGAATCCCATCCTGACCTCGGGCGGACTCGCCGCCGAAGCGACGCTCGCGCCTCCGGCCCCGGTCGAGCCCGCGAAATAGCGGCGCTCCGGCCGCGACGAGGCTGAGGGCCTCGCTCGCAACGCAACCACGCCGAGCGCGCGGCCGGTCACGGCGCGCATGAGGACGGACGGGGCCGTGCCCGCGACGATGCGGGCGAGCGCGATCGACGCGTTCGGCGGGCCCGAGCGGCTGACCGTCCACGAGATCGCGGTCCCGGCCGTCGATCGCCATGAAGTCTTGATCCGCGTCGACACCGCCGGCGTCGGCGTGTGGGATGCCAAGGCGCGCCGCGGCCAGTGGGCCGACGGCCGCGAACGTTTTCCCATGGTTCTCGGCGCCGACGGATCGGGCACGATCGCGGCGCTCGGCGACGACGTCCAGGGGCTTCGCCTCGGCGACGCGGTTTACGGCTACGCCTACGGCGACGGCAAGGGCGGCTTCTACGCGGAGTACGTCGTGCTCGCCGCCGAGCACGTCGCGCCGATGCCGGCGTCGCTCGACTTTCGCGAGGCCGGCGCGATCGCGGTAACGGGGCTGACGGCGCTCGCCGGCATCGACGACGTGCTCGGGTTGCGGGCGGGCCAGACGGTGCTGGTGCACGGCGCGACGGCCGGCGTCGGAACGATGGCGGTGCAGCTGGCGAAGCGCCGCGGCGCGCGCGTGATCGCGACGGCGAACGGCGGCGAAGGCCGCGAGCTGCTGCGCCGGCTCGGCGCCGACGAGGCCGTCGATACCCAGCACGAGGACGTGCTCGCGGCCGCGCGGCGGATCGCGCCGGACGGCGTCGACGCGATCCTCGCGCTCGCCGGGGGGGCCGCGCTCGAGCGCTGCATCGCGGCCCTGCGCGCGGGCGGCACGATCGCGCATCCCAACGGCGTCACGGTGCCCGACGGTGCGCCCGCGCGCGCGTTCGACGGCGTGCCGACGCCGCAGACGTTCGCGCGCCTCACCGCGACGATCGACGCGGCGCCGATCGACGTCCCGTTCGCGGCGACGTATTCGCTCGACGACGCCGCCGAAGCGCACCGCCGCCTCGAACGCGGCCACGTCCTCGGCAAGATCGTGCTCGTGGTCGACGCCGAAGAAGCGGTCGAAGAGAAGGTCGCCTAGCCCGCACCCGCGGGCGAACGACGAACCGCTACGGCGCTTTGGTAGGCGCGGGCGTCGCTGCGGCTGCCGTCGGTGCCGCCGTCCCGGTGCTCGGCGCGTTCGAGCCCGCCGCGCGCGGCGCGGCCGAACCGGACGCGGCCGGCGTGCCCGACGCCTTCGGTCCTGGCGTGCCCGGATGCGGCAGCGCGTAGAGCGCGAAGACGGCCGGCCGGTTCGCGACGAGCTTGAACGGCGCGGCGGTGCCCGAGAACAGCAGCCTCGCCGGCGGCAGCGTGGGCGCGGCTGACGGGGCCGCCGTTCCGAGCGTCGGGCTGCCCGAGCCGCCGGGCCCCGGCGTTCCGCTGAAACGGATCGCGCCCGTGGCCGCCACGGTCGGGGTGGGTGCGGCCGTCGCGGAGCCGGGCTTGGCGGTTGCGCCCGCGGTCCCGGTCGCCGTCGCGACGGCGGCCGGCTGGCGCACCGGCGGCGGCGTCGACGTGGTGTCGAGCTCGGCGACGGAGAGGCGGTACTTCGAATCCTTCTCGCCCGCGTTCCACAGCGCGAGGCCGAACTCGCCGTCGCGGTACTGCGACGCGACCTCGCGCGGGACGTCGAGGTGGACGCGCGGATAGCTCTCGAGCGTCGCGTCGTGCGTCGGCAGCAGCGTGATGTAGGCGAGGGCACGGGCGGGCAGCTCGCGGGAGCGCCGCTTCTTGCCCTTGCCGCTCACGAAGTTCAGGTCGGGGCCGTCCTGCGGCTTCACGATCGAGAGGGTCGCGCCGATCGATACCGCGACCGGCGTCGGCGCCGGCTCGGGCGTGGCGTCTTTCTTGCCCTTGCTCTTGGGGGCCGGCGCGGCGGTCGGCTCGGGCGCCTTCGGAAACGCGATCGAGCCGCCGTAGCCGCCGACCTCGGGGAGAACCTGGAACGCCGTCGATTCGCCGTACGTGAGGATCACGCTCGACGACGTGGCGGGCGGCGTCGGTGTCCCGCCACCGAAGTTCGGCGTCGCCATCGTGTTCGGCAACCCGGTACCCGAACCGAACGAACCGGAACATGCGGCCACGCTCGCGCCGAGAACGACGCAAGCAGCGACCGCGGTTGATACGCGCGCAAGACTCATCGCACGCACGGTTCGCGTCCTAGCCGGTTGAGTCCGCCGTCGCTACGTACACTTCGGCGCCTTTTGCCAGGAACTCCGCAGATTTCTCCGACATGCCGCGCTCGCGCTCGGCGTACTCGCGCACGTCTTGCGTGATCTTCATCGAGCAGAAATGCGGACCGCACATCGAGCAGAAGTGCGCCACCTTCGCACCGTCCGCGGGCAGCGTCTCGTCGTGGAACTTCTGCGCCGTGTCGGGATCGAGGCTCAGGTTGAACTGGTCCTTCCAGCGGAACTCGAAGCGCGCTTTCGACAGCACGTCGTCGCGGTGGCGCGCGCCGGGATGGCCTTTCGCCAGATCTGCCGCGTGCGCGGCCAGCTTGTACGTGATGACGCCCACTTTCACGTCGTCGCGGTCGGGCAGGCCGAGGTGCTCCTTCGGCGTGACGTAGCACAGCATCGCGGTGCCCATCCAGCCGATCATCGCCGCACCGATGCCGCTCGTGATGTGGTCGTAGCCGGGCGCGATATCGGTGACGAGCGGGCCGAGGGTGTAGAACGGCGCTTCGTGGCAGACCGCGAGCTGGCGGTCCATGTTCTCCTTGATCAAGTGCATCGGCACGTGGCCGGGGCCTTCGACCATCACTTGCACGTCGTGCTTCCACGCGGTCTGCGTCAGCTCGCCGAGCGTCTCCAGCTCGCCGAACTGCGCCGCGTCGTTCGCGTCGGCGGTGCAGCCCGGCCGCAACCCGTCGCCGAGCGAGAACGTGACGTCGTACGCCTTCATGATCTCGCAGATGTCGTCGAAGTGCGTGTAGAGGAAATTCTCCTGATGGTGCGCGAGGCACCACTTCGCGAGGATCGAGCCGCCGCGCGACACGATGCCCGTGATACGGTCCGCGGTGAGCGGCACGTAGCGCAGCAGCACGCCCGCGTGCACGGTGAAGTAGTCGACGCCCTGTTCCGCCTGTTCGATCAGCGTGTCGCGGTAGATCTCCCAGGTGAGCTCTTCGGCTTTGCCGCCGACTTTTTCCAGCGCCTGATAGATGGGCACGGTGCCGATCGGCACGGGCGCGTTGCGCACGATCCACTCGCGCGTCTCGTGGATGTTCTTGCCGGTGGAGAGGTCCATCACGGTGTCGGCGCCCCAGCGCGCCGCCCACACCATCTTCTCGACCTCTTCCTCGATCGACGAGCCGATCGCGGAGTTGCCGATGTTCGCGTTGATCTTCACCAGGAAGTTGCGCCCGATGATCGTCGGCTCGAGCTCGAGATGGTTCACGTTCGCCGGGATCACCGCGCGGCCGCGCGCGACCTCGCTGCGCACGAGCTCCGGCTCGACGCCCTCGCGGATGGCGATGAACTCCATCTCGGGCGTGATCTCGCCGCGCCGGGCGTAGTGCATCTGCGACACGTTGCCGCCCGGCTTCGCGCGCCGGATCGCGCGCGGCGACGGAAAGCGAATGTCGTCGAGCTCGCGCATCGCTTCGCGCCCCAGGCGGTAGACCGACGACGCCTTCGCGAGCGTCTCGGTGTCGTTGCGGCGCGCGATCCACGGCTCGCGGAGCGGCGCGATGCCGCTTCGCACGTCGATGCCCACGTCCGGATCGGTGAACGGGCCGGACGTGTCGGTGACCGTGTGCGCGGTGCCGTCGCTGAGCGCGATCGCGCGGAACGGGACGCGGATCGTGGGATCGCTCCCGATCGCATAGACTTTTGCCGAGCTCGGAAACGGCTCGCGCGACAAGACGTCGTTGGACGGCGGTAGCATGGTCGCCATGCGTGCACTCCTCTTCGCCGGTATGATCCGGATCAGGTGGTAACGGTCGACGGCCTGCCGCACGTCCTCTCAGCCCGGCTCTTTCGGGCTCCCGTAGCGTACTGACGACGGTATGCCGAAGAGGCCCTGGTGTCAAGGACGAACCGCGCGCTGCTGCTGGTCGCGCTCGCCCAGCTCGCGATCGGCGCCGCGGCCGTCTTCGCGCGGTTCGCGCTCGTCTCGTCGGGGCCGCTCGCGGTCAGCGCCGCGCGGCTGACGCTCGCGGCCGTGCCGCTGCTGCTCGTCGCCGCTCTGCGCGGCCGGCTGCGCGCCGTCGACGGGCCGACCGAGCGGCGACTCGTGCTCGCGGGGCTCTTGCTCGCGCTGCATTTCGCGGCGTGGATCGCGTCGCTGGACTTCGCGTCGGTCGCGATCTCGACGCTGCTGGTGTGCACGACGCCGGTATGGACGGAAATCTACACGGTGCTGCGCCGGCGGCGCGTCGACCCGTACGCCGCGGCGAGCGTGCTCGGAGCCCTCGCGGGCGTCGCGATCGTCGTCGGCGCGCCGGACCGCGCGAACACGCCGCTCGGCATCGTGCTCGCGCTCGCGGGCGCCGTGACGATCGCCGCGTACCTGCTCGTCGTGCGCGGGACCGACGCGCGCTACGACACGCTCGCCGTGACGTCGCGAACGTACGCCTACGCGGCCGTGCTGCTGATCGCCGCGAGCGTCGCGGTGCACGACCATCTCCCGCCGGCGAGCGACGTGCGCGCGTGGGGCGGGATCGTCGCGATGGCGCTGCTGTCGCAGCTCTTCGGCCACACCGCGCTCAACGCGGCGGTGCGCGTGCTGAGCGCGACGTTCGTCTCGACGATGACCCTGCTGGAGCCGGTGATCGCCGCGGTTCTCGCGGCGTGGCTTTTCAGCGAACGCCTCGGCCCGGCAACGGCGCTCGGCGCGGTGGTGATCCTGGGGGCGATCGCCGTCGCGTCGCGAGGTATTGACACCGACAAACCCGCCGGCCCAGAAATGTAGAGCCCCTTGTTTCGCCCGGCCCCGGCGTGATAGAAAGGCGTGGAAACAAGGAGCGTAGCATGGCCGTCGCAATGGAACTCGTCGAGCTCAGGGCCGACATCACGGAAGCGGTCGAGATCGTCCCGCCGCATTGGGTCGACGACGACGAGCTCATCGAGCTCGAACAACGTTACGAGCCGCTGGTTTTTGAGCGCTTCGCGGACGGGACGCTGCTCGTGACGCCGCCGGCGGGGTTCTTCAGCGGAGGGAGTAATGCTGAGCTGACGAGGCAAATCGCCAATTGGGCTCGCGCCGGCGACCATGGTATGGTGATCGATTCCAGCGGCGGCTTCAACCTGCCCGACGGTTCGCTCTTTGCAGCCGACACGGCGTTCGTCGCGCGTAACCGCGTACCGCAGCGCGGGCGAACGTTTCCCGTCATCGCTCCGGACGCGGTGTTCGAGCTGATGTCGAAATCAGACCGCATCAAGACGACGATGAAGAAAATCCACGCCTATCTGCGCAACGGCGTCAGCCTCGTGGTTTTGATCGATCCCTACCGGCGCCGCGTCTACACCGGACGCGCGGGCGATGAAAAGCCGCGCGACCTCGGCGACGTCGACAGCCTCGACTGCTCGCCGGCGATGCCGGGATTCGTGCTGGACGTCGCAGCACTCCTCAACGTGAATTAGGACGCGCGCCTTCGGCGAGATGGTGCAGCTAGGGCTGACAGCGACAGGCTCAGGGTGACCGGGCGGCCGAAACAGGCCCGGTGCGTTACGATCTCGCCGTCGTCGGGTCCGGGCAAGGAGGGGTTCCGCTTGCGCTTGATTTTGCCAAGCGCGGCAAGCGGGTCGTCCTCTTCGAGCGCGCCGATCTCGGCGGGTGCTGCGTCAACGTCGGGTGCACGCCGTCAAAGGCGTTTCTCGCGTCGGCGCATATGGCCGGGCGCGCGCGGCGCGCGAGCGACGTGCACGTGCACTGCGACGTGCGGGTCGACGTGCCGGCGGTCATGGACCGCGTGCGGCGCACCATCGGCGAGTGGCGGTCCGGCGTCGAGGACCACTTCAAGAACAGCTCCTGCGAGCTCGTGCGCGCCGAGGCGTCGTTCGATGCGCCGCACGTGCTGCGCGCGGACGGAAATACCTACGAAGCCGGCGTCGTCGTGCTCGATACCGGCACGCGAGCGAACGTTCCGCCGCTGGATGGGCTCGCCGGGACGCCGTATCTCACCAACGAGAACTTCTTTCTCCAAACCGCGCTGCCGCAAAAGCTGATCGTCCTCGGCGCGGGTTACGTCGGGCTCGAGCTCGGGCAGGGCGCCGCGCGGCTCGGCAGCGAGGTCACGCTCGTGTCGCCCGACGACCGCATCCTCGCGCGCGAAGAGCTCGACGTGTGCAGCGTGCTCACGAAATCGTTCGAGCGCGACGGCATCCGCGTGCTGCTCGATCATCGTGCGATCAAGGTCGCGTACGATGCGGGCACGTTCACCGTCACGCTCGACGACGGAACCGCCCTGACCGCCGACGGTTTGCTCGTCGCAGTCGGACGCCGCCCGAACATCCCCGACGGCACCAAAGACCGCGCCGGCATCGCGCTCGACGAGCACGGCTTCGTCGCGTGCGACGAGCGTCTCCAAACGTCGGTCGCGAACCACTACGCGCTGGGCGACGTCGCGGCACAGCCGCAGTTCACGCACGTCGCGTGGGAAGATTTTCGCCGGCTTCGCGCGATCATCGGCGGCGATGGATCGCGCACTCGCTCCGACCGCACGCTCGGTTACGCGATGTACACGGAGCCGCAGATCGGCCGGGCCGGGATCACCGCCGATGAGGCGGAGCAGCGCAGTAGGGCGCACCGCGTCGTCACGCTGCAGCTCAGCGACGTCGCGCGCGGGCCCGAATGGGGGCTCGAAGACGGCTTCTTCCGCCTGGTCGTCGATCCGCAGACCGATGCGATCCTGGGCGCCACGTTCGCCGGGTACGAAGCCGGGGAATTGATCCATGTGATCATCGCGCACATGGAAGCCGGCTCGACGTGGCGCGTCCTCGAGCGGTCGGTCCACATCCACCCGACCTTCGCCGAAGGGCTCCCTTCGCTCGCCCGGCTGCTGCTATGACGGGGTCACGCTGCGCGTGATCGCGCCGGACCGGCTCGCTGCGGTCGAGCACGGTCGCGAAGGCGATCCGTTCGCGGTGCTCGGACCGCACGAGCTCGGCGCGGGCACCGTCGTGCGCGCGTTCGTGCCGGGCGCGCGCGCCGTCGCCGTCGTCGACGAGAACGACCGCGTCCTCGCGGAGGCGGAGCCCGTCGGCGAGGGCGGGCTCTTCGAGGCGTATCTCGTCGAGAAACCGGCGCGCTACAGTTTGCGTGTCACCGACGCCCGCGGCAAGACGCGCACCAGCGACGACCCGTACCGGTTTGCGCCGCTGCTCGGCGAGCTCGATGCGTGGCTGTTCGGGCAGGGCAATCATCTCGAGCTCTACCGCGTGCTCGGCGCGCATCCGGACGTCGTGGACGGCGTGCGCGGCACGCGCTTCGCGGTGTGGGCGCCCAACGCGTCGCGCGCCAGCGTCGTCGGCGACTGGAACGGCTGGGACGGCCGCGTGCACCCGATGCGGTTGCGCCGCGAGGCCGGCGTGTGGGAGCTGTTCGTGCCGGGCGTCGAGCCGGGCGCGCGCTACAAGTACGAGCTCCTCGGGCCCAGCGGCGAGCTGCTGCCGCTGCGCGCCGACCCGTTCGCGTTTCGCAGCGAGATGCGGCCGGCGAACGCGTCGGTGGTCGTCGCGCCGTCCGCGTTCTCGTGGTCCGACGAAGACTGGCTGAAGGTCCGCGGCGGGAAGCAGCGCCGCGACGCACCGATCCACATCTACGAAGTGCACCTCGGCTCGTGGAAGCGCGTCCCCGATCAGGGCGATCGCTTCATGACGTATCGCGAGCTGGCGGAACAGTTGATCCCGTACGCCGCGGAGCACGGTTTCACGCACGTCGAGCTGCTGCCCGTCACCGAGCACCCGTACGACTTGAGCTGGGGCTATCAGACCACGGGCTGGTTCGCGCCGACGAGCCGGTTCGGCACGCCGGACGACTTTCGCGCGTTCGTCGACGCCGCGCACCGCGCGGGGATCGCCGTGATCCTCGACTGGATCCCGGGCCATTTCCCGACCGACGCGCACGGGCTGGGCACGTTCGACGGCACGCCGCTCTACGAGCACGCCGACCCGCGCGAAGGTTTTCACGCCGAGTGGGGCACGTACGTGTTCAACCTCGCGCGCAACGAGGTGGCGAACTTTCTCATCGCGTCGGCGCTGTACTGGCTGCGTGAGTTCCACGTCGACGGCTTGCGCGTCGACGCGGTCGCGTCGATCCTGTACCGCGACTACTCGCGCAAGGCCGGCGAGTGGATCCCGAACCGCTACGGCGGGCGCGAGAACCTCGAAGCCGTCGCGTTTCTGCAGCGCCTCAACGCGACGGTGTACGGCGAGGTGCCGGGCATCGCGACGTTCGCCGAGGAGTCGACCGCGTGGCCGAACGTCACGATGCCGGTCGACGCCGGCGGGCTGGGCTTCGGCTACAAATGGAACATGGGCTGGATGCACGACACGCTGCGGTTCTTCGAGCGCGATCCGCTATATCGCGGCCACCACATGAACGAGATCACCTTCGGCCTCGTCTACGCGTTCAGCGAGAACTTCGTGCTGCCGCTCTCGCACGACGAGGTCGTGCACGGAAAGCGCTCGCTGCTGGGGCGCATGCCGGGCAACGACCACCAGCAGTTCGCGGGCCTGCGCGAGCTGTACGCGCTGATGTGGGCGCATCCGGGCAAGAAGCTTTTGTTCGCAGGCGGCGAGTTCGCGCAGCGCGGTGAGTGGCGCGCGCAAGCGTCGCTGGACTGGCACGTGGTGCACGGGCACCACGCCGGCGTGCAGCGCCTCGTGCGCGACCTCAACCGCATCGCGCGCGAGCACGGTGCGCTCCATGAGCTCGACTGCGAGCCCGCGGGGTTTGAGTGGATCGCGTACGACGACGCGCGCAATGCCGTGCTCGCGTTCATCCGCTGGGACGCGGCGCGCGACGGGCACGTCGTGTGCGTGTGCAACTTCAGCGGCGTGCGGCACGACGCGTACCGCGTCGGCGTGCCGCGCCGCGCGCGCTACGCCGAGCTGCTCAACACGGACGCGTCCGCGTACGGCGGATCGAACGTGGGTAACGGGGGCTCCGTGACCGCGACCGACAGGCCTGTGCACGGGCGCCCGTTCTCCGTTTCCCTGACGCTGCCGCCGCTTTCGACGATCTGGCTCGCGCCATGACGAAGTCACCCTCCGCGTGATCGCGCCGCGGCCGCGCGTCGAGCCCGGGCTGCCGTATCCGCTGGGCGCGACGTGGGACGGCAAAGGCGTGAACTTCGCGCTGTTCAGCGCGAACGCGGAACGGGTCGAATTGTGCGCGTTCGACGCGCGCGGCCGGCGCGAGCTCGGCCGCATCGCGCTGCCCGAGTACACCGATGAGGTGTGGCACGGCTACTTGCCCGACGCGCGACCGGGGATGCTGTACGGCTATCGCGTCTACGGCCCGTACGAGCCCGAGCGCGGGCACCGCTTCAACCACCACAAGCTGCTGCTCGACCCCTACGCGAAGGCGCTGGCCGGCAAGCTGCGCTGGACCGACGCGCACTACGGCTATCGCATCGGCGCGCAGCGCGAGGACCTGTCGTTCGACCGGCGCGACAACGCGAGCGCGATGCCCAAATGCGTCGTCGTCGAGAGCGCGTTCACGTGGGGGCAAGATCACCGCCCGGCGGTGCCGTGGACGGACACCGTGTTCTACGAGGTGCACGTCAAAGGGTTCACCGTGCAGCACCCGCGCGTGCAGCCCGCGCTGCGCGGGACGTTCGCGGGGCTCGCGGCGCCGGCGATCATCGCCTACCTCGAGCAGCTCGGCGTCACCACGCTCGAGCTGCTGCCGGTGCAGGCGTTCGTCGACGACCGGCGGCTCGTCGAGCACAAGCTGCGCAACTACTGGGGCTACAACTCGATCGGGTTCTTCGCGCCCGAACCGCGCTATCTGCAAGGCGATCCCAACGAGTTCAAGACGATGGTCAAGCACCTGCACGAGGCGGGGATCGAAGTCGTTCTGGACGTCGTGTACAACCACACCGCGGAAGGGAATCATCTCGGCCCCACCTTCTCGTTCAAAGGGATCGACAACGCCTCGTACTACCGGCTCGCCGAAGACCGGCGATACTACGACGACGCCACCGGCACGGGCAACACGCTCGACCTGCGCCACCCGCGCGTGCTGCAGATGGTGATGGACTCGCTTCGCTACTGGGTCGACGAGATGCACGTCGACGGCTTCCGGTTCGACCTGGCGCCGGCGCTCGCGCGCGAGGACAACGGCTACCGCCGCGACGCCGCGTTCTTCAAGGCGATCCAGCAAGACCCGGTGCTGTCGCGCGTCAAGATGGTCGCCGAGCCGTGGGACACCGGCCTGGGCGGTTACCAGCTCGGCAACTTTCCGCCGGGCTGGTCGGAGTGGAACGGGAAATATCGCGACGTCGTGCGACGCTTCTGGCGGGGCGACACCGGGGTTACGGCGGAGCTCGCGTCACGGCTGGCCGGCTCGTCGGACCTGTTCGCGCACAACGGTCGCCGCCCGCGCGCGAGCGTCAACTGCATCACCGTGCACGACGGCTTCACGCTCACCGACCTCGTGTCGTACGACCACAAGCACAACGAAGCCAACCACGAAGACAACCGCGACGGCACCGACGACAACTTGAGCTGGAACTGCGGCGTCGAAGGGCCGACCGACGACCCGGAGATCGTCAACCTGCGCGAACGGCAGAAGCGCAACTTCATCGCGACGTTGCTCCTGTCGCTGGGCGTCCCGCTGCTGCTCGGCGGCGACGAGCACGGGCGCACGCAGCGCGGCAACAACAACGCGTACTGTCAGGACAACGAGATCTCGTGGGTCGACTGGACGCAGTGGAAGCCGCGCGACCTCGCGCTCGAAGAGTTCGTGAAGATGATGCTGCGCCTGCGCCGCGAGCACCCCGCGTTCAAGCGCGACGCGTTCTACCGCGGCGAGCCCATCGACGCGAGCGGCCGCAAGGACATCGCGTGGATGAAGGCTG
>DASWRD010000032.1:0-34148 GCA_036403315.1 Candidatus Elarobacter sp.
CCGCGTCGGCGACCGCGTCATCTCAGCCGACAGCGCACCGTACTACGACGGGACGGATCTTGTCGTCAGTCAGGTCGTCGCAGCCAATCTGCGCCGGCTCGCGCAAGCGTTTCCGGTACCACCGCCGCCGATCGCACCGCCCACGCAAACGGCGGCGGTAACCGGAAGCCTTTCGGTGGAGGCCCGGCAGGTCGCCGGCCGGGACGCGATCGCGGTTCGCGGTCGCGGCCCGGCTGACGCACCCGTCTACGTCACGCTCACGGCGGAGATATCGCGCGACCTTCCGGTCGTCGTGCTCTCCCGCGTCGCGACGCGCGTCAAGCCGGACGGTTCCTACGCGGCCGACATCGGAATCTCGTCGGCCCCGCCCCGAGACACGGTCGTGATCGCGACCGTCAGCTCCGTGACCGGAGTGAAGCCATCGAGCGCGCGCGTCGTCCTCAAGGCGACGAGCCCGGCGGTGACCTCACCACTCGACAAGCTCCCGCAATAACCGGACGTATCGTGTGTTCAAACCCATCCGAAACTTGGCGGAAAACGAACGCGGTGCGACGCTGGTCGAGTACTCGCTCGTCGTCATGCTGATCGCCGCCGTGGCGATCGCCGTTCTCACCGCGATCGGCAAGGACGTCGCGGGGATCTTCAGCGGAATACTTCCCGCGCTGCAGCCACCACCCTGACGCCGACGCGTCACCGGTCACCCACACCTCAACCACGTCCACGAAAGGACTCGTCTCGTGCTCAACGCTTTTCGCTCCATGCTCCGTAACGATGAGGGCGCCACCCTCGTCGAGTACTCGCTCGTCGTCGCGCTCATCGCCGGCGTCGCGATCGTGATCATCGGCAAGCTCGGCGCCAGCATCAACACGCTCTTCGGCACCGTCAAGAGCAGCGTCGACACAGCCAACGGCGGCGTCGGAAAGTAGCAGCCGGCATGGCGAGCGAGACCCTGATCGCAACGATCATGCTGGTCGCCGTCTCGCTCGTGGCAGCGTACACGGACTTGGCGCGGCGGCGAATCTCGAACGTGCTCACGTTCGGCCTCGCCGGCGCCGCGCTCGTCCTGAGCTGCGCGCACGGCGGGCTTTGGTTCGCCGTCATGCTGGCGACGTACGCCGCGCTCCTCGCCGCCGGGACGATCCCGTTCTCGCGCGGATGGATCGGCGGCGGTGACGTCAAGCTGCTCGCGGCCGGCGCGGTCTGCGCCGGTTGGCCCGGACTCGTCTCGCTGCTCCTGATCACGTCGGTCGCCGGCGGGATCCTCGCGGTGATCGAGCTCGCCCGCGCGCGACGACTGCACTTCGCCTTGATGCAGCTCGCGACCGCAGCCTACGTCGGCGGCCTCGGCCGCGGCGTCATCCTCGAACCCGAGCGCAGCAGATTGCCGTACGCGCTCGCGATCCTGACCGGCGCCCTCTACCTGCTCGCTTCGGAGACCATCGCACCGTGGTTACAGCTCGTCCGCGGCTAGACCGCCGCACAACCACCCTTCTGATCGCGGCGGTCCTGGCTATGGGGACCGGCCTGCTGACCTTCAACTACCTCACGTCGGTGGGCCGCCACCAGAGCGCGGTCGTCGCTCCGCGCCGCGTGGTGATCGCCGCGCGCGACATCGTCGCGCACGTGCCGATCAAAGCCGACATGGTCGCGACCGTGATGCGGCCGGGCGACGCGATCGAACCCGATTCGATCGGCGATCCCGCCAGCGTCGTCGGGCGCATCGCCGCGGTGTCCGTGCCGGCCGGCGGCAGCATCTCCGCGTCCAAGATCACGACGGTCGCCGCTACGACCCTCGTCATGCGCGTCCCGCGCGGCATGCGCGCCGTCGCGATCGCGCTCGACCGCGTCAAGGGCGTCGGCAACCTCATCCAGCCGGGCGACCACGTCGACGTCATCGCGGTCACGCCGCCGCGCGCGAACAGCCAGCCCAAGGCCGCCACGATCTTGCGCGACGTCGCGGTGCTCGCGATGGGGACCGCCCTCGAGACGCCGCAAGGCGCGACGCCCGCGCCGGAGAGCGGCTTCCAAACCGCATCGCTCGCCGTGACGCCGGATCAAGCGAAGCTGCTGACGCTGGTCGACCTCAACGCCACGCTGCGGCTCGCGCTGCGCGCGCCGAGCGACGGCTCGCGCCGGCCGACGGCCGGGGAGAAGCTCGACCTCATGCAGCCCGCCGCCGCACAGCCGCCGCGCGTCGCGCAGGCAGCTCCGGCGGCACCCGCCGCCGCGGCACCCGCGGCCGCGCCGCCGGCGCCCGCCGCCAAGCCCGCCGCGCCGCGCTACACCGGCCCTCAGATCATCCAGGGCGACAAGGTCATCCGATGAAATCCAACGTCGCGATCGTCGTCGGCTCCAAAGGCGGGGCCGGCGCAACGAGCCTCTGCGTCGAGGCCGTCACGAGCCTCGGCAAACGGATCGACGTCGCGATTGTCGACGGCGATCTCGTCGGCCGGCGCGCCACCGCGGTGCTGCTGGACAAGGTCCGCGCGCTCGACGCGGCGCGCACGACTCCGAACATGGCGATCATCGAGGAAGGTCGCACGACGATCGTCGAGATCACCGCGACGCTTCACGGCGGTTTCACCATCAAGCCCTCCGACGTGCAGTCCGTCGCGGAAGACCTCGCGGCGCGCAAGTCGATCATCATCGTGGACGCGCCCCAGCCGTTCGCCGCCGCGGTCCGGCCGTTCGTCATGCAGGGCGGCCGCTTCATCATGATCGTCGAGCCGTCGATCCTCGGCATCACGAGCGCGCGCGTCACCCAGCTGGAGTTCCAGCGCTTCGGCATCCCGCCGGACCGGCTCGACATCGTGTGCGTGACGCGCGACCCGCGCAACGCGCTCCCGCGAAGCCGCGTCGAATCCGCGCTCGGCCGCCGCGTCGCCGTCGAAGTTCCGCCGCTGGGCGATCGCAAGCACGAGCGCGCGATCGAGATGTTCGTCGAGCTCATCGCGACGCCGTCGACGCAGGCCGAGCCGCTCACGCTGTCCGCGTCGTCGCAGGCGCCCGTCGGCGACCGCCGGCTGGGCCCGCGCCGGCCGCTGGACCCGAAGGTCGTGCCGATCAAGTCCGCGTCGTCCGCTACGTCCGCTGCGCCGCAGTTCACGCCGCCGCCGTCCGCCGCCGCGCACGATTACACGAAGTACGACACGCTCAAGTCCGAGATCCACGACGAGCTGATGCGCCGCATCGACCCGTCGAAGATGAGCCGCGCGACCGACGAGCTCTCGAAGATCCAAGAGCTGCGCGCGCACGTCGACTCCGTCGTCGGCGAGCTGCTGCTCGGCCGCGACGACGCGGGCTCCGCGGAAGAGTGCGCCCGCCTCAAGCTCGAGATCGTCGACGAAGCCGTCGGCCTGGGCCCGCTCGAAGACTTGCTGCGGCTGCCCGACGTGTCCGAGATCATGGTCAACGGGCCGAACAAGATCTACATCGAGCGCAACGGCCGCATCGAGCCCACCGCGAAGCGATTCAGCAGCGACAAGCACTTGCGCGCGACGATCGAGCGCATCATCGCGCCGCTCGGCCGCCGCGTCGACGAGTCCGCGCCGATGGTCGACGCACGGCTAGCGGACGGCTCCCGCGTCAACGCGATCGTCGAACCGCTCGCGCTCAACGGCGCGGTCCTCACCATTCGCCGGTTCGGCACGCGCCGCATCACGGCGCAAGACATTCTGGGCCTAGGCGCGTGCGCGCCCGAGCTGCTCGACTTCCTGCGCGCCTGCGTCGAGGCGCGCCTGAACATCGTTGTCGCCGGCGGCACGGGCTCCGGTAAGACGACGTTCCTCAACGTTCTTTCCAGCTATCTGCCCAGCCACGAGCGCATCGTGACCATCGAAGACGCCGCCGAGCTGTCGCTGGTGCAGGAGCACGTCGTGCGCCTCGAGGCACGGCCGCCGAACATCCAGGGCGCCGGCGAGGTTCGCATCCGCGACCTCGTGCGCAACGCGCTGCGCATGCGGCCCGACCGCATCATCGTCGGCGAGTGCCGCGGCGGCGAAGCGCTCGACATGCTGCAGGCCATGAACACGGGCCATGACGGTTCGCTCACGACCGTTCACGCGAACAGCGCGCGCGACGCGCTCTCGCGCATCGAGACGATGGTGCTGATGGCGGGCTACGATCTGCCGGTGCGCGCGATCCGCGAGCAGCTCGCGGGCGCGGTCGACTTGATCATCCAGCTCAACCGCCTGCGCGACGGCTCGCGCAAGGTGACGAACGTGTGCGAGGTCGTCGGGCTCGAAGGCGACGTCGTGACGACGCAGGAGATCGCGCGCTACGACCAGCGCGGGATCGACAAGGAGAACAAGGTGCGCGGCGCGTTCGTGTTCACCGGCGTCCAGCCGTCGTGCCTCAAGAAGTTCCAGGAGTACGGCATCACGTACGACGTCCGCAATCTGTCCGAGATGGAGCGGGTCGCCTCATGGTAGCCGTCCTCGCACCGTACGCGATCGTCCTCGGCGTCATCGGGACGATCGGTCTCAGCGTGATCGCGACGTGGGACCGCGTCGAACGCGGGCTCGAGAAGTTTGCCGGCGGGTTCGGCGTCGACATCGAGCGCGCCGACATCGGCCTCTCCGCCCAGCGGATCGGCGCCATCATCGCCGTGGCCTCGGGGCTGATGTGGTTCGGCATGATCGTCGTGCTGCACGCTGACCTGCTCAACGCGGCGCTCTACGTTCCGATCGCGTTCGCGATCGCGGCGTTCGGGTTTCGCACCTGGATCCGTTCCAAGGTCTCAAAGCGTCTCAAGGCGTTCAACGAGCAGCTCGAGCTGGTGCTGCGGCTGATCTCCAGCGGCTTGCGAGTCGGTCTGAGCTTGCGCCAAGCGATCGCGCTCGTCATCGACGAGTCGCCGGAGCCCGCGCGCACGGAGTTCGCGCGCGTCGTCGCGCGCGCCAGCATCGGCGTGCCGATGGACGTCGCGCTCGACGACCTCGTGCGCCGCGTGCCCAGCGACGAGCTGCAGATGTTCGTCGACGCGATCGACATCTCGACGAAGACCGGCGGCAACCTCGCGAAGATTCTCGACCACCTCGCCGGCACGATCAAAGCGCGCCGCAGCATCCAGCGCAAGGTGCGGTCGCTCACCGGCGAGGCGCGCGCGAGCGGCTGGGTCATCGCCGTGCTGCCCGTCGGCCTGGGCGTGTTCATCATGGCGACGCAGCCGCCGATGCGCGAGGCGATGTTCACCACGCCGATCGGGCACTTGAGCCTCACGCTGTTCGTAGTGCTCGAATTGGTCGGAGCGGGCTTGGTCAAAGCGATGATGAGGCTCGACGTCTGATGGGCATCGTGCTCGTCATCGCGATCCTCACCACGGGCGCGCTGTTCGGCCTCGGTTTCGCGCTGCTCGACCGTGGCGACGACATGGAGCGCCGGCTCGCCGAGCTCGAGCGCGCGCCGGCGGACGACAACCAGCGCGGCGGCAAGATCGTGCGTTCGCTCGTCGACGAGAAGGAACGCGCCGCGCTCAGCACGCGCTTCGCGGAAGCGGGCTGGTACTCCACGACGATCGTCTCCTTCACGATGTGGCGGATCAGCCTCGCGATCGGTCTGGGCGCGCTGCTCGCGCTGTTCGGGCAGCTCAACCACCTGACGCTCGTCACGATGGGACTCATGAGCGGCGGCGGCTTGGCGTTCGGCTTCGTCCTGCCGTCGTTCGTGCTCGACTCCGCCTCGCGCCGGCGCAAGTCGGAGATCGCGCGGCGGCTCCCCGACTTCCTGGACATCGTGTCGACGACGGTCGAGGCGGGCACCGCGCTCAACGGTGCCCTGGCCATCGCGGTGACCCGGATGCAAGGCGCGCTCGCCGACGAGTTCCGCATGACGCTGTCCGACATTCGCGTCGGGATGTCGCGCACGGATGCGCTGACCGCGATGGCGCGCCGCGTCAAGCACATCGACCTCAGCTCGCTGGTGACGGCGCTCGTGCAGACGGAACGCCTCGGCGGGAACATCGCGCACCTGCTCGACGAGCTTGCCGAGGAGACGCGCAACCGACGGATCGCGCGCGCGGAGGAGCTGGCGGCGAAGATCCCGGTCAAGATGGTCGTGCCGATGGCGTTCTTCATGCTGCCGGCGCTGCTCGTGATGATCTTCGGCCCCGTCGCCGCGCAGTTGCTGAACCAATGATCATCATCTTGCTCGCTATGGTCGCGTTCGCCGGCGCGTCGGCGCTCGGCCTCGCCGCGGCTCGCAGCGTGTGCGGAACGATCGCGGAATCACCCGCCGGCGGACCGCCGCCCGGCGTCGTTCCGCAGCGCCTCCTCGTCATCGGCGCCGCAGTGATGGGCGCGGCCATCGCGTTCCGCGGGCTGCCGCTGCCCGCACTCGCGATCGCGTGGCTGGCGTGCGGGCTGCTGACGGCGATCTGGGCGTCGGACGTGGTGCGCGGCATCATCCCCGACATGTTCACGATCGTGCCGCTCGGCGCAATCTTGCTGGCCGCCGCGCTGGCCGGCCATTACGAAGTGCTCATCGCCGCCGTCGTGCCGGCCGTGCCGTTCGCGTTCCTCGCCTGGCGGTCGGGCGGCCTCGGCCTGGGCTGGGGCGACGTCAAGCTCGCGATGCTCGGCGGCCCGCTGATCGGGATGCAGCACGCGCTCATGGCGTTCGCCATCGGCTGCCTCGCGGCGGTCGTGGTCGCGCGGATACGCAAAGTGTCGCATCAGCCCGTCGCCTTCGCGCCGTATCTTGCGTCGTCGATCGCGCTGCCGCTCGCGTTCGGGATCCCGGGGTTCTAACCGTGGGCGTGCTGTACAACCGTTCGACGAGCGAGATCCTGTCCGACCGTGTCGAGCTGGTGCGCACGCCGCCGCGTCCGATCGCGGCGCTGCTGCCGCGCCGCCGGCCGCCCGAAGACGGCGGGCTGTGGTTCGACAACAACGACGCGTTTCGCCGGCTCGGCACGCGCTTGCGCACCGACCTCATCTTCCTCGACCGCGAGCTGTGCGTCGTGCGGCTCGAGCACCGCGTCGCGCCGGGACAACGGATTCTGTGGTGCCGCGACACCGACTCGGTGCTTGCGATGAGCGACGGCTTCTTCGCGCGCACCGACGTGCTCGTCGGCGATCTGTTGTGGTTCGAGGACTCGCTGTCGACGCTGCTCTACGCGGTCAGCTCGCGAACGGCGTGAGCGGCGATCGACGGCGGAACCGTCGCGAGCAGGTGCACCGCGTTGCGCGCGGCGTCGTCGAACTCGCGCTGCGCCGCCGCGATCCACGAGGCGGGCGGTTCGCCCGACAGCAGCGGCGCCGAGTGCAGCCGCAGCGCGGCCGACCAGTGCGCCACCGCGGCATCGAGGTCGCCGCGGGAGTAGGCCGCCGTTGCGATCTTCACGTGCGTGCTGAAGCGGTTCGCGGTGCTGACGACGTTGCCCGCGCGCAGCGCGACGGTGTTCCGCTGCACGGTGAAATACTCGTCGACGCTATCGCGCCCGACGCACTCCGCGATCGCGCGGCGGATGGTGCTGCACGTGTTGACCAGCGCGTCGGCGGCGGCGCGGCGCTCCATGTCGGGCCAGAACTCGCGCATCAGCTCGTCGCGCGTCGCGGTGCCGTCGCCGCGCACCGCTAGGAACTGGATCACCGAGCGCGCGCGGCGGCGGCCGAAGCACACCTCGCTGTTGCCGATCGTCACGCGGAACCGCCCGAACATGTGCAGCACGGCCGGCGCCGAGCGCGCGGAGCCGCGGCCGTCGCCGCGCAGCGATGCGACGACCGGGTTCACGTCGTACGCGTCGCCGCTGCGCTCGACGAAGAACGCGGCTTCGGCCGCTTCGCAGAGGTCGTCGGTGCCGCCGCCGACGCCGCGCGCGATGCGGTCGAACGCCGTCGCGGCGAGCGGCGCGTCGGCCGCCGCTTCGTCCACGAGCTGCGCGACGAACGGGCGCGCCGTGGTGAGCCAGCGCGGATACGCGGTGCCGAGGCTCACGCCGATCGCGGCCGCGTAGCGCACGGTGCCGGCGACGGCGAACGCCCAGCCGCCGGTCGCCGCCAGGAAACGCTGGCGTTCCTTCGCGGTCGACGCGACGCCGTGCGCGGTGCAGAACCCTTCGATCTCGCGGTCGTCGAAACGCAGGAGCGCCGCGTCCATCAGCGCAGCGGCGCCGCTCAGCAGGGCGGGCTCGAACATGGACGTGCTGCGTACCAGGTAGACGAAGCGCACGCGCGTGGACGCGGCGTGCGCGAGCTGCGCGAGAAATGCGCACCCGCCCGCCGCGGCGCGGTCGGCACCGTCGATCACGACGGCGTCGCCGTCCGCGATCGCCGGCAGAACCGCTTGCAGCTCGCTCGCCGTCGCACCGTTCGCGACCGTCAGCCAGCGCACGGGATTGCGATGGTTGCGCGCCCAAGCCGCCGCCGCGACCGTCTTCCCGGAGCCGGGCTGCGCCGCGACGACGCAAAGCCGGGCCGCGTTGCGGTCCAGCCAGTCGTCGAGGTGGTGCCGGACGATTGCGTCCGGCGGCAGCTTCGGGTGATCCATCACTCTACTCGCTTCCGTGCACGTCGCTTGCGCGACGCTTACGTGGCGCCGCTCCGCATCGCAGGATCGGACGCCGGCGCGCGTCCTTCCATCCGGCCGAGCGCGTCCGCGAGCTCGTCGGCGAACGCCGCCAGCGCCGGGAAGACGTCGCCGTCCAGGAACGCGCCGCGCACGATGCGCAGCGCGGCCGACGCGTGCTCCGCAGCGGCGGCAAGATCGTCGCGGTTCGATGCGTCGTCGGAATCGGCGACGTGCGCGCGCACGCGCCGCGCGTCCACCGTGAACAGGTCGAGGCTGAGCGCGATGTCGTCGCCGAACGACACGTAGTGCGCGAGCGCGCCGTGACCGACGACCGCGGCGAGCGCGCGGCGCATCGTGCTGCACGCGCTGCGCAGGCTCTGCGCGCCGAGCAGCGGATCGGCTTCGGGCCAGAACGCCTGGATCAGCTCGCGGCGGCTGGCGCGGCCGTCGGGCCGCAGCGCGAGGTACGTGAAGATCTGACCGTCGCGGCGCCGGATCCACTCGATGCGCTGGCCGTCGAACCGAACCTGCGGCGCGCCGAACAGCTCGACGGCGAACGGCATCAGCGCGCTCGTCGAAGCGGGCGAGGTGACGCGAGCCAGCCGCGAGATCACGCGGTACGGCCGGCACACGCCGTCGATGAGCTGCACGAACATGCCGCGCGCCTCGAGGCGGTCCAGCGTCGCGTCGTCGATCGCTTCGCCGTCGAAGAGGCGGCGCGCGCGCTGCGCGAGCGGCGGTTCTTGATCGGCGAGCGCGGTGTCGACGAACTCCTTGATGAGGCTGCCGCTCGCGCGCTGCCAGCACTCGAGCGCGCCGTCGAGCATCCGCCCCGCCGAAGCCGCGTGCCGCACGGTGCTGCACAGCGCGAACGCCCAGCCGTCGGTATCGATGACGAGCCGCGCGACGTCACGCTCGTCGCGGCGCACCACGCGCGAGCTCTCGACGAACCGCGCCGCTTCATCAGGGGTGAACGCGAGCCGCCCGCCGCCGCAGAGCGCGGCGAGGCCCAGCGAGATCAATCGCGTGGTCTCGAACACCTCGCGCGTGCGCGCGGCGTACAGGAACGTCACGTTCTCCGGGCCGTCGAAGACGAGCCGCTGCAGCAGGTGTCGGCCCTCGTCGGACGCGCGGTCGGCGTCGTCGACGAGGATCTCCCGGCGTCCCAGCGCTGCGAGCGCCAGCAGCAAACTCTCCGTGTCCGGCACCGCGGCGATCTCGAGCACCGCGCACATCGCCGCGCGGATGGCGGCCGCGCCGTCACCCGCCGACAACGAGATGTAGGCGGCCGGGAAACGGGCCCGCGCCGCATACAGAACCAGCGCCGTCGTCTTGCCGCAGCCCGCCGGGGCGGCGACGAGCCGAAGGGGGAAGTCGGCATGGTCGGCGAGCCAAAGCGAAAGCCGCTCGCGGTGGATCGTGTCCGGCGCGAGCTTCGGCAATCGTCGTTTCGAGGAAACGCCGGAAGCAGGCTCTTCCTGAGTCAGCACGGCCACAGTTCTCGCGTCATACCCTATGCGTCGGAAACTATGACCTTTGGCCCAGGACCTTTGGGTAAAGTTCTCGTCAGCCGAGGGAAGCGCGGCGGTGCGGGCCGCAACGGGCGCCCATGACCATGTGGCTCGTCCGCAACCGGACGACCGGGCGTGTCCTGGCCCGGCGGGTCCGCCGCGCCGACGGCTGGCTGACCCGGCTCGTCGGCTTTCTGCCGCGCGGGACGATCGCGCCGGAGGAAGGGCTGTGGTTCGAAAAGTGCAGCGCCGTCCACACGCTCGGCATGCGCACCGCGCTCGACATCGTGTTCCTCGACCGGCAATTCCGCGTGCTTCGGGTGGATGCCGACGTCCGGCCGCAGCGGCTCCACGTCGGCGTGCGGCACGCCCACGTCGTCGCCGAGTTCGGCCCCGGCTTCGCCGCGGCGAACCCCCTCGAGCCCGGCGACGAGCTTTCGCTGGAGCCGGTCTGAGCTAGCGCCGCAACCGGAGCGGCCGCACCAGCGACACGAGCCCGCGCCCCCGCTGCATCGTGACGCGAATCGTATACGACCCGGCCTCGGCCGGCGCGATGAGCATCATCGTTCGCGCGCCGCGGGGCAGGTCGGCCCCGACGACCTCGATGCCGTCGCGGTCGCGGACGATCTGCACGCGCGCGCCGTCGGTCGACGGCAGGGTGACGAAGACCGGCTGAGCGCGGATGGCCGGATCGGGCCGGATCGCGAACGAATCGCCGCCCGCGCCTTCGAGGACCGACGGCTCCGACGGGACGCCGGTGCGCCGGGGGCCGGTCGTGGGCGCCGCCGCGGCCTGCGCGGCCGGGGACGCGGACGGCGAGGCGGACGCCGTCGGCTGCACCGCGGTGGGAAACGGGACCCGCGTCTCCTCGCGGGCGTCGCTGCCTTGGGCCCGGGCGACCAGCACGTACGGCTCGCGGGCGCCGGGCGGCGGCGGCGGGATCTGAACGGAGCCGCGGCCGGACGCGGTCGTCGTACCGAACCACGTGGCGCCGGCGCCGTCGAGCACCGACAGGTGCAGCGCGCGGGCGTGGGCCGCATAGCGCACGGTCAGCGGCGCGTTGGGGCGCGGCGCGTCGATGGCGATGCTCTCGATCCGCGGCGGCGGCGTCGCCACGATGCGAATCGCGGGCGGCGGCGTCGCGCGGGCGTAGACCGCGTCGCGCGCGTCGCTGCCGAACGCGTTGGCCACGGTGATGCGCAGGCTCGCGGCGGCCGGGATCGCGATCGTCATCGTGCCCGCCGGGGCCGGCAGCGCGCCGTGCGCGACCACCTCACCGCGCGCGTCGCGGAGCTCGTAGTCGCGCGAGCCAGTCCCGGCCGTGGACCAGCGCGCGACCGTGCCGCCGTTGGGGCCGTCGAGCAGCGTCGCCTCGACGACGCGTGGCCGTCCCGCGGCGACGCCGATCAGCGTCGCGCCGGCGAGCAGCCCCGCGGCACCGAGCGCCATCGCGGGGCCGATCCAGCGGCGGCGCTTGCGCCCGCCGCGCGGGGCCGGGGCTTCGACGATCATGTGGATGCCGTCGCCGCGAACCTCGGCGGTGACGCGCTCGTAAGCGAGTGTGGCGTCGAGCGCGAAGCCGGTGCGCAGCGCGGCGTGCGGCTGGATCTCGACGGCCAGCGCGGCGACGGGACGGCTCTCGTCGAGCCGCACCGCGGTGACCGAGGCCGCCAGCACGCCCGGCGTTCCGTTGGTCACGCGCAGCTCGTACCGTGCGCCGCCGCCGTCGAGCCCGACCGGCTCGAGCTCGCACGCGACCGCGCCCGCGGGGGTGGCGAGGAGACCGCGGCCGCCGCGCGACATCGCGTCCGGGATGCCGAGAGCGCTGCTGCCCCTTTTGGCGATCACGTTCGTCGACGTGCTCGGCTTCACGATCTTGATCCCGATCCTGCCCTTCTACGCCGAGCACTTCGGCGCATCGCCGACCACCGTGGGCGCAATCTACTCCACGGTCGCCGTCGCCTCGCTTCTTTCTTCACCGTTCTGGGGCCGCTTGAGCGATCGCATCGGGCGCAAGGGTGTGTTGATCGCCGCCCAAGTCGCGGGCCTGCTCGGCTTCTCGCTGCTCGCCGCCGGTACCGCGCTGTGGACGGTGTTCGTGTCGCGCGCGATCGAAGGGCTCGGCGGCGGCGGGCTCGGCGTGACGCAAGCGTACGTGACCGACGTGACGACGCCGGCGAACCGGGCGCGCGCCTTCGGGCTGATCGGCGCCACGCTCAGCGCAGGGTTTCTGATCGGGCCCGCGCTCGCCGGCGTGCTGGTGCGGTACGGCTACCGCGTCCCGTTCGCGGTGGCCGCGGGTCTGCAGCTGATCACGGTGATCCTCACGCTCGTGCTCTTGCCCGGATCCAAGGGCGTCGTGAAGACCGCGCCGACGCTGGCGGAGATCCGTGCGTCGCTGCGCTCGCCGCTGCTCGGGCGGCTGCTGCTTACGCAGTTCACGTTCTGGATCTCGTTCACGTCGTGGGTGACGGTGTTCGCGCTGTATACGGAGCGCGTGCTGGGCTACGGTCCCGCGCAGACGTCGTATCTGTTCATCGTGTCGAGCATTGTCAGCATCGGCGTGCAAGCCGGATTGATCGGACGGCTCGTCGACCGCTACGGCGAAGGGCGCATCGCGGTCGCGGGATTGTGCTGCGCCGTGACGGCGTACGCCGCGGTGTTCTTCATCACGACGACGCTCGCGCTGTACGCGTGGGTGGTGCTGTGGTCGCTGTCGAGCGCGCTGCTGCGGCCCGCGCTCGGCGCGCTGATCGCGGAAGCGGCGCCGCAAGGCCAGCGCGGCACGATCCTGTCCGTCGGCGACAGCCTCAACGGCGTCGCGTTCTTGATCGCGCCGCTCGTCGCGACCGCGGTGATCGGCGTGAACCCGCGCCTCGTCGGCATCCTGCCGTTCGTGTTCGTCGGCATCGCGCTGGCGATCGGCTATCGCGTGTTCTCGCTGCCGCGCGTGGCCGCTGCGGAGAGCATCTCGTGATGCACGGCGGTCAGGCGAATCGTTCGAGCGTGCCGACCGGCACGTCAGTGGACGCTTCAACCGCGGGGCGGTGAGCCCCAGCCCGACTGCACGTACACGCCGTCGACGACGATCGCAGGCACCGTCGGGTCGCCGTTCGTGTACGCGAACATCGTCGCGCGCTGCTCGCGATCGTTCTGCGCGTCGTGGACCGTGTACGGGTAGCCGAGCGCGTCGAAGTGCTCGCGCGCCCGCACGCAGTACGGGCACGTGGGCGACACGTACATCTCGATGCGATGACCGGGCGCGAGCTTCTCGAGGTCCACGGCTAGCCCGGTCCGGCGGTCAGCGCGTTCGCTTCGGCGGCTTGGATCGCGAGCGTCAGCTCGCGCAGGAACGACGACGCGTCCATGACGATGCCCAGCGTCTGGTGCGAGCCGCGGTCCGTCAGCTTCGTCACCGACGCCGGGTTGATGTCGACGCTCACGGTCTTGCACGTCGCGGGCAGCAGGTTGCCGACGGCGATCGAGTGCAGCAGCGTGCACACCAGCAGCGCCATCCCGATCTCGGGCACGTACTTGCGCATCGCGCGCTGGCATTCGATCACGTCGGTGATCACGTCGGGCACCGGGCCGTCGTCGCGGATCGAGCCGCACAGCACGACGGGGATGTTCTTCTGGTACGCCTCGTACATCACGCCCGCACGCAGCATGCCCGTGTCGATCGCTTGGCGGATGCCGCCCACCGCGCGCAGCCGGTTCACCGTGCGCAGGTGGTGGACGTGGCCTTCTTCCGCGGGGAACGCGTCCTCCAAGTTCACGCCGAGCGACGTGCCGAAGAACTGCGACTCCATGTCGTGCACCGCGAGCGCGTTGCCGGCGTAGAGCGCGGTGACGTAGCCGTCGCGGATCAGCTCTTCGAGGTACGGGCCGGCGCCGGTGTGCACGATTGCGGGTCCGCCGACGAGCAGCACGCGTTTTCCCGACCGCAGCACCGCGAGCAGTTCGCGCGCGATCTCGCCGAGCAGCGCGTGGCGCGGCTTCTCGCTCGACACCGCGCTGGCCATGAACTCGAACACGGCTTTGCGGCGCTCGCGCTGCGGCACGCTGACCTTCACGCCCGCGTGGCCGACGATCACCGCGTCGTTCATTTTCACGTCGGACGGCGGAACCGTGAGCGCGCCGCCGTCGTCGATGACGATCGCGCAGTCCATCTCCGGGTTGGCGACGGGCATCCACATGCCGTTCACGCGCACTTCGGTGGCGTAGTTGGTCGTCGCGTAGAACTGGTCGGGCAGCACGCCGTCGGCCGGCGCGGGCTCCGTCGCGACGTCGCCCTCGTCGACGACCTCGGCGCCGACCGCGCGCAAAAGCTCCAGCACGTCGTCGAGATACGCCGCCTCGTCCGCTTCGATGCGCAGCCGCGCGTACGACGGGTCTTTCTTGGTCTGGCCCGAGTCGAACTCTTCGATCACGTACTCCGCGCGCTCGTGATCGGTCAGGATCCCGAGCACGCGGTTGAAGATGCCCGAGTCCAGGATGTGCCCGCGCAGCTCGATCCGGCGGACGAGGCCCGGGGACGGCGAAGCGGAGGAGGACATGGGGCTCGTGTTCGTACCGACGCCGCTCGGCAACCTCCGCGACATCACGCTGCGCGCGATCGACGCGCTGCGCGACGCGTCGCTGATCGTCGCGGAGGACTCGCGCGTCGCGCGGCGGCTGCTCAACGCGCTCGACGTCGGCGGCAAAGAGATCTGGACGTATCACGAGCACAACGCGCGCACGAGCACGAGCGCGATCCTGGACCGCGCGCGCGCCGAGACCGTCGCGGTGGTCACGGACGCCGGGACGCCGGGGATCAGCGATCCCGGCTCGGCGCTGATCGCGGCGGCCCGCGAAGGCGGCGTCGCGGTCGAGGTGCTGCCCGGGCCGGCGGCCTTCGTGTGCGCCGCGGTGCTGTCGGGCTTCGACTTGCGGCGGTTCGCGTTCGCCGGCTTCCCGCCGCGCGCCGGCAAGCAGCGCCGCGCGGCGTTCGCGGCCGCGCTCGCCGACACGACCGTGTGGTACGAGGCGCCGCACCGCATCCGCGAGAGCCTGGCCGACCTCGCCGCGGTCGCGCCGGACCGGCGCGTGTTCCTCGTGCGCGAGCTGAGCAAGCTGCACGAACAGCAAGTCCTCGGCACGCCGGCCGAGGTGGCCGCCGCCATCGCGGACCCCGTCCGCGGCGAGATCGCGTTCGTGGTGGAAGGCCAGGCCGCCGAAGCCGATCCGGCCGCCGCGATCCCGGAGGCCGACCTCGACGCCGCGATCGACGCGCTGCTTGGCGACGGGCTCACGACCTCCGCGGTCGCGAAGCGGCTCGCCGGCGCCGGGCACGGCGAGCGCCGGCACCTCTACGCACGGGTCAGCGAGCGGCGCGGAGGCCGGGCCGAGCCGGGGTGACGAAACGGCCCGGGTGCCGCCCCCGCCCTCCAGCGCCGACTCGTTCTACGTCACCACGCCGATCTATTACATCAGCGGGACGCCGCACATCGGTCACGCGTACACGTCGATCGCCGCGGACGCGCTCGTGCGGACCGCGCGCGCGCACGGTCCCGCGCGCTCGCTGACGGGCACCGACGAGCACGGACAGAAGGTCGCGAACGCGGCCGCCGCGGCCGGAATGACGCCGCAAGGATACGTCGACTCGCTCGCGCCGAGATGGCGCGAGCTCGCGCCCGCGTTCGACGCGCGTTTCGACGACTTCATCCGCACGACCGAGCCGCGCCACGTGCGCGCGTGCCTCGCGCTGTTCGACCGCATGCGCGCGAACGGCGACGTGTACGAAGGCGTGTACGAAGGCTGGTACTGCACCAACGACGAGACGTTCTGGCCCGAAGCGAAGCTCGTCGACGGCCGCTGCCCGAACCCGGAGTGCCGCCGCCCGGTGCAGTGGCTCTCGGAGAAGAACTGGTTCTTCCGGCTGTCGCGATACAACGCTGCGCTGCTGGAGCTGTTTCGCGGCGATCCCGATTTCTTGCGCCCGCAATCGCGCTACAACGAGATGCTGGCTATTTTGGAAGAAGGGCTCGAGGACTTCTCGATCTCGCGCTCGTCGTTCGACTGGGGGATCCCGCTGCCGGGCGGCGGCGTGCTGTACGTGTGGTACGACGCGCTGATCAACTACATCAGCGCGCTGGGCTGGCCCGAAGATCCCGACGGGCTCTACGCGCGCTTCTGGCCCGGCATGCACTTGATCGGCAAAGAGATCGCGCGCTTTCACACGATCATCTGGCCCGCGATGCTGATGTCGGCGGGGCTCCCCATCCCCAAGCGCGTGTTCGCGCATGGCTGGATCACCAGCGACAGCGGCACGAAGATCGGCAAGTCGCTCGGCAACGCGATGGACCCGATCGCGATGCGCGACGAGTTCGGCGCCGATTCGCTGCGCTATTTTCTGTTGCGGGAAGCGCCGTTCGGCAGCGACTTCTCGATCTCGATCGAAAAGCTGCGCATGCGGCACAACAGCGATCTGGGCAACGATCTGGGCAACCTGCTGCGCCGTTCGCTCGCGATGCTGCAGAAGTACCGCAACGGCCTCGTCCCCGAGCCGAACGAAGGCATCGTGCAGGAGCGCGTCGCCGACTTGCCAGCGCTCGTGCGCGAGCACGTGATGGCGCTGCGCTTTCGCGAGGCGCTGGACGAGATTTGGAACCTCGTCACGCTGCTCAACCGCGCGATCGAGGAGCGCAAGCCGTGGGAGCTGCACAAGCAGAACCGCGGCGCCGAGCTCGACGCGCTGCTCTACGATTTATGCGAAGGGCTGCGCTGGCTGAGCGTGCTGCTGTTCCCGTTCATGCCGGCGAAGATGACCGAGATCTGGCGCCAGCTCGGGCTCGAGGGCACACCGGAGCGCGCGTGGGCCGACGAGCTCGTGTGGGGCCGCCTTGCAGCGGGCACGCTCACGAATCCCGGCGCGCCGCTGTTCCCGCGCATCGAGCCGCGCGCGGAGGTTCCGGCCTAGGCCGTCACGGCGGCGCGTAGTTCGGGTCGCCGTTCGCGCGCTCGCGGTCCACGAGCGCCTGGCACTCGTTCTTGTAGAAGATGCAGACGAGGCGTGAGAACGCGAACGGGCGCGGCAGCACCCAGCCCGGGGGCGGTTCTTCCACCGGGTACATTTTGTACGGATGATCGGACGGATCGTCGTTGCGCGCGAACTGCTGCGGCCACGGGATGAGCACGTGCTCGGAGAAACCGTCGGTGTAGATGAAATCGCAGTCCATGTAGTGCCACACGACGGGGCCGCGGTACCACGTCTGCGTCGCGCGGCACTGGCCTTGCGCCGACGTGAGGTCGCCGCGCGAGCCGGCCATCACGAGCTGGTAATGCTTCATGGTGGACCGCGCGGCACGGCGCGTTTGCGGCGGGACGTCGCTGAGCGAGCGCTGCGCCTGCGCGATCGTCTTGCTGAACTGCGCGTCGAGCGCCGCCATCTGCTGCGGGGAGAACGCGCCGCGCGCGGACGAGCTCGTCGCCGTCGTCGCCTTCGTGGCGGTCGTCGTCGTCCTCGGGTTCAATGCGACGGCGCGCGGCGGCGCGGCGGTCGCGCCGGCGCGCGGATGGTGGATCGTGCCGCGCTGCGGGCGATACGTGGGAACCGCCGTCGGCTCGGCCGTCGGTACGCCCGCGGCCGGCGGCGGCAGCGTCGGCACGGCGACCGGCATGGGCTGCGGCGCGGGCGCCTGCGCGACGCGGCGCGGACGAGGCCGGCTGGGCGGCCGCTGCGGCGGCGTGCGGCGCATCGCGCGCGGCACGGTGCGCTTCTCGATCGTGATGGCATCGGACGTCGCGACGTACTCGTCCGGCGTTGGTTTGGGGTGCGGCAGCAGCTTGGCCACCGCCGGCCCGACGCGCCGCGCGAAGAACTCCCACGCGCCGCCGCCGGCGGCGTGCACGAGCAGCGAGAGGATCAGGGCAACGACGATGAGCCGGCGACCGCGCCGGTCGCGCTCGGGGAACAACTGCACGGGGAGCCTAAGGATTCACCATGATCGACACGCACGCCCACGTGCACGACCGTTCGTTCGACGATGACCGTGAGGCGATGCTCGCGCGAGCGCGCGACCGCGGCGTGGACGCCGTCGTCACGGTCGGCTGCGACCTGGAGGATAGCCGCCGAGCCTGCGAGATCGCTGAGCGCCACGACCTCGTGGCGACGATCGGCATCCATCCGCACGAAGCGAAGGACGCGCCGGACGATCTGCCCGCCGCGTTCGACGCGCTGCGCGAGCGCTACGGCGCGCGCATCGTCGCGGTCGGCGAGACCGGCCTGGACTACCACTACGATCACAGCCCGCGCGACGTGCAGCGCGCCGTGCTCGCGACACAGCTCGCGTATGCGCGCGAGCGCGGTTTGCCGCTCGTGTTCCACCAGCGCGAAGCGCACGGCGACTTCGTCGCCGCGCTGCGCGCCGGCTACGATCCGCGCACGCAGCGCGGGATCGTGCACTGCTTCACCGGCACGCCGGACGAAACGCGCGTGTTCGCTGGCGAGCTCGGGCTCGTCCTCGGGATCGGCGGCGTCGTGACCTTCAAGACCGCCGTCGCGCTGCGCGACGCGGTGAAAGAAGCCGGGCTCGACGCGATCGTGCTGGAGACGGACTGCCCGTATCTTGCACCCGTGCCGCACCGCGGCGCGCGCAACGAGGTCGCGTTCGTGGCGGACACGGCGCGCGTCGTGGCCGACGTGCTCGGCGTCGGCGTCGAGACGGTGATCGCGCGCACCGATGCGAACGCGCGGCGCGTGCTGGGGCTGCAGGTGCCCGCGTGATCCTGCCGCGCGAAGACCGGCCGGTGCGCGAGACGAACGCGATCTCCACGGAGCACGAGTCGCGCTGCATGATCTTCACCGGCAAGGACAGCGCGCGCGCGCTCAAGGACCCCAGCGAGATCTCGGATCTTCTGCGCGACGAGAACAACTTCGTGTGGTTCGATCTCGCCGAACCGACGCAAGACGATCTCGCGCTGCTGCAGTCCGAGTTCAATTTGCATCCCACCGCGATCGAGGACGCCGCGCTCGTGCACGAGCGGCCGAAGATCGAGAGCTACGACGGGTACTGGCTGGCGGTGCTTCACGCTGCCACGCTGGAGTCGGAGCAGCTCGTGCTGCACGAGCTGGCCGTGTTCGCGGGGAAGAACTTCGTCGTCACGATCCGCGCGCATCCCGTCTTTCCGCTCGACGAGATCGAGCGCCGCTGGCTCGCGAAGGGCGTGCTCCCGCACAGCTCCACCGGGCTGCTGTACGTCATCGTCGACACCGTCGTCGACGGCTACCATCCGGTCGCGCACGCGTACGACGAACGCCTCGTGAAGCTCGAGGACCGCGTGCTGCACGTCAAGCGCAACGCGCCGCAGGAGACGCTGCGCGAGGTGCTGCGGTTCAAGCGCGATCTGGTGCGGCTGCGCCATGCCGTCGCGCCGATGCGCGACATCGTCGCGCCGCTGCTGCGCGGCGACGTCGCGGAGCTCGACGCATCGATGACGGCGTACTTTCGTGACGTCTACGATCACGTGCTGCGCGTGACCGAACAGGTCGACTCCATCCGCGACCTGCTCAACAGCACGCTGGACGTGCACCTGTCGTCGGAAGCGCACCGCCAAGGCGAGGTGTCCAAGCAGCTCACGATGATCGCGACGATCTTTCTGCCGCTCACCTACATCACGGGCTTCTTCGGCCAGAACTTCGGCTGGATGGTCGGGAACATCACGACCGCCCGCGACTTCTGGTGGCTCGGCATCGGGGCGCAGGTGGTCACGCTCGCTTTGCTGGTGGTCTTCTTCCGCCGCCGCGGCTGGTTTTAGCGATGATAGCGCCCGAAGGACGCGACTTTCGTCGGCAAAGCTCACCGAAGGTGAACTTTGACGGATAAAGTCTAAGATGGGCGGGATGGTCACGGACCCAGCCGGGAAAGGCGCCTACGTCCGCGAGATGTTCGCGGCGATCGCCCCGCGCTACGACCGGGCGAACAAGCTGCTCACCGCCGGGGTGGACGAAGCGTGGCGCCGCCGCGCCGTGGCCGAGCTGGCCGCGCCGCGCGGCGGGCGCGTCGCCGACCTGTGCTGCGGCACCGGCGATCTGGCCTTTCACCTGCTGCGCACCGATCCGGCACTGCACGTCACCGGCGTCGATTTCACGCCGGCGATGCTCGACGGTGCCCGCGGCCGCGCCAAGCGCGAAGACCCCGCGGCGCGCGCGACCTTCCTCGAAGGCGACGTGACCCGGCTGCCGTTCGGCGACGCGAGCTTCGACGGTGCGACCATGGGCTTCTCGCTGCGCAACGTCGTCGACGTCGTCGCGACGCTGCGCGAAGCGCGCCGCATCCTGCGGCCCGGCGCGCGCTTCGTGAACCTCGACGTCACCAAGCCGCGCAACCCCGTCGTTCGCCGGCTCTTCGGCCTGTATTTCTACGGCGTCGTGCCGCTGGTCGGCGGGCTGGTCGGCGGCTCGAAGACCGCGTACCGCTACCTGCCCAACTCGCTGACGAACTTCCCCGACGCCGACGGCCTCGCCGACCGCTTCCGCCAGGCGGGCTTTGCAGACGTTCGCACCATCCGGCTCGGGTTCGGCGCGATCGCGCTCCACGTCGGGGTGGCGTGATGCTCGAGCGGGCGCCCGACGAGCGCGACCTCTACACGATGGTCGAGGAGTATTTTCGCACCTCGTTCGGCACCGCCAACGAGCTGATTACCGAAGCCGCGCGGCGCATGCTCGCCGCCGGCGGCAAACGGCTGCGGCCGCGTTTCACGCTGCTCGCTGCCGAGTCGGCCGGCGGCCGCGCAGCCGATCATTTGCGCTTGGCCGCGTTCATGGAGCTCATCCACGTCGCGACGCTGATCCACGACGACGTCGTCGACAACGCGGCGACGCGCCGCGGCGTCAACGCGACGGCGGTCGACTTCGGCAACCGTATCTCGGTGCTGGCCGGCGACTATCTGTTCGCCTGGATCTTCAAGAACGTCACCGCCGACTACGCGCCCCCGATCCCCAACGTCCTGAGCTCGACGCTGGCCGACATCACCGACGGCGAGGTGCTGCAATTGCGCGCGCTGGCGGATCTCGACACGTCGCTCGCCGATTACGTGGAGATCGCGACGAAGAAGACCGCGTCGCTGTTCGCCGCTTCCGCGGAGTGCGGCGTACTCGCCGCGGGGGGCTCGCCGTTCGCGGTGCGCGCGCTGCGCGACTTCGGGACGGCGTACGGGATCGCGTTCCAGATGCGCGACGACCTGCTCGACCTCACCGCCGACGAGGCGGCGCTCGGCAAGCCGGTCGGCAACGACCTGCGCGAACGCAAGATGACCGTCCCGCTGGTGCTCGCGCTCGAAACCGGAGATCGGGAATTCCGCTCCGCCGTCGAACGTTTCTTTGCCGCGAGCGACGCGCACGAGGACGTCGCGCGGATCGTCGCCGGGATCGCGGCGCACGGCGGCCTCGCCAAGACGGAAGCCGTCCTCGCGGGGTACGTCGAACGGGCGAAGCAGTCGCTCGCACCGCTGGGTACCGCCCCTGCCCGCACCGAACTCGCCGCGCTCGCGGACGCCCTGCTCTGAACCGGAGACCATATGTTTGCACCCATGGAAATCGTCGCCGTCGTCGGGGTCGCCATCCTGATCTTCGGCGCGGACAAGCTGCCGAAGCTCGCCCGCAGCGCCGGCCAAGCCAAGAAAGAGTTCATGGTCGGGCAGGCGGAGGCCGACGTCGCCGCCGAGCGGGCGCGCGAGGAAGCGCGCCGCAAAGCCGAAGCCGACGCGGCCGCCAACGCCACCGCCGTGAACGGCGTCGGGCAGCCGACCATCGTCCCCGATCCGCTGACGGGCGCGCCCGGCCCGACGACCATCGCCCGACCGCACGAATAGGGCGGGTTTGAGGGTGCTCGCTGAGCGGCCGCCGTCCGACGACCGCGAGCGCCAGATCGACTGGGACCAGAAGGAGATGCCGTTCACGGAGCACCTGCGGGAGCTCCGGAACCGGCTGTTCATCTGCGTCGTGACCGTCGGCGTGATCGCGGTCGCGGCCCTGTGGCCCGCGCAGCAGCTGATCCCGATCCTGAGCAAATATTACTTTCCGGGCATCGAGCTGAACGCGTTCGGCCCGGCCGACGCGATCTGGGCCATCTTCAAGCTGTCGATCTACATCGCGATCGTGCTCGGGCTGCCGGTGATCCTGTACCAAATCTGGATGTTCGTCGTGCCGGCCGTCAACCCGAAGACGCGGCGCATGGTGTACTGGTACGTCGCGCCGTCGCTGCTGCTCGCGGCCGCCGGCATCGCGTTCGCGCACTACCTCGTGCTGCCGCGCGTGATCAACGGGCTGCTCTTCCTCACCGGCACGGTCGCGAAGGCGACGTTCGGCATCGAGCCGACCATCAACCTGATCCTGCTGCTGTTCCTCGCGTTCGCGATCGTGTTCCAGACGCCGGTCGTGATGCTGCTGTGCGCGCGCATCGGCTTGATCAACAGCACGCTGCTGCGCAAGTACCGCAAGTACATCGGCTTCGGGATGCTCGTCGCCGGCGCGGTGCTCGCACCCGACGGCAGCCCGGTCACGATGACGCTCCTCGCCGCGCCGATGTACGTGCTGTTCGAGATCTCGATCTGGCTCATCGTGTTCATGGAGAAGCGGTGGAAGCGCGAAGCGGCAGCGGAAGCGGCGTAGCGCGCGCGGGCGCGCTCGGCGGGCTGCGCGAGAGCTGGGACGACACCGTCCGGCTGTTCGCCAACGTCACGTTCGGCGTGTCGCTGCTCGCGATCTGGGGCGTTCTCACGCTGATCGGCGTCCTGATCGAACAGGGGAAGGACGCCGCGTTCTACGCGGGCGCGTACGCGCCGTCGCTCGCGCGGCTCATCGTGCGGCTCGACCTCGGCAACATCTATCACAGCGCCGCGTACCTCGGCGTGCTCGGGCTGATCCTCTGCTCGATGGCGGCGGCGACGTTCACCAAGGTGATCCCGCGGCGCATCCCGCGCCTGAACCCGGTGAAGATCGACGCGATCCCGCTGCACGCGACGGTGCGCGTGGCGGACGACGCCGACAGCGCGCGCGCGCGGCTCGCCGCGTTCTTCGCCGAGCGCGGCTGGCAGGTGCGCAAGCGCGAGTTCGGCGGCACCGAGTGGACGTTCGCCGACAAGAACAACTGGGCGCGCCGCGGCGTGCTCGTCGCGCACGTCGGCTTCGTGCTCATCGCGATCGGCACGACGATCTACTGGGCGAAAGGCTACAGCGGCCAGTTCGCGGTGCTGAGCGGTCAGACGGCGACGATACCGGAGAACGGCGTGAAGGTCGATCTGAAGCGCTTCGCCTACCGCATCGACCCGATCCAAACCAAAGCGGGCACGGTGTATCAGCCGATCGACTACGTGTCGAACGCGATCGTGACCGGCAGCGACGGCAAACCGCAAGCCGCGGAGATTCGCGTGAACCATCCCTACGAGGTGGACGGCACCGCGATCTACCAGGCGACGTACGGGTTCGCGATCGACTTCCGGCTCACCAAGGACGGCCGCGCCCTCCCCGGCCCCGACCATGCGCTCAAGGAAGGCGAAGGCTTCGTGATCCCCGGCACGTCGCGCGCGCTGCAGTACCAGCGCTTCGTCGGCACGATCGACCGCACGACGGGTCAGCCCGCCGCCGACCCGCGCCCGAACGATCCCGCCGTCGTGGTGCAGGCCTTCGACGGCGAGCAGCCCGCCGGCGCGGCGCTGCTGCCGCTGGGACGCCCCGTCGACCTGGGCGCGGGCTACAAGCTCGAAGCGGCGCGCTACGTGCTGTACTCGGGCTTCCAGTACCGCAACGATCCCGGCATCCTCGTCGTGGGGCTCGGCGCGTTCGTGCTGCTCGCCGGGTTGTGCATCTCGTTCTATTTTCTGCCGGCACGGCTGTTCGTGCTCGCGCGCGCCGCCGACGGCGGCGGCACCGAGGTCGGCATCGCGGCGACGACGGTTAAGGGCTACGACGTCTTCGAAGACCGCTTCCGTGACATCGTCGACGCGCTGCGCCGCACTGAGCCGCCCGCCACGCGAGAAGCCTAGCCGGTGAGCGAGGCATAAAGGAAACCGCCATGGATCCGACCCGCGAATTCCTCGACCAGACGCTGCTCAAGATCGGCATCGCCGCCTACGTCACGGCGGCGCTCGTGCTGTTCGCGTACTTTCTCATGCGGCGGCCGGCGCTGCGCACGATCGGGATGCCGCTCGCGATCCTGGGCTGTGCCGCGCAGTTCGCCGAGCTGGGCGCGCGGTGGTGGATGACGGGCGTCTGGCCGCTGACGAACCTGTACGGTTCGCTCTCGCTGTTCAGCGCGTGCGCGGTCGGAATCTTCCTCGCGTTCGCGTATAAGTACGATCTGTCGTTCATCGGCGGACCCGTACTGGCCATCGCCGCGATCTCGTTCGGCTACGCGACGACCTGGAACGAAGGCTCCATGCCGGCCGTCCCCGCCCTGCAGTCGTACTGGATCAAGATCCACGTTCCGATCGTCATCACCGCGTACGCATCGTTCATGGTCGCGTTCTGCGTGTCGCTGACCTACTTGTTCAAAGCAGAAGCGGAGAAGCGTTTTCGCCGCGGCGCGCCGGCCGTCCGCGGCGTCGGCGCGGCCGCGGGCGCGAACGTCGACGTCGCCGTCAGCGCATACAGTGCCGGTTTGCCGCCGCCTGCGGTTCGGGGCGACGCGCCCGGCATCGCCGCCGCCGCCGCGTCAGGTGACGCCGTTGCCCACTGGCTCGACGGATTGCCGTCGCTGGCGCGGCTCGACGTGATGCAGTACCGCATCATCGCGGTCGGGCTCCCGCTGCTCTCGCTCGGCATCATCACCGGTGCGATGTGGGCCAAAGAGGCCTGGGGCGCGTACTGGCAGTGGGATCCGAAAGAGACCGCCGCGCTCGTCTCGTGGATCGTGTACGCCGCGTACATGCACTTGCACACGCGCGCCGACTGGCGCGGCACGCGGACGGCGCTCGTAAGCGTGCTCGGCTTCGTGACGATCGTGTTCTGCTACCTCGGCGTAAACATCTGGATCAGCGGCCTGCACTCGTACAAAATGTAAACGCCCGTTGGGCGCTGTCCATGATGCGCACGTTTACTTCTGTGACTGGAATCTTAGCCGCCGGTGCTTCCCTGACCCGGTGTTTGCGGGATCGCGGGCATCGGCGTCGGCGCGGGTACGGTCTCCGGATGCTCCCAGATAGTCTTTGCGGCGGCGGGGAGATGCTCGGGGGTGCGTTTCATGAAGTACGTGAGCTGCCAGATCGACTGCTCGTCGAGTGCGGGGCTGAAGAACGGCATCCCGGTGAAGCGGATGCCGTGCTCGATCTTCCAGTACGTCTCGCCTTCGGCATCGTCCATCACGTCGTGCTTGTTGAACTGCGGCGGGCGCACGCCCAGCCCGCGTGATATCGCGTTGGGCGTCGAGCTCGCGGTGCCGTGGCACACGGCGCAGTTCTGCACGTAGAGCTTCGCGCCGGTCGCGATGTCCGCATCGGTCTGCGTGTACGGATACGGCGGCTGCGGCGCTTCGCGTGCCGTCGTCGCTTTGAGCGCGGTGTGCGCCGCCCACGTCTCCCCGAGGAACGGCGGCGCGTCGGCGCGGGCCGGGACTCGGCCGGTCTTCACGGCGCCGAACACGACGAGGGCGATCACCACCAGCGCGACCACGAAGCCGCCGACGAATCCACGCATACCGTACAGTCTTCTCCGTTTCGCTGAGATCTGAACACGCCGCGGCGCGCAACGACTCGCGCTGCGGTGAGGGTTGCATGAGGACGATGGCCATCGCACCGCCGCGCGGCACGTCCCTCGACGACCTCGCCTTCGCCAACTCGTTCGCCGCGCTGGGCGACGCGTTCTCCGAACGCCGCACGCCGACCGGGATTCCGGGCGCGCGCCTCGTCGCGTTCAGCCCCGAGGCGGGCGCGCTGATCGATCTGCGGCCGGGCGAGGAGCAGCGCGCCGAGTTCCTGGACGTCGTCAGCGGAAATGGACTTCTCCCCGGCATGGAGCCCGTCGCCGCGCTGTATGGAGGCCACCAGTTCGGCGTGTGGGCGGGCCAGCTCGGCGACGGCCGCGCGATCCTGCTCGGCGAGGTCCGCACCCGCACGGACCAGCCTTGGGAGCTGCAGATCAAGGGCGGCGGGCTGACCGCGTTCTCGCGGTTTGCCGACGGCCGGGCGGTCGTCCGCTCGACGATCCGCGAGTTTCTCGCGAGCGAAGCGATGCACGCGCTCGGCATCCCGACGACGCGCGCGCTCGCGATGGCGGCCGGCGACGAGCCCGTGCTGCGCGAGCGCGTCGAGCGCGCCGCGACGCTGATCCGCATGGCGCCGACGTTCGTGCGCTTCGGCTCGTTCGAGATCTTCCACTACCGCAAGCAGCACGCCGAGATCAAGACGCTGGCGGATTACGTCATCGACCGCTTCTATCCCGAATGCGGCGACGGCGACGACCGTTACGCGCGTTTTTTCGCGACCGTCGTCGAGCGCACGGCGGCGCTCATGGCGCACTGGCAAGCCGTGGGCTTCGCGCACGGCGTGATGAACACCGACAACTTCTCGATCCTCGGGCTCACGCTCGACTACGGCCCGTACGGTTTCGTCGAGGCGTACGAGCCAGGCTTCATCTGCAACCACAGCGACGAGGGCGGGCGGTATGCGTTCGACCGCCAGCCGACGATCGGGTTGTGGAACTGCTACGCGCTGGCCGAGGCACTCTCGTCGCTGATCGACCGCGACGCGCTCGATGCGGCGCTCGCGCGGTATCAGGACGCGTACCGCACAACGCTGCTGGCACTGCTGCGCGCGAAGCTCGGCGTGCTCGACGCGCGCGAGGACGACGCCGAGCTCGTCGTCGAGCTGTTCCGCCTGCTCGAAGCGCGGCGCGCCGACTGGACGAACTTCTGGCGCGCGCTGTCGCACGCCGACGCGCAGGCGCTCGCGTTCTTGGGCGAGGACGCGTCGTCGCTCGCATGGTTCGCGCGCTACGCGCGGCGCGTCGCGGACGATGCGCGCGGCGACGACGCGCGGCGCGCCGCGATGCGCGCCGACAACCCGAAGTACGTGCTGCGCAACTGGGTCGCGCAGGAAGCGATCGCGGCGTGCGAGTCCGGCGACGACTCCGTCGTCGGCGCCGTGCTCGGCGTGCTGCGCGCACCGTTCGACGAACATCCCGAGCGCGAGGCGTGGACGCGAGCCGCGCCCGCGCAGTACGCGGGCTTGTCCGTGAGCTGCTCGTCCTGATGGGACGCGAGGCGCGCTGCACCGCGAGCTGGGGCGCGCGCCGTGGCGACGTGACGGCGTTGCTGGAGTCGACGGAGTTGATCGTGCGCGGCGCTTTCCGTGCGAGCGCGCCGCTGGCGTCGCTGCAGGACGTGCGCGCGGCCGGCGGCACGCTGTTCTTCCGCTCGGGCGACGAGGACGTTGCGCTGGTCCTCGGCGCGGCCGCGCCGCGCTGGGCCGCCGCGCTCGCGACGCCTCCCCCGTCGGTCGCGACGAAGCTCGGCATCGCGGGAAAGCGCGTGCTGGTCGAAGGCGCGCTCGACGACGAAGCACTCGCCGCGGCGGTCGCGACCGCCGCGCAAAGCGGCGAGCACGATGCCGAGCTGATCGTCGCGCGCGTCGACGATGGCGACGAGCTCGCGCGCATCGCGAGCGAACGGCGCGCGCTGCTCGAAGCCGGCGTGCCGATGTGGGTCGTCTATACGAAAGGCGCCCGCGGGCCGCTGGGCGAGACGGCCGTGCGCGCGCTGCTGCGCGAGCGCGGGTTGATGGACCTCAAGGTGGCGTCGGTGTCGGCGACGCTGACGGCGCTGAAATTCGCACGCAAGCGCGCGCGTTAAGGATTTCCTACCGAGCCGCCGAGGACGCGGGACCGCGAGCCGGGAACGCGGGGCGGGTGGAACGGAACGGCGAGGTTCGACTGCTCATTCGCGGTATCGCGCGCGGCGTCGCGAGCACCGAGGTCGCGGAGCTCTTCGCGCCGTTCGGCGCCGACCCGGAGAGCGTCGCGCTGCCCCGCGACCGCCGCACCCGTCGCCGCAAGGGCATCGCGTACGTGATGGTGCCGAGCACCGAGCACGCCAACGCGGCGATCGTGGCCCTCAACAACACGGTGCTGCAAGAGAAGACGATCACGATCGAGCCCGCGGACGAACGCCCGCCCAAGCGCCCGCGCCGCTTCAGCGGCCCGCCGCGCCGGTTCTAGCCGAAGCCTCCGCGGCTACTGGAGATATTTCTCGACCGTCTCGGCGCTGCGCTCGTGCGCGACGTCGGGGTTCTGGCCGAACTCTTCGCGCGCACGGCGCTGGCGCAACAGATCCCACAGGCGGTCGAGCTGGACGTTGATGTCGCCGAGGCGCGTGCGCTCGCCGGACGACACGGTCCCGCCCTTCTCGAGCAGGCTGTGCTCCTCGGCCACGAGGCGTTCGATCTGCTGATGCAGCTCCTGGTCGTTCACGAGCGACCTCTTCCCGTTCGGAGCGCGAACACCCACAGCCAGGCGCACGTTCGCGGCCGTCTCGGTTACGAAGGGGACCGCTCGCGGCTCCTACGAAGGTACGCGAGTTTTGCGGGGCCGTTCCCTACACTTCGGTGTAGGCGGCCGGCAACGGCGGAATAGCAGCCCTGTCTATCGAGGAGAGAGCGTGGCTCACGCAGAGGCGTACAAAGACCCCGGCACCCCCGAAGAACAAACCCGGCGCGTCTTCATGGCGAACGCGGTCGTCGCGCTCGGCGGCGTGATCGGGCTCGGGCTGACGATCCCGCTGCTGGGCTCGCTGATCCCGGCGGCGGATGCCACGGCCGACCAGTGGTCGGGGCTGACGCCCGAACAGGCCGCGGCGTTCAAGAAAGCCACCAGCGGTCCCGTCAAGGTGACGTTCAACGTGCACGAGACGAACGGATACCTCGGCGCGACCGACACCGAGCAGTTCGTCTGGGCCGTCAAAGCGACGGACGAGCAGATGAAAAAGGCGCGGCCCGAGCTCTTCGCCGGCGTCGACAAGCTGCCGTACCCGGTGGTCAGCATGGGCTTCGTGGTGTTCAGCCCGATCTGCCCGCACCTGGGCTGCAAGTACAGCTGGAACCAGAAAGCCAACAAGTTCATCTGCCCGTGCCACGGCTCGGAATACAGCGAGCTCGGCCTGCACGAAGCCGGACCGGCGCTGCGCGGGCTCGATCCGCTGCCGCTGCGCGAGTATCAAGGCAAAGTTCAGATCACCTGGATCGAGTACAAGTTCAACGCGCCGCAGCTCATCGTCCAAAAGGTCGGATAGGGCTCCGGCGACATGCTGACTTGGCTCGACCAGCGGACCGGCGTCGTCACCGCGACGAAAGGTTTTCTCACCGAGGACGTTCCGGGCGGCGCCTCCTACTGGTACGCGTTCGGCAGCGCGACCATGTTCGCGATGATCATCCAGATCGCGACCGGTATCTTCCTGACGTTCCATTATTCGCCGTCGACGGCGACCGCGTGGGAATCCACCAAGTACCTGATGGAGAAAGTGCCGTTCGGGCACTTCGTGCTGTCGCTGCACTACTGGGGCGCGTCGGCGATGATCGCGTTCATGGCGATGCACTTGCTGCAAGGGCTGCTGTGGGGCGCGTACAAGAAGCCGCGCGAGCTGCAGTGGGTCGTCGGCGTGCTGCTGTTCATCATGACGCTGGTGCTCGGCCTCACGGGCTACCTGCTGCCGTGGGATCTCAACGCGCTGCTCGCGTCGCGCGTCGCGATCAACATCTCGGGCAACGCGCCGGTGCTCGGGCCCGCCGTGCTGCAGTTCCTTCAGGACGGTAACGGGATCGGCACGATGACGATCAGCCGGTTCTTCGGCATCCACGTGTGGCTCGTGCCGGCGCTGCTGATCGGCCTGGTTGGGATGCACCTCGCGATCTTCCGCTGGAACGGCCCCGCCGGTCCGCCGATCGACGAGGCGCCCAAGCTCAAACCCGGCCGGTTCTGGCCGGAGCAGCTGTTCATGGACACCGTGCTGTCGTTCGCGATGTTCGTCCTGATCGTCGCGCTGTCGTGGTTCTCGCCGGCGCCGCTCGACGACAAAGCGGATCCGAACAACGAGTCGTTCGTGCCGTACCCGGCCTGGTATTTCCTCGCGCTCTACGCGTTGCTCGACATCGTCGGAACGTTCCCGCCGCAGATCGTGCAGCTGGCGACGCTGTTCGCGACGATCATCGGACCGACGCTGCTCGTCGTGCTGCTGCTGGTATTGCCGTTCGTCGACCGCAACCCGTCACGCCGGCTTTCGCGGCGCCCGTGGGTGCTCGGCGGCACCGCGCTCGTGATGGTGGCCGCCGTCGCGCTCAGCTTCATCGGGCAGTCCAACGTGGTCAACCAGCAGCTCGGGCACAACATCATCGGCCCGAACGCGCCCGTCGCGAGCGCCGCCGGCGCGAGCAGCGGTACGCTGCAGACCGGTCCTGTCGGGACGGCGAGCACCACCGGCAGCACGGCGAAAGGCACGACGCCGGCGACCGCGGGTGCGGGCGCAAAAGTCTACAACGACAGCTGCATGGGCTGCCACGGCGCGAAGGGCGAAGGCATCGCCGGCCAGTTCCCGCCGCTGGCGGGCAACCCGTTTGTCACCGGCGATCCAAAGCCGGTGATCGGTGTCGTACTGAACGGCCTCAACGGCAAGATCGACGTGAAGGGCCAGACGTACAACAGCGTGATGCCGCCGTGGAAGGGCAATCTCACGAACGCGCAGATCGCCGATGTGGTCACCTACATCCGCAACGCCTGGGGCAACAAAGCGAGCACGGTAACGGAAGCCCAAGTCGCGGCCGGCGGCAAATAACGGGGCCGACAAACGATCGAGAAAGCAACGAGCCCGCTACATCGGCGGGCTCGTTTTATCCATCGGCGTCGGGCAGCCGAATCGTCGGGGCGACACCGATCCGCGCGCGGCGCGCCGCGCGCTCAGGGGGGCGGCTTTAGCGTCCTCGCTCACTCGCGGCGTCTTGCATTCGCACTCGCTTCGAGCGCGATCGGGGAGAGGTTCGACGCGACGTCGCGGTAGAGGTGGCGCATCGCGTCGATGAGCAGCGAGCCCACGCGGAAGATCCCGTCGCCCGATAGCCGCAGCGCGGTCCACGGTGTGCCGTTGTGCCGCTGCACCAGCAGATACGTGTCCGCGCCGGCCGCATAGATCGCGAACTGATCGGATTCCGCGACCGGCTCCATGCCGGCGAGCTCCGCCAGCCCGATCTCATCGATGAAGTTCATGACCCTTCCACCTTTTCGACCGCGGAAGCGCGGCCGCCAAAGACATCGTTCGGCCCATCGGATCGCGCCACCGCTCGCCGCGGCCGGCCCGACCGACGGCGGATCGCGCCGCTAGCGGATCGGTACGCGGATCACACCGTTTTTCGTCCGCACCGTGATGGAGTTAGGCGGCTTCGCGCTCGTGACGGCGCGAGGCTGCGCGGCGACCCAGGTCAGCACCTGGATGCAGAGCATGCCCATCCGATCCGGCCGCCGGAACTGGTCCAGGTTGTACTGCGGCGGGTAGATCCGCAGCGGCGACGGATCGAAGCGCGCGGCGTAGCAGGGGTCGTTCACCAGCGCCTGACCGGTCAGCGTGTAGCCGGTGGGCGTACGCTGCGCCCGCAGGGAGTGCGCGTCGAGCGCGAGCACGCCGAGCACGCCCGGTGCCGGCGTCGTCGTGTCGCCGGGCGCCTTCGTCGGTCCTGCGACGGGCGTCATCGCGTCGGTCGGAGCTTTCGTCGGCGTGGTCAGCGGCGCGGCGGTTCGCACCGGCGCCGAGGTTTGCGCCCCAGCGGCGCTCGCGTGCGCCGTGCCGATCAGAAGCGCCGCGCTCGCGAGCGCGGAGATCAACCGTGTGGTCTTCATGTCACCTCGTTCGCAAGGGCAAGGCCTAAACCCGGCCGCGCTTTCAACCGCCGGAACAGTCGGCGCCGCCCACGTGCAGCAGCGCCGCGCGCGGGTGCTGCGCGAGCGGCGTGCGCATCACGATCTCGGCCGTGCGCCGGAACGAGCGCGCGAGCTCGGCCAGCCGCTGCGCGTCCTGCGGGCGCGCGACGATCCAGGCGTCGCCGCCGGGACAGATCGTCGAAACGAACCCCGCGTTGTTCTTGATGTCGCGCACCGGCGGCCTCGTGTAGAACAGCAGCCCGTTGCCGCCGCTCACGCCGCCGATCGCGACGACGTCGCCGGGCTTGCGGCCCGCGTCGATGGTGCGAGCGATGGGCGGGATCGGCTTGAGCGGCTCCGCGGCCGGCTCCGCGACGAGCGCGATGAACAGCACGAGCGCGCCGCTGGTAAGCGCGAGCACGTAGGGCGACCACGCGGCGGTGCTGCGCCGCGCGATCGCCACCGCCGTCAGGACGGAGCCCGCGAGCATCGTCACGCCCAGCACGACGAGCTGGCCGTTGAGCGCGGCGAGGTCGACGTCGAGGCGGTTGCTGCGCGAGAACGCGCCGATCGCGAAGGCGACGCAGCCGACGAAGACCGGGATCGTCGCGGCGGAGATTACCGCGGCGCGGCGGTCGGCGCCGGCGCGCACGCGCTCGAACCACAATGCGACGAGGATCGCGAGCGCGGGCAAGATCAGCGCGACGTAGTTCGGCAGCTTCGTGCTCGCGAAGCTGAAGAACGCGAACGGCACCACGGTCCACACGATCGCCAGCCGTTCGAAGCCGGCATCGGCCTGCCGCGCCGCGCGCCACGCGGCGGCGAGCGCGACCGGCACGAACGCGATCCACGGAAAGAAACCGAGGATCACCACGGGGAGGTAGTACCAGATCGGCCCCGTCTGGTTCTCGATCACGCCGGTGTAGCGGCCGAACGTGTAGTGGCCGATCAGCTCGCCGACGGCGCCCGGGCCCACACGCGCTGCGAGCGCGACGAACCACGGCAGCGTGACGACGACGAACGCGAGCACGGCGAGCACCAGCGCACGGCGGCGGGGCGCCGCGAGCCGGCCGGACCGCCGCTCCCACAGCGCCCACACGCCGACGACCAGCACGGTGATCACCGGCGCGACGGGGCCTTTTGCGAGCGTGCCGACGGCGAGCGCGAGCGCCCCGAACACGAACGCGCGGTCGCGCCGCACGGCGTCTCCCGACGGCTCGAACGCGCGGTACCACCACAGCACCGCGGCCGCAATGGCGAAGTCGAGGAGCGCGTCCATGATGGCGAGCCGCCCCACGATGGCTTGCATCAGGCTCGTCGAGAGCACGATCGCCGCGATCATGCCGGCGCGCTCGCCGGCGATGCGCGCCGTGGCGTACCCGACGGCGCCGCCCATCGCGATCGTCGCGAGCGCCGACGGCAGGCGCAGCGCGAACGCCGTCGCGCCGAACACCTTCGCGAATAGCGCCGCGATCCAGAAATATAGCGGCGGCTGGACGAACCACGGCGCGCTGTTGAGGTGCATGACGACCCAGTCGTGCGTCAGCAGGATCTCGCGGGCGACCTCACCGTACGCGGTCTCGCTGTTGTCCCACAGCGTGCCGATGCCGAGCCCCGGGAGGGTGACGAGCGCGGCGAGGAGCGCGCCGATGAGCGCCGCGCGCGCGGGGACGGATCGCATCTGCTGGAAGATAGGGCTTGTGTATCCCGTCGCCCTCTCGGTTCGCGGCCGGCGCGTCGTCGTCGTCGGCGGCGGCGCGGTCGCCGAGCGCAAAGTTCGCGGACTGCTCGGCGCGCAGCCGGACGTCGTCGTCGTCAGCCCCACGCTCACGCCGCCGCTCGCCGCGCTCGCCGACGCAGGCGCGATCGGCTGGGAGCCGCGGCGTTACGGGCCCGGCGATCTCGCGGGCGCCTTCCTCGCGTTCGCGGCGACCGACGACGACGCGGCCAACGCCGCGGTGGTCGCCGACGCGCGAGGCGCGGGCGTCCTCGTGAACGATGCGTCCCGCGCGGAGCGCGGTGACTTCGCCACGCCGGCGGTCCACCGGTCCGGCCCGCTGACCGTGACCGTCGATTCCGGCGGCCTGTCGCCGTCGTTCACCAAGCGGATCCGGGACGAGCTCGCGCTGCAGTTCGACGCGCGCTACGCGCGCGCGGCGGCGACGCTGGGGGCGCTGCGGGAGCGCGTCCACACGGTCGTGCCGCCCGAGCAGCGCGCCGCCGTGATGAAGCACTTCGCGGAGCGGGACGTCGACGAGCTC
>DASWRD010000033.1:0-52678 GCA_036403315.1 Candidatus Elarobacter sp.
CCGCACGTCCGCGAGGTGCGTGCGGTGCGGCGAGCTCGCTGCGGCGCCGTATAGATACGACGGGACGCCAACCTCCCGCCAGATCCGCGCGGCGGCCTGGTGCGCGAGCGTGACCGCGTCGTCGAGCGTCGCGTCACGGAGCGGAACGAACGGCAGGACGTCGAGCGCACCGATGCGCGGGTGCGCGCCGCGGTGCACGCGCAGATCGATGTGCTCGTGCGCCACGCGCGCAAGCGCCACCGCCGCCGCGACCGTTTGCGACGCGTTGCCGACCGCGGTGATCACGCTACGGTGGTGAACGGGATCGCTGGTGCGGTGCACGACCCGGACGCCGTTCGCTTCCATGGCAACGACGCACGCGTCGATGACGCTCGCGTCGCGCCCCTCGCTGACATTGGGAACGATCTCGAACTCGCGCGCGCCGTTCACGGCTTGAAGATTACCGAGCTGTGATGTTCCAGATGCTCGCGTAGCGGTCGCTGATCGTGACTGCGAGGGGAACGAATGCTGCGGTCGTTCAGCGCGTAATAATCACGCCCGTTCTCGTACATTTCGCGAATCTTCGGGCTCACCCGAAAGCGGAGGTCCGGATCGACGGTGACCAGGCCGGCGTCGAAAAGCACGTGTAGGTCGCTTCGCATCAACAGGCCATTTCGAACGTCATGCTCGTTCACGTCCGCGAACGGCCGAATATGCGCAGCTTGCAGCACCGGCAGCGTACGTTCCCCCGTCACGACGCATCGATGCTCATAGGCGGCAAGCACCGCAGTTCGAAACGCCGATTGACCAAGGCGCGGGCGAATCAGCGTCGGCGCACCGCGGCCGCCCGGGATGCTGAGCTGCGATATGGCAGCATCTGGGGACCGAGGAGCGACGGCAAACGCGGATTGCATCGCTTCGGTCAAAGCTTGCCAAAGGCGCGCGCCTTCAACGTCCCGGGTGTCGTGACTCACCATCGGTCCGTACATCCGTGTGTACGGGACCGGCCGCGCAAAGTAGATCGGGTCGACCAGCGCAGCGCAGCCGATCTCGCTGATGCCGGACGTCGGCGCGTCTCGGAGCTTCGCGATGATTTTGACGAACTCGGGATACGTTGCGGCGCCGTTCGCTTCGCCGAACGTCTCCCACGCCATGAGCAGCGGCATCTTCGAGTACGCCGCGAAAAAGCCGCAACCCATAATTTGTGAGGTGCCGCGAATCTGATAGAACCACGGCGTGCCCGGGGCAACGGCGACCGGTCCCGCGCTGGGGATCCAAAAGTTCACCTCTCGAGGGCGACGCGCGCCCAAGAAGTTGAACCAAACCGGGTCGGTGCTGCGAACCACGTACCGGGTCGCGGCGTTTTGGACCGGCACTGTTGCGGGTGTTCTTTCGGCCCTTGGCGGTTCTTGGCCCGCCGGCTACCTCGCGTACGCTTCGATCGACTCGTCCGGGCCTTCGGGCTCCGCGCGGCCGCCGAGGTGGCGTGCGAGAAACGCCTCGACGGCCGCGTTGAAGCGCTTGTTGTTCTGCGGGCGCGCGAAACCGTGGCCTTCGTCGTCGAACACGACGTACGTCACCGGCTGGCCGTTGCGGCGCATCGCCGCGACGATCTGATCGGACTCGGCGATCTTCACGCGCGGGTCGTTGGCGCCTTGGCCGATCAGCAGCGGCGCGCGGATCTCTTCGGCGCGAAAGAGCGGTGACTGCGAAGCGAGGAACTCTTCGCTGTCGCCCATGCGCTGGGTGAACGTCGCGCGCAGCGTCTCCCAGTACGGCGGGATCGAGCCGAGCAGCGTGTTCAGGTTCGACGGGCCGACGATGTCGACGCCGCACGCGAACGCTTCCGGTGCGAACGCGAGCGCGGCGAGCGTCGCGTAGCCGCCGTACGAGCCGCCCATGATCGCGACGCGCGCGGGGTCGGCGATGCCTTGCGCGACGAGCCAGTCTTTGGCGTCGAGCAGATCGGTGTGCATGGCGCCGGCCCACTGGTGGTCGCCCGCGTTGAGGTGCGCTTTGCCGTAGCCCGTCGAGCCGCGGAAATTCGGCTGCAGCACGGCGTAGCCGCGGTTCGCCAGCCACTGCACGTAGGCGTTGTAGCCCCAGCCATCGCGCACCCACGGGCCGCCGTGGACCAGGAGCACCGCGGGAAGCCCGCGCGCCTCGGCGTTCGGCGGGGTCGTGAGGTAGCCGTGGATCGTCAGGCCGTCGCGCGCCGAATAGCGGATCGGCGTCATCGCGGCGAGCGGGTAGCGGTCGAGCGCGGGCCGCATCGCGAAGATCTTCGCCGCTTTGCGCGTGCGGCGGTCGTAGCTCCAGTACGAGCGCGACCCGGCGTCGACGAGCGAGGACACGAGCCACACCTGATCCTCGCGGTCGGTCGACGCGATCCCGACATCGCCGGGCACCTGCGCGGCGAGCGCCGCGAAATCGGCGGCGTACGCGGCGTCGAGGACGGTCCAGCCGACGCGTTCTCGCACGATCGATACCGCGACCGGCGCTTTGGTGCGCGGCGAGAACACGAGCTCCGCGACGTCGTATTCCGGGTCGCCCGCGACCTCCGCGCGTTCGCCGGTCGCGATGTCGAAGCGCACGAGCCGTGCGGCGTTGGCGTCCACGCTCGTGACCACCAGCAGCGCCGCGCCGTCCGGCATGTATCCGGCGACGTCGGGCGTGCCGTCGATGGCGGCGAACCGCGCGAGCGTGCGCCACGGCGCACCGGCGGCGTCGCGCACGACGATCTCCGTGGACGCGTCCGCGTGCTGGATCACGCCCGCGCGCACGACCATCTGCGCATCGTCGGCGAAGGCGGAGATCGCGCCGGGGTTTTCCGTGTCGAGCGTGGTCTCGCCGGTGCGCGGGTCGAGCCGGTACACGTCGAACAATTGCGGATCGCGGCGGTTCATCGCGATCAGGATCGCGTCGAGCCGGTGGAGGTCGATCGACTGAATCTGAACCAGCGTTCCTTCGTACGGCGTCAGATCGACGGGTTCGCCGCCGCCGTCGGGATCGGCCGCGAACAGATGGAAGTTCTCGTCGCCCTTGGCGTCCTGCAAGTAGAGCACGCGCGCGCCGTCCGGCGCCCAGAACGCATTGCGGATCGGGCGGTTCGGATCGGAGGCGACGAGGCGGTCGTCGTCCGCGCCGATCGTGCGCACGAACACCGACAGCGTCCCTTCGTGCGGCGCGAGGTACGCGATGCGCGTCCCGTCGGGCGAAAGCCAGGGCGCGGCTTTCTCCGGATTGCCGAAGAGCACGTCGCGCGGGATGAGCGGCAGCGTAGACACGTCCGCGCTCTTGCTGCGCCGCGTCACGCGCCTCCTCGCTCGCTCCGCGAGGAGCCGGGATTGGCGCCCCGCGCGGCGCGGAATTCTGACTGCATGCAAGATTCGTCGAGAAAACAGTACGCGGTGGTCACCGGAGGCTCGAGCGGGATCGGACTCGAGCTGGCCAAGCAGTTCGCGCAAAACGGGTTCGACGTGCTCATCGCCGCCGAAGACGCGGGACTCGACGCGGCCGCGCGCGAGGTCGAGGCGCTCGGCGCGACCGTCGAGACGTGCCGCGTGGATCTCGCGACGCCCGACGGCGTTGAAGAGCTGGCGCGAGCGGTTCTGTCTTCCGGGCAACCGGTCGACGCGCTCGCGATCAACGCCGGGATCGGCGTCGGCGGGCGCTTTTTGGAGACGCCGCTGGAGGACGAGCTGCGCACGATCGACCTCAACGTGCGCTCGACCGTGCACCTCGCGAAGCGCCTCGTGCCCGAGATGGCGGCGCGCGGCGAAGGACGCATCCTGATCACGTCCTCGATCGCCGCCATGATGGCGGCGCCGTACGAGGCGGTGTACGGCGCGACCAAAGCGTTCGACAAGTCGTTCGCCGCATCGCTGCGCAGCGAGCTGGAAGATACAGGCGTGACCGTCACGACGCTGATGCCCGGTCCGACCGAGACGAACTTTTTCCACCGCGCCGGCATGGACGACACCGAGGTGGGCGCGAGCGACAGCAAAGCCGATCCCGCGCAGGTTGCGAAGCAGGCGTACGACGCGCTCGTCGCCGGCAAGCACGAAGTCGTCGCCGGCCCGCTCACCACGAAGTTCGAAGGCCTGATGGCGAAGGTGGTGCCGGAAAGCCTCACTGCGTCGCGCCACGGCAAGATGGCGGAACCGGGTTCGGCGAGCAAGTCGTAGCCGCTCCGTTACAGCGGGACGATGCCGTGGCCGACGAGCTCGCCGACCAGCTCGGCGTCGATCGACTTTGCGGCGGCGATGTCCGCATCGCCGCCGCCGCGGTCGCCGGCGCGCCGCTTCGCGATGCCGCGCCCGTACAATGACGGCGCGTGCTTGGGATTCAGCGCGAGCACCGCTTCGAAGTCGGTGAGCGCGGCCGCCGTATCGTCGAGACCGAGGTGCACGAAGCCGCGCGAGTCGAGCGCGGCGGGCGAGCGCGGCATGAGCTCTAGCGCGCGGTTGCAGTCGGGCAAAGCATCGGCGGGTTTGCGCCACAGCATCCGCGCCCAGCAGCGGTCGTTGTAGCCGCCTGCGTCGCCGGTATCCAGCGCGACGACGCGGTCGTAGTCCGCGACCGCGTGTTCGTACAGGTGCTTGCGCACGTTCGCCGAGGCGCGGCCGCGGTACGCGGCGATCAGCTTCGGATCCATTGAGACGGCGCGATCGTAGTCGGCGATCCCCGCATCGACGAAACCCGACGCCACGTTCGCGTCGCCGCGCGCGATCCAGTTCAGCGGATCGTCCGGCGCGAGCTCGACGGTCCGCGCCATGTCTGCCAGCGCCTCGGCGTACGCTTTCTTCGCGAGATATGCGTAGCCGCGGTTGTAGTATGCCGCGGAACCCGCCGCATTGAGCGCGATCGCGCGGTCGCTGTCCGCGATGGTCGCGTCGAGCTCGCCGCGCAGCCGGTGAACGCGGCCGCGCTGCGCCCACGGTTCGGCGGCCGCCGGATCGAGCGCGATCGCGCGGTCGATGTCGCTCAGCGCGCGCTCGTAGTCGGACTTGCGCATCCAGACGCTGCCGCGCCCGAGATAGCCGACCGCGAAGCTGGGATCGAGCACGATCGCACGTTCGTAATCCGTGAGGGCGCGGTCGTAATCCGTCTTCGCGTACCAGCTCATGCCGCGCCAGAACACCAGCAATGCGTTTGCCGGCTCGAGCGTGACGGCGCGGTCGAAGTCCGCCTGCGCAAGGTCGAGCGAACGCCGCATGTACCAGGTCGTGCCGCGGCCGTAGTACGCGCGCGCGTTGCCGGGCTGCAGCGCGATGACGCTCGTGAAATCAGCGGCCGCGAGGTCGTAGCGCGCTTTCGCGTAGTAGCTGGATGCGCGCGACTGATATGCCCACGCGAGCCAAGCGGGCGTCGTCGACGGGTTCACGATGAACGCCGTGCACGCGGGGATCGCTCGATCCGGATCCAGGCTTCGGCAGGACGCCACCGCGTCGCCCGCGCTCTGTGCGGCTGCGGCGGCCGGCCAACCGCAGCACAGCGCAACGGCGAGCACGGCGCCGCCGAGCGCGTCAGTCGAACGCAAGACGCATCGCCGCGGCAAGATCGCGCGCAGCCTCGGGCGCGATCAGCCTGGTGAATCCGAGCTTCGTCGCTTCGGCGGCGCGGCGCGCCGGCTGCGACACGCTGCGCACTTCGCCCGAGAGCCCCAGCTCGCCGAAGGCGACCGTGCCGACGCCGAGCGGCACGTCGCGAAACGCCGACGCGATGGCGAGCGCGATGCCGAGATCGGCACCCGTCTCGGACACGCGCAAGCCGCCCGCGACCGAGCAGTACACGTCATTGCCGCCCAGGTTCAACCCGGCGCGCCGTTCGAGGATCGCGATGATCATCGCCATGCGCGCCGCATCGACGTTGGCGGCGAGCCGGCGCGGCGTGCCGTAGGCGGCCTCGCCGACGAGCGCCTGGATCTCCACCAGCACCGGCCGCATGCCGACGAGCGTCGGCACGACGCACGTGCCGCTGGGACGCGGCCCTCGCCCATGCAAGAAAAGCGCCGACGGATCGGCGACTTCGTGCAAACCGCGGTCGTCCATCGAGAACACGCAAATCTCGTCGATCCCGCCGAAGCGGTTCTTGTACGCGCGCACGATGCGGTACTCGCCCGACTGATCGCCTTCGAAATACAGCACGGTGTCGACGAGGTGCTCGAGCAGCCGCGGGCCCGCGATCGCGCCGTCCTTGGTGACGTGCCCGACGAGGAACGTCGCGCAGCCGGTGCGCTTGCAAAACTCCATCAGCACCTGCGTGCAGTCGCGCACCTGCGACACGCTGCCGGCGAACGACTCGACATCGGGCAGCCACATCGTCTGGATCGAGTCGACGACGAGGATCTCCGGAACATCGCGCTCGAGCGCGTCCAGGATCGCGCGCAGATTGGTCTCCGGAAAAACGAGCAGCGTCTCCGCGACGCCGACGCGCTGCGCGCGCAGCTTCGTCTGGGCGGCGGACTCCTCGCCGCACACGTACACGGCGCGCGCGCCGCGGCGCGCGAGCGTGGTTGCAAGCTGCAGCAGCAGCGTCGATTTCCCGGCGCCGGGCGGACCGCCGAGCAGCACGAGGCTGCCGGGGACGATCCCGCCGCCGAGCAGCGCGTCGAACTCAGCCATGCCGGTGCGCCGCCGCGCGACGCGCGTGTCGTCGATCGCGGCCAGCGGCACGGGACCGGCGACGCGCAGCGGCGCGACGGCGCGCGCCTGCGCCGACTTCGCGGGCTTGACGACGGGCGCGTCCTCGAACGTGTTCCACGCCTCGCACGACGGACAGCGCCCGAGCCACCGCGCCGACTCGAACCCGCACCCGGTACAGAAATACACCGACCTCGCCTTGGCCACGCGAACATTATTGCGGGCGACAGTGCCAACTGCCTGGCGCGCTGTCACGCCTTCGCGGCGCTCGCTTCGAAGAATTCAGCGACGCGACCGGCGACCGCTTCAGCGCCAGCATTCACGTCGACGAGGCTGACGAGCTGGTCCGCCCGATCCGCGGCGTATGGCTCGAACATGAGGCGCACTTCGGCTTCGGGGCCCTGGTGCGTCATCCAAACATCGTACTCGTCACGGCTCCAGCTGCAATAGTCCGCCCCGCGGTGCGTCAGGACGAGCGCGTCGCGCCCAAGGCGCTTCGCGAGCCGTTCATCCACCTGTCCGACGAAGCCGCGGAAGGTCAGCGCGCGGTGCGACGAGACACTCGGGGGTTCCCACCCGCGCCGCCACGTCTGAAGGGTTGCCGCCGCGAGCGCCCTCCAGATCTCCCACTCGCGGTCCGCGCGCCGGCGTTCGTCGCCGGCGGCCGCGCGCCACTGCCGTACGGTCCGCTTGCCGAACTCGCGTTCGCGCAGCGCTTCGTACAGTTCGTTGATGCGCGGAAGCGCCGCGATGAACGACCACGGATGCACGTCCGGCAGCAGCGCATCGTACGCGGCGATGACGCGAGCGCGCTCCACGGCGGCTTTCGCCCGGCTCGGAACGCGCTTGTCGGAAGCGCGGTATTTCGTTTGATGCGCCGCGAAATTTTGGCGCGCTTCCGTCAGCGAGTAGTCGCTGTTCGGCCCGCCGGCCACGTCATCGGCGGATGCATCGTCCTGGCCGTCGTCTTGCCACCAGCACAGGTCGCAGATGTCGGAGATGCCACGCGCGCTCAGCGTGGGGTATCCGCAACACGGACAAACCACGAAGCGCGGTGATCCGCCGGCCGCGGACAAGATGAGCGCGCCTTGAACGCGCAGGTCGGCCAGGGCGAGCTGAAATGAACGCCGCCGCAGTTGGAACGCGGTGACGTCGAAGGGGCTGGTTTGCATCACGGAGCGGCATGCGAGCGCCGCGTTACGCAATCGCGATCGGCCTGCGCAAGAGAAGGCGGGCCTGATCCCCGGCCTCACGCTTCCACCGCGCTCCACGCGGAGCCTGGCGCGTTCGCGGAGAACGTGCCGTCCCGGCATGGCGAACGATCACGTCGCGATCGACGGCTGGACGGCGAGCGGAAAGACTACGGTCGCAAAGCTGATGGCTTCGGCGTTGGATTTTCTCTATCTCGACACGGGGGCGATGTATCGCGCAGTAGCGTATCTCGCGCTGCGCAACGGGGTCGATCTCGACAGCGAGTCCGGGCTCGTCGCCATGCTGGCGCACCACACCATCGCGATCGTCACCGATCCGGGTACGACCGCCGGGTACCGCGTGGTGGTCGACGGTCGCAACACCGGCGAGCGGCTCTTCGACCCCGATGTCGCGGCCGCCGTGTCGTCGGTCGCTGCGCTGCCCGCGATCCGCACCGATCTCGTCGCGCGGCAGCGCGCGATCGCAAATCAAGGTCCCGTCGTCATGGCCGGGCGTGACATCGGCACCGTCGTGCTGCCCGGCGCGCGGCACAAGTTCTTTCTCACCGCGTCGGTCGACGAGCGCGCGAGGCGCCGCCAAGCCGAGTTCCACGATCGCGGGCTCGACGTGGCGTTCGAGGAGGTGCGCGCGCAGATCGTCGAGCGCGACCGGCTCGACTCCACGCGCGCGGCGTCGCCGCTGCGCGCCGCCGCGGACGCGATCACCATCGACTCGACCGACATGCAGCCCCGCGAAGTCGTCGCCAAGATGCGCGCCGCGATGGACGCCGCGCGAGCGTGACGTTCTACGATTTCGCGAAGTTCGTCGTCGGGACGGTGTTCCGGATCGGCTTTCGCTATCGGGTCATCGGCGCGGAGAACGTCCCGCCCACCGGCGGCCTCATCGTCGCCGCCAACCACATCTCCAACTTCGATCCGCCGATGCTCGGCGTCGCGCTTCCCCGGCCCGTCTCGTACATGGCGAAGAAAGAGCTGTTCGGGATGCCCATCCTCAAGACGATCCTCCCGTGGCTCAACGCGTTCCCGGTCGACCGGGAGGCCGGGGGGACCGCGGCGTTGCGGGCCGCGCTGCGGATGCTCAAGGAAGGCCGCTGCGTCGGCGTCTTCCCCGAGGGCGGCCGCAACGTCACCGGGACGAACGAGGAAAAGGCCGGCGCGGCCTTCCTGGCGGCGGCGTCGGGAGTCCCGGTCGTCCCCGCCGCGATCGTCGGGACCCGCCGCCTGCGGCCGTTCGGCAAAGTGACCGTGGTTTTCGGCGAGCCGATGCACGTCGTGCGGAACCGGCAGTCCAAGGAAGACGGTTTGGAGAAGGGAGCCGCGGAGATCATGCAGCGGATCCGCACGCTCGAGGAGAGCAACCGGTGATCATCAAGCGGGCGAAGACCCAGGGGTTCTGCTTCGGCGTCGCCATCACGGTCAAGAAGGCGGAAGAAGCGGTCGAACGGCTCGGCGCCGGCGTCACGACGCTCGGCCACGTCGTGCACAACCCGCAGATGGTCGCCTCGCTGGCCGCCAAGGGCCTCAAGAACGCGTCGTCGATCGACGACGTCGACACCGAAGCGCTCTTCGTGCGCGCGCACGGCCTGCCGGTCGACGTGCTCGACGCCGCCAAGGCGCGCGGGCTGACCGTCATCGACGCCACCTGCCCGATGGTCACGAAGATCCACGTGCAGGCCGAGAAGCTGCGCGCCGAGGGATACAAGATCGTCGTCGTCGGCGACCCCGACCACCCGGAGGTGAAGGGGACGCTCTCCCACGTCCCCGGCGCCTGGTGCATCACCAAGGCGGAGGACGTCGACGCGCTCCCGCGCGCCAGCCGCGTCGGCGTCGTGGTGCAGTCCACGTGGAACGGCCCGGGCTTCACCGAGATCGTCCGCAAGCTCAGCGACAAATATTACGAGGTGCGGGCGATCAACACGATCTGCACCGATACCAAGAACCGCCAGAGCGAGGTCGAGGTGCTCGCGCGCGAGGTCGACGTCATGGTCGTCGTCGGCGGCAAAACGTCCGCGAACACCAAGCACCTCGCCGAGCTGGCCGCGATCAACGGCGCGCGCGCGTTCCACGTCGAGGGCCCCGACGAGCTGCAGGCGGCGTGGTTCGCCGGCGTCGCTACCGCGGGGCTGATGTCGGGCGCGTCGACGCCGGGCTGGCTGGTCGACCGGGTCGCGGACCGGATGGATGAGCTCGCCGACCACGCTGGATAGTCTCGAAGCGGCCCTGGAGCGGGCGGTCGCGCGGTTCGACGACGGCTCCGCGACGGCCGCGCAGATCCGGTACCATTTCGGCTTCGGCGAAGGCGCGAGCTCGCGGCGCGGCAAGCGCCTGCGGTCGCGGCTCGTGTTCGAGGTGGCCGAAGAAGAGGGCGCGGCGGCCGGCGGGGCGCTCGCCGCCGCGTGCGCGGTCGAGATCATCCACGAGTTCTCGCTGATCCACGACGACATCGAGGACGGCGACCGCCTCCGCCGGGGGCGCGAGACCCTGTGGGCGCGCTACGGCGCACCGCACGGCATCAACGCCGGCGACGCGCTGTGCTCGGTCGCGTACCTGACCCTGCTGGACGGCAGCGCCGCGCCGCCGGAGCGCACCCTCGCGATGAACCGCGTGCTGCTCGCGGCGCACCTCGCCATGTGCAACGGCCAGGGACGGGACATTGCGTTCGAAAGCGAACCGCGCGTGACGATGGCGGACTACCGGGCGATGATCGGCGGCAAGACGGCCGCGCTGTTCGGCGCGGCCTGCGAGCTCGGTGCGCTCGTGCTCCCCGGCACGGACCGGGACCGCGCTGCCGCGTACGCGCGCCTGGGCGAGGCCTATGGGATCGCGTTTCAGATCGAGGACGACATCCTCGGCACGTGGGGCGACTCGGCGACCACCGGCAAGCCGTGCGGCGACCTCGCGAAGCGCAAGTGGACCTTCCCGGTTGTGTGGGCGCTGGCGGGGCCGCCGTCGGCGGCGCGCGACACCATCGCCGCGGCGTACGCGCGCGGGACCGAGCTCGATGCGGCGGGCGTCGCCGCGACCGTCGGCGCGCTCGACCGGCTCGGCGCACGCGACGCCGCGAGCGCCGCCGCGCGGACCGAGCTCGAGGCGGCCGACGCCGTCGCCGATGGGCGCGAGATCGACCGCAGCGGGCGCGTGCGCGCGTTCTTCCGGCGCTCGGCGCGGCGGACCGCATGAGCGCGTCCGCGCGCGCGTCGTTCGCGTCGGGCACGTCCGCGCGCAGCGCGTTCGCGCCGCTCGGCATCATCCTCGGCGCGGGCCTCATCCTGCGCCTGCTGTTCATCAGCAGCGACGGTTTCCACAACGACATCGCGGCGTTCGAATCGTGGACGCTGACGCTGCGCGACAACGCGCCGTGGCTGTTCTACGCGAAGACGAACTTCTCGGACTACCCGCCGGGCTATTTCATCATCCTCTGGCTGCTCGCGAAAGTGTACGCGCTCGTCGGGACGGCGAACGACGGTGCGAACGGCTGGCCCGTGCTGCGCATGCTCGTCAAGCTGCCCGCGATCGCGATGGACCTCGTGAACGCGTCGGTGGTGTATCTGATCGTGCGCCGGTACGCCGCGGAGAAGACGGCGCTGATCGCGGCCGCGGTGCTGGCGCTCAACCCCGCGGCGATCTACGTGTCGGCGTACTGGGGACAAGTCGACTCCGTGTCGTGGGGGCTCGTGCTCGTCGCGCTGCTGCTCGTGCTGCGCGCCGGCGACGCGCCGGACAAGACCGTCCCGCGCCTGACGTGGGCGTGGCTCGCGTTTGCGTTCTCCATCCTCATCAAACCGCAGGCCGCTTCGTTGGGTGTCTTGTTCCTCGCGTATCCGTTCGCGACCGGTGACGCCGCCGTGCGCGCGCGCCGGCTCGCCGGTACCGGCGCGGGGATCGTCGCGGCGCTCGCGCTCGCGCTCGCGGTCGGGCTGCTGTTTCATCCCGCGACCGACGTGTTCGGCTGGCTGCTGGGGCGCTACGCCTTCGGCAGCAACGTCTACGCGTACAGCTCGGTCAACGCGTTCAACCTGTACGCGGTCGCGCATCCGTTCTGGGACCCGGACAACCAGGCGATGTCGATCTTCGGCGTGCACCTCGGCACGCTCGCGGCGTGGGGTGTCGTGCTGGTCCTCGGCGCGACGGCGCTGATCGTCGGACGATATTTGCAGCGGCGCGACGATCGCGCGCTGCTGGAAGCCGCGCTGCTGTGCGCGCTCGCGTTCTTCGTGCTCGCCACGCGCATGCACGAGCGCTACGTGTACGGGGCCTTTCTGCTGGCCGTGCCGCTGATCGCGTTCGGGCGCACCGGCACGTGGTCGTCGTTCGTGCTGACCGTGACGATGTACCTCAACCTCGCGTACTCGCTCGCGTACCAGACGGTGATGGAGTCGAAGAACCCGGCCGGGCTCGACGCGCGCAACCTCTGGCCGCTCGTGTCACACCCGGCCGCCGTGGCGAACGTGCTGCTGTTCTTCGTGCTGGGCTATCTCTATCTCGGCGGCGCGGCGGACCGCGCCGTCGTCGCGGGCGCGCCGCCGGCGTGGCCGGAGCGCGCGCTCGCCGCCGTGGCCGCGAAGGCGCGCGGCTGGTTCGACCCGCGCGAAGGGATCGTGCCGATGACGGGGCGCGACTGGATGTTCGCCGGCGGGATCGCGCTCGGCGCGTTCGCGATCGCCGTCATCGGGTTGGCCTGGCCGCCGGAGAAGATCTTCGACGAAGTCTACTTCGCGCGCGGCGGTGAGGAATATCTGGGCGGCATCATGCAGTACGAGTGGACGCACCCGCCGTTCACCAAGCTGATCGTCGCGCTGTCCATCGCGATCACCGGCGGGCTGTACGGCGGCGGCGACTCGTCGTTCGGCTGGCGTTTCCTCAACGTCGTGATCGGCTCGCTCGAGTGCGTCGTCATCTACGCGTTCGCGAAACGCCTGACGGGGCAGTCGTGGCTCGCCGCGACGGCGGCGGCGCTGCTCGCGTTCGACGGCTTCCATTTCGTCGAGGAACGCATCGCGACGGGCGAGATCACGATCGCGACGCTCGCGCTGCTGGTGCTGTACGCGCTCTACCGCTACATCCTCGCCGCGCAAGTTCGGGTCAAGCCGATCGTCCCCGGGCGGTTCGGCCGGCGCTTCTGGATCACGCTGGCCGCGGGCACCGCCGTCGCGGCGCTCCTGGCGCGGCTGGTGAACGGGCCGGCGCACCACAACGCCGAGATCGCCGCCGGGATCGCGCCGGTCGAGCCGAGCACGATGACGTTCGTCATCGCGTTCCTGTACTTCGAGCTGGGCGTGTATCTGCTCGCGCGGTGGATCGGCTCGCGCGGCGCGCGCGCGGGCAGCGTCGCGTCGTACGCGGACGGCACCGTCGTCACCACGGATGCGGACGGCGGCGTCACCGTCGAGCAGCCCGAAGCGAACGACCGGCCCGACTTGAAGGTGCGCGTCGACCGCAAGGGTGTCGAGACGTACGCGACGCCGGCCGGTACCGCCGGGTTCGCGCCCGGCGGCGAGATGGGGACCGACGGGACGACGGCGGCGAAGGCGGGCGACGCGCGCGTTTGGCTAATCGTGCTGGCGGTCGGGCTGGGCCTGCTGCTGTCGAGCAAATGGAACGGCGCGCTCGATCTCGGGATCGTGTGGACCGTCGTCATCGCGATCTCCGCGCAGCGGTTCCTCAAAAGGCGCGCGCTGTACGGCAACCCGCGCGGGTTCCCGGTCGACATCGTGCTGGCCGTCACCGCGTTCAGCGTCGCCACGGTCTACGTGCTGACGTACATCCCGTTCTTCCGGCTCGGCAACAGCTTCTCCGACCTCATCGCGCTGCAGCAGCAGATGTTCTGGTACCACAGCAACACGGTCGCGAAGGCGACGCACCCGTACTCGTCGGTGTGGTGGCAGTGGCCCATCGAGCAGATCCCCATCTCGTACTACTACAAGGACTTCCGCAGCGCGCTCGACGCCGCGAACAGCGCCGCGTGCTGCGTCGCGGAGATCCTCGCGCTGCCCAACCCGGCGGTGTTCCTGCTCGGGCTCGTCTCGGTGCCGTTCACCGCGTGGCTCGCCTGGCGCGAGCGCAACAAAGGCTACGCGCTGCTCGCGCTCGCGTACCTGTTCCAGTGGCTGCCGTACGCGGGCTCGCCGCGCATCCTGTGGGAATACCATTTCTTCCCGAACCTCGCGGTGATCGTGCTGTGCGACGTCGTGCTGATCGGCTACGTCGCGCGGCGGCTGTCGTCGAGCACGGCGCGCTGGTCGCTCAGCGTGTACGGCGCGGTGGTCGTCGGCCTGTTCGTGTTCTTCTATCCGCTGCTGGCGGGAACGAAGCTGACCTACGCGGAGTGGTACCTGCGCATGTGGCCGGACCGCCTCGGCATCCCGGGGACGAGCTGGATCATCCCTCACCGCGACCGATAGCGACAGGCGGATATGTCAGGGCATTCCAAGTGGCACAATATCAAGCTCAAGAAGGGCAAGGTCGACGCGCAGCGCGGCGCGTTGTTCACCAAGCTCAGTAAAGAGATCATCCTCGCGGCGAAGAACGGCTCGCCGGATCCCTCCGCCAACTACCGGCTCAAGATGGCGGTCGACAAAGCGCGCGCCAACAACATGCCGGCCGACAACATCAAGCGCGCGATATCGCGCGCCGGCGGCGCGGGTGAGAAGGAGATCGAGGAGATCCGCTACGAGGGCTATGGCCCCGCCGGCATCGCCGTGATCGTCGACGCCGCCACCGACAACCGCAACCGCACCGCGTCGGAGATTCGCTTTTTGTTCAGCCGCAACGACGGTACGCTCGGCGAGACCGGCAGCGTCGGCTGGATGTTCGCGTCGCGCGGCATCGTCGAAGTGGACCCCGGCAAGCTTTCGGAAGACGAGCTCACGGAGAAGGCGCTGGTCGACGGCGTGATCGACGTGCGTTTCGGTGAGCCCAGCGAAGTGGTGACCGAGATGCAGTCGCTGATGGCGGTGAAGGACGCGCTCGAAGCGCAAGGCCTGCACGTGCGCTCCGCGCAGCTCGCGATGGAGCCGACGCAGACGTCGCGCCCGGGCGACGGCGACGCGGAGAAAGTGCTGACGTTCCTCGACGCGCTCGAAGAGCACGAGGACGTGCAGCGCGTCTACAGCAACGCCGACTTCGACGAAGCGCAGCTCGAGGCGCTCGCCTGATGCAGCTCGAGGGTGCCGACGCCGCGCCGCTGGACGGCGCCTCGGCGCCGCTGGGGCGGCGGCGCTTCGCCCCGCTGCTCGACCGCGACTGGATGCTTGCGCTCGCGCTCGCGTTCGCGGTCGGCATCAGCGTGTGGTTCGGACGGTCGATCAAGGAGTTCTTCGCGCCCAGCGCCGCATCGGTGTTCACGCCTGCGTTCACCGGCCAGACCCAGATGGATGCCAACGCCGAGTGCGGCCGGCTGCGGCTGCGCTGCGTGGTCATCGCGACGACGGCCAGCGACCAATATCCCAAGGGCGTCGTGATGAACCAGCAGCCCGACGCGGGCACGCGCGTGCGCGAAGGCCGGCAGATCTCGCTGATCGTCAGCAGCGGCGTCACGATCTTTCCGATGCCGGACCTGCGCTTCGAGTCGCTGCGCAACGCGCAGCTCGATCTCAACCGCTTCAAGCTGCAGCTCGACAAGACGACGTACGCGCCCAACGACGAGGCGCCGCGCGACTACGTCGTGGCCCAGGATCCGGCGCCGCTGTCGAGCGTGCGCCAAGGCTCCAAGATATCGCTGACGGTGAGCAAAGGCCCGCCCGGTGCGGTCAAGGTGCAGAACTTCACCGGCATGTCCGTCGACGACGCGCGCGCGGCCGCGGCGAAGGCGCGCATCCACCTCGGCCAGATCGTGTGGACGCCGTTCGGCCCCGGCGGACCGCGCCGCGGCGAGGTGGTGCGCCAGAGCCCATCGGCCGGCGCGTCGATGGATCCGTTCGAGGAGGTGTCGCTGCAAGTGAGCGCCGGGCCCGGCGAGTACGGCTACCTGATCCGCCAGGTGCACGTGTCCGCGACGGTACCCGCGCGCGACGACGCGGCGCGCGTCCGCGTCGAGGTGCGCGACGACACCGGCGCGTGGAACATCTACGACGGGTTCGCGCAAGGCGGGCAGAAGCTCGACTTCACCGTCACCGCGGTCGGCAACGCCGAGATCGACACCTACATCAACAACGAGCTGCAGAACCAAACCGTGATCGGCCACGAGCCCGCGCGCTGGATCCCGTCGCCGGCGGACGCGCGCGCGCCGGCCAGCGCCGCGCCGACGCCGGATAACAAGAAGCCGTGAGCGCGCCGCGCCGCGTGAAGCTCGCGCCGTCGCTGCTCTCCGCCGACTTCGCGGACATCGCCGACCAGATTCGCATGGTCGAGAGCGGCGGCGCGGACGAGCTGCACCTCGACTCGATGGACGGCGTGTTCGTGCCGAACTTCACGTGGGGCATGAAGATCGTCAAAGACCTGCGCAAGCTCACGCGCTTACCGTTCGACTGTCACCTCATGATCGTCGAGCCCGAGCGATACGTCGACGCGTTCCGCGACGCGGGCGCCGACGTCATCACGTTCCACTATGAAGCGACGCCGCACCAGCACCGGCTGCTGCGGCACGTGCGCGAGCTCGGCGCGAAAGCGGGGATCGCGATCAACCCCGGCACGCCGGTGACCGCGCTCGCCGACCTGATCGAAGAGATCGACCGCGTGCTGGTGATGAGCGTGAACCCCGGCTTCGGCGGCCAGACGTTCATCGAGCGCGCCCTCGCGAAGGTCGCGGAGGTGCGCGCGCTGCTCGACGCGCGCAACGCGGCGTGCGAGATCGAGGTCGACGGCGGCATCGGTCTGGAGAACGTGGAGCGCGCGGTGCGCGCCGGTGCGAACGTGCTCGTCGCGGGCAACTCGGTGTTCGGCGCGGACGATCCGCCGGAGGCGCTGCGCGAGCTGCGCCGCCGCGCCGGCGCGGCGCAGACCGCCGCCCGTTGACCGCGCGCGCAACCGCGCCGCTCGCCGCGATCCTCGGCGCGGGGCTGGTCCTGCGCCTGCTGTTCGTCGGCAGCATGGGTTTTCACACCGACGTCACGACGTTCGAGGCCTGGGCGCTCGCCCTGCGCGATTATCCGCCGTGGCAGTTTTTCCCGAAGGTGAATTTCACGGAGTATCCGCCGGGATATTACGTCTTCTTGTGGCTGGTCGCGAAGCTGTATGCGGTGCTGCCCGGCACCGCGGGCGACGCCGCGCACGGCATGCCGGTTCTGCGCGCGCTCGTGAAGCTGCCCGCGATCGCGATGGACCTCGTGAACGCCGGCGTCGTGTATGCGATCGCGCGCCGCTACGCGTCGCGTGGCGTGGCGCTGCTGGCAGCAGCCGCGCTCGCGCTCAACCCCGTCGCGATCTACGTGTCGGCGTACTGGGGCCAGGTGGACTCCGTGTCGTGGGGGTTCGCGCTCGTCGCGGTGTGGTGCGTGCTGCGCGCGGGCGACGTGCCGAACAAGCTCGTGCCGCGGCTGACATGGGCGTGGCTCGCGCTCGCGTTCTCGATCCTCATCAAGCCGCCGGCGGTCGTGCTGGTGCCGCTGTTCCTTGCGTATCCGTTCGCGACCGCGGACGCCGCCGTGCGCGCGCGCCGGCTCGTCGCGACGGCAATTGGGATCGGCGCCGGGTTCGCGCTCGCCCTCGCCGTCGGGCTCCTGTTCCACCCGCGCGCCGACGTGTTCGGCTGGCTGTTCGGCCGCTACACCTACGGCAGCGGCATCTATCCGTACAACTCCGCGAACGCGTTCAACCTGTACGCGTTGCGCCAGGCGTTCTGGCAGCCGGACAACACGCCGCTGTCGATCCTCGGCATCCCCGCGGGGACGCTCGCCGGCTGGGGCATCGCGCTGGTGCTCGCGGCGACGGCGCTGATCGTCGGGCGCTACCTGCAGCGGCGCGACGACCGCGCGCTGCTCGAAGGCGCGATGCTGTGCGCGCTCGCGTTCTTCGTGCTGGCGACGCGCATGCACGAGCGCTACGTGTACGGCGCTTTTCTGTTCGCGATTCCGTTGATCGCGTTCGGCCGCTCGGGGGTGTGGGCGGCGGCCGTGCTGAGCGTGACGACGTATCTGAACCTCGCGTACTCGCTCGCGTACCTGGTGGTGATGGACACGCACCTCGCCGGCGTCGACGCGGCCGATCTGTGGCCGGCGATCTCGCACCCCGCCGCATTGGCGAACGTCGTGCTGTTCTTCGCCTTGGGCTATCGCTATCTCGGCGTCGGTGCCGGCGACGGCTCCGCGGCGGCGGCGGACGAGCCGGCCGCGGGTCGCGGCGGGCTCGCGGCGTTCGCGGCGCGACCCCGCACTTGGTTCGATCCGCGTGAAGGGATCGCGGGCATGACGCGCCGCGACTGGCTGTTCGCGGGGCTTTTCACGCTGGGCTCGTTCGTGCTGTGCGCGTTGTGGCTGCAGTTTCCCGCGGAGAAGATCTTCGACGAGATCTACTACGCGCGCGCGGGCGAGGAGTATCTGCGCCACGCCGACGTCAGCGGGCTCGGCACGTTCGAGTTCACCCATCCGCCGCTGTCGAAGCTCATTATCACGCTGTCGATGCTCGCGTTCGGCGGCCTGCACGGGCTCGGCGACACGGCGATCGGCTGGCGCTTCGGCAACGTCGTGCTCGGCGCGCTGACGGTCGGCCTCGTGTACGTGTTCGCGAAGCGGCTCACGGGGTCGACGCTGTTCGGCTCGCTGGCGGCGGCGATGCTGATGCTCGACGGCTTCCACTACGTGCAGTCGCGGATCGCCACGCCGGAGATCACCGTCGCGTTCTTCTCGCTGCTGACGCTCTACGCGTTCTACCGGCTGTGGGTGGGGACGCAGATCGCGCGGCGCGCGCCGCTGCACTCGCGCCCCGCCACGCTCGCGGTCGCCGCGACGATGGCGGCCGGCGCCGTCGCCGCGTTGGTCGCATGGCACGTCGCGCCGAGCTTGGGACCGGTCAAGAACGGTCCGGAAGCGACCGGCGTCGCGCAGGACGTACTCGCGGTCTGGGTGGTCGTGCTGTTCTGGCTCATCGCGCGCGTGCTCGTCGTGCCGCGTGTTGCGCGCGGCAGCGAGACGTCGTACGCCGACGGCACGCGCGTCGCGACCGGCGACGCGGCGCCGCGCGTCGTCACGCCGGAGAACGACGTGCTCGCGCCGGCCGGGCGCACCAAACCGATGCGCAGCGATGACGGCGACCTCGTGCGCACCATCGACGCCGCCGGAACGCTCACGTACGCGACGCCGGTCGCGACCGCGGCATACCGTGCCGACGGGACCGCGACCGTCGGCGACACGCCGCTGCGCGCGCGCGACGCGCGAGCATGGTGGGTCGCGCTCGCGCTCAGCGCGGCGCTGCTCGCCGACTCGAAGTGGAACGGCTTGTTCGCCATCGGCGTGGTGTGGGCGATCGCCGCCGCGGTCGGCGCGCAGCGCTGGCTGCGCAGGCCCGCGCTCTTCGGCAACCCCTTCGGCGCGCCGGTCGACGTCGTCGCGGCGGCGTTCGTCGTCGCCGGCGGCATCGTCTACATGGCGTCGTACATCCCGTACTTCGCGCTCGGGCACGGCTTCGTGGACGTGATCGGGATGCAGCACACGATGTACGGCTACCACGCGCACCTCGTCGCGACGCACCCGTACGCGTCGCAGTGGTGGCAGTGGCCGATCCTCGACAAGCCGATCCTGTACTACGCGAACTACACGCACGTCACGACGCCGCACGGCGAGTGCTGCGTGTCGACGATCCGTGCGCTGCCGAACCCGCTGGTCTGGTGGTCGGGGCTGATCAGCGTGCCCGCGGTCGCGTGGATCGCCTGGCGCGAGCGCAACAAGGGGTGCGCGCTGCTCGTCGTCGCGTACCTGTTCCAGTGGCTGCCGTGGATCGGCTCGCCGCGGCTCGCGTTCGAATACCATTTCTATCCGAACCTCGCGATCATCGTGCTCGCGAACGCGGTCGTGCTCCAGCGGATCTGGAACCTGGGGCGCGCGCGCGGCGATACGCTCGGGCGCTATGCGGTCGGGGCTTACGCGGTGCTCGTGGTCGCGGCGTTCGTCTATTTCTTCCCGCTCGTCTCCGGGTGGCCGATCACGTGGGACGCGTTCAACGCGCGCATCTGGAACCAGCACTGGATATGAGCGGCGAGCTTGGCGGCCGTTCCGAGGACGTGCTGATCGCGCGGTTGCGTGAGCGGCTGCACGACGTGCCCGACGCGCGGCTGCTCGTGGGGATCGGCGACGACGCCGCCGTGTGGCAGCCGTCGCGCGGCAGCCGCAGCGTGATCACCACCGACGCGCTGGTGGAGGGCGTGCACTTCACGCGCGACGCGATGAGCGCGCGCGATGCCGGCCACCGCGCGCTCGCCTCGAACCTCTCGGACGTTGCGGCGATGGGGGCGCGGCCGGTGCTCGCCACGGTGGCCCTCGGCTTTCCCGCGGAAACCGAGGCGGCGTGGCTGCTCGAGGCCTACGACGGGATCGCGGCGCTCGCGAACCGCTCGCGGTGCGCGGTCGCAGGCGGCGACCTGACGCGCGCGCCCGCGATCGTGTTCGCCATCGCCGTCGTGGGCGAGGTCCGCGCCTCGAACCTCAAGACGCGCGCCGGCGCGCGGCCGGGCGACGTCGTCGCCGTCACCGGCCCGCTCGGCGCCAGCCGCGCCGGTCTGCTGCTCGCCACGGACCGCGCGGATCTGGCGGCGGAGCCGGAGTTCGCCCACGTCCTGGCCGCGTACCGAACGCCGGAGCCGCGCCTGCGCGAGGGGCGCTGGCTCGGCGCGTCGCGGCACGTCCGCGCGATGATGGACACCTCGGACGGCCTGTCGACCGACCTCGCTCGCCTCTGCGCCGCGTCAGGTGCGGGGGCGACCGTCGAGACGGTACCCGTGCATCCCGGCGCCCGCCGCGTCGCGGCGCGCACAGGCGACGACCCCGACCGCTGGGCGCTCGACGGGGGCGAGGACTTCGAGCTGCTGGTGGCCGTCGAAAAACGCGCGTTCGGCTACCTAGCCGCGCGCTTCCGGGCCCACACCCGCCGCGAGCTGCTGCGCGTCGGGACGATCACCGCCGAGGCCGGGGTGCGGCTCGCGGACGGTTCGCCGGTCGCTCCCGCCGGCTGGGATCACCTGCGCTAGGCGGCGCCGACGCGCTTGACGCGCTTGCTCCGCAGGCAGTTGGTGCAGACGCGGGCCGTCTTGTGGGTGCCGCGGTCGTCGACCTTGACGGCCTGGAGGTTGGGCAGCCACCGCCGCTTGGTCTTGTTCATCGCGTGGCTGACGTTGTTCCCGGCCATGGGACCCTTGCCGCACACATCACATCGCTTGGCCATAACAGAGGGAGTGTACCAGAATCCGGGCCTGAAGGACAAGCCGCCCCGCCCCGCTCCTCGTCCGCAGGGCGGGGCGCGCTTGCGCAGGAACGCGAGGAGCGCTCCATGGCAGTCACCCACCTCGACGGGCGCGCGTTCGGGAAGTTCATCGCGGCCGGCACCTACTTCTTACGGAAGTACCGGGGCGTCCTGAACGACCTCAACGTCTTCCCGGTCCCCGACGGCGATACCGGGTCCAACATGTTCCTGACTGCCAAAGCCGCGCTCCGCGAGGCGCACAAGGTCTGCGACCAGCCGCTTTCGGTGGTCGCGGGCGCCGCGGCCCAGGGCTCGCTGCTCGGCGCGCGCGGGAACAGCGGCGTGATCCTCTCGCAGATGCTGCGCGGCTTCGCCCACAGCGTGCGCCACCGCGACAGCATCGACACGTTCCAGCTCTCGCTCGGGATGCGCGAGGCCGCGGGCGCCGCGCGCGCCGCCCTGACCAAGCCCGTCGAGGGCACGATCCTGTCCGTCGCGACCGCGGCCGCCGACGAGGCGTACCGGCTGGCCGTGCGGGAGCCCGACTTCTACCGGCTCGCGAACGCCGTGCTGCGCGCGGCCAACGACGCGCTCGACCGGACGCCGGAGCAGCTTCCGGCGCTCAAGGAGGCGGGGGTGGTCGACTCGGGCGGCGCCGGCCTGTGCTACTTCCTCGAAGGCGTACTGCGCTTTCTGCCCGAGCAGACCGCCCGCACGACGGCGTTCCCGCGGCGGCCGGTGCGTTCGAGCGCGTTCACCCGCCAGCAGGTCGTCGGCGACAACCGCTTCTGCACGGAGTTCGTGCTCGAAGACGCCACGATCGAGGCGCACCCGCTGCGCGACGAGCTCGAGCGGCACGGCGACTCGCTGCTGGTGATCGGCGCGGCGCCGACCATCAAAGTGCACGTCCACTGCGCCGAGCCCGACACCATCAAGGCGATCGCCGCGAAGCACGGGACGGTCACCCGCTGGAAGCGCGAGGACATGGCCGAGCAGCACAACCTGCTCGTCGTCGATGCGCCCGCCCACGCCGTCGGGATCGCCGCGGTCGTGAGCGGCGCGGGCTTCGACCGCATCGCGCGCGAGCTGGGGGCGGAGGTGACGATCGCCGTCCCGGCCGGCGCGAACCCGTCGGTGCGCGACCTGCTCGTCGGCGTCAACGCCTCGCTCGCGAGCACGGTCTACCTGCTGCCGAACGACCCCAACGTCGCGCTCGCCGCGCGCGAGGTCGGCGCGCTGAGCGCGAAGACCGTGATCGTCGTGCCCAGCGGCGACCCCGTCGCCGGGCTCGCGGTGCTGCTGCGGCTGGCCGGCGCGGAAGAGCCCGTCCCGCTGGCCGCGCTGGCGCCGCTGCTCGAGGACGTGCGGAGCGCGTCGGCGTTCTTCGCCGGGAAGGATTCGAGCGTGAATGGCGTGGTGGTGCACAAGGGCGCGCCGGCGGCGACGATCGGCAAGCGGCTGCTGACCGCGCCGTCGCTGGGCGAGGTGATCGGCGACGCCGCCGCGGCGCTCGGTGCCGCGGACGGCGGGCTCGTGACCCTGTACTACGGCGGCGCGCAGCGCGAGCGCGACGCGCAGAAGTACGCGGCGGCGCTCGGCGAACGCTTCGGCGGCGTGGACGTGGAATATTACTACGGTGGTCAGCCGAGCATCGAGTACTGGATCAGCGTTGAGCGCTAGCAGAAACGGCAAGCTGCCGGTGATCGCGGTGGATGCGATGGGCGGCGACGATGCGCCGGGCGCGATCGTCGCGGGCGCGCTGCTCGCGCACCGCAACGCCGTCGGCAAGGTCGTGCTCGTCGGCGACCGCGCCCGCATCGAGCCGCTGCTGCACGGCGAGACCGCGATCGAGATCGTGCACTCGGCGGGCGAGGTTCCGATGGACGCGAGCGCGTCGCAGGCCGTGCGCAAGTCCGGCGGCACGTCGCTCGGCGACGCGATCGAGCTGGTGCGCGAAGGCCGCGCCGACGCCGTGGTGTCGGCCGGAAACAGCGGCGCGTTCTTGGCGATCGCGCTCATCCGGCTGCGCACGATCCCCGGCATCGCGCGGCCGGCCATCGGCGCCGTGCTGCCCGGGCGGTACGGGCCCGTCGTGCTGTGCGACGCCGGCGCCAACGTCGACTGCAAGCCCGAGTGGATGATGCAGTTCGGCCTGATGGGCAGCGCGTACGCGCGTGCGGGCCTGGGAATCGCCGAGCCGCGGGTCGCCGTCATCTCGGTCGGCGAGGAGCGCACCAAGGGCAACGCGCAGTCGATGGAAGCCGCCGACCTGCTCGAACGCGCACCGGTGCGGTTCATTGGCAACATCGAAGGCAAGGACATCTTGCAGAACCACGCGGACGTCGTCGTCGCGGACGGTTTCGTCGGCAACGTGATCCTCAAGACGGCGGAAGGCAGCGCGGTGTACATCCGCGACGTGCTGCGCGAGTCGTTCGAGAACGCCGGGCCGCTCGGCAAATTGGGCGCGCTGCTCAGCCGCAGCGTCTTCGCCAAGATTCGCGTGCGGCTGGACTACTCGACGTACGGCGGCGCCCCGCTGCTGGGCGTGCGCGGCAACTGCGTGGTCGCGCACGGGCGCTCGGACAAGGTCGCGATCTGCAACGCGATCCGACAGGCAGCGGCGGTCGCAGCCGCCGACCTCGTCGGCTCCATCGGAACGGCGCTCGCCGTATGAGCGCCACGAACGCCGCCGGCGACCGCGGCCCAACCGTCGCCGTCGTCACCGACTCCACCTCGGATCTCACGAGCGGCGACGGGATCGACGTCGTCCCGCTGTTCGTGAACTTCGGCGACACGCGCTTTCGCGATCAGATCGACCTCACGCGCGACGAGTTCTACCGCAAGCTCGCGAGCCTCAAGGTGCTGCCCACCACCGCGCAGCCGACGCCCGCGATGTTCGAGGACGCGTTCCGCCCGCACGCCGAAGCGGGCCGCCCGATCGTGTGCGTCACCATCATGGCGAGCTTGTCGGGCACGAACAACGCGGCCAACACGGCGGCGAAGTCCTTCCCGGATGCGGAGATCCACGTCGTCGACAGCGAGACGGTCGCCGGCGGGCTCGCGCTGCAAGCGCAGCACGCGCGCGACGTGGCGCGCGCGGGCGGCGACGTGCAGGCCGTGCTGACGGCGCTCGCGCGCGACCGCGAGGTGCTGCGCGGTTTCGCGACCGTCCCCGATCTGTCGCACGCCGTGCGCACCGGGCGTGTTTCGCGGACGCAAGCGTTCGTCGGATCGCTCGTGAAGATACTGCCGGTCCTGCGCATCGACTCCGGGAAGATCCAGGAATACGCGCGCGTGCGGACCTACGCGCGCGCGCTCGACACGTGCATCGACGGCGCGGCAGGCGAGGCGAACAAAGCCGGCGGCGCGCGCGTGTGCGTGATCCACTCGCACGCGGCGGGCGAAGCGGCACGCGTCGTGAGCAAGCTGCGCGAGAAGATCACCACGAAGCTCGCCGCATTCGAGCTGCTCGAAGCGGGCCCGGTGATCGGCACGCACGCCGGTCAAGGAGCGGTCGGAATCTTCGTCATCCCCGGCCCGTGAGCACGCGCGCCGGCGTCTACGTCCACCTGCCGTTCTGCCCGTACATCTGCCCGTATTGCGACTTCGCGAAGTGGGCGTGGGACGATGCGCGCGCCGCGCGCTATCTCGCGGCGCTGCGCGCCGAGCTCGCACGCGCGCCGGCGGTCGAGGCGCGCACGCTGTTCTTCGGCGGCGGCACGCCGACCACGTACGCACCGGACGCGATCGCCGCGCTGATCGGCGAGGTGCGCGCGCGCTTCGATCTGCCGCACGATGCGGAGATCACGACCGAAGCAAATCCCGATCCGGCGCTCACCGCACGGCTCCCCGGGTTGCACGACGCCGGCGTGAACCGGCTCTCGGTCGGCGTGCAGTCGTTCGACCCGCGCGAGCTGCGCGTGCTCGGCCGCCGTCACACCGCGGCCGACGTCGGAAACGTCGTGCGCGCCGCGCGCGCGGCGGGCTTCGCGAACGTCTCGCTCGACCTCATCTTCGGCGTGCCCGGACAGACCGAGGAGAGCTGGGCAGCGTCGCTCGACGCCGCGGTGGCGCTGGAGGTCGAGCACGTGTCGTGCTACGGGCTGACGATCGAGGAAGGCACGCCCTACGCGGCGTGGTTCGCACGCGACCCGAGCGCGTTCGCCGACGACACGCGCGAGGCGCGCATGTACGCGATCGCCATCGACCGCTTGCGCACGGCGGGGTTCGAGCACTACGAGATCTCGAACTGGGCCAAACCCGGCTTCCGCTCCCAGCACAACGCGATCTACTGGGCCAATGATCCGTATCTGGGTCTGGGCGTCGGCGCCGCATCGTACCGCGGCGGCGTGCGCTCGACGCACACGCGCGACCTCGACGCCTACTGCGACGCGGCGCTCGCGGGAACGCCGATACCGGGCGAAAGCGAGCGGCTCGAAGGCGCCAAGCGCGCCGGCGAGGCGATCATGCTCGCGCTGCGCACGGCCGAAGGAGTCGACCTGGCGGCGTTCCGCGAACGGTACGGCATCGATGTGCACCAACGATACCGGAGCGTGGTCGACGACCTCGTCGCGGCTGGCGTCCTCGCCGCCGAGCCCGCGCGCCTGCGCCTCACCGAACGCGGCCGGTTCGTAGCCAACGATGTCTGTGGTGCGTTCCTCGCCGACTGAGCCCGGCCGCGGCGTCGCGACGGCGCTCCTGCGTCTGGTCTTCGCGCTGATCTTCGGCGTCACGGGCTTTCTGCTCGGGCGTGAGGCGTACGTTCACCTCATCTCGCTGCACGTCGCGAGCCAGTTCTGGCAGCTCGCGTTTCTGGTCGTCGCCCCGATCGTGGGCGCCGTGGTCGGCGTGCTGGTCGTGCCGGCCGCGCAGATGCTGTTCGAGACCGAGCTCCACCAGGTCGAGCGCGCGATGGACCGGCTGGCGCCGGGCGAGCTGGTCGGCGGCGCGGTGGGCCTCGTCACCGGCCTGGTCATCGCGTTTCTGATCAAGAGCATCCTGTTCGAGTTCGTCGCGTTCGCCGGGCCGACGGGCGGCTACATCGCGATCGCGCTGTACCTCGTCGTTTCGATCTTCGCCGCGTTTCTGGGCGCGCGGGTCGGCGCCAAGCAGCGCGTGACGCTCGGCCGGCTCGCGACGCCGTCGAGCGCCACCGGCGGCGGCGGCGAGCCCAAAGTGCTCGACACGTCGGTGATCATCGACGGGCGCGTGCTCGACATCGTGCGCAGCGGATTTCTCGACGGCCCGCTGCTGCTGCCGCGGTTCGTGCTGCGCGAGCTGCAGCTCATCGCCGACAGCGCCGACCCGCTCAAGCGGACGCGCGGGCGGCGCGGACTGGAGCTGCTGTCGACGCTGCAGGAGACGGTGCCCATCGAGATCGTCGAACGCGATCCCGAGGACATCGCGCAGGTCGATGCCAAGCTCGTGCGCCTGGCGCAGGAGCGCGGCGCGAAGCTCGTCACCAACGACTACAATCTCAACCGCGTCGCACACGTCGAGGGGGTTTCCGTTCTCAACATCAACGAGCTCGCCAACGCGCTCAAGCCGGTGCTGCTGCCGGGCGACGAGCTGCGCGTAAACGTCATTCGCGAAGGCCGCGAGACGCATCAAGGCGTCGGCTACCTCGACGACGGCACGATGATCGTGATCGAGAACGGCCGCCGCCTGATCGGCGAAACGGTGGACGTCGCGGTGACGAGCGCGCTGCAAACCAACGCGGGCCGCATGATCTTCGCCCGGCCGAGAGCCAGAGCATGATCTGGGGTGCGGTCATCGTTGCGGCGGGGCACGGCGTGCGCTTCGGCGGCCCCAAGCAGCTCGTCGATTTGGGCGGGAAGCCCATGGTGGCGTGGTCGATCGAAGCGTTCGCGGCGATGCCCGAGATTTCGGAGCTCGTCATCGTGACGGAGCCGGAGCTCGTCGAGGTGATGGAGTCGCTGGCGCGTGCGCGCGTGAAGAGCGCCACCGTGATCGTGGTGCGCGGCGGCCCCGACCGCCAGGCCAGCGTCCGGCACGGGCTCGACGCGATCTCGGACGACGTCACCGCCGTGCTCGTGCACGACGGCGCGCGCCCGCTGGTGCGTACGTCCGACGTGCGCAACGGGATGCGCCCCGTGCGGCCGGGCACCGCGTCGCTGCTCGCGACGCCGGTCGTCGACACGATCAAGGTGGTCGACCCGAGCGGCAAGGTGACGCGCACGCTCGACCGCGGCGAGCTGTGGGCCGCGCAGACGCCGCAGTTCGCGACCGCGCGCGACCTGCGCCGCGCGCACGCCGAAGCCGTCCGCCACGACCAGCCGCCGGCCACCGACGACGCGGCGCTGCTCGAACGCGCCGGGCTCGACGTCGTCGTCGTCGAGAGCGCGGCGGACAACTTCAAGGTGACGCTCCCGGCCGATCTCTCGCGCGCGGAGGCGCTGCTGCGCGAGCGCGGTCCGCAAGGCCCCGCCGAAGAAGAGGTGCTGCTCGTCGAGTGCTACGTCGAAGCGCGCGCGGTCGACGCGGTCTTGCTCGAGCTCGAGGCGCGCGACGCGCGGGTGGACGAGATCGACCGCGATCTTCCGAGCGCGACGATCATCCGTGCGTACGCCACCAACGGTGCGCTGCGCGGCTTCGCGACGCGGCTCAGCGCGCTGGCCGGCGCCGGCGCGATGTACACGGCGCACCTGTCGCACCACGCGCCGCGCAACGCGACCGCCGACCGCGAGCCCTAGTGCACGCGCATACGCCGCACTTTCGCGTCGGGCACGGATTCGATGCGCACCGGCTCGTCGAAGGACGGCCGTTCGTGCTGGGCGGCGTGCGGGTTCCGCACGAGAGGGGTCCGCTCGGGCACAGCGACGCGGACGCTCTCGTGCACGCCATCAGCGACGCCTTGCTCGGAGCGTGCGCGCTGGGCGACCTGGGGGCGCACTTCCCTGATGACGACCCCCAGTGGAAGGATGCCGACTCGCTGCGGCTGCTGGCTGCGTGCCACGAGCTGTCGGTTCGCCACGGCTGGACGATCGCGAACGTCGATGCGACGGTCGTCGTCCAGGCGCCGCGGCTATCGGCTTACGTTCCGCTGATGCGCGACGCGATCGCCGACGTGCTGGGACTGGACGTCGCGCGGATCAGCGTGAAGGCGAAGACGAGCGAGGGGATGGGCTACACCGGTGACGGGACGGGGATCGCGGCGTACGCGGTCGTGCTCGTCGAAAGCCTCGACCGGCGCGAACCAGATCACAGCGCCTTCACCTGAAGGTCCTCGCTGCGAAAATCGCCGCGCGCGTCGACGCGCTGGCGGCGGCGGGCGGTCAGCTCATCGTCCCACACGCCGGCAGCCGCGCACTCGGCGGCGACGGAGGAGAGCTCGGCCAGCATGCGGAGTGCGCCGGCGACCCGCCGCGACTCGGACGTAGCGTTCATGTGTCTAGGCTAGCGGAGCGGTGCCCTCGGGCCCATCCGTGACGGTACCGAGGTTGGCGCCGGCCGGTACGGAGTTTACGGGGCCGCGACCCCGGCTTCGTCGAGCAGGCGCGCCAGCGCCGTGCGGTTCGCGACCCCGAGCTTGCGATAGATCGCCGCGATGTGCGTCTCGACGGTGCGTTCGGAGATCACCAGCGCTTCGGCGATCGCTCGGGTCGTGTGGCCGGCCACGAGGAGCCCGGCGATCTCGCGCTCGCGCGCCGTCAGCGTCGATTCGCCCCGGCGCCGCGGCGCGGCAGCGGTCTCCGTCAGCCGCCTGACCTCGCCCGTCGCACCGATCTCGCGGAACAGCGCGACGGCCTCGGCGGTGCGGCCCGCGAGCTCGAGCGCGAAAGCTTCCTCGACGCGCCAGCCGGCTGTGCGGAACGCCTCGACCGCCGCTTCCGCGAACGCGACGGCGTCGTCGCGGCGGCGGCGGCGCACCGCTTCGCGCGCGTCGGCCATCGCGAGAAAGCCGCGCGCGGGCCACGCTCCGTCGCGCGCGGCGACGGTCGCGAGCGCCTCGCGAGCGACCGCGCGGACCTCGGGCTCGGCGCAGCGGCTCGCCGCGTCGTGCAGCCAGTACGGCGGGTTCGCGTGCGGCGCGACGCCGAGCGCTTGGGCGACGAGGGCCGCGGCGTCGGCGGCGCGCCCGGCGCGGAGCAGATCGTACGCAACCGGCCCGGCGAGCCCGCTGGCCGCGGGCTCGTGCGACGTCGCGATCGCCGAGCGGACGCGCGCCGCGGCCTGCTCGCGAAACCCGTCGGCGCTCGCGCCGGCGAGGATGGCCGCGCGCAGGTTCGTCGCGAGGGCCCAGTCGATGACCGTGCCGACGTCGTGGCGGATCGCCGCGACGTCGGCCAGATGACGGCTTGCCGCCGGCGCGTCACCGGCGAGCAGCGCGCACAGCGCGGCGTTCTGCGAGAGCCACGCGACGAAGCGCAGGTTCTTGGTCGCGCGCGCGACCGCGAGCCCTTCGTCGTACAGCCGCCGGGCGACGGCGATGGGGCCGTACGCCAGCTCGACGTTCGCGTGGTTGTTGAGCGCGCGCACGAGCACGTCCAAGTCGGACTGCTCGCGCGCGCAGCGCTGCGCCTCGGCGAACCGTTCGCGCGCCTCGTCCGCGCGGCCCAGGACGCCCAAGCACGACGCGTAGTTGCCGGCGAAGCGCGGCGCCGACGCCGCTTCGGCACGCGCGGCGAGCCCGTCGGCGCGCTGCAAGTGCACGAGCGCTTCCTCCGCGCGGCCGCGCGCGGTCAGCAACCCCGCGGTCATCGTCTCGGCGTCGAAGCGCATCGCCGAGTCTTCGTGCTCGAGCCGCTTCACCACGGCGAGCGCCGCGTGCAAGCCGTCGTCGTACCGCCCTTGGTCGAACAAGAGATACGCGTTGCGCAGCGCGAGCCGGTTGGCGTACGGATCGTCGCCCAGCGCGTCGATCGCGAGCGCGAGCCGGTCGACGGCGCTGGCGACGTCGCCGGTTGCGTACAACGATTCCGCGGCCTTCTCGGCAAGCAGCGCGCGCTGCTCGCGATCCGTCGCGATGTCGCACGCGCGCACGTAATGGCGCGCGGCGTCCGCGTACGCGAACAGCGCGACCGCATGGTCGCCGGCGCGCTCGTTCCACCCGATCGCGTGCTCCACGTCGTGCGCGCGCCACGCGTGCTCGGCGATCGCCGTCACGTCGAGCGGCTCTTCGGCGGCGAGCGCTTCCGCGACGTGCGCGTGCAGCGTGCGCGCCTCCGCCCGCAGCAGCTCGGAGTACACGGCTTCGCGCGTGAGCGCGTGGCGGAACGCGAACGCGTCGCCGCGCTCGTCGCCGCGCTCTTCGACGACGAGCTGCAGGTCGCGCGCGCGCCGCAGCGCCGCGAACACCACGACGGGCGCGACGCCCGCCAGGCGCGCGACGAAGTGCGCGGAGAAGCGGCGGCCGAGCACGGCGGCGTGGAGCAGCACGTCGCGGTCGCGCTCGCCGAGCGACGCGAAGCGCTCACGCACCGTCACGCGAATGCTGGCGGGGACCATCACCGCGCTGCCGCCGCGGTCGCTGCGCTCGAGGGCGCCGCGCAGCAGCTCCTCGGCGAAGAGCGGGCGGCCGTCGGCGAGCTCGCGGATGCGTTCGAGCGCGGCGGGCGGCAGCGTGCGGTCGGCGTCGGCGAGCGCCGCGTGCAGCAACTGGTCGATCTCGGCGTCGCCGAGCGGGTTCAGCGCGATCGTGTCCTCGGCATCGCGTTCGAGCGCGAGCAGCACGCGCACGCGTTCCGCTCCGGCTTCGCCTTCATCGACGCGGTACGTCGCGACGAACGTGACCGGCTCGTCGGCGAGGCGGCGCGCGAGGAAGCGCAACAGCTCGACGGTACCGCCGTCCGCCCAGTGCAGATCTTCGAGCACGACGAGCAAGCCGCGCGGGTTCGCGCGCGCGATCTGCGCGAACGTGGCGGCGACGGAGGCGAAACGCCGCGACTTCTCGTCGCCTTCGCCTTCGCCCGACTCGTGCTCGAGCCGCGCCTCCGCGCCGAGCGAGTCGAGCGCTTCGACGATCGCCGCGTACGGGGCGTTCGCGTACTCGCGCACGGCGGTCACCACGGTGCGCACGTTTTCGTGCGCGACGGCGCCGAGCAGCTCGGCGACGAGCCGGCTCTTGCCGACGCCCGCCTCGCCCCGCACCGCGACGAGTGCCGAGCGCCGAGAAGCGCCGCCTCGGGCGCGCATCGCGAGGTGCGCGAGCTCGCCGGCGCGTCCGATCAGCTCTTTGCAGAACACCCCCGAGGAGATCACCGTGCGCCGTCTTCGACGGCGCCGCCATGGACGCATGGTTCCGCACGCGCGAAACCGAACGCGACGGCATGCCTCTTGAATTGCTCGAACGCGACGAAGTCCTGGCCAGCGTCATGCCCGGCCGCCCGGGCCAGCCCGGTGAGCCCGGATCGCCCGGCGGCGACGAAGCGTCCCCCGACGAAACCGAAGAAGACGTCCCCGCCGAACAAGTACCCAGCGGCGACGGAGCCTGAGATGTCCGGCGGCGGAGGAACGCTCCGCCGCTGGGCATGATCACGAGGCGGATGGACCGCCGCGATTTCGACTGCCCGCTCCGCGTGCGCTTCGCCGCGCCGACGTCGGGGTTGCTGCACGTCGGCGCCGCGCGCACGGCCGTGTTCAACTGGTTGCTCGCGCGCTCGACGGGCGGTTCGGTCGTGGTACGTGTCGATGACACGGACGACGCCGCGGCGCGTGCCGGCGAAGACATGCTCCTGCGCGATCTGCGCTGGCTTGGCCTCGATTGGGACGAAGGCCCCGACACCGGCGGCGATGCCGCACCGTACCGCCGCTCCGAGCGCGCTGCGCTTCACGCGGCGCACGTCGACCGGCTGCTGGCCGCCGGTGCGGCGTACGAACGCGACGGCGCCGTGTGGTTTCGCATCCCGCCCGGCAAGACGGTCGTGCACGACCTCATCAAGGGCGACGTTGCTTTCGATCACGACGCGATCGCCGACTTCGTCGTTCGCAAATCGAATGGCGCGATCACGTACGATCCCGCCGCCGCGATCGATGACGCGACGATGCGCATCAACGTCGTGCTCCGCGGCGACGAGCACCTGGACGACACGCCGCGGCAGATGCTCGTGGCGCGCGCGCTCGGGTACGAACCGCCGCGCTACGCGCACGCCGGTCTCGTGGTGGGCGCGGACCGGCACAAGCTCTCCGATGCCGGCGAGCAGCCCGTCACGATCGATGCGCTGCGCCGCGCGGGATTTTTGCCGGAGGCGGTGATCGAGCACCTCGCGCTGCTCGGGTGGTCCGCGCCCGACGGCCGCGAGACCTTCGCGCTGCGCGACCTGATCGGCGTGTTCTCGCTCGACCGCGTCGGCCACTCGCCGTCAGTGTTCGACGCCGACCGGCTGCGCGCGTTCAACGCGCGCGCGCTGCGCGCGCTGCCCCGCGAGCGGTACCGCGAGCTGCTGGCGGACGCGATGCAGCGGCGCGGATTGCTGGAACAGCCGGTGCCGGAGGCCGCGCAGCGCTGGATCGACACGTTCATCGACGCGTTCGGCGACGAGGTGCGCACGCTGGGCGAGGCGCTCGAAGCGATCTCCGCGCTGCGCGAAGAGGCGGTGACGCTGCCCGCGCTCGAGCTCGAACGGCTGCGCAACCGCCAGGTGCTGTTCTATCTCGACGCCGTCGCGCAGTACGTCGACGCGCAGCCCGAGCTGCGCGGGCTCCCGCTCGCGGACGACCTGCCGGTGATCGCGAGCGAGTTCGGCCTTGCGCGCAAGGATGCGTTCGAGGCGGTGCGCATGGCGCTCACCGGCACGCACGACGGTCCGCCGCTCGCGCTGCTGTTTCCGCTGCTCGGTCACGACCGCATCATGATTCGCATCGGCGCGGTCAGCTCGCACATCCTGCACGGGCGCGGGCTCGAGCCGATCAAGTACGGTCCGGGCGGCGTGCCGTTCGAGACCATCCAGCCGACGCCGCCCGAATCCGGGGCAACCGGGCGCCGCGACGTGGTGTCGTAAGAGCGTCGTGCCCGCCAAGCCGTTCGAGACGTTCCTTGCCGATCTTCGCGCGCCGGTCGAACGCGATCCGGCCGCGCGCGGCTATCTCGACGTGCTGCTGTCGTATCCGGGCTTGCGCGCGCTCGTCGCGCACCGGCTCATCCACGCGCTGTACAAAGCGAACGTACCGCTGCTGCCGCGCTTCTTGGGCTCGCTGTCGCGCTTCTTCACGGGGATCGAGATCGATCCGGGCGCGACGATCGGCAAGGGCGTGTTCATCGACCACGGCATGGGCGTCGTGATCGGCGAGACCGCGGAGGTGGGCGACGGGTGCACGATCTACCAAGGCGTCACGCTCGGTGGAACGTCGCTGCTGCGCACGAAGCGGCATCCGACGCTGGGGCGCAACGTCACGGTCGGTTCGGGCGCGGCCGTCATCGGCGCCATCCACATCGGCGACGGCGCGAAGATCGGCGCGAACTCCGTTGTCGTCAAGGACATCCCGCCCAACGCGACCGTGGTCGGCATCCCCGGCCGCGTCGTCCTCGTGGACGGCAAACCCGTCAACGCGCCGGCCGACGCGCGGCCGCGCGCCACCATGCCGGACCCCAACGCACCGCTCATCGCACGGCTCTCCGAGCGCATCGCAGCGCTGGAAGCGCGGCTCGCCGAAATAGAACGGAAGAATGCCTCTCCGGCTGTTTAACACCCGCACGCGTGCCGTCGACGAGCTCAAACCGCTGGAGCCGGATCACGTTCGGATCTACGTCTGCGGGCTCACGCCGTCTGCCGAGGGACACCTCGGCCACGCGCGCTCGTTCTTGTTCTTCGACGTGCTGCGGCGCTACCTCGAGAACCCGCGCAACGGTTACCGCGTGACGTTCGTGAAGAACGTGACCGACGTGGACGACCGCGCGATCGCGACGGCGCAGCGCGAGGGCACGACCTTCGATCTCGTGGTGAAGCGCTACTACGACGCGTTTCGCGAGTCGATGCGCATCCTCAACGTGCGCGAGCCGGACGACGAGCCGTACGCGACGCGGTTCGTGCCGCAGATCGTCGAGATGATCGGCGAGCTGATCGCGACCGATCACGCCTACGTCAGCGAGGACGGCGTGTACTACGCCGTGCACTCGTTCCCGCGCTACGGCGCGCTGAGCGGCAAAAACGTCGACGAATTGCTCGTCGGCGCGCGCATCGCCGAGAACGAGCACAAGCGCGACCCGCTCGACTTCGCGCTGTGGAAGTTCGCGAAACCCGGCGAGCCGCGCTGGGCCTCGCCGTGGGGCGCGGGCCGCCCGGGCTGGCACATCGAGTGCAGCGCGATGTCGCGCGCGCTGCTGGGCGTCCCGTTCGACGTGCACGGCGGCGGCTACGACCTCATCTTCCCGCACCACGAGAACGAGATCGCGCAGAGCGAGGCGCTGATGCCGGCGCCGCCCATGGCGGAGATGTGGGTGCACGGCGGGCTGCTCAACTTCGAAGGCCGCAAGATGTCCAAGTCGCTCGGCAACTTCGAGCCGCTCTCGGAGCTGTTGAAACGCCACGATCCGCTCGCGATCCGGCTGCTGTTCTTGCAGACGGGCTACCGCAAGCCGATGAACTTCACGGAAGAGTCGATCGCGGGCGCGAAGACCGCGCTCGAACGGCTCCGTCGCGGCGCACGGGAAATGCGTAAGCCGTCGAGCGATACAGGCGCATTACGCGTTTCTTTGGTGCGCAAGGACCTGGAGCAAGCAGACCGCGAGTTCTTCGACGCATTGGATAGCGATATGGACACGTCGCGCGCATTATCCGTCCTATTCTTCATGGATGTACATTCGGGGTCGTTCGCTACAGTCGGTTTAGGCGCCGAAGCTCTCGCGAAATTTCGAGAGTATGCTGGTGTGCTTGGGTTAGAACCCGCGTTTGATGACGCGCAGCTCGAAGAAGTCGACCGTCAAGTCCAGTTGGCCGCTGGGTTCGTCCAGCGCATGTTGTCGCAGTTCGCAGATGTGTTACCACCCGTTCATCCAGATGTAATCGAAGGTATAAATCCCAACGAAGTGGTCTCGAAGATGGTCAACGCGCGCGCTGAGGCGCGCAAGAACAAAGACTTCGCGCTGGGCGACCGCCTGCGCGACGCGCTCGCGGCCGAGGGCATCGCGCTCAAAGATTCCAAGGACGGCACGACGTGGACCGCCGCCGGCGCGTAGGGTCGCAGCGCCCGCCCGCTGCTGGGCAGCGGCGTGCGCCGCGCGTCGACCTCGACGACGTCGTGTACGGCGTGCACGCGGTCGACGAGATGCTGGTCGCGGGCGAGCCGCTGCGCCGCGTGCACGTAGGCGACGACCGCAAGCACGATCCCGCGCTGCGCAACCTGCTCGAACGCGCGCGGGCGGCGAACGTGCCGGTGCGGTTCGAGAGCCGCGCCTTCTTTGCGACCTTTCCGTACAAGGCGCACCAAGGCGTCGTCGCGTTCGGCGAGACGTTCGCGTACACGACGCTCGATGAAGCGATCGCGCTGCGGCCGCGCGACCGGCCGGCGCTGTTCGTCGTTCTCGACCATGTGACGGACCCGCACAACGTGGGCGCGATCGTGCGGTCCGCCGAGTGCGCCGGCGCGACCGCCGTGATCTTGCCCGAACGGCGCAGTGCCGGGGTGAACCCGACCGTCCGCAAGTCGTCGGCCGGCGCGACAGCGTTCGTTCCGATCGCCCGCGTCGCCAACGTGGCCCAAGCCGTGCGGACGCTGAAGAAGGCCGGGATGTGGGTGTACGGCGCGGCGCTGAGCCCGCAGGCGCGGCCGTACACCGCAGTCGACCTGCGCGGCGACGTCGCCCTGGTCGTCGGCGCCGAGGGGCCCGGCATCTCGGCTCTGGTTCAGCGCGAGTGCGACGTGCTGGTCGAGATCCCGCTGCTGGGCCGCGTCGGCTCGCTCAACGCCTCGGTGGCCGCGGGGATCCTGCTCTACGAGGCGGTTCGGCAGCGAGGCGCCGCCAGCTCTGAGGATCGGTAGGGCCGGACGACCCCGTACTTTGTCCTTGACCCGGAAGAAGGATCCTCCTATACTTAGTCGGTCCTGCACGGTACTGACGGGCTCCGGCCCGCGTTTTCGCGCTGACGATTTTCCGGCAAGGTAGGTTTCATGGCGCTCACCCAGCCCGCCCCCGCCGAGGTCCTCGACTACCACGAGCGGCCCGACGAGGACCTCGTCTCCGCGGCGAAGTCGGGCGACAATCTGGCGATGGAGTTCTTGCTCAACAAGTACAAGAACTTCGTGCGGATCAAGGCAAAGAGCTATTTCCTCATCGGCGCCGACCGAGAGGACATCATTCAGGAAGGGATGATCGGCCTGTACAAGGCCGTCCGCGACTTCAAGGCCGACAAGCTCTCGAGCTTCCGGGCGTTCGCCGAGCTCTGCATCACCCGCCAGATCATCACCGCGATCAAGACCGCGACCCGGCAGAAGCACATCCCGCTCAACCAGTACATCTCGCTCAACAAGCCGATCTACGACGAGGACAGCGAGCGTACGCTGCTCGACGTGATGCCGTCCCAGAAGACCTCGGATCCCGAAGAGCTCGTGATCAACCAAGAGGTCTCCGAAGACATCAAGGCGCGCATCCAGGAGAACCTCTCCGACCTCGAGTCGCAGGTGCTCCTGTCGTACCTGGAAGGCAAGTCCTACCAGGAGATGGCGCGCGACCTCAACCGCCACGTGAAGTCGATCGACAACGCGCTCCAGCGCGTGAAACGCAAGATCGAGAAGAATCTGGCCGAGATCGAATTGCCTTGAAAGGACATAGGGACGCGTAGCTGATCCGTCAGCCGACGTTCTCGAGGAGTCCGACGGACAACGAAGAGGCCCCGCTAGCGCGGGGCCTCTTCGAGTTTCGGGGGCGATACCGGGGCCGGCGGGGCGAGCTCGCGGACGATGGTTTCGTAGATGAGCTCGCGGTCTTCGAGCGGGTCGAACACCAGGCAGCGCTGCTCGCCGCCGCGGCCGATCGGATCGAGGAGCACGGTGACGCGGCCGACGGCGCAGACGTCGAGGCACGTCGTGCCGGTCGCGCGGACCGCGCCCCAGTGGCCGTCGGCTTTGAGGCGGTCTTTGAGCCACTCGCGCAGCTTGAGGCGCTCGTCACCTGCGTGCTCGGGGAAGTCCTCGGGGAAGCGGACGTTGAGACACTTCTCGCAGACGAGCGCGAGCCCGCCGGCCCGCCGCCACATCGGCTTGACTTCGATGGGTTCGCTCACGTAGCGCCATGACGGCGGAATGATATCCGAGGGTTCCACCGCCTGGAAACGCCGAGAACAGGGGTTGATCGGTGTTCGGACCGGTCCAGGTGATTCTCGTGACCGGGATCGGGTTCGAGTAACCAGGGCGCCCAGGACGGCCGCGCCCTCGGTTTGCACCGCGAAATGTTGCCGTCAGCGCATGGCAGTTGGGGCATAACACACCAATGTTATCGGGAGCGTTGTTTTGCCAGTTTCCGTCGATGTGCTCAATTTCAAGCGGCACACGGCCTGTAAATGGATTGCGTTCATTCCAACCGCAGCGCTGGCATTTCGCGCCGGCTGCTTCAATGATGTGGCGTCGTACGGTACGGTTGAAGTACAGGCGCGGTGGTAAAGCGCCTGATCGCCAGAGCGCGATCATCCGGTCGCGGTAGTGTGCGAGTTGACAGCGCTGAGAACAGTACGCTGCACTCTGCGCTTTGATTCTCCGAGCGCATCCGTTCGCGCAAAACGGACGTAATTTCGCTGAATTCGGCATCGTGTGGTCACGATAACAATTGCGAATGCCAGCATCATGGCATGTTGATTCATTCAACAACAAATATCGCGAGCCGACGGTGGGATTCGAACCCACGTGTGCTTTCGCAGGCGCATTACAAGTGCGCTCCGTTCGACCGCTTCGGTACGTCGGCGTCCTTGATTCTTTCAGCACGATCGGGTGCTGAGCCTCGCGCGGACGGTAGGAACGTTGCGCGAAGTCCGCGTATCACAGCGGGTCCCCACCGTGGGTCGGTGGTCGAGTGGTTAATGGCACCGGGCTGTAAACCCGGCTCGCGAAGGCGATACGCAGGTTCAAATCCTGCCCGGCCCACCATGACAAGCAAGCGCGCGTCTCCGCAAGGGACGCGCGCGGCTGTGTCCGTACCTCCAACAATCGAGCGCGGGCGTTGCATAATGGTAATGCCCTTGCCTTCCAAGCAAGAGTCGCGGGTTCGATTCCCGCCGCCCGCTCCATCTGGAAAGCCATCTGCCGTGTGGCTTGCTAATTTTCGTCCGTTCTCCGAGCAGCATCATCGCGATCGTAAGCCGCTGCAATCTCCGCAAGGTGCTGAGCCTCGACCATCGATATGGCCGCCTCCGACTCGCCGATCTGTTGGTCGAGGTACGCTTCGCGAATCGTGTCCTGCAGATCAGCGTATTCGTCGACGTGCGTCGTCCTCGGGGCTGGACTGGGAGCATCGATGAGCGCAGCCGCCGATTGCTCGGCCATCCGTTTTGCTGCCGCGCTCCGATGGCGCCGCCGAGCATGGTGACGGGAGCGTCGACCTACGAGAAGGCCGGCGCAAAAACCCGCAGCGACGAGCGCCGACGCGATTCCGACGAAGTCCGGTGAACCGCTGCCTGTCGTCACGCTAGTGCGACGATCGATCCCGCTATTATGGTTTTTTCTTCCGCGGGTAGTGTCGGTAGCCACCGGAGACGTACGTCCCTTTCTTGGTTACGTAGCCGCGCGAGTAATGTGTCCCGAGGCCGTGATGTCCGCCGCCGTGCGACGTTCCGTGAGAGCTGCTATGCGATCCGCCGTGCGAACCGCGCGCATCGGACGGTGAAGCGGCGAGCGCGACCGCGAGGGCGGCAATGATGCTCAATCGATAGATCATGTTTCGTTTTCCTTTTGGTACCGAGCGGAGATCGTATTTGTGAGGACCCCGATCGTGAGAAGGCCGAGAAGGAAGAGCGAGCCGCATACGCCCATCGCGACACTGCTTACAGGGCGGACGTTACCGAGACTCAGTGCGAAACCAAAGCACATACGCAAGGCGTCGCCGTAGTTGTGCACGGTCGTGCTGGGCGAGTGCCGCTCGATCGCGAAGACGGCCGCGGCGAGAATCGGCACCACGAACGGAAAGATCGCCGTGATATACATACCGTTACCGCGCTGACAGGCGAGCCGATCGAGCAGCCGCATCAAGCGGCTTGCGGCATAGATCATGCGCCCGACGCGCGCCAGGGTGATCCACTCGAAGAACGGGAAAATCGTCAACACCGAAATGATATCGAGCGCGACGAGCGGCCAGAACTCGCGCCGCCTTTGCGACGTATATCGAATGCGGAAGATCACCTCGACCGCGAGCGCCGCGGCCATCGCGTACTCCGCTGCGCGCGAGAACAGCGATGGCGTGAAGCCGAGCAGCCCGTCGTTCCACGCGCCGGCATAGATGAAGAGGTACGAAACGGAAATCACGAGGACTTCGTGCGCGACGTCGCGCTCGTTCATCAGCTTTTGCACCGCACCCCGCCCGCGACACCGTCGTTCAATGACGGCTAGCGGACTCTTATATGGGTGAGGAGAACAACCCTGGCGGCATGCCGATCTTGGTTCTCGGGCATCGACGTCTCGGGCGGCGCCGTGCCGGGCTCACCGCGCCGAGCGTGCCGGTTGCGCCGAGCGGGTTGCGTTCGGCGAGCATCCGTCCGGCGAGCCGACCGGTGGTGTGTATGGCAGCGGCTGTGTTTCGGTCACGCCGAACTCGACCGGGTAGAACGAGCCGCCGTCGGTCATCGTTACCGTCGTCGTCGCGCCCGTCGAATGCGGCAGGAGCTGATACGTCGTGATCCAGTACGGCTGCGGTAGCCGCGCGCAGCCGAGCTCTTTGAGCTGGCCGTCGATGATAAACGTGCCGCGAACTGGGCCGCCGAGCGGCTTTTCGTACAGATAGATCGGGTGCGGGTCGTCGGTCGGATTGATTAGCGTGAACGTGATGCGATGCACGACGCCGTAGTCGCCCAGGTCGCGGCCGGCATCGCTCGGGTCGAGGTTGCGTGCCGTTATGCTCCGGCCCCCGTACGTGACCGCCGCGGGCGATTCGGCGCCGATCGTATACGTTGCCGCAAGTGCGCCGAAGCCGTCGAGATCGAATGTTCCGTGGCGCTGATGTCCGTCGAACGGCATGCGCGGACCGCCGAGATACGTCTCGGGGCGGCCTCCCGCCGGGGTCCCGACGACCGAAACGGTTACTGCACCGCCGTTCAGTACATGCAGATCCACCGCTCCCGCGACCGCTTCGGCTTGGAGCATCAGCACGTGGCGGAGAACGTACGGCCTGCTCGGCACGACGTTGACGATCGTGCCGACGCCGGCTTGCTGAAAGCGCAGCAAGTCGCGCGTCACGCTATGACCCACCGCCATAACGTCGAGATCCGGGCCCGACTCCGATTGGATGAGGTGCACGCGCGAAGGCACGGTCGATGTCAGCACGACGTCGAGGTCGCGCGGCAGGCCGATGTCGGAGTGATAGTAGTACAGGCGTGAAGGTTTGTTCGGTGTGACGGTCCCGCGAAACGCAAGACCTTCGCTAAGAAAGTACTCCGGATCGTCGCTCAGGAACAGCACGACTTGCGGCGCCTGCATGACCGCGACGTTGTTCACGGTAACGGTCGTCACCGCCGTAACGGGCAAGCTCGCCGTGTCGCCTGCGATGCGCACGGTGACGTTGACCGCGGTACGCGAATCTTGCGTGAGCGGTGCGAGCGGCCAGGGCACGATCGGACCGTAGCTGATGCCGGCGCCGGCCTGGAGCGTCGGGCGGATCTCGCGGTCCAACGCGTTGCGGATCTGCTTATCGAGAAAAGCCGCGTCGGCGGGCGAACCGGTCACGTCGAGCGAGATGTTCGCGGGGATCGCCCCGGCCGGCGGCAGCGGGGGCGAAGACGCTGGCGCCGGCTGGGGCGACGGCGTCTCGACCGGCTGCGCGCCGGCAGCGCGCGCCGCTAGGAGCAGCGCGATCACGAAGATCGCGGCAATCCGATTTCTCACGCGTCGGCATGATGTGACGTCATTGGGGCCGTTGATTCTGCGCCGCCTGCCATTTGCATTGCAGGCGGCTGCTTAGGAGCCCGCGCGTGAAAACAGGTGCGTTCGGACGCGTGCGGGCGCGACCGCGGAGGCCGCGAGCCGAGCTCGGAGCATAGCTCGCACGGCGCCGCTGCGCTACCGCTGGACTTTGGGAGCATCACACCGACGTCGCTGGTATCGAAGGCCGCACGTCACGCGCGGTCGTGCGACGTGGTACCTTGAGCACACGTCACGGCGGACGCGATTCGGTGCCGGCGCGCAAGCGATACTGCGCCGCCCGGAAGCGTTGATTCGCGAGCTTACGATGACGTGCGTCCGATCGTCTGAGGTTTAACACGATGAAAACGATTGAAATTCAGAGATGCTGAAGGGATTGTTTGAATTTCACAGTCACCGTGCCGTACTGGTGGCATTCGCGCCCCGTAAACTCGTTCCATGAGAACGAGAAGTGTAAATTGCCTTATTGATTACGCGCCAGCGATTATTCCGGGCGTGTCCTTTTTGATTCAGAGTGCTCTCTTCACGGCAAGCGCAGTTCAGAATGAGGTATCGCATGCGCCTGATCGGGTGAAACGCGATACAAAAAGCGTCGGAGACCGGTCGGAAGCGATCGTCTTAGCGGAGCTGGTGAAGTGCGGGTATCTCGTTTCTATTCCGTTCGGTGAGAATCAACGGTACGATTTGATTATCGACGATGGTGACAAGCTGTCACGCGTACAAGTCAAGACCGGCCGATTGCGCGGTGGCGTCATCGTTTACAACTGCTCGAGCAGCCATGCTCATCGGGGCGGTGCTAGTCGGCCATACTTCGGCGAGATCGAATATCTCGCGGTTTATTGCCCCGACACGAAGAAGGTCTACATGTTACCGGAGAAGGAATTGACGGCCACGAACGCACACCTCCGCGTGTCCCCGGCACGAAACAACATCAAGACGATCCGGTGGGCAGCGCGGTTCGAGCTGCCGTAGCTCAGTGGTAGAGCATTTCCTTGGTAAGGAAAAGGCCGTGAGTTCAATCCTCACCGGCAGCTCCAAGGTGACGACGAGACCCTCCTCACCGGAGGGTCTTGCCGCTTTCCTGAGTAGTCGTGCGGGTCATGGCAACCGCCGTCTCCACCGACAGCGCCAAGCGTGCGCTCCTCGAACGCCTCATCGACGACGCCGCGCTCTTCCCGCCCGCCGAATTGCCGATGCGCGCTGCGTTGCGGCATCACGCGAGGCTCCGCGAGAGCGCGTACTGGTGGATCGCCGGCCGCTTCGTCGTGCCCGCCTCGCGGCTCGACGAGCTCGTCGCCATCCGCGACGCCGCGCAATCGCTCGAGCTGTGCGTCGTCCTCGACGCTGCGATGAGCGGCGCCAAGGGCGACACCGTGCGCGCCGACCTTCACCGCGTCGACCGCGTCCTGGGGACGGCAGGCATCACCGTCGCCGCGCTCGAGCTGCGCGTGCCGGGCGCCGGGCTCGACCAGACCGGGCTTGCGCGCTCCGTCTCCGAGATCGCAGAGCGCTGGCCGTCAGAGCCCGTCTCGTTCTGGTACGAGCCCTCGTACAACGCGGGCTGGACGGTGCCGCCCGACGAGGCCCTCGCCACGCTCGCCGCCGTCCGAGGAACGGCGCCGTCGAACGTCACCGTCGGTGCGAAGGTCCGCTGCGGCGGGCAGGCCGCCGGCGCGACGTCGTCGGTCGACGACCTCGCCGCGTTCGTCGTCGCCGCGCACGCGCACGACATACCGTGGAAAGCCACGGCCGGGCTGCACCATCCGGTGCGCGGCGCGTACGGTGTCGCCGGCGGCGTCGTGCCGCACGGTTTCCTCAACCTGTTCGTCGCCGGCGCCGCGCTGCACGCCGGCGTGCTCGACGCTGCGCGCGTCGCCGAGGTGATCGCGGAAAGCGAGCCGCGCGCATTCGTCGTGGATCCCGTGCACGTGGCGTGGCGCGACGTTCGCGTCGAGGCCGAGCAGGTCGCCGCCGCGCGCGAGCGCTGCGTCGCGTTCGGCAGCTGCAGCTTCGACGAGCCCGTCAACGATCTCCGCGAGCTCGGCATCTTGACGTGACGATGTGCACGAGCTCGGCCGCTCCGGCGTGAATCCCGTCCGCCGAGTTATTCGGACGTGATCGACCCGCTCGACTACGGCATCGACAACCTGCCGTTCGGGATCGTGTCCGACGCGCGCGACGGACGCGACGGCCGCCGGCACGCCGCGGTCGCGTTCGGAGACAGCGTCATCGACCTCGACTGTCTCGTGCACGACGGCATCCTCGACGCAGAGTCGCTGCTCGGTGCGACGTCGCTCAACGACTTCCTCGGCGAAGGGCTCGGCGCGTGGCGCGCCGTGCGCGCGCGCCTTCAGCATCTCCTCGGCGAAAACGCGAACGCCGACGAGCGCGCCGCCGTCGCCAAACGCACGATGCCGCGTGGTGCCGTCACGATGCACCTCCCCGTCGACGTCGGCGACTACGTCGACTTCTACTCCTCGATCGAGCACGCGACCAACGTCGGGCGCATCCTGCGCCCGGACGCCGAGCCGCTGCTGCCGAACTACCGCCACATCCCGATCGGTTATCACGGGCGCTCGAGCACGGTCGTCGTCAGCGGCACGCAGGTGCGGCGCCCGTACGGTCAGCGCAAAGCGCCCGACGCGAGCACACCCACGTTCGGGCCGTCGAGACTGCTCGACGTCGAGCTCGAGATGGGCTGGATCGCCGGAGCGGCGAACGCACAGGGCGAGCCGGTTTCGGCCGACGCCGTGCGCGAGCACGTTTTTGGATACGTGCTGCTCAACGACTGGAGCGCGCGCGACATCCAGGCGTGGGAATACCAGCCGCTCGGGCCGTTTCTGTCGAAGTCGTTCGCCACGTCGATCTCGCCGTGGATCGTCACGCTCGACGCGCTCGAACCGTTTCGCGTCGCGGAACGGGCGCGCGATCCGGAGCCGCTGCCGTATCTGCATACGCGCGAGCCGTGGGCGTACGACGTCGAGCTCGAGATGCTGCTCCAGACCGAGCGCATGCGCGCGAACGGCGTCGCGCCCGCGTCGATCGCGCGGACGAACTTTCGCGGGATGTACTGGACCGTCGCACAGCAGCTCGCGCACATGACGTCGAACGGCTCGCGCATCCGGCCGGGCGACCTCTTCGGCACCGGCACGATCTCCGGCAGCGAGCAGGGCACACAAGGTTCGCTCATCGAGCTGACGCGGCGCGGCGCGCAGCCGCTCGCGCTGCCGGACGGCGAGTCGCGCGGCTTTCTCGAAGACGGCGACACCGTCATCATCCGCGGCCGCGCAGTCCGCGGCGACAAACGCATCGGCTTCGGCGAAGTCGTCGGAACGATCGGGCCGTAGCGCCGGTGACGACGCCTATCGCCGCGTGAGCAGCACCGCGCGGGCGTGCGCGCCGCGGTGCTGCAGCGTCGTCACCGTGAACTCGCGGGTGAGCTGCGCGACGATGTAGAGCCCGCGGCCCGATTCGGCATCGTCCGGCGGCAAGCCGGTGCGCGGCGAATAGCCGGGTCCGTCGTCGGTCACGTGCAGTACCGGCGTGCCGTCGTCGTCCCACGTCAATTCGACGTCGACGAACCCCGGCGCGTGGCGCACCGCGTTGCCCACCAGCTCGCCGAACACGAGCTCCGCGGCGGGCAGATCGACGCCGGTGCCGTACGCCGACAGCGTTTCGGCAAGCGTCTCGCGCACGTCGTACGCGCGCCGCCAGTCGCGCGGGTCGAACCGCCAGCGCATCGTCCAATCGGACGCACCGCTCGGCGGATCGGGCATGCGCAGCGTCAGCACGGCGACGTCGTCGCGAACGCCGTCGTCGAGCACGCGCGCGGCCAGCGCCGCGGCGGGCGCGCGGCCGTCCGCCACCGCGGTATCGGCGAGCGCGGCGAGCACGCGCCGTTCGCCTTCGGCGATGTCGCGCGTCGATTCGACCAAACCGTCGGTGAAGAAGACGACGAGCGCCGACGGCGGAAGCACGACGGTCGTGGCGGGCGGCTCGCGGCCTTCGCGCAGGCCCAGCGGCAAGCCGCGGCCGGGGAGCTGGCGCAGCATCCCGTTCGCCGCGCGCACGATCGGCGTCGGATGGCCCGCGGTCGCGTACGACAGCGTGCGCGCGGCCGGATCGACGACGCCGACGAGCGCGGTGACGATCGCGTCGGGATGCGCGCGCCGCAGCACGCTGTCGGCCGCGTCGAGCAGCCGAACCGGGTCGGTCTCGTAGGTCGCGAGCGTCTCGATCGCTTGGCGCATGCGGCCCATGATGACGGCCGCCGTCAGGCCGCGGCCGGTGACGTCGCCGATCGACACCACGACGCGGCCGTCCGGGAGCGCGATCGCGTCGTACCAGTCGCCGCCGATCTCCGCCTCAGTCGCACCCGGGAAGTACACCGCGTCGAACGCCAAGCCGGCGACCGCCGGCAGCACGGCGGGGAGCATCGCGCGCTGCAAGGTCATGGCAACGCGGTGCTCGCGTTCGTACAGCTGCGCGTTCTCGATGGCGACGGCCGCGCGCGCCGCGAGCTCGTTCAGCAAGGCGACATCGTCCGCGCCGAACGGCGCCCGTGCGCGCACCGTGACCGTGCCGACCACCGCGTCGCGATGGCGCAGCGGCACGCGCAGCCGCGGCGCGTCGTGCTCGACCGTGGCGCTGCGGCGCACCACGACGCGATCGGGGTGCAGCGCGATCGTCGCTTCGACCGCGAGCTCCGCGACCAGCAGGTCGGCGAAACGGCCCAGCAGCGCGTCGAGATCGAGCGAGCCGCTCAGCACGTCGCTCGCGCGCGCGACGACGTCGCGCATCCGCGCCAAGCGGCGCTCTTCTCCGTAGAGGCGCGCGTTGTCGATCGCCACCGCGGCGCGCCGCGCGAGCAGCTCCGCGAGCCGCATGTCGTCGGGGACGAAGGTCCCCGTGCCGTCCGCCGCGGCGACGAGCGTGATCGTCCCCAGCGTCGCGCCGCGCGCGATGAGCGGGACGACGATGAGCGATTGCGCGCCGAGCCCGGCCCGCAATTCCGGGTCGATGTGCGGCAAATACAGCGACTCGCCGCTCGCGATCGCGTTCGCGACGACGACGCGTGCGAAGCCGCCCTCCCCGGCGTACGCGGAGGCGACGTCGCCGCGCGCGGAATCCGCATACGCCGCCGCGACCAGCCGCGGCGCGCCGTCCGCGTCACGCTCGTGGATGCGGCAGACGTCCGCAAAATTGCGCACGGCGAGCGCGGCCAGCGCGGGAAACGTCTGCTCGACGTCGAGCGATGCGGCCAGCACTTCGCCGGCCTCGGCGAGCACGCGGTATTGCGTCTCGAGCGCTTTGCGCTCCGTGATGTCGGTGAACATCCCGAGCGATCCGTTGTACGTGCCGTCCGCGTCGATGATGGGGCTCGATGCCACCATCACGCACACGATGTGCCCGTCCTTGTGCAGCAGCTGCGACTCGCGGCGGATCCCGCTGCCGCCGCGGTGCTCCTCGATCGCTTGGCGCGCGCCGTCGTGGTGGCGCGGGTCGGCGAAATCGAAGAACCAGCGGTCGTACATCTCGTCGGGCGTGTAGCCCAGCATCGCGCTCATGCGCGCGTTGACGTAGCGCGTGCGGGCCGCGCCGTCGATGATCCACACGCCTTCCTGCGCCGTGTCGATCAAGCCGCGGTAACGCGCCTCGCTCTCGGCGAGATCGCGGTAGAGCCGCGCGTTGGCGAGCGCGACGGCCGCGCGGCGCGCGATCTCCTCGGCTTCGTCGAGGTCGGCTTGCGTGAAGCTGCGGCCCGTTCCGAGCGCGGCGCCGAACGTCAGCACGCCGATCCGCTCGCCGGCGGCGATCATCGGCACGTATGCGATCGACGCCATCGGCAGTGACTTCGCGAACGCGTAGTGCTCGTCGCTCCACGTCGTCGCGCGCAGCCACTCTTCGTCGCAGTGCGGGACGATCTGCGTGCGGCCGGTGCGCAGCACCGCGTTGATCGGATGGCGCTCGGCTTCCGGAGGCGGCGCGAACGCCCGATAACGTCCGGGCTCCGAACCGAGGCGTCCGCTTTCCACCGCGATCCGCTGCAGCCGCCCGTCTTCGACGACGTCGACGAACGCGAAGTCGGCGAAGTCTTCGCACATCGCGGACACCACCGTTCGCGCGGTGCGCTCGTAGTCGAGCGACTCGGTGAACGCGACGCCGAGCCGGTCGAGCATCGTGCGCCGCTGCGCCGCGCGGTACTGGTCGTCGACGTCGGTGTTCGTGCCGTACCACCGCATGACGGCGCCGTTCTCGTCGCGCACGGCGACCGCGGCCACGACGAACCAGCGGTAGACGCCGTCGTGGCGGCGCACGCGGTAGGCGCGCTCGCTGCGAAACGTGCCGGTCTCGAGCGCGGCGCGCCAGGCGTCTTCCATCGCCGGTACGTCGTCGCGGTGCAGCACGCGTGCCCAGCCGCGCCCGAGCGACTCGGCGAACCCCAGCCCGGTGTACTCCACCCAGCGGCGGTTCACGTGGATCGCGTCGCCGGCGGCGTCGGTCGCCCACACCAATTGCGGGATGGCGTCGGCGAGCGACGTGAGCGCGGACTCCGCGGTGCGGCGCTCGTCGATCGGGATCAGGGTTCCGTACCAGGCCGACGCGGCGCCCGCGGCATCGAACGTCGGGATCGCCTGCGAGATCACCCAGCGAAATTCGCCGGCATGGTCGCGGATGCGGAACTCTTCGCGAAACGGAACGGCGGACGCGATCGCGGCGAGCCACGCGCCGCCGACGCGCGCGGCATCGCCGGGATGCAGAACCTCGGCCCAGCTGTCCTCCAGCACCGTTTCCACGGGCAAGCCGCTGAAGCGCGCCCACGCCGCGTTCGCGAACGCGATCGTGCCGTCGGCCCGCGCGACGTAGACGATCGCCGGCACGTGCTCGAGGAGCGCGTGCAGGTCGACGTCGGTGGTCGCCGTCAGATCGCGGATGGCGGCCTCTAGCTCGACGCGCTCGCGATCCGCTCGCGGCGCTCAGATCGGGTCATGATATCCGTCGGTGATCATCGTCTCGCTCTGGCGGCGCGCCTCGCGGAACGTCGCGGCTTCCGCGGGATCTTGCGCGGAGGGTTCTGCGAGCAGCTTCGCGAGCTCCTCGTCGAAGAAGCGCGTGACGTCTTCGGCGGAGTGCATCCCGTGCCGGATGCGCTGCGCGATCATCAGCCGGTAGATGCGATCCGTGGCGAGATCTTCCATGTAGCCGTCGAGCAGCGACGCGCCGCGCCCGCTGAGATATCCGTGGCGGTAGCGGATCACCGTGCGCACCGCCGCGCGCGTGCCGGCTTCCGTCTTCTCGCCGACGCCCGCGATGGACGGCAGCAGATCCGGCGTCGCGTTCGCACCGGGCTTGCGCGCGAAGTTTTGATTCGGATCCGGGAACTGCGCGACGGCGATCGCGTTCTGATCGGGGTGGCCGGTCCACGCCCCGTCGAACAGCGTGCGTGACTCGTTCTTCTTGTCTTGTTCCAGCGCGGCGAGCGCGCGCGCGTTGAGCTCGGGGTTCGAGCGGTCGGGGAACAGCGCCGTCATGCCGCCGATCGCGAGCAGACCGTGGCGGTGGCACACTTCGGGGATGCGCTCGCGCAAGTTCTGGAAGAAGCCGACGTCGTGCGGGATCGTGTTGCGGTCCGGCAGCACCCAGGTGGGGTCGTCGAGGTTGAAGTGGATGAGCGACGCCATGTAGTCCCAACGCCCGAGGTTGAGGCCGAGCAGATGGTCGCGCAGGTGGTACGCGAACTCTTCGATCTGGTACGCGAACGGGAACGCCTCGATCAGTGCCATCGCCTTGATCGCGTGCTTGTCGAGACCCTTCGCCTGCGCGACCGCTTGGAACACGTCGCGCCACCACCGCGCTTCGTCGGCGGACTGCGATTTGGGGATGTAGATCGCGAGCGGGTGCTTCAGCTTGGAGAAGTCGAGCTTGTACGCGAGCAGCGCGAGATCGAACAGCGCCGCGGACGTCGGCTCCTCGTAGATGCCCGCTTGCGACAAGTGCAGCCCGCGCACGCGTGTCCACAGCACGGTGGGCGACGGCTTGATGCCGACGACGTTGCCGCCGCGCTTCTGATCGACGTACGTGAGCTCGCCGTAGTACATGGCGATCGTGTTGTCGATGCCGGCCAGCGTGCGCGCGAAGTCGTTCGCCATCGAGTCTTCGAGATCGATCATCACGCCGGGCGCGCCCGAGTTCAGCATCTTCACGCCGAGCTCGTGGTCGTCGGCGGGCCCCGTCATCTGGTTGCGCTGGTCACGGACCCAGGCCGGGATCTCGATGCGCCAATCGCCTTGCGCCTCCGACGGCGGAAGGTACTGCGGCTTGCGCCCGTGCTGCGATGCGTCGAGCACGCGGTGCCGCGCGTCGACCGCCGCCTGCTGCGGCGGCGTGAACCGCTCGTGGAGCGGACGATAGAAGGCGGCGAACCCCGCCGGGAGGTCGTTCTCGATCGAGAAACCGGCCGGCGCCGCGCTCATCGGCGGGATATGCCGACCTGCGACGTGTTCGGAAGCGGCGTGCGTCTGCATGAGGCGGCCATTCGCTGCGGGAAGGTTCCGAGCCCGTGCGCCCGTAGCTCAACTGGATAGAGCGAGGCACTCCTAAGGCCGAGGTTGGCGGTTCAAGTCCGCCCGGGCGCAATTCGTGCACATCGCGAACGATTGGATGGCGTGAGCTCTCGACGCGTGTACGGTATCGTTCGCGCGGCCTCGCTTTTGACGGCGCTGGTCCTGGCGGTCGCATGGGGTCCCGCTTTCGTGCGCGCGCTACGGCCCGCCGACATCGTCTTCATCGCCGGCGCGCTTGCGATCGCCGTTGCGCTGGGCGTGCTGCGCGCCCCCACCGCGCACTTCGAGCGCAGCGTGCGCCCGACGCCGGAGAGCGACCGTGTCGGGCTCATCGTCCCGTTGCTGCTCGCCGTGCTCGTCAGCGAAGGCTGGATGTGGGCGGCCGCGTGCAACGTCGCCGCATATCTCGTGCGGCCGGCGGGGCTGCTGCGGCGCCGGTCGTGGATCGACCGCGTCTTGACCGCGGCGCTGTGGGTTCCCGTGTGGTGGACGGCGTCGCTGCTGGCGCCGCAGCTGCGCGCCGCCGCCGCTCAGCCGGCGACCCTGGTGTCGACGGCCGAGTTCATCGTGATCGCGACCGGTTTCGTGCTGCTGGTCGACCTGCTGTGGATCGACCCGCTCGCGGCGGCGCGCCAAGGCCGCTCGCTGCTGCGCATCTGGCCGCGCCACGTCGGCGACCGCGCGAGCATTCTGACGGCCTTTGCGGAAGCCGCGTGGGCGTGCGTCGTCGCGCGCGTGGTGCTGCACGAAGGCGGCGTGCTCGGCGTCGCGCTGCTGCTGCCGCTGGTGCTGCTGGCCGTCGTGCTCGTGCGGTTCGCGCGCGTCAACGCGCGCCTGCACCGTCTCTCGCTGTCGCGCGAGGCGGTCGATGCGATGCTGCGCGCGAACGATCCGCAGCCGCAGATCCGCTCGCTGCTCGAGAGCATCGACCCGCGCATCCTGCGCGAGTCGGTCGAGATCGCGGCGTTCGGGCGGGTCGGCGCGGATCGGTGGTCGCGCGTGATGCGTTTCGGACCCACCGTCCCGTCGGACCTCGAACGGCTCGGCGGCCGCGCGCTGCTCGAATTGCAAGTCACCGGCGACAACGTCGCGTTCGAGGATCGCGAGGACGGCACGGTCCGCGCCTATGCGACCCGCGACGCCGAGGACCGGCTGCGCGGCGCGCTGCTGCTGTTCCGTGCGCCGAGAACGGTCGCGCTCGTCGCCGGCCGCGACTTCGAGCGCGCCGCGTCGGAGCTCGGGCCGCTGCTGGGCGAGTACGGCGCGATCGCGGCGACGCGCACCGCCGCGACGGTCGACGTGCTGACGGGGCTGGCGAACCGGCGCGGCGTGCAGCGCGCGTTCGACGACGCGATGAAGTACGTGCGCGACGGCGGCAGCTACGCGGTGCTGTTGCTCGACGTCGACCATTTCAAGTCGATCAACGACCTGCTCGGCCATCAGATGGGCGATCGCGTCCTCGCGCAGATCGGCCGGCTGATCGCCGAGAACACGCGCGGCGTCGACGTCGCCGGCCGCTTCGGCGGCGAAGAGTTCCTCGTGCTCGTGCGCGACGCGTCGCGCGAACGTGCGCTGCAAGTCGCGGAGCGGCTGCGCGCCGCGATCGAGACGGGCGGGCTCGCATACGCCGACGGCAAGCCGGTGACCGTCTCGGTAGGCGTCGCATACGCCCGCGCCGCGGACGCGACGGGTGACGTGGTGGAACGCGCCGACCGAGCCCTGTACCGCGCGAAGAGCGCGGGCCGCAACCGCGTCGTGGAATCACCCCTCGTCGCGGTGAGCTGACGCCGCGGCGGGCGGGCTACTCGCGCTCCACGCGCTCGATGGTCGCGTCGCCTTCGCGGTCGACGGTCACGGTGAACGCCAGCGGGCGGCAGCAGACCGGGCAGTCCTCGACGAGGGCCTGGCGGCGGCCGGCGGTCGGATCGACGCCCAGCGCGTTCTCCTCGCCGCAGCTCGGGCAGGCGTAGAGGGCGTCCGTCTCGAGCGGCATTACGTGGGAGGAGGGTCCTGCCGCAGCATGGGGCTTCCTTCGGTTTACAGGGGCGCGGGCCTGTGCTACACTTTCACCTCGGAACGGACCGCGTGTCCGTTTTCTTCATGTCTCCGGCGCCCCGGCTCCCTTGAGAACACACGAACGATGGCGAAAAAAGAACAACGTGTCATGGTTACCATGGCCTGCACCGAATGCAAGCGACGTAACTACAACACGTTCAAGAACAAGCAGAAGACCACGAACCGGCTCGAACTGAGCAAGTACTGCCGCTTCTGCCGGTGCCACAAACCCCATCGGGAAACCAAGTAAACGGCTTCGGCCGACCTCTTAGGGCGGTGGCGCAATTGGTAGCGCAGCGGTCTCCAAAACCGCGGGTTGCAGGTTCGAGTCCTGTCCGCCCTGCCAAGCTTCTGCGGTAGAAGGCATTATGAAGTCCACCACCCGCCCACCCGGAAATCGACCTGTGGCAAATCGTCCCGTGACCGCGGCGCAACGCGCCGCCAACGCGCAGCGCACGCAAGATTTCGTCCGCGGCGTCGTCACCGAGATGCGTCGCGTCACGTGGCCCACGCGCGAAGAGTGGATGGCGGCGACGGCGCTCACCGTCGCGCTCGTCGTCGGCGTCGGCGTCTTCACGTATGTGTGCGACCGCATATTCGAGCTGATCTTCACCTGGCTCACGGGCGGCGTTCGCTGATGGAAACGGAACAGGACGTCACCACGGCGGTGACCGAGCCCGACGAGCAGAGCGCGCCGGCCACGGCGCCGGCGAAGAAGCAGGACGATCGCAAGAAGTGGTTCGTCATCCACACGTACTCGGGCTACGAGAACAAGGTCAAGGCCAACCTCGAGCGCCGCATCCACTCGATGAACATGCAGGACAAGATCTTCCGCGTGCTCGTCCCGATGGAAGACGAAGTCGAGTTCAAGGACGGCAAGCGCAAG
>DASWRD010000034.1:0-11778 GCA_036403315.1 Candidatus Elarobacter sp.
CGGCGATGATGCCGCGGCAGCGATCGCGTCCGCGTGCGCCGAGCTCGGCACGCACGAGCGGCGCTGCGTCCTCGCGCTCGGGCACCCCGACGCGCTCTTGCGGACGGCCGCGTTCCCCGCGATGGGGCGCACCGAGCGCGCCCGCGCGGCCCGCTTCGAAGCGTCGCGCTTCGTCGCATACCCGCTCGCCGAAGCCGACGTGCGCGTACACGCCGAGACGCGCGAGCGCAGCGTCGTCGGCATCGTGCGGCGGTCCGCGCTCGACACGCGCGTGCGCGACGTGAAGCGAGCACGGCTGCGGCCCGTCGCGGTCGACGATGCGGCGTTCGCGCTGATGCGCGCATTCCCGTACGCCGACGCGATCGTCGACGTCGGCGAGCGCGCGACCGTGCTCGTCCTTCCGAACGAACCGCTACCTGCGGTCCGTGCGTTTTCGGCCGGCGGCGCGGCGTTCACCGAAGCGATCGTCGCGTCGCTGGGCGTCGACGCGGCGACCGCCGAGCAGCGCAAACGCAGCGTCGGCCTCGCCGGTGCGGGCGATCGCGCGCGCGACGCGCTCGTCGAGCAGCTCGCGACGGCGCTGATCGAGCACCGCGCGAGCGCGCGCACCGAGCCGCGCTCGATCGCGCTGGCGGGCAACGGTGCGCGGTTGGCCGGCTTCGCGGAGGCACTCGAACGCGCCGTCGCGATCCCGGTACGGCCGGGCGCGCTGCCGACCGGCGTTTCGTGCGGACTGCCGGCGGACGTCGTGCGCGCGGCGTCGCCCGACTGGGGCCTCGCCTTCGGCCTCGCGTTGTGGGAGACGGCTGCATGAGGCGGATCAACTACCTGCCGAGCTGGAGCGAGCGGCATCTCGGCATCGCGCTGCCGCCGGTCCTCGCTGCGGAGCTGCGCGCGCCGCTCGTCGCATTCACCGGTTCGCTGGCGCTCTGCGGCGTGCTGTGGGGCGTGCAAGCCACGCGTCTGCACGGCGTCGAGCGCGACGGCGTCGCGTATGCAGCGCAGCTCGCGGCGACGCAGCTCGACGTTGCGCGCGTTCGCGCTCTCGAACACGACGTCGTTCGCCTGCGCGCGCTCGCGGAACGCGTCGAAACGATTCGGCGCTCGGGGGCGCTGCACGCGAACGAGATCGCCGCGCTGGGCAACCGGCTTCCGGCGAACGCATGGCTTACTTCGCTGCACGCCGATCGCGGCGCGCTCGCGCTCGAAGGTCACGGCGCCCGGCTGTCGGCGGTCGGCACGACGATTACGGCGCTCGCGGCACTGCCCGCGTACCGCGCGGCGCGTCTCGTCGCCATCCACGAAGATCCGCAGCGATCCGGCGTGACGTACGCGCTATCGTTGGAGCCGCGATGACCGGCGCAAAGGTGTTGCGCTTCGCGGCCGTGGCGGTCGTGCTCGCGGCCTATGCCTTTGTCTTTCGCGGCGGCGAAGGGCGCATCGCAGCGCAGCTCGGCGAAAACGCACGCCTCGTGGAGCGCCTACGCGCCGCCGAACGAACGCTCGGGGCGCGCCCGCATATCGAAGCCGAGCGTACGCGCCTGCGCGGCCGCCTGCGCACCGTGGAGCTGGACGCCGGGCGAAGTGCGCTCGTGGCACATTTCCTGCGCGACGCCGCCGCCATCGCCGCAAAGCACCATGCCACGATTCCGACCATCACCGCGACGTCGGCCGCGGCGACCGGTGCGCAAAGCACGGTTCTCGCGGCCGGGGTTACGGAACCGGAGCCGCTTGAGGCATTACCGCTCGAGATCACCGTCGAAGGGCGTTACGCCGACGTGCTTGCAGTGATTCGTGCCCTGTCGCGGACGCGCATTCCCGCCGCCGTCGACGTCGCCTCGCTAGCTCGCAAGCACGCTGACGGAGCCGACGCTGCGCTCACGGCGGCGCTTCACGTTCAGCTCCAACGACGGCTGTCGCCCGAGGCCGCGCCGCGTGTAACCGCACCATCCGATCGTTCGACCGATGTTCGCGCTCGACGCGGTTAGCCGCAGCCTTTTCGCGTGCGCGGCGTTCGTCGCGTTCGGCGCTGCATTCGTGACGACGCCGATTGTCGCGCGCGGCGAGCCCGGCACGATCGCGCAGAGCTCGCAGCCGTTGGCATCAGCTCCCGGCCCAACGGCGCTTGCAGACGTGATACCGCGACGCGATCCCTTTGCCGCCGGCGACACACCGGTCGCGCGCGCGAATGCGACGCCCGCGCAAACGTCGATCACCTCGCCGACGATCGCAACGCTGCCGGAGGTTCCCGCGGCGCTGCGCGCGTTGCCGCCAAACGCAGGCGCGGGCGCCGAAGCATTCCCGTTCGCGAGCGGTGCGCGTACCGCGGCGACCGTCACGGCAGTCGTCACCGGCCCCCATCCGTTCGCGCTGGTCGATGAAGCCGGTGCGACGCGCGTGCTCACGGTCGGCGACCGAATCGACGGCGAAGCGATCGCCGCGATCGGCACCGGCGGCGTCCGCTTATCCAACGGAACGATGCTCCCGGTCGAGCCGGCTTCCGGAATCGCGGGATCTTCGCACTCTGTGCCGGCGCGCGCCGCACCTGTGCCGTCGACGCCCGGCCACGCCGGCGTGCAGCTGCCGGCGACCATCACCGCACACCCCCTTTCCGGAGGCCGCTGACGTGAAATTCCTCGCGAGCGCTCTGCTCGCCGCCCTGTTGACGACGTCCGCCGCCTCGGCGCAGAGCGAGCGGTTCACGCTCGAGGCGCGCGACGTCGACCTCGCCGACGTGATCCGCCTGCTCGGCGCTCGTTCGGGGCAAAACGTTGTCGCGGATGGCTCGGTAAAACCGCAGCGCGTGACCCTACGGCTCAAAAGCGTGACGTTCGACGAAGCGCTCGCGACGCTGCTCGCCGCATACGGGCTTCAGACGCACAAGGACGGGCGCGTCGTCATCATCGGCGACGCGGCGTCGATGAACCGCCGCTTCCCGGACGATGCGACGCCGGGCGGGACGCAGACCGCCGTGTTCGCGCTCGCGCACGCACGTCCCGACGACATCGCCGCATCGATGCAGAGCGCGCTGGCGCAAGGCACGGTCGTCGTCGGCGACAAGCGGACCGGCGCGCTCGTCGTGACCGGGAGCCCGTCGACGGTCGCGCGTGCCCGCCGGCTCGTCGCGGCGCTCGACGGACCGGGCTACGGCACGGGCGGCACCATCGCCACGGTCTCCATCGCGCTCCACAACGTGCGCGCGTCCGAGGCGGTGAAGACGCTGCGCGCGGCGGTTCCGGAGAACACGCTGTTCGCCGACGACCGCCGCAACGCCGTCATCGTCAGCGGCAACACCGAGCTGCAAACCACGGTTCGCACGCTGCTGCACGATCTCGACGCGCCGGGCCGCCAGGTGATGATCGAGGTCCGCGTCGCCGACGTGCAGCCCATCAACGACAACACGAACGTGGGCGTGCAGCTCGGCGGCTCGGGCTACGGCGCCGGCGCGCTCGCGCAGTTTCCGTACACGCTGACGAAGAGCTCGCTCGTGGTGAACGCGCAGATCGACGCGCTGATCCAGCGCGGCCACGCCTCGATCCTCGCGCAGCCGCGCATCACGACGCTCAACAACCGTGAAGCATCGCTGCTCATCGGCGAGCAGTATCCCGTGGTGACGGTCAACCAGCAAACGGGTTTTCCGAGCGTGCAAACCATCGACGTCGGCGTTCGCCTTCGCCTGACGCCGACGATCGGCGGAGACGGCACGATCACGGCGGACCTCCACCCCGAGTACTCGCAGATCATCGGATTCAACAACAACTTTCCGATCGTGGCAAACCGCAAGGTCGACGCGACGCTGCGCGTGCGCGACGGCGAGACGATCGTGCTGGGCGGCCTCTTCCAAGACGTCGACTCCGAGACGGTCACGAAGTTTCCGATCCTCGGCGACCTGCCCGTGCTGGGCGGATTCTTCCGCAATCGCCAAACCTCGCACAACCGGGACGAAGTCGTCTTCTTCATCACCCCGCACGTGCTCGAAGGCGACGCGAAGATCACGCGCTGAGACGTCGAAGAGCGTACGTGATGAAGCGCCGTCGTGCACGCCGCCGTTCGCGCCGTTCGGCGTTTCCGCTCGTCGCGCTACTGCTTGCGTCGGCCGTCGTCGCAGTCGCCGTGACGTTGATCGTACGGGGTGACACGAGCTCGCGCGGCGTTCACGGCACAACCGCACACCACCGCGCGCGTGATGTTGCCACCGCGGAGCCGTCGCTTCCGCCGGCCGCCTCCGCCGTCACCGCGGCTCCCGCGCCCGCGTCCGAATCCGCACCGCCGCTTGCGGAACCGTCCGAAGCGCCCGAAGCCACGACGCCTGCGCCGGGCACGACCGCCGCGCCGAGCGCGACGCCGCGCGCGGGCGCGCCGCGGCTCGCGATCATCATCGACGACTGCGGCCAGTGGCCCGATACCGAGCACGGCTTCATCGCGCTGCCCGCCGCGCTGACGATGTCCGTGCTGCCGCACGTTCGCTACGGGACGCAGATCGCGCACGACGCCGACGCTGCCGGCAAAGGCGTCATGCTGCACCTGCCGATGGAGCCGCTGTCCGGTGCCGATCCCGGCCCGGGCCGCATCACCGTCGCGATGACCGACGACGCGATCGCGGCGCAAGTCCGCGACGACCTCGCCTCGGTGCCGCTCGCCGCGGGCGTGAACAACCACGAAGGCAGCCGCGCGACGGCCGACGACCGCGTCATGCGCGCCGTCGCGGCCGTGCTCGCGGAACGGCACCTCTTCTTCATCGACTCGCGCACGGGCAGCGCATCGGTCGCGGAGCGCGACGCGAGCGCCGCGGGCATCCCGACCGCCGGCCGCGACGTGTTCCTCGACAACGTGGCGGACGTCGCGGCGACCAGAGCGCAGATCCGCCGCGCGGCGCAGCTCGCGAAAGCGAACGGCAGCGCCATCGCGATCGGCCACCCGCGCCCGACGACGCTCGTCGCGGTGCGCGCGCTCATCCCGGAGCTGGAGCGCGACGGCATCCAGCTCGTCCTCGCCCGCGACCTCGTGCGCTAAGCCGGCGCGAGCACTGATCGCAGCGCCGGATTGGCGCCCCGGCCGGCACGTGTAACCGAAATGCGAGGAGGCCGCGGCGCGGCCGAGCGGAACCGGCCGCGTGATGTTCGCGCGCCGCACCCTCACGGCACTCGTCGCCGCGCTGGTTCCCATGGTGTTCGCGGCGCCCGTGTCGTCGTCCATCCCGGCCGATCCGGCCGCGGCCCTGAGCAACGTGCTGCACTGGCGCGCGATCGGTCCGGCGCGCGGCGGCCGGACGATCGCGGTCAGCGGCGTCCCCGGCCGGCCGCACGAGTTCTTCATCGCAGCGGTCAACGGCGGGATCTTCAAGACGACCGACACCGGGCGCACGTGGACGCCGGTCTTCGACGATCAGCCCACCGCGTCGATCGGTGCGCTCGCGGTCGCGCCGTCGGCGCCCGACACGATCTACGCCGGCAGCGGTGAAGGCCGCCAGCGGCCCGATCTCGCCGTCGGCGACGGCATCTACAAATCGACCGACGGCGGCGTCCACTGGACGCACCTCGGCCTGCGCGACGGGCAGCAGATCCCGAAGATCGTCGTCGATCCGCGCGATCCCAACCGGCTCTACGTGGCCGTGCTCGGCCATCCGTACGGGCCGAACACGGAGCGCGGCGTGTACCGCTCGACCGACGGCGGCGCGACGTTCGAGCGCGTCCTCTACGCCGATGAGAACAGCGGCGCGTTCGACCTCGCGCTCGATCCGTCGGACGCGCGCACGCTGTACGCGACGCTGTGGGCGGCGCGCCAGCCGCCGTGGGAGACCACCGACGGCGGCTCCTTCGGCGGCAAGGGCACGAGCGGATTGTTCAAGTCGGCCGACGGCGGCACCACGTGGAAGCAGCTCGAAAACGGCTTGCCGGGAGCGGCGCAAGGGCTGGGCCGCATGGCGGTCGCGATCGCGCCGAGCGATCCCAAGCGCGTGTACGCGTTCGCGACCGCGACGGACAAAGCAGGCGTGTACCGCTCCGACGACGCCGGCGCGACGTGGGCGTTCGCGAACGGCGCCGACCGTATCACCGAGCGCGGCGAGGACCTCGTCACGCTCGCCGTCGATCCGCGCGACCGCGACGCCGTGTACGAGTCGAATACGACGACGTACAAGTCGACCGATGCCGGCAAGACGTTCGTGCCGCTGCGCGGCGCGCCCGGCGGCGACGACTACCAGAGCATCTGGATCGCGCCCGACGATCCGCGCACGATTCTGCTCGGCAGCGATCAAGGCGCGGTCATCACGGTCAACGGCGGCGCGACGTGGAGCTCGTGGTACAACCAGCCGACGGCGCAGTTCTACCACGTCATCACCGACGACCGTTTTCCGTACCGGGTGTACGGCGGCCAGCAGGAGAGCGGCAGCGCCGGCGTGCTGTCGCGCGGCAACGACGGCGCGATCACGTTTCGCGACTGGCATCCCGCCGGCGTCGAAGAATACGGCTACGTCGCACCCGACCCGCTGCATCCCGGGATCATCTACGGCGGCAAGGTCTCGCGCTACGACGAGCGCACGGGACAAGCGCGCGACGTCGGGCCGGTGATCTCGTGGCGCAACAACCCGCAGTACCGCTTCCGCCGCACGGCGCCGCTCGCATTTTCGCCCGCGGACCCGCACGCGCTCTTTCTCGCCGGCAACGTCGTGTTCGAATCGACCGACTACGGCGCGCGCTGGCGCGTCATCAGCCCCGATCTGGCGCGCGCGCACCCGGCGACGCCGCGCAACGCCGGCGTGTTCGCCGACACCGCGTATGCGAAGAAGCCGCACCGCGGCGTCGTGTACGCGCTGGGCCTCTCGCCGCGCGACCGCAACGTGATTTGGGCCGGGACCGACGACGGGCTCGTCTGGCGCACCGCGGACGGCGGCAAGCACTGGCGCGACGTCACGCCGCCGGGCGTCGGATCGTGGGCGAAGATCTCCATCATCGATGCGTCGCCGTTCGACGCGGCGAGCGCGTACGTCGCGGTGAACCGCATCCGCCTGGACGAGCAGCGCCCGCAGTTGTTTCGCACGCACGACGGCGGCAAGAGCTGGACGCCGATCGTGCGCGGCATCGACGCGACACCGACGAACGTCGTGCGCGCCGACCCCAAGCGCCGCGGGCTGCTGTACGCCGGCACCGAGCGCGGCGTGTGGACGTCGTTCGACGACGGCAGCTCGTGGTCGTCGCTGCGCCTGAACTTGCCCGCCACGTCGGTGCGCGATCTCGTGGTGCACGGCGACGACCTCGTGATCGGCACGCACGGCCGCGGCTTCTGGATCCTCGACGACATCTCGCCGCTGCGCCACGCCGAGACGCTCGCATCGGCGCGGCCCGCGCTGTTCGCACCGGCGCGCGCCTGGCGCGTCCCGCGCAACACGAACAGCGACACGCCGCTGCCGGCGGACGAACCCGTCTTCGCGAACCCGCCGCACGGCGCGGTGATCGACTACGTGCTGCCGCACGCCACGGCGCGCGTGACGCTCGCGTTCGCGGACCGCAGCGGGCACGTCGTGCGCCGGTTCGCGAGCGACGACGCGCCGCGGCTCGCCGACCTCTCGGTGCTCGACGTACCGGCCTGGTGGATCGAACCGCCGGCCCGCCCCGGCGCGAGCGCCGGCGCGCACCGCTTCGTGTGGAACTTGCAGGCGGCGCCGCCGCGCACGTTCGATCCCGGACCGACCATCGCGGCGATCCCGCACGACACGCCGCTCGAACCTGAAGGCCCGACGGTGCCGCCGGGAACGTACGCGGTGACGCTGAATGCCGGCGGCGCCGGACAAACACGCACGCTCATCGTGCAGCAAGATCCCCGCGTGAACGTCTCACGCCGTGAGCTCGGCCGGCAGTATGCGATCGCGACGTCGATCGCGGAGCTGACGGACCGCGCGTACGATGCAGCCCAGCGCGTGCGCGGTCGCGACGCCAAGCTCGCGGCGAAGCTCGAAGAGATCAACGGCCGGCTGGCCCGAACGCTCGGCTCGGTGGAGCGCGGCGACGGCGCTCCGACCGCGACCCAGCTCGACGTGTTCTCCGCGCAGTCGAGCACGCTCGAGGCGCTGCTGGAACAGGCACGGCGCGTGCCGAAAGCGTCGCCATGAACGACAGCGGCCGCCCGGACACCCCGCACCCGCCCTACGACGAGATCCGCGCCGCCGCGGGCGACGACCCGCACGCGGCGGAGTCGGTCGCGGCGCTGCACGCCGAGCTGCACGCGGACGAGCCCGACCCGGCCGCGGTCGAGCGGCACGCGACGCGGCTGCGTCGCATCCCCGTGCTCGAAGCGCGCATCGCGAACTGGTGGGACGACCCCGACACGCAGCGCTGGGTCAAAGCGATCACGGACGCGGGGCTCTAGGCGTCGGCGCGGGAGCGGGCGAGGGCAGCGGCCACGACGGCGTCACCGGGATCGCGGTGCGCCGCGGCCGCGGCGAGCCCGTGACGATCACGCGCGGCGTCGGCGGCGCCGGCTCGGGCGTGAAGACGGTAGTCGGCAGCGCGCGCGGCGCGTTCGGATCGTACGGCGGCAGCGTGCGGATCTCGAAAGGCCCGTCGAAGGCGAGCAGCAGCGTCTTCCCCGCACCGTCCCACGCTACGTGTCCGCCCAGGCAGCGCGCGAGCGGCGCGACCGCGACCAGCGCCGGATCGCTCCCCGCGAGCGGCCGGGCGGTGCACGTGCGCTCGCCGCGGCGCGCGATCACGGTGCCGTCGGGCGCCGTCTCGACGCGTTCCGCGATGCGCGCGACGAGCGCGAGCCCGCCGACCACGTGCGCGTCTCTCAGCGACGCCGGAGGATCGCTGGGGACGAAGGAGCCGTTCACGACGACGGTGACCAGCGCCGCGAGCACGGGAAGGAGGTGAGCACCAGGTGTCAAGGCTGATTCGAGTCTTCCGCGCCGCCGGGCTGCGCTTCTCCGCCGAAGGCTCCGCGTTCATGTCGCAGGCGATCGCGTACACGGCGCTGTTCGCGCTGGTTCCGCTGTCGCTGGTCGCGGTCGCGATGCTGGCGTTCATCTACGGCACCGACGTCGGGCTGGCCCGCGCGAACGGCGCGATCAGCATCTACGTCCCCGCGCTGGGCGACCTGCTCGCAAACAACCTCACCGCGGTGGTGAAGTACCGCGGCTTCAGCGGCACGATCGGGCTGATCGGCCTGATCTGGTCGGGGAAGAACCTGTTCCAGGCGCTGACGTACGCGCTGAACCGGTCGCTGGGGATCACGCACTACCGGCACATCGTGTGGGACGTCGTCATCGCGCTGGTGCTCGTGCCGGCAGCTGGCGTCGTCCTCATCGTCGCGACCGTGCTCCCCGTGGTCATCACGCTGATCGTGCAGTTCACCAACCTCGATTACCTGCGCTGGGCCCCGCAGATCGCGTCGTACGCAGGCTCCGCCGCGCTCGTGTTCGTGGTGTCGTCGTTCATGTACGCGTATCTGCCGAACCGCCGTACGGGCTGGCACTGCGTGATCCCCGGCGCGCTGACGTGCGCGGTGGGCTACTCGATCGCGCAGATCGCCTTCGCCGTGTACACCACGTACGCCGCGTACGCGTTCCAGATCTACGGTGCGCTGTCGGCGCTGTTCGTGCTGCTGCTTTGGCTCGACCTCATCGGCGTCGTGTTCCTGTTCGGCGCGCACGTCAGCGCGGCGTGGGCGAAGGACGGCGAGAGCACCCAGCTCCCGCTCGCCTCGTAAGGGATCGTCCCGGCGGCGGCCGAACGCCGCCTCGTGCGCCGTCTGATCGCCGTCCTGCTCGTCGCGTTCCTCGGTGTCCCGCTCCTGGGGGCGACGCCGCCGCCGTCGTCGTTCTACAGCAAGCCCAACGTGATCGTGTTCCCGTTCACGGCGAACGGGAGCTCCGTCGATCGCGAGGCCAGCTCCCGGCTCGCGACGATCATCGCGACGGCGATGGCGAACACGGGCCTCGTGACCGTGACCCCGCCGCCGCCGGGAACCGAGCGCAAGGACTACCTCACGGTCGCGCGCGCGAACCGCTCCGAGTACTACGTCGCGGGCTTCATCTCGCCGCTGGGCAACGGCGTCTCGATCGTCGAGCAAGTCGTCAGCACCGCGAGCGGGATCGTCGTCTACAGCCAGAGCACGCAGCTCAACACCTACAACGACGCGGCGGGCCAAGGCGACGACCTCGCCGCGTTCGTCTCCCACCACGCCAACCGCGGCCTCGCGGCGATCGGAACCCCGCCGCCTGCAGTCTCCCCGACCCCGGCCGCGAGCAACGGCCCTTCAGCGAACGTTGGCAAGCTGTTCGGCCGCAAAAAGAAACCCGCGGAGACCCCAAAACCAACCGCAAGCCCAACGGCGCGCCCGCTGGTAAACGCAGCAGCCCCATCCGCGGTAGCAAACGTTCCAACCCCGCCGACGGGAGCGCCCCGCGCAGCAGCAACACCGACCCCGCGCGCCACCGCAGCCGCAGCCGCGCAAACCTACGCGGTCGTCCCCGTCGGGGGCGTCGCAAGCGAAGCGCTGCGCGACGTCGCCGCAACGCGCCTGGCGGAACGCGCGCACGCCGAACGTGCAGGGAGCGCCGCCGCGGCCTGCACGGGCCACCCCGTCCACGCAATCCTGGCGGGAACCCTCACGGTAACGCCGGAGGGCACGGGCGGCGGCGGCAACGCGAAGTTCGAGCTCGTCGCAAGCGATTGCAGCGGCAAGACGCTGTGGCGCCAAACGCACGGCGGCGACGCCACGGGCCCGCAAGGTCTGCAAACGGCGACGGAACACGCGGTCGACGGCGCGATCGGCGCCTACCTGAACCCGCCGAAACGCCGTCGCCGCTAACCGCGACGAAGGCCCGCGGCGCTCACGCAGCACCGCGACGCCTAGGCCTCGTCAGCCTCCTGCGAATCGAGCAGCCCGGGCGGCAGCTCAACGCTGATCCGCCGCGCGCGCACGTCGATCGCCTTCACGAACGCGCGCACCAGCGGCACCATCGCGCGCCGCTCGCGCGAACCGCGCGGAAGCGCGACGATCACGACGTCTTGCGCCGGATAATGCTCGACGCCAGTGACCTCGCCGAGCACCACATCATCCGCGTCGACGAGCGAACACCCGACGAGATCGTCGTCGAAATACTCGCCTCGATCCAGCGCGACGTCGCCGCGACCGATCGCAAGCGTCGCACCGACGAGCACCTGCGCGGCGTTCGCATCATCGACACCATCGAACGAAACCAGCGGCCGCCCCTGATGCCGCCGCAACGAGCGCACGCGCAACACACGTTCGCTGCCGTCCCCCAACGTCGCGCGCAATTCGACGCCCGCCGCCAGCGCATCGTCACCGATGCGGCTCGGCGCAACTTTCAGCTCGCCGCGCAACCCGAAAACGCCGGCCACGCGGCCGGCGTTCGCATCATTTTTCAGTCTTGCGTGAACGCTTAGCAGGACGGGCGGGCGCGGCGGCCACGCCGCCATCGGCACCGTCCGCCGCAACATCGGACGCCGCTACCGCATCGCCGGTCGCCGCCGGCGCCGGATCGCCGGTCGCCGCCGCATCGCCGGTCGCCGCATCATCATCGTCGTCGCCCGGATCGCCCGAGCCCGCCGAACGCCCGATATCGGCACCGGCCTCGGACGTGCCCTCGACGACTTCGTCTTCGAACGAGATGATGTCGATGCTGAGCCGCCCCTCGGCACTCGCGCGAACGAGCGTGCGCAGCGCCTGCGCGACGCGACCGTTGCGCCCGATCACCTTGCCGAGATCTTCGTGCTCGACGACGAGCTCGACAACAGGCCCCTTGTCGGTATCGACTTC
>DASWRD010000035.1:0-22640 GCA_036403315.1 Candidatus Elarobacter sp.
TGAAGCACTTCGCCGAACGGGACGTCGACGAGCTCGCGACGATGAAGGCCGGCGCCGTGGAGCACGAGGTGGAGCGGACCGCCGACACGCTGGCGGGCGTCGTGCCGGCGCAGACCAAGGCGCTGGTGTGCGCGACGCGCGCGAGCCTGCTCGCGATGACGCAGGCGCGCACGGTGATGTCGGCGCTGGCGAAGGCCGGGCTGCCGTCGACGGTCCTCGAGGTGACCACGCGCGGCGACGCGGTGCAAGACCGCTCCATCGCGGCGATCGGCACCGACAACGTGTTCGTCAAAGAGCTCGAGCTCGCGCTGCGGGAGGGACGCGCCGACTACGCGGTCCACTCGTGCAAGGATCTGCCGAGCTCGCTCCCCGAGGACATGACCCTGGCCGCCGTCACAGCCCGCGAGGACGCACGCGACGCGTTCTGCTCCGAGCGCTACGCGGCGTTCGCCGACCTGCCGGCCGGCGCGCGGGTCGGGACGTCGTCGCCGCGGCGGCGCGCGCAGCTGCGGGCGCTGCGGCCGGACCTCGTGTACGACGACGTGCGCGGCAACGTCGACACCCGGCTGCGCAAGCTGCGCGACGGCGAGTACGCCGCGATCGTGCTCGCGTGCGCGGGCCTCGCGCGGCTCGGCGTCCGGGCAGCGCACACCGTTCCCTTCGACGCCGGCGTCGTCACGCCGGCGGTCGGGCAAGGCGCGCTCGGCATCGAGACCCGGGCCGGCGACGGCATCGCGCACCGGCTCGACGCGGTTCTTGGCGACCCCCAGGCGTCGCTCACCGTCCGGGCGGAGCGGGCGTTTCTGCGGACGGTGCACGGCGGCTGCCAGGCGCCGATCGGGTGCCACGCGACGTGGGAAGGCGGGCGGTTCCGGATCGTCGCGGCCATCGCCGCGCCCGACGGCAGCCAGGTGCTGCGGTCCGAGCGCGACGCCGTGATCGGGATCGGCGACCTCGCGTCCGCCGAAGCCGTGGCCGTCGCGCTCGCCCGCGACCTGCTGGCCGAAGGCGGCAGCACGCTGCTGGGCGGCGGACCGCTGAGCGGGCGCGTGTTCTTGCTGCCGCGCACGCAGGACCGGCCCAGCCGGATCGCGCCCGCGCTGCGGGATGCCGGCGCCGAAGTAGTGGAGGCACCCGACAGCGCCAGCGCGACCCAGGCGCTGCGGGGCCGCGTGCCCAGCGTGATCCTGTTTCCGTCGTCCGGGTCGGTCGGCGCGATCACCGACTACCTGTCGGGCCTGCGCGGCGGCGGCCACCGGCCGCTCGTCGCGGCGATGGGCGCATCGTCGTCGGCCACGGCCGGGGCGCACGGCTGGCCGCCGGACGTCGTCGCACCGTCCGCCGAAGTCGGCGCGTTCGTGCAGAGCGTGACGCGTTTCGTGTTGGAGAACGGCGCATGAACATCGACACCCTTCGCCGAGCTCAGGGCGACCGAAGCCTCGTTGCGCGGCCGCGGCGGCTGCGCTCGAGTGCTGCCATGCGCGCGCTCGTGCGCGAGACGCGGATCAATCGCGACGGGCTCGTGCAGCCGCTGTTCGTCGTGGCCGGCGAAGGCATCGTGCAGCCGATCGGGTCCATGCCGGGCGTGTCGCGCTACTCCGTCGACGCCGTGGTGCGCGAGTGCCGCGAGGTCGACGCGGTAGGCGTGCGCGCCGTGCTGCTGTTCGGCATCCCCGAGGCCGCGCAAAAAGACGCGTACGCGACGGTCAACCACGATCCGAACGGGATCGTGCAGCGCGCCGCGCGCGCGATCAAGGACGCGCTGCCGAAGCTGCTCGTGATCGCCGACCTCTGCAACTGCGAGTACACCGATCACGGCCACTGCGGTATTCTCGATGATGCCGGGGACGTCGACAACGATCGCACGCTGGACGTGCTTGCGAAGACGGCCCTGACGTACGCGCGCGCGGGCGTCGACATCGTCGCGCCGTCCGACATGATGGACGGACGCGTCGCCGCGATCCGCACGGCGCTCGACGACGAGGGCTTCACGAAGACCGCGATCATGTCGTACGCGGCCAAGTACGCGTCGGCGTTCTACGGGCCGTTTCGCGAAGCGGCGGAATCCACGCCGTCGTTCGGCGACCGCCGCAGTTACCAGATGGATCCCGCCAACGTGCGCGAGGCGCTCAAAGAAGTGAGACTGGACATCGAAGAAGGCGCCGACGTCGTGATGGTCAAGCCGGCGATGGCGTACCTCGACGTCGTGCGCGCCGTGCGCGAGATGACCGATCTGCCCGTCGCGGTGTATCACGTCAGCGGCGAGTACTCGATGCTCAAGGCCGCCGCGGAGCGCGGCTGGATCGACGAAGAGCGCGCCGTCGACGAGACGCTCACCGCGATGACGCGCGCGGGCGCGGACGTGATCATCACGTACTTCGCCAAAGACTATCTCCGGAGAACCCGGTGATGGAGCGAGCAGCCTGGGGCGGAGCGCCATGAGACCTGAAGGCGTTTGCATCCTTGCGGGTGGCGAAGCGACGCGTTTGCCCGGTAAGCTCGCGCTCGACGTCGGCGACGTGCCGATGCTGGTGCGCGTCTACCGCAACGTGTCGCCGGGGCGCGAGACGTGGCTGTCCACCAAAGGCGAGTTGCCGGCGGAGATCCGCGCGCACGTCGACGCGCCGCAGGTCGTCGACCGCTGGCCGCTGCGCGGTCCGCTGTCCGGCCTGCTTTCGACGCTGAGCGAGATGCGCACGGAGTGGGTGTTCGCCGTGGCGGGCGACGCGCCGTTCGTCGACGCGGCGTTCATCGACCGGCTCGCCGCGCACGCCGCGCCGCAGCACGAAGCGATCGTGCCGCTGCACGATGAAGATGCCAAGCGCATCGAACCGCTCGCGGCGCTCTACCGGCGCGAAGCGTTCCTGCGCGAAGGGATGCCGGTGCTCCTCGGCGGGCAGGGCGCGCTGCGGCTCGTGATCGACCGCCTGAAGACGCGTTTCGTGCCCGTGCGCGACGAGCAAGCGTTCGCGAACGTCAACACGCCCGACGACTACGCGAAGCTCCGCGGCGTGATCGCGTGAACCGAGCCCGTTCTGACACCGCGTTCGCTGCCGCGAAGCGCGTGATCCCCGGCGGCGTCAACTCGACGGTGCGCGCGTTCAAAGCCGTCGGCGGCAACCCGGTGTTCGTGCGCGAAGCCAAGGGCGCGTACCTCACCGACCTCGATGGCAATCGCTATCTCGACTACGTGCTGTCGTGGGGGCCGATGATCGCGGGGCACGCGCATCCGGCGGTCGTCGAAGCGATCCAGCGCGCCGCGGAGCGCGGCACGTCGTACGGCACGCCGACCGAGTACGAGACGGAGCTCGCGGAGATCATCGTGCGCGCGGTGCCGTCGGTCGAGAAGGTGCGCTTCTGTTCGTCGGGCACCGAGGCCACGGCCAACGCGATCCGGCTCGCGCGCGGCGTGACGGGCCGCGACAAGATCGTGAAGTTCGCCGGCTGCTACCACGGCTCGGCCGACGCGTTCTTGATCAGCGCGGGCTCGAGCGCGCTGACGATCGGCAAGCCCGATTCCAAAGGCGTCACCGCGGGCACCGCGCGCGACACCATCGTGGTGCCGTACAACGACGCCGGTGCGGTGCGCGCGGCGTTCGAGCAGAATGCGGGCGAGATCGCCTGCGTGATCGTCGAGCCGTACGTGGGCAACATGGGGCTCGTGCTGCCCCTCCCCGGCTTTCTTCCGGCGCTGCGGACGATCACGCGCGAGCACGGCGCGCTGCTGGCGTTCGACGAGGTCATGACCGGCTTTCGCGTGGCGTACGGCGGCGTTCAGGCGCGCGACGGCGTGCTGCCCGACATCACGGCGCTGGGCAAGGTGATCGGCGGCGGGCTGCCGGTCGGCGCGTTCGGGGGGCCGGCCGCGATCATGGACCGGCTGACGCCGGACGGCGACGTGTTCCAAGCCGGGACGCTCTCGGGCAATCCCATTGCGATGGCCGCCGGGCTGGCGACGCTGCGGCTGTTGGACGAGACGACGTACGTGCATCTCGAAGCGCTCGGCCGGCGTCTGTGCGATGGCATGGCGGACGTCTTTCGCCGGCGCGGCGTGCCCCACACGGTCGCCGCGGCCGGTTCGATGGTCGGGTTCTTCTTCGCGGACGGGCCGGTGACGGACCTGACGGGCGCGAAGCGTTCCGACACGGTGCTGTACGGACGGTTCTTCCACGCGATGCTCGACCGCGGGTTCTATCTCGCCCCCTCGCAATTCGAAGCGGGCTTCCTCTCGCTCGCGCACAGCGAAGCGGAGATCGACCACACCGTCGCGGCCGCCGCCGGCGCGCTCGCGGAAGCACTCGACCCGGCCGGCGAGGGCCTCGCGTGCCGCTAGTCTGCCTCGGGCTGTCGCACCACACCGCGCCCGTCGACGTGCGCGAACGGCACGCGTTCCCGGCGCAGAAGATGGGCGAGGCCCTCATCGCGCTGCGCGACTATGAAGCGGTCCGCGAGGCGGCGATGCTGCAGACGTGCGGGCGGCTGGAGATCTACGCGGAGCTCGAGGACTACGAGATCGGCGTCTGCCAGCTCAAGGCGTTCCTGGGCAACTTCCGCCACGGCGACGTCAGCGACATGGACTCGTACATGTACACGCTGCTCGGCACGCAGGCGATCGATCATCTCTTCCGCGTCAGCACGGGGCTCGACTCGATGCTGATCGGCGAAGCGGAGATCCTCAGCCAGGTGAAGGACGCGTACGTGCAGGCGCAGCGCGCGCGCTCGCTCGGCAAGACGCTGCACACGCTGTTCCGCGCGGCGCTCGAAGCCGGCAAGAACGCGCGCACGCACACCGCCATCTCCGCCGACTCGGCGTCGGTCGCGAGCGCCGCCGTCCAGTATGCGAAGCAGCACCTCGGCGAGCTGCGCGGCAAGAGCGTGCTCGTGATCGGCACGGGCAAGATGGGCGCCGTCGCCGCACGCCGCCTCAAGGCGGAAGGCGCCGCCGACATCGTGCTGCTGAACCGCTCGCACAAGCGCGCGCAGGACGTCGCGAACGAGCTGGGCGAGATCGCGCGCGTCGCTGACATGCCGGGCCTGATCGACGCACTGCGGACCGTCGACGTCGTCGTCACGTCCACCGGCGCGTCGCACTTCGTGCTGACGCCCGGGAACGTCGCCGAAGCGATGCTCGCGCGCCCGCAGCGCCCGCTGTTCATCGTCGACATCGCCGTGCCGCGCGACGTCGATCCCGACGTGACGCGCATCCCCGGCGTCGGCGTCGTGGACGTCGACGCGCTCAAAGGCATCGTCGACGACACGCTCGAGAAGCGGCGTGAAGCGATCCCGCTCGTCGAGCGCATCATCGCCGAGCACGTCGAGCGCTTCCAGCAGTGGTACCAGTCGCGCGTGGCGGTCCCCGTGATCGCGTCGCTCACGCGCAAGGCGGAGTCGATCCGCGCGAACGAGCTGGAGCGGCTGTTCGCGCGCATCCCCGGTCTCACCGAACGCGAGCGCACGCTCATCACGGGCATGTCGATGACGATCGTGTCGAAGCTCTTGCACAGCGCGATCGTGCGCATCCGCGACAAGGCCGTCGAGAACCGCGCCGAGGCGCTGACGCACGCGAAGATGCTCGACGAGCTGTTCGACCTGCGCGCGCTCGACGGCGACCCGTCGTTCTCGATACCGGCAGCGAGGCCGGAGGAGCCCGCGGAGTGACTCCCGGCAAAGTGTGGCTGGTCGGTGCGGGCCCCGGTGATCCGGGGCTTTTGACGCTGAAGGGGGCGCGCGCGCTCGCGCAGTGCGACACGCTGGTGTACGACTACCTCGCGTCGGCGGCGATCGTCGGGCTCGCGCCGCCGGACTGCGAGAAGATCTACGTCGGCAAGAAAGCCGGGCAGCACACGCTCACGCAGGACGAGATCACGGCGCTGATCGTGCGCTTGGGGCTCGACGGCAAGAAGGTCGTGCGCCTCAAGGGCGGCGACGTGTTCGTGTTCGCGCGCGGCGGCGAGGAAGCCCACGCGCTCGCGCTAGCGGGGGTCCCGTTCGAGATCGTGCCGGGCATCACGTCGGCGCTCGCCGCTCCCGCGTATGCCGGCATTCCGGTGACGCACCGCGACCACAACACGTCGTTCACCGTCGCGACGGGACACGAAGATCCGACCAAGGGCTATTCGTCGCTGGATTTCGCGAAGCTCGCGAACCGCAAGGCGACGACGATCTTTCTGATGGCGATGGGCAATCTGGCGGGGATCGTCGCGAAGCTGAAAGAGAACGGGCTCGAGGGCGATACGCCCGTCGGGATCATCCACGAAGGCACGAAGCCGGCGCAAGAAGTTCTGGTCGCCACGATCGACACGGTGATCGGCGAGGTCGCGCGAACGGGGATCTCCGCGCCGGCGATCGTCGTGATCGGCGACGTGGTGCGCGAGCGCGAGCGCATCCGCTGGTTCGACGCGCAGCCGCTGTTCGGCAAGCGCGTCCTCGTCACGCGCCCCGCGCACCAGGCCGACGACTTTGCGACGCGGCTGTGGGAAGCGGGCGCGGAACCGGTCCTCGCACCGACGATCGCAATCGGCCCGCCCGATGATCCGGCCGCGGCGCGCGACGCGGTGGCACGCGTGCGCGAGTACGACTGGGCGGTATTCACCAGCCGCAACGGCGTCGACGCGTTCTTCGACGTGCTGGGCGAGCTCGGCCGCGACGCGCGCGCGTTCGGCGACGTGAAGATCGCCGCCATCGGCCCGAAGACCGCGGAGGCGCTCGCGGCGCGCGGTATCCGCGTCGACCTGGTTCCGCCCACGTTCGTCAACGAAGCGGTCGCGGCAGAGCTGCTGGGGCGCACCGCGCCGGGCGATCGCATCCTGATCTACCGCGCGCAAGAAGCGCGCGACGTGCTGCCCGACACGCTGCGCGAGCACAGTCGTAGCGCGCACGTCGTCGCGGCATACGCGACACGGTTCGTCGACGACCCGCGGCTCGGCGACATGGCCGCGTCCGCGGACATCGTCACGTTCACCAGCTCGAGCACGGTCGCGGGCTTCGTGCACAACGTCCCAGACGCGCCGCACGCGCTCGCAGCGAAAACCGTTGCGGCGATCGGCCCGATCACCGCCCAAACCGCGCGCGACGCCGGCATTCGCGTCAGCATAATCGCCGACGAGTTTACGGTGGACGGCTTACTGCGCGCGCTCGGCGCAGCCGCACCCGCGTAGCGCAAGCTCCGTGTCGTGAGGCCGATCGACGTTCTCATCGGGGCCGTTTTCGCGGGGCTCGTCGCGCTCGTCGCCTGGCGGTTGCATGCGCTGACGCGGTCCGGATCGGTCGCGGCGTTCGTCGTCGGAACGCTGACATACGCGTCCGGGACGATCGGGTTCACCGTCATCCTGCTCGCGTTTTTCGTCTCGTCCGTCGTGCTGTCGCGGTTCGGGCGGGCGCGCAAACGCGCGCTGACCGACGTCGGCAAAGCCGGTGCGCGTGATGCGTTGCAGGTCATCGCGAACGGCGGCGTTGCGACCGCGTGCGCGGTTGGGTTCGGCTTCACGCACGATCCTCGGTGGGCGCTCGCGTTCGCCGGCGCGTACGCCGCCGCGACGGCCGACACGTGGGCGACGGAGCTCGGCACGCTGTGGGGTCGCGGCCCGCGCTCCATCGTGACGTTCAAACCCATCGCGACCGGACTCTCCGGGGGCATCACGCTGATCGGCACCGGCGCGGAGATCGCGGGTGCGCTGTGGATGGGGATCTTCGCGCCGCTCGGGATCATCCTCGCGTACATCGGGAGCGGCGCCGACTTCGGGATCAGCTTCCAAGGGCCGGCGGTGTTCGGGGTCGGCGTGCGCGAGATTGCTATCGTCCCGCTCGCCGGCATCATCGGCGCGACCGCCGACTCGCTGCTCGGCGCGACAGTCCAGGAGCTGCGGCGCTGCAACGCGTGCGACCGCGCGTGCGAGACCGACCCCCACACCTGCGGCAACCCCACCCGGATCGTGCGCGGCGTGCGCGGGTTCTCGAACGACATCGTCAACCTGCTCGCGACTGCCATCGGCGCTGCGGCCGCTCTCGCGCTCCCCAGCGTCTTGCGCTGAGCTCCGGCAGCGCGGTGCAAGTGCCGAAACCGACCTCGGTCGGCGCGTAGTCCAAGCCGTCGTGCGACGATGCGTCGCACGCACTATCATGGCCATCGAGATCGACAAAGACCGCGACGTCACCGAGCACGGCTCCCGGCTGATCCTGATCACCCTCGGGATCATGGCCGCGACGCTGATGCAGACGCTCGACTCCACGATCGTGAACGTCGCGCTGCCCACCATTCAGGGCAACCTCGGCGCGACCCAGTCGGAAGGCGCCTGGGCGGTCACCGGCTACATCATCTCGGCCGTCATCGTCATCCCGCTCACGCCATGGCTGCAGACACGTTTCGGGCGACGGCAATACTACTCGGTCGCGATCGTCGGCTTCACGATCGCGTCGATCCTGTGCGGGATCGCCGGCTCGATCGAGCAGCTGATCCTCTACCGCATCCTCCAAGGGCTGTTCGGCGGGGGCCTCATCGCGACCGGGCAGGCGGCGCTGCGCGACACGTTTCCGCGCCATATGCTCGGCGCGTCGCAGGCCGTGTTCGCACTGGGCGCGCTCGTCGGCCCGTCGGTCGGGCCGACGGTCGGCGGCTGGCTGACCGACAACTACTCCTGGAACTGGGTCTTCTTCATCAACCTCGTGCCCGGGATCTTCGCCGCGATCGTCGTGCTGACGATGATGCGCAATCCATCCGATCCGAAGCCGGTCCCGGTCGACGCGCTCGGACTCGGTCTGCTCGCGCTCGGGCTGGGCTCGCTGCAGTACATCTTGGGTGAAGGGCAGCGCGACGACTGGTTCGACTCACCGCTCATTCGCCTGCTGACGTTCACGTCGATCGCCGGGCTGGCGACGTTCGTCTGGTGGGAGTTGTGGGGAACGAAGCGCCCGATCGTCGACCTGCGCGCGTTCAAGTACCGCGCGATCGCGGCGGGCAGCGCGCTCGGTTTCGCGATCGGCTCGGTGCTGTTCGGCGCGACCGTGATCCTGCCGCAGTACGTGCAGTCGGTCCTCGGCTTCACGGCGACGCTCTCGGGCGAGCTGATCTTCATACGCGCCGCGTTCATCGCGATGCTCACGCCGTTCATCGCGCGCTTGGCCGGCAGCGGGCGCATCGACACGCGCATCCTGCTGGTCACCGGCTTCTCGCTGATCGGCACCAGCCAGATATGGCTCGGCTACATCACCACCTCGCAGAACGATTTCAACTCGCTGCTGGGGCCGACGATCATGGCGGGGGTCGGGCTCGCGCTGCTGTTCGTGCCGATCTCGATCGCGGTCATGAGCGCGGTGCCGCAGGAGGTCGTGCCGAAAGCCGCGGCGTTCCAGTCGCTCTCGCTGCAGCTCGGCGGCTCGTTCTCCACCGCGGCGCTGATCACGCTGCTCGCGCGACGCAACGCGTTTCACGAAAGCGTGCTCGCCCAAGCGGCCACGCCCGACAACACCGCGCTGCAGATCCTCATCCAGCAGACGCACAGCGCGAGCGCCGCGCTCGGCAACGTCTACCGGCTGATCCTGCAGCAGGCCACCGTGATGGCGTATGCGGACGCGCAGTGGGCGCTCGGCGCGCTGACGTTCTTCTTGCTGCCGCTGGTCTTCGTGCTGCCCCGCCGCCGCAAGGGCGCGGCCGCGCCGGTCAACGTCCCCGTCGAATGAGCACGATCGCGCTGCCGCGCGCCTGACGCAGCCGGCGCGATGATGCTATTTTACGGTGCTCTTCGCTCCGAATTTGTTCTCGAGGTACGGGATGATGTCGTCGTCGTCGGCCAGGACGACGTCGCCGTCGACGAGCACCGGGATCGACGTCTGACCGGACGCCCGCTTCACCTCGTCGCGCTGCGCGTGCGAGTGCGGTACGTTGACGTTCGTGTAGTCCAGCAACAGGTCGGTCATCTTCTTGCGGACGCGCGCGCAGTACGGACACCACTCCGCTTGGTAGAGGACCATATCGGTTTGTCGACCCATCGACACTCCAGGACATCGTTCGCCGAAAAAGGTTGCGCCCGCGCCGGTGTCGGAGTCCCCGCATCTCGCAGCGATGTTGTGTGCCGCACCTCCGACCCCACGGCGTGACCGAACCGCGATCGCCATCTCGATCGCCGTCCATTGCTGCGTCCTCGGCGTGCTGGCCATGCTGCCGGGAGCGACGTTCCCCGCCACGGACCCCGACGAACGCGCGCTGCTCACCGGCCAGATTCGCATCGAGCACCGGCCGCGGCCGCACGTCGCGCAGACGCAGCGAGCGGCCGCCGTCCCTGCGGTACCGCAGCAGCAAGCAGCACGTCCCGTGATCCACACGGTGATCGCGACGGGACACGCGGCGCGCAGAATGGTCGTCGCGACGGAAGCGCGCGCGGACTACGTCCCGGCACCTGCCGCCGCCGCGAAGCGGCAACCCACGGTTGGGTACGCGACCACGCGGCTGGCCGTCGCGGCGCCGCAGACGGTCGCCCAAACCGCATCGCAGCCCGCGCCGACGACCGCGCCCGCGGCGCCCGCACCGAGCCCCGTCGCCGCGCAGCGCGACGAAGGCATCGGCAACTTCGCGGAAGACCGCGACGCGTCGCTCGAGCCGTCGCTGCGCGCGACGCTCTTCGCGGGCGTCCGCGGGATCGACGTGCGCATTACCGTCGACGAAAGCGGACACGCGCGCGCGATCGAGTTTCTGCGCGGCCCGGCGGACGCGGCCCAGCGCGAAGAGCTGCGCTCGCGGCTGCTCGCCGCGTCGTTCATCCCGGCGACCTGCAACGGCTTGCGCTGCCCGGGGATTTTCGAGCTGAAGAACTAGGTCAGGCGCGCTTCTCGAAGTCGAACGGGATGCCGAGGTCCGCGGCGAGCTTTTGCAGACCGTCCCACACTTTGACGTGCACCGGCACGCCGTGCTCGCGGTTGTGCAGCGTCTTCTCGTGCTCGATCTCGCCCGCGACGTAGATGCGCTCGTGACCGGGCGCTTTCGCGGAGTCCTTGAACGCGCGCAGCTCGACGTCCATGTCGGCTTTGAACTGCTCGGGATCGCGGAAGCCGTCGATCTTGAACGCCGCGAAGAAGTGCGAGATCTTGCCCGGTAACGGGCCGTCGCTCGGGCCCGGAAGATCGTTGCCGAACGCGCCGCCCGAGAGCACGCCGCACAGGATGTCCACGAGCAGGCCCAGGCCGTAGCCCTTGTGGCCGCCGTTGTCGACGCCGTAACCGCCCAGCGGCAGCAGCGCGCCTTTGAGCGCGACTTGCGGGTCGAGCGTCTCGTGACCGTTCGCGTCGATCGCCCAGCCCGGGTTGAGCTGTTTGCCCTTGCGGTTGTAGACTTCGAGCTTCCCCTTGGGCACGGTCGTCGTCGCGAAGTCCAGCACGAACGCCGGCTCGCTCTTCGCGGGGATCGCGAACGCGAGCGGATTCGTGCCGAGCATGATGTCGCGCCCGAACGTCGGCGCGCCGTAGCGCACGCTGTTGGTCGACGCGATACCGATCATGTCGCGGTCGAGCGCGAGCATCGCGTAGTAGCCCGCGATCCCGAAGTGGTTCGAGTTGCGCACGGCGCCGAACGCCGCCCCGGTTTGCGCCGCCTTGTCCAGCACGCGGTCCATGGTGCGCTTGCCGGCCGGGTGGCCCAGGCCGTTGCCCGCGTCGACGAGCACCGACGCCGGCGTCTCGCGCACGGTTTTCAGCTCGGGCTTGGGATCGAGCTGGCCCGCCCGGATGCGGCTGACGTAATACGATTCGAGGCGCGCGACGCCGTGCGACTCCACGCCGCGCAGGTCGGCGGCGACGAGGACGTCGGCGACGGTCGCCGCGTCCTCCGCGGGGACGCCGACCTTCTCGAGGACGGTCGCAACGAAGGTCCGGAGCCCGGGCTCGGTCGCAAGGCGGTACTCGGACGTGATGACGTCGGCCATACCGGTAGTGTACCCCCACGGCCGCGCCGAACCTACGACCGATGACCCTTCGCGCGGGCTCCGGCCAGGCTGCCGTCTTCGACGAAGGGCTCCTCGGCGCGCTGCGGGCCGCGGTCCCGGGCGGTATCCTGACCGCGCCCGAGGACCTCATCGCGTACGGCTTCGACGGCACGTTCTACGAGCGCACGCCGCCGCTCGTCATCCTCCCGGCCACCACCGCCGAGGTGAGCGCGGTGCACCGCATCGCGACGCAGCGGCGCGTCGCGCTGACGCCGCGCGCGATGGGGAGCGGCTTGTCGGGCGGCGCGGTACCGCTCGACGGCAGCATCGTGCTGGGCGTCGCGCGCATGGACCGCATCATGGAGATCGACGAGATCGATCGCGTCGCGGTGGTGCAGGCCGGCGTGATCAACGCGAAGCTCCAAAGCGAGGTCGAGCGGCGCGGGCTCTTCTATCCGCCCGATCCGTCGAGCCTGAAGCAGAGCGCGATCGGCGGCAACGTCGCCGAGAACGCGGGCGGCGCACGCTGTTTGAAATACGGCGTGACCGGCGACTACGTGCTCGCGCTCGAAGTGGTGCTGCCCGACGGTACGGTGATCCGCACGGGCGGCCGCACCGTGAAGAACGTGACCGGCTACGATTTGCGCCGGCTGTTCACGGGCGCGGAAGGCACGCTCGGCACGATCACGGAGATCACGCTGCGATTGCTGTCGAAACCGAAGTTCGCCCGCGCGGCGCTCGCGGTGTTCGAACGCATCGAGGACGCGGCGAAGGCGACGACCGCAGTGATGGCGAGCGGCGTGCTGCCGGCGGCGATCGAGCTGGTCGACAACTTCACGATGCGCTGCGTGGAGGAGAACTCGCCGATCGGCTTGCCGCTCGACGCGGACGCGATCCTGATCTTCGGCGTCGACGGCAACTACGAGTCCGTGCTGGCCGACGAGCTCGCGGCGATCGACCGCATCGCGCGCGCGCACGGCGCGCGCGACGTGCGCGTCGCGGCGAACGACGCGGAGGCCGCGCGCTTGTGGACGGCACGCCGCTCGATCGCGCCGGCGCTCGCGCGCCGCCGCCCGAACAAGCTGGGCGAGGACGTGTGCATCCCGCCGCGCGCGATCGCGGCGCTGATCCGCCGCGTGCGCGAGATCGCGGCGCAGTACGCGCTGGAGATCCCGGTGTTCGGTCACATCGGCGACGGTAACTTGCACCCGAACATCCTGTGCGACAAGACGAACAGCGAGGAGATGACGCGCGTCGCCGGCGCAGCGCGCGCGATCTTCGAAGCGACCGTAGAACTCGGCGGGACGCTCTCCGGCGAGCACGGCATCGGCCTGCTGAAAAAGCAGTTCATGGAGCTGGACCTCGGCGCCGACGCGATCGCGGTGATGCGGAAGATCAAGGACGCCATCGATCCGCTCGGCATCATGAACCCGGGCAAAGTCTTCCCGGACCCAGGCGGGATCGACGCGTTCCGCCTTTGAGTAACGACGACGATCCTTCGATCCGGAAGATCATCGTGCTGTCCGGAAACGACAGCGAACGGTGTGACAACGCGTGAGCGTCGTGCTGGCGCTCGATCAGGGGACCACAAGCTCGCGGGCGATCGTGTTCGACAAGCGCGGTGCCGTCATCGCATTCGATCAGCGCGAGTTCCCACAGCATTTTCCTCAGCCAGGATGGGTTGAGCACGATCCGCACGACATTTGGCGATCTCAGCTCAACGTGGCGCGCGGTGCGCTGCGCAACGCGTCGCTCTCCGCGGCGGACGTCGTCGCCGTCGGGATCACGAACCAGCGTGAGACGACGATCCTCTGGGACCGCGCGACCGGCGAGCCCGTGCACAACGCGATCGTGTGGCAAGACCGGCGAACGGCGTCGCTTTGCGAACACCTTCGCGCGCGTGGTTTCGGCGAGCTCGTCACCGCCCAGACGGGCTTGCTGCTCGACCCATATTTTTCCGCGACGAAAATTGCGTGGCTGCTCGACAACGTCGACGGCTTGCGCGGGCGCGCCGAAGCGGGCGAGATCGCGTTCGGCACCGTTGACTCGTGGCTGATTTGGAACCTCACCGGCGGCGCGCGGCACGTCACCGATGTCACGAACGCGTCGCGCACGATGCTGTTCGACATCCACCGGCTGTGCTGGAGCGACGAGCTGCTGGCGGCGTTCGGCATCCCGCGCGCGCTGCTGCCCGAAGTGCTGCCGTGCACCGCGGAGTTCGGCACGGCGGCGGTAGCGCACTTCGGCGGTGCGATTCGCATCACGGGCGTCGCGGGCGATCAGCAGGCCGCGCTCGTCGGACAGGCCGGCTTCGAGCCCGGCCTCGCGAAGAACACGTACGGCACGGGTTCGTTCGTCGTGCTCAACACCGGCGACCGCGTGGTTCGCAGCCGACACGGTTTGTTGTCGACGATCGCGTACGCGTTCGAACCCGGCCGCGCGACGTATGCGCTCGAGGGATCGATCTTCGTCACGGGCGCGGCCGTGCAATGGCTGCGCGACGGGCTCGGAATCATCGAGCGCGCAGCGGACGTCGAGTTGCTCGCGCGCGAGGCCGGCGACAGCGCGGGATGTTATTTCGTCCCCGCGTTCACCGGCCTCGGCGCTCCGTACTGGGACCCGTACGCGCGCGGAACGATCACCGGCATCACGCGCGGGACGACGCGCGCGCATCTCGCGCGCGCCGCGCTCGACGCGATGGCGTATCAGACGGCGGACGTGGTCGCCGCGATGGAGCTCGACGCGGGGATGCCGCTCGCCGAGCTGCGCGCCGACGGCGCCGCGTCCGCGAACGCGCTGGTGATGCAGCGGCAGGCGGATCTGCTCGGCGTGCCCGTGCTGCGTCCCGCGTGTTTGGAGACGACGGCGTTCGGCGCGGCGTCGCTCGCCGGTCTGCAGTGCGGCTTCTGGCGCGATCTCAATGCGCTCGCCGCCCTGTGGCGGCCCGACGCCCGGTTCACGCCGGCACTCGCCCCCGCCGAACGCGGAGCTCAGCTCGCGGTTTGGCGCCGCGCGGTGCTCAGCGCGCGGGCCCTCGGCGATACGCAATGAGATGCGCGTACGCTTCGGCGAGCGATCCGTGGTGGACGTACGTGAACGCCGTGATGCCGATGCCGGGCACGACCGTCTCGTGGTGCTCGCTCGCGAGCGTGTCGTAGGTCAGCCGGAACGCCTGTCGTGCCGGGTCGCGCAGGCCCGGCAGATCGAGCCTCGCGGGCCCGACGCTCTCGATCCACCAGCCGTAGCTCGTGTCGTCGCGCCGTCCCATGTCGCGCGGGCGGAGCACCCGGCCCTTCGTCAGCGGCACGTCGAACCACACGTGCTGGTCGAGATCGGCGGGCAGTGCCTTGCGACCGGCCGCCTTGACGGCCGCGAACGCGGACTTGCTAACGTCGCGAAGCAGATAGTAGCGCGTCCCGACGCGCACGACTTCATAGCTTCCCGGCCGGGGATCGCGCGACCACCACGCCAGATCCCAGACACCGCCTCGCAGCAGCGCTCCCGCGACGTCACCGTGGTCGAAGGCGTCGATCACGGTGGACGTCCAGCGCACCTCGCTCCGGCGAAGCGTGTTCGGCGGATCCGTCCACTTCAGGAGTGCTTGATACGTCCACACCGTCCCGGTGACGAACGGAACAACCTCGCCGTTATCGCCCGCCGCGGCGGCACGCAAACTCGCCGCGAGCACCATTGCCAGCAGCACCCGGAACGCCCACCGCGCGACCACCACGCTTCGGAACTCCTATCGCTCGCGTTGGCCATTCGTTCACGTGCTCGGACGCCCGTTCCCACCACATTCGGCCGCACCGAAGGGGACCCGCCGCCGTCCTCGCCGTAACCCCACCGCCCGGCCTTTTGGAGGGTTCCGATGCCCGACCATACCGCGTTCGCCGAACTGCTCCGCGCGCTTGCGCGAGAACGTGCGCGCACGCTGGTCGTCGGGGGGCTGGCGAAGCGCCTGCACGGCGAGTGCACCGACGCCTACGACCACTGCCTGTGGTACGACGCGGACGAAGAGAACGCGGCGCGCGTGTACCGCGCGCTGTCACGGGTCGGCGCGCCGCTCGACGGCATCGAAGTACCCGACCTCGCCGACGTCGACTACGAGTTTCGCCACGGCGACGGTGACGCGGAGATCTGCCTGTTCGGAGGCCTGGACGGCGTGACGTTCGCGGATGCTTGGGTGGACCGGCTCGAAACGCACTGGCGCGACGTGCCGCTGTGCGTCATCGGCCGCCACACGCTGCGCGCGACGGAGCTCGCCGAACGGGTCGTATAGCGCGAAGCTAGAGCGTCGTCTTTCCCAGCGCGCTCAGGATCAGCTCGACGGCGAGGATCGCCGTTTGGTTTTCGCGGTCCAGGATCGGGTTGATCTCCGTGATCTCCAACGAGCCCAGCGTGCCGCTCGCGGCGACGCATTCCATCATCAGGTGCGCTTCGCGGTAGGTGATGCCGCCGCGCACCGGCGTGCCGACGCCGGGTGCTTCCCCCGGATCAACGCCGTCCATGTCGAAGCTGACGTGCACGGAGCTCTCGCCGTCCGCGACGATCGCCAGCGCTTCTTCGACCACGCGGCTCATCCCGAGGCGGTCCACGTCGGCCATCGTGAACGCTTTCACGCGGAGGTCGCGGATCGTGCGCTTCTCGCCGTCGTCCACGTCGCGCAGGCCGATGAACACCATGCGCGCCGGATCGACCGCGTGCTGCTCGAGCGCGAAGTGCACGGGCATGCCGTGCACGTTGCCCGTGGGCGACGTCAGCGGCGTGTTGATGTCGCCGTGCGCGTCGACCCAGATGACGCCGGGCGCTCTGCCGCGGGCGCGCGCGATGCCGGCGATCGTGCCCATCGCGATGGAATGGTCGCCGCCGAGCACGAGCGGGAACGCGCCGCGTCGGACGACGTCCTCCACGATGCCGGCGAGCTCGTCGCACACCGCCTTGATGATCGGGAAGTACTTCGCGTTCTGCTCCGCGATCGTCGCGGATTCGGGCACGGGGACCAGCAAGTTGCCGTGATCCGTCACCTTCAGCCCGAGCCGTTCGAGCGATTCTTTGAGGCGCGCGTAACGGATCGCCGACGGACCCATGTCGACGCCGCGCCGGTCGGCGCCCAAATCCATCGGGACGCCGATGACGTCCACGCGCGCGATGGGCATGCGGCGCGACGAAACAGCGGTCACGGGATCGGCGGTTGGGCTTGCGAGTGCGGCTGCATGACGGGCGGCCGCGTCTGGTCGAGCGGGGCTTGGGTGAGCGCCGGTCCCACCGCGAGCACCGGCGTCACCGGCCGCGGCAAGAGGTGCTCGCGCAGCACGCGGATCATCGCGGCGACGGGGACCGCGAGGAACGTTCCAGCCAGCCCGAACATCTCACTGCCCGCGAGGATCGCGAGCACGATCCAGAACGGCGACAAGCCGACGTTCTCCTTGAGCACGCGCGGCGACACGAAGTTGCCGTCGATCTGGTGGATCACGACGATCAGGATCGCGACGATCAGCGCGTTGACCGGCCCGTTGTAGGCGAGTGACAACAGCACCGCGGGCACGAACGCGATCAGCGCGCCCGCATATGGGATGAAGTTCAGCGCACCGGACACGACGCCGATCAGCAGCGCGTACGGCACGTGCATGAACAGCATCATCACGGTGAGCATCGCGCCGAGGATCGAGCCGTCGATGAGCTGGCCGCGGATGAAGCCGCCGACGACCTGATCGAGGTCGGCGATGATCGACTCGGTTTTCAGGTGGAACTTTTCCGGTACCAAACCGAGGAAGTTCGCCTTGAGGCTCTCGGCGTCCAGCAGCATGTACGCGGCCAGCACGGGGACGACGATCACGGTGGCAAGGATCGACACCGTGGACAACAGGACGGTGAGCGTCTTGGATGCCGTGTCGAGCGCGTTGGTCTGCAAGAAGCCGGCGATCTGCGTGGGCAGCGACGCGAGGTACATCCGCTCGTCGAGCGGGAGCCAGCGCACGTACTTGTTGTTGGGGTCCTGCAGGATGCTCGCGACGTGCGACACCAGGCCGGGCACTGCTTTCACCGCGCCCTGGACGTCCGCGATGAGCGCCGGGATGATCAGCTGCGCGATTGCGACGCCGATGATCCCGATCAAGATGTAGACGAGCAGGATCGACCAGCCCAGCGGAAACCGTTCGTTGAGCCGCCGGACCAGCGGGAACACGAGATACGCGAAAAAGAGCGCGATGACGAACAGCATCGCGGTCGCTTTGACGGCGCTGAGAAACTGCAGGAAGCCGACGAGCAGGTAGATCGCGACCGCGATCAGCCCGAGGGTCTTGAGCCACAGCGTCACGCGGCGCTCCGCCCGCGACATGGGCCGGCGCGGGCGCGGGACGTCGGGCGGTCGAGCGGCGGGGTTCACGAGCGTTCTCTTCCCCGCACGCGACAGGCCGCCCCGCATCCGCGTCGTAGGAGGGCGCGATGGTCTTCCGGCGTGCGGCGTTCCTCGCCCTCGCGGTGGTGTGCTGTTGCGCCGCCCTCCCCGGCTGTGCCCGCAAGCAGCTCGACGCCGGCACCGTCCGCATCGGGATGGTCACCGACGTCGGCGGGCTCGGAGACCGCTCGTTCAACGATTCCGCCTACGCCGGGCTGGTGCGTGCGAAGAACGACCTGCACGCCGACACGACCGTGCTGCAGTCGCGCTCGGCCGCGGACTACCAGATCAACATGACGGTGCTCGCCAACAAGCGCTACGACGAGATCTTCGCGATCGGCTTCTTGATGGCCAAGGACGTGCAAGAGGTCGCCGAGCGCTACGCCAAGCGGCACTTTTCCATCATCGATGCGGTCGTCGACATGCCCAACGTGACGTCGGTGACGTTCAAAGAGGAAGAAGGCTCGTTTCTCGCCGGCGCGCTCGCCGCGATGACGACCAAGACCAAGACGATCGCGTTCCTCGGCGGCATCGACATCCCGCTGCTGCGCAAGTTCGAGGCAGGTTTCGCCGCGGGCGCGCGGGAGATCGATCCCGAGATCAAGGTGCTGGTGAAGTACGTCGGCTCGTTCGACGACGTCGCGTCGGGCAAGGAGCTGGCCGGCGTGCAGTTCGACCAAGGCGCCGACATCATCTACGTCGCCGCCGGAAAAGCGGGGCTCGGCGCGATCGATCAGGTGAAACGCCGCGCCAACGCGTTCGTGATCGGCGTCGACTCCGACCAGGACGCGATCGCGCCGGGCAAGATTCTCACCAGCATGGTGAAGCGCGTCGACATCGGCGTCTTCCGCGTGAGCACGCAAGCCGCCGCGCACAAGCCGCGCCCGGCGCACCTGACGCTCGGCCTCAAAGAAGGCGGCGTCGGGCTGACCGATTTCACGTACACCAAGAGCGTCGTCACGCCGGAGAAGATCGCGACGCTCGCCAAGCTCAAGACGCTGATCGTCGGCGGCACGCTGGTCGCGCCGTCCACGCGGGAGGAACTCGCATCGTTCAAACGCGTCCCGCTCTGACGCTGCGCGGCGTGCGCCGGCGCTTCGGCGCCGTGCAGGCCGTCGACGGCGTCGACCTCGAGCTCTTTCCCGGTGAGATCCACGCGCTGGTCGGCGAGAACGGCGCGGGCAAGTCCACGCTCGCAGCGATCGCGTACGGCGCGGTGCGCGCCGACGACGGCAGCGTCGACGCGAACGGCGTCGTCGGCCTCGTGCACCAGCACTTCAAATTGATCGAACGGCTGCGCGTGTGGGAGAACGTGCTGCTCAACCGCGAGCCCAGGCGCGGCTTCGTGATCGACGTCGCCGCGGCGCGCGAGCGCGTGCGCGCGCTGGCGTCGACATACGGCCTAGCGGTCGATCCGGATGCCGTCGTCGAGACGCTGCCGGTTGGGATCAAGCAGCGCGTCGAGCTGCTGCGCGAGCTGGACCGCGAACCCACGGTGCTGCTGCTCGACGAGCCGACGGCCGCGCTCGCGCCCAGCGAGATCGCGTCGTTCTTCACGACGGTGACCGAGCTCGCGAAGCGCGGCACCGCGATCCTGGTGGTCACGCACAAGCTCGCGGAAGTGATCGCGTACTCGCAGCGCGTGACGGTGATGCGCGCGGGGCGCGTGGTCGCGTCGCACGTCACCAGCGAAACGAGCGCGGACGCGATCGCGCGCGAGATGGTCGGCGGCGAGGTGCCGGCACTGGCGGCGCGCGCCACGACAACCACCGCGCCGCTGCTCGAGGTGCGCGCGCTGTCCGCGCGCTCGGCGACGAGCGCGCTGGAGAACGCGACGTTCGACGTGCGCGCCGGCGAGATCGTCGGCGTCGCGGGGATCGAAGGCAACGGGCAGACCGCGCTGGCCGATGCGCTCGCCGGCGTCATCCCGTTCACCGGCGAGCTGATCTACGAAGGCGCGCCGCTGCGGCCCGACGACACGCCGGCGTCTCGCCTCGCGCGCGGGATCCGCGTGATCCCGCAGGACCGCCGCCACGAGGCGCTCGTGCTCGACTGGACGGTGAGCGACAACGTCGCGCTCGGCCGCCAGCGCACCCTCGGGCGCGCGCAGTACGGCGACGCGGCGCGCGAGGTGATCGAGCGCTTCGACGTGCGGCCCGCGGATCCGAACGCCGTCGTCGCGCAGCTCTCCGGCGGCAACCAGCAGAAGATCGTCGTCGGCCGGACGCTGACCAGCGCGCCCAAGCTCGTCGTCGCGTACCAGCCGACGCGCGGCATCGACATCGGCGCCGCGGCGCTGGTGCAGTCGCGGCTGATCGAGGCGCGCAACGCGGGCGCGGGCGTGCTGATGATCTCCTTCGAGCTCGACGAGATCTTCGCGTGCGCCGACCGCGTGCTCGTGATCGCGAACGGCACGTTCGTCGGCGCCTTCGACCGCGCCGCGATCGACCGCGGCCGCATCGGCGCGCTGATGGCGGGGCACGCGTGAGCGCGGCGCTGCGCAAAGGCGCGCTGCGCGACCTCGTCGTGGTGATCGTCGTCGTGTTCGGCTTCGGCTCGATCGCGATGCTGCTCGCGCACGTGTCGCCGCTGGTCGGCTTCGGCGCGCTGTTCGACGGCGCGTTCGGGACGCCCGAAGAAGTCGCCGAGACGCTGGTGCAGGCGACGAACCTGCTGTTTCCCGCGCTCGGCATCGCGATCGCGTTTCGCGCGGGGCTGTTCAACATCGGCGCCGAGGGCCAGCTCATCCTCGGCGGCTTCGCCGCGGGCTGGCTGGGCGCGCAGCTTCCGCTGCCGCCGTACCTTGCGATTCCGATGATCATGCTCGCAGGCGCGCTCGCCGGCGGCGCGTGGGGCGCGATCCCCGGGTTTCTGCGCGCGCGCTTCGGCGCGAACGAAGTGATCGCGACGCTGATGCTCAACGTCGTCGCGATCCTGCTCACGACGTACCTCGTCACGGGACCGCTGCAGCAGGGCGGCGGCGGCGCGTCGGAGACAGCGGCGCTGCCGAAGTCCGCGCAGATCCCCGACCTCATCGCGCTCGCGGCGGACCCGCATTTCACGCTGGCGTATCTCGTCACGCCGTTCGTGATCGCGATCGTGCTCGCGTTCGTGCTCTGGCGCGTGCTGTTCAAGACCGTCTTCGGCTACGAGCTGCGCGCGGCGGGCGACGCGCCCGAAGCCGCGAAGCGCGCGGGCATCGATCTGGGCCGCATGGCGTTCGTCGCGATGGCGCTGTCGGGCGCGCTGGCGGGCCTCGGCGGCGCGATGATCGTGTCCGGCGGGCTGCACCGCTTCAACACCGGATTGTCGCCGGGCTACGGCTTCATCGCGATCGCGGTCGCGCTCGTCGGGAACCTCGACCCGCGCTGGATCATCGTCGCGTCGATCGCGTTCGGGATGCTGCAGAGCGGCGGGATCGCGATGCAAGCCGAAGCGCAGGTGCCGCGCGAGGTCGTCACGCTCGTCACCGGCCTGGTGATCATCGCGCTCGCCGGGCGGCGCGTCGTCGCGAACCGGAGGTCCACGTGAACGCTACGCTCGCCGCCGTGCTCGCGATTCTGGGGCTCACGCTCGTCAAAGCGACGCCGCTGATCTACGCCGCGCTCGGCGGCGTGCTGAGCGAACGCGCCGGCGTCGTGAACATCGGGCTCGAAGGAATCCTGATCGCGGGCGCGTTTACGTCCGTCGTCGTCAGCGGCGCGACGGGAAGCCCGCTGCTGGGTGCGCTCGCCGGCGTGCTCGCCGGCATGCTGCTCGCGGCGATCCTCGCGTTCGCCGCGACACGGCTCGGCGTCGACCAGATCGTCGCCGGCACGGGCTTGAACATCGCGGCGCTCGCGGGCGCAGCGTTCGGGCTCGTGCTCGTGTACCACCAGCCGGGCGCGTCGCACGAGGTTCCGGCGTTCGGCCACACCGGCGAAGTGATCTTCATCGTGCTCGCGTTCGTCGCGGCCGCCGCGCTGCAGTTCGTGCTGACGCGCACGCCGTGGGGGCTGCGCGTCCGCGCCTGCGGCGAAGACCCGAGCGCCGCGGAGTCCGCCGGCATCGACGCGCTCAAGACGCGCTTTCGCGCGGTGGTGATCGGCGGCGCGATCGCGTCGCTGGGCGGCGTGTATCTGTCGCTCGCCGAGCTGGACCTGTATTCCGACGGCATGACGGCCGGCCGCGGCTTCATCGCGCTCGCCGCCGTGATCTTCGGCCGCTGGACGCCGCTGGGCGCGACGGGCGCGGCGCTGTTCTTCGGCTTCTTCGCCGCGCTGCAGTACACGCTGCAGCGCGCGGGCGTCCCGAGCGAGCTGATGCAAGCGCTGCCGTACCTCGCAGCGCTGGTG
>DASWRD010000036.1:0-3031 GCA_036403315.1 Candidatus Elarobacter sp.
AGATCAAGGAATACCACCTGAACACCGCGATGTGGCTCGCGCCGCACGCCAAAGTGCAGGCGATGTTCGACAAGGCGCTGGCCGGTTTGCCGTTCATCTCGCCGCTCAACGAGTTCACCGGGAAAGAACCGATCTACGTGCTCGGCACCGCGGCGCGGGATGCGATCGGGCGGGCCGCGTCGCAGTGCGTCGTGGCGGAGGGGATAAAGTGGAAGCTGCCGATCACGAAGCAGCCGCTGTTCGACCCGACGATCGTCGAGCGGCTCGGCGGCGATCCCGCGCCGATGCGCGGGTTGTATCTCTACCAGGAGTTCGCTCTGGGCGGTGCCGTGCGCGAGGTGCTGCGGCTGCGCGCCGAACGGCGCTCGCTGCGTGACGTCGATGCGAAGGACGTCAGGGCCGCGGTGGAGCGCGGCGTGCGCAACGGCTTCGCGGAGCTCGTCGCGTACGAGCGGCGCGCGTCCAAGCACACGGAGCTGCTGACCGAGGCGCTCGCGGAGTTTGTCACGGTCGACCAGCGCCACGCGGCGAAGGTCTAGCGCGCGCGGCGGCGGAGGACGGCCCGGCGCGCGACCGAACACGATGCGCCGTGCTGACCCCCGCCGCTCCGCCCCAGCCCGTCGCCGTCTACTCGGGCTTCGATTACGTGACCGTCGACGCGCAGCGGCGGCGCGTCTATGCCGCGCACGGCGGCTCGCAGCGGCTGCTGATCGTGGATGCCGACACCGGCAAGGTGGTCGGACAAGTGCGCGTCGGCCAGGTGCGCGGGGTTGCGTTCGACCCCGTGAGCGGGCACGTGTTCACCGGCGGTGCGAACAACGAGGTGAGCGAGGTCGATCCGGTCGCGCTCAAAGTGGTGAACCACGTGGACGTCGGCGGTTCCGTCGACGCGATCGCGTACGACCCGTCCAACGGCCGCATCTATGCGGACGAAGACGACGGGTCGCGCGTGTTCGTGGTCGACGCGAAGACGTTCAAGCTCGTCAAGACGATCGCAATCCCGGGCCACAAGCCCGAGTATCTCGCGATCAACCCGAAGACGCACGAAGTGTATCAGAACATCGACTCGGATTCCGAGATCGCGGTGATCGACCCGAGGACGATGGAGGTCAGCCGCAGGATCAAGACGCCCGAGGTGAAGCACAACCATCCGCTGCAGTACGATGCCGCGTACGATCAGATCGTGATCGCGGGCGGCGGCGTGATGAGCACCTATGCGCCGAACGGCACCAAGCAGGGCGAGCTCGCGGTGGGGCGGTTCGACCAGTGCGATCTCGACCAGACGCAGCACGTGCTCGCCTGTGCCGGCGACGGCGGCATCACGCGCTTCCGGCTGCAGCGAGGTGCGGCGCCGCAGCTCATCGACAAGACGGTCGTCGATCCCGGCGTTCACACCACGGCGATCGATTCGATGACCCACGCCGTATTCGCCGTGTGGGGCGACCGCGACGGCAAAGGCGACTTCGTGCAGAAGTTCATTCCCGCGCCCTGACGATGGTCCGCTACGTTCGCTCCGCTGCAACGCTGCGGCTCGCGATCGCGGCGGCGTGCGCGGTCGTGGCCATCACGCTGGCGCACGAGGTGCACGAAGGCGAGCCGATCGGCGCGGACATCGCGATCATGCAGGCCGTCCATGCCGGTGCGAACCCGTTCTTCGACGCGCTGTTTCGCGCGCTCACGTTCATCGGGAATCCCGTTCCGCTGACCGTCATCACGGTGTGCGCGGCCGGGGCCCTGTGGTTTCGCGGACGGCGGCGTGAGGCGCTCGCGCTCGTGATCGGCGTCCTGGCCGCGTCGCTGCTGGACACCGGGCTCAAGGAAGTGTTCGAGCGCGTTCGTCCGGCGCTGTGGCCGCGCGCACCGGTTCCCGGCGACAGCTTTCCGAGCGGCCACGCGGTCACGTCGACGGTCGCCTTCGGCGCGATGGCGGCATTCGCCGGGCGCGCCGTGCCGCAGCGCGCGCGTACCTTCGCGATCGCCGCTGCCGTACTGATCGCCGGAATCGCGTTCAGCCGCGTCTACCTCGGCGTCCATTGGCCGACGGACGTCGTCGCGGGCGTCGCGATCGGCTACCTGTGCTTGCGCGTGCTGCTGCGCCTGGCGCCAAGGAGCTGAGGCCGCGGTCGCCCGCAGCGCGCTGGACGAGCTCGCACGAATAGCCGCGTGCCGTGCACGCGCGGTGCGGGATGTGATGCTCGCGTCGCTGGATCGCGGTGAAGAATCGGCGCGGATTCGCGCGCTTCGCGACGCGGTCGAGTCGGGGCTCGGCTCACGGCTGGACGATGCCGCATTCGCGGATATGGCAGCGCAAACGCTCGTCAACGCGATCTTCGGCGCGCGCGTCGGACACCGGGGCCGCCGCCGTTTTACCGCGGCTGCCGCATTCGCCGCTCTGCCGCGCCATGACAGCCTGCTGCGTCGCGTTCGCGACGTTTTCGAGCCGCGGAACATGCGCGATGAGCCGTTCGCGGCCGGGGTGCACGAGCTGTGCGAGCTGTTCGCCGGCGCGGGCGTGCAGAACATCGTTGCCCCGAGCGAATACCGCGGTGGGCTTGACGACCCGCTGCTCCATTTCTACGAGCGTTTTCTCGCCGCATACGATCCCGCGCTGCGTGGGTTGCGCGGCGTGTACTGTACGCCGCAGCCGGTCGTGCGCTTCATCGTGCGCGCAGTCGGTGACGTGCTCGCCGATGCGTTCGGGATCACGCCCGGTGGGCGCGGCGGTGAGGTGGTGGTTCTCGATCCGGCTTGCGGAACCGCGGCGTTTCTGCACGAGTATGCCGGCGCCGTTCGAGCGCGGTTCATCGAGCGCGACGATCCGGTCGCATGGCGCTCGTACGTGCGTGACGTGCTGCTTCCCGGGCTCGCAGGGTTCGAGATTCTGCTGGTGCCGTTCGTCGTCGCGCATCTCAAGCTCGTCCTGACGCTGCGCGGCGCCGACCTGGCCGGACGGACGAGGGAGCGGTTCGGCTACGAGCTGGGACCGCAGGACCGCTTGCGCGTAACGCTGGCCAACGCGCTGGAAGCGGGC
>DASWRD010000037.1:0-11055 GCA_036403315.1 Candidatus Elarobacter sp.
TTCGCCGCCGCTCGACGTGAAGTACGTCATCGCGCCGGTGCGGCTGTCGGTGTAGGTGAACCCGGTCATCGACGCGTCGGTACGGTTGGGCGACGTGTGGTCGACGAACCACACGAACCGTTTGTCGGCGAGCAGGATGCCGAACACGTCGTTGCGCGCCGGCAGGTGGACGTCGCGCTTGGTGATCACCGCGTTCCACCAGCCGTGCACGTAGCGCCCGAACCAGTCGTTGTACTCCACCACGAGCTCGGGCGGGTACACGCGGCTCACCCACGCCGGCAAGCGGTCGAACTGCTCGCGCGGAATGCGCTCCATCGCGCCGGTCGCGGGATCGACGATCACCACCGCCGTGACCTTCTGGCCGCTCCAGCCGATCGTCGGCCGCCCGAGCGTCACGAGATAGCGCGGATTGCCTTGCGCGTCGAGCTGCAGCGTCTGCTCGAGCAGCAGCTCGGTGCCGTAGCGCAGCCACACGTGGCGCCGCAGGTTCGCATTCAGCAGCGCGGACGGGACGTAGTTCAGCGGCGCGCGCGCGCGCAGCTCGGCGGGCGCATCGGGATTCTCCGCGTCGACGATGACGACGCCCGGCGAGCTGTGCCGCGAGAGCCATTGCACGGGGCCTTGGAAGTCGAGCGGCGCGACCCACACGAGGCGCCCGTTCTCGGACTGCACGTTGTACGTTCCGACGCGGTAGTACGCGCCGAGCTGCCCGACGACTTTCTCGCCCGCGAAGATCGCCGACTCCTCGGGAACGACGCGCACGTGGCGCGGATCGGCGGCGGGCGCACCGCTGGTGGATGTCGTCGCGCCGACGAGGTTGCGCAAACCGCTCGCGTCGACGAGCGGCGCGACGAACAGCACGAGCGCGAACAATCCCACCAGGACGATCGCGACGACGAGCGGCCAGACCGGCGTGCGGCGAAGCGATACGATGCGGCGCGAGATCACCATCGTGCGCGCCGCGGTGAGCGACGTGATCAGCACGTTGGGCACGAGCGTGAGCAGCAGCAGCGAAAACGCCTGCGGAAACACGAGCGGCGGCAGCACCAAATAGCAGTACGCACCCGCGAGCGGCACGCCGACGGCAAGCCGCCGGAGCTGTCCGCGCCCCCAGCCGCGCGAGAAGTCCAAGTTCACGAGCCCCAGCGAGAGGAACGCCGTGCCGAGCAGCCAGATCACGCTCGCTCGGCCTACGGCGCGCCTTCGCGGCGAGCCTCCTTGCCGCGCGCTTTCCCCCGCGTGAATGAAAGGCGGAGGTGACCATGCAGGTCCACTACAGCGGCACGGTGACGACGCCGCCTAGCTTCTTCTGGTCGAAGCACTCGCACCGCGAGCACGAGCAGTTCGACGTGCGCGCGGACGACGGCTCGCCGTTTCGCGTGATCGACAACGTCACGGTCGCGCCGCGCGTGCCCGCTCGCCCAGGCGACCACGTCACCGTGCAGGGCGAGCTGATTCGGTTTCGCCACGGGGAGCGGCCGCCGATCGTGCACTGGACGCATCACGATCCGCGCGGCCGCCAACCCGGCGGCTTCATTGAGCTAGGCGGAAGAATCTACGCCTGAGCCGCTGTCGTCAGCGGCCGCGGGCTTTCTTCGCGCCGCCCTTCTTGGCGCTGCCCTTCTTCGCGCCCGACGCGGCTTTCTTCGCGCCTGCGGAGCTCTTTTTCGCGGCGGGCGCGGCCTTGCGGGCGGGTGCTGCGGCCTTGCGCGCCGGCGCTGCCTTCGCGGCCGACTTCTTGGCGCCGGCGGGCGATTTCTTTGCACCGGACTTCTTGCCGCCGCGACCGCCCTTGGCGGTGCCGACGGCTTCCTTGAGCGCACGGCCGGCGATGAACTTCAGCACGCGCTTCGCCGGGACGTTGACGGGTTCGCCGGTCTGCGGATTGCGGGCGACGCGCGCCGCGCGGTCGCGGATCTTGAATTGCCCGAACGGCGTGAGCTGAACTTTGTCACCCGATTTGAGCACCGAGGTGATCCGGTCGAGCAACGCCTCGACGAGCTCGGTTATCTGGCGCCGGGGGAGCTCGAACTCGTCGGCGAGCTCGCGGGCCAGTTCGTTCTTGGTCATGGGGTCCTTTCGTACGCGTATCGGCTCGTGGGAAGCCGTGTTGCCGACAGTATACGCCCAAAAACCCGTATTTCCGGCTATTTTCGCGCGAAAAACCCATATTTTGGCCTATTTTTCGGCCAATAGACCGTCCAGCGTGACGAAGCGATATCCCCGCGCGCGCAGCCCCGCGATCACGCGCGGCGTGAGCGCGGCTTCGTAGGCACGCGCGCCCGCATCGCCGCGGCCCGCATCGCCGTCGTGGAGCACGACGATCGCACCGTCGCCCACGTGCCGCAAAAGCTTTTCAGCGAGCGCCGCGGGCGCCGCACCTGGCGACGTTTCGTCGAGCATCGCGCTCCACAGCGCGACGCGCAGTCCGTGGCGGCGGGCGGCGTCGAGCACCGCGGCGTTGCGCGCGCCGAACGGCGGACGCAGCCAGTGCGCGCGCGCTCCAGTGGCGGCAACGATCGCATCGCCGGCGTTTTCGATCTCCGCGTCGAGCGCATGCGCGGTGAAGATCGCGTTCAGGTGCGCGTGCGAATCGGAGTGGTTCTCGATCTGGTCGCCGCCGGCGCGCATGCGGCGCAGCAGCGCGGGCTCGCGGCGCGCGGCGCGGCCGACCACGAAGAACGTCGCCTGCACGTGCTCGCGCTCGAGCACATCGAGCACGCGATCGGTGACGCCGCGCGTCGGGCCGTCGTCGTAGGTGAGCGCGACGACGTGTCCGTCGCCATGCGTGACGACGGGCTCGAACGCGCCCGAGCGCGGCGACTCGACGAGCTCGTACAGGCCGAACGATCCGGCAGCGAGCAGCACGAGCGCGGCGAGGACGCGCAGCGCGCTCACGAGCGCAGGAGCTTCTCCCGCGCGGCGGCGACGGTCTTCTTGAAACGCGGCGGACCGAACGACGCGAAGTCCTCGACGACTTTCTGATAGCGCGGGTCGGCGCTCGACGTCGACTGGAGCGTCAGCAGGTTCGGCACCGGCTTGTTCTTGTCGAGATGGATCTTGTATTGGCGGCCGGCGGCCACCGCGAGATATTTCGGATCGGTGAACGTGAATCGGTGCGAGCCGCTGCGGTCGCCGACGACCTGCGCGACGGAGACCGTGTAGACGTTGTCCGTCTTGCCCTTGAGCGGCCGCGTCTGAAGCTGCCAGATCCCGTCCTGCACGAGCTTTTCGAAAGCGAATGTCACGTCGTAGCCGGGGATGGGCTCGGTGAACTTCGCGACGCGCGAGCCGGCGCGGTTCTCCGCGGTGTACGTCGCGCTCGACTTGCCGTCGACGTTGTCGAGCCGCCACTCCTCGCGCGCGATCGGCCCCTTGTCGTGCGTGATCGCTTGGCCGAAGTGCAGCTCCGACCGCTGGTGGCGCACCTGTTCGACGGCGTGAAAGCGCTGCGACTCGTCGTGATAAAAGATCTTCCAGCCGGCGATCAGCGCGATGACGGCGAGGACGATGGCGAACGTCGTGGTGGGGAACCGGCGCATCGTCTTCTACAACACTTTCCGGCGCGGCGAAGTGTCAGCGGTGGGCATCGAGGACCTGATTGACCACGGCGTCGGCCGCCTTGTTCTGCTTGCGAGGGACGTGCCGCACGTCGACGTGCCCGAACTTGCGCAGCAGCGCCTTCGCCTCGGCGTGCAGCGGGATCAGGCCGGGATGCTTCACGCGGTACGCGCCGCTGAGCTGCTTGACGACCAGCTCGGAATCCAGCCGCACCGCGAGCTCGTCGACGCCGCGCGCAAGCGCGGCCTTGAGCCCGTCGAGCAGCCCCGTCCACTCCGCGACGTTGTTCGTGGTGACGCCCAAGAACGTGCCGATCTCCTCGAGCACCTCGCCGTCGTCGGCATACAGCACGGCCCCGGCCGCGGCGGGGCCGGGGTTGCCGCGGGAACCGCCGTCGGCAAAGAGCGTCGCTTTCACGAGGAAAGGGACAACCACACCGAACGGCACAATACCTCCACCGGCCTCCGTCGGGCAGTAGCGCAGCTTGGTAGCGCATCAGTCTGGGGGACTGGGGGTCGCAGGTTCAAATCCTGTCTGCCCGACCACATCGAAAGGGCTCGCATCATGCGAGCCCTTTTCGTTTGCGGGACGACGACGTCGAGAAGGCCGCTGCGACGTGTCGGGCACGCGGAGAAACGACGAAGCCGCAGGCAAGAAAAGAAGGGCCCGCACGATCGTGCGAGCCCTTCTTCATCTCATATCGCGCGGTTTCGCGCTTACTGCTCTTTGCGGTGGTGCAGGATGAACTGATTGCCTTCCGGATCTTCGCCGAAGGCCATGTGACAGGCGGGCGTGTCGGTGATCTCGTCGTCGTGGAACTTCACGCCGCGCGCCTTCGCGTCGGCCATCGCTTGCGCGACGTCGTCGACCGCGAACATCGCACTGCCGCTGTGACCGCCCCCGGCGTGGCCTTCGGTGCCGTACAGCCCGAAGCTGTTGCCGTCGTCAAACGTCCATTCCGACAATTTGTCCGGCCACGTCATCCCCGGTTCCGCGCCGAACAAGTCGGTGTAGAATTTCGTCGTCGCCGCGACGTCTTTGACCGTGTAGTAGACCGCGTCGATCCCCGTGACTTTCATCGCGGTTACTTCTTGCGCCCGCTCTTTTTGCCGCCGCCGCGCTTGGGTCCGCCGACCGCGTCCTTCAGGCCTTTGCCTGCCGAAAACGCCGGCACTTTGCGCGCAGCGATCTTGATGACCTCGCCCGTCTGCGGGTTGCGGCCGGTGCGCGCCTTGCGCTCTCGGACGACGAAGCTCCCGAACGGAATCAGCTGCACTTTGTCCCCGTCTTTGAGCGCGGACGTGATCTCGTCGAGGATCAGATCGACGATCTCACCCGCTTGACGCTTCGACAGTTCGTGCTCGTTTGCCAGGGAGTCGACGATATCGGCTTTGGTCACTGTCTGGTTTTCACCTCAAGGGAACGTCGTACGAAAAACGGCGGCTCACGGTACGCGGCGCCGCTCGCTCGGTGGAGTACGCTTGCACGCCGCCTGCTCCTTCCGCCGGGAGGCCGAAATGCGCGCGCCCGTCCGCGGCGCGGCGCAACGGCAAAAAGCCGCGAACGGTTATCGGAAGAGAATGGATCGCATCATGACCGCCTCGGCCGCGCGCGGCACCGTATCGCTCGTGGCCGGGATCACGTCCGGGCTCGTCCGCGAGGCGCGCGAGCGCCACGATCTCGCGCCGACGTCGAGCGCGGCGGTCGGCCGCCTGGTGACCGCCGCGGCGCTGCTGGGCGCGTCGCTCAAAGGCCGCGAGCGCCTCACGCTCCAGATCGTCGGCGACGGCCCGATCGGCGGCATCACCGCCGATGCCTGGAGCACGGGGACGCACGCGATCGGGGCCCGGGGATACGCGCGCAACGGGCAGGCCGACGTGCCGCTCAACGCGCTCGGCAAATTCGACGTCGCGCGCGTCGTCGGCGCCGGCAAGCTGCACGTCACCAAGACGTACGAAGTGGGCCAGCCGTACAGCGGGATCGTTCCGCTGGCGTCGGGCGAGATCGGCGACGACGTCGCGGCGTATCTGGCGAATTCGGAGCAGATCCCGAGCATCGTCGCCGTCGGCGTGCTCGCCGGGCCCAGCGGGATTCGCGCAGCCGGCGGGGTGATCGCCCAGGTGCAGCCCGGCGCCGACGACGCGACGGTCGCCGCGCTCGAGCGCAACGTCGCGGCGATGACCGCGATCACGACGCAGATCGTGAACGGCGCCGGGCCCGAAGACCTCGTGCGCGCCGTCGCCGGCGACCTCGCGGTCAAGATGTTCGACACGTACACCGTCGCGTTCGACTGCCGCTGTACGCGCGAAAAAGTCGAGTCCGCGCTGCTCGGCCTCGGCAAAGACGAGCTCGCGAAGATCGCGCGCGAGCAGCCGCAGACCGAGGCGACGTGCGATTTCTGCGGCGAGCTCTACGTGCTCAGCGCCGACGACGTTCGCGGCTTGGCGGAACGGGCTTCGACAGGCTCAGCCTGACGGCTAGCGGTGCTCCACGGCCGGGCCGGCCGCGGCTTCGGGGCCCTTCGTCAGCGCGCCGCCGATGCGCGGCCGGAACTCCTCGACGATGCGGCCGTGACTGAGGTTCGTGTACCACCAGCCGCACTCGCAGCGCACCGGCGCGCCGTGATCGACCGGATACGGGTAGGACCGCTCGCAGCGCGGGCACGTGAACGTCGGGCCGGGCGCGGCCTCCGCGGGCGTGTACGTGACGGCGGGCTTCGAGGGCGCGTTGTGGGCTGCCATGACGGTTCTCTTTCCTTCGAACTACGGAATGATGCGCGCGAACTTGCGGGAGCCGACCTGCAGGACCGCGGGACCCGGCGCCGTCCACCGCGCGCCGGTATCGGTGACCGGCGCGCCGTCGACCTTCACCGCGCCTTCGCCGATCAACCGCTGCGCGGCGCGCTTGGACTCGGCGAACCCCGCGGCGACGATCAGCTCGACCAGCTTGCCGCGCCCCGCCAGCGCCAGCTCCGGCATGTTGGCCGGAATCTCACCGCGCTGGATGGTGCGCTCGAACCAGTCGCGCGCCGCGCGCGCGGCATCGGGCCCATGGTACAACGCGACGATGTCCGCGGCGATACGCTTTTTCTCGTCCATCGGTGCGGTGGTGGCATCGCGCAGGCCTGTTTCGAGCGCGCGCACTCGGTCCGCCGGCCACCACGCGCCCAGGCGCGCGTACTGCGGCATCACCTCGTCCGGGATGCTCATCGTCTTGCCGAACATCTCGTTCGGCGCGTCGGTCAAACCGATGTGGTTGCCGAGCGACTTCGACATCTTCTTTTGGCCGTCGAGCCCCACGAGCAGCGGCACGGTGATGCAAATCTCCGGCAACTGGCCCGCGTGCACCTGATACGGCCGGCTGATCAGCAAGTTGAAGAGCTGGTCCGAACCGCCTAACTCGACGTCGACTTCGAGCGCGATCGAGTCGTACGCGACCGCGACGGGATACACGAACTCGTGCAGCGCGATCGGCGAGCCGCTCTCGTAGCGCTGCTTGAAGTCGTTGCGCTCGAGCATTTGCGCGACCGTCGTCTGCGACAGCAGCTTGTAGATGTCCGTGAACGCCAGCTTCGAGAGCCACTCGCTGTTGTAGCGCAGCGTCACGCGCGACATGTCGAGCACCTTGCCGGCCTGCGAGGCGTAGGTCTTCATGTTCGCGTCGATCTGCTCGTCGCTCAGCGCCGGGCGCAGCGCGTTGCGGCCGCTGGGGTCACCGATGCGCGCGGTGAAGTCGCCGATCAGCAGGATGACGTCGTGGCCGTCGTCCACGAAGCGCTGCAGCAATCGCAGCACGACGGCGTGCCCGAGGTGCAAGTCGGGCGACGTCGGATCGAGCCCGAGATACACCCGCAGCGGCCGCCCGCGTTCGAGCCGCTGCGCGAGCTCCGCGAGCGTCTCGACGTGATCGCAGCCGTCGACGAGAAATGCCGCGCGCTCGCGCGTGCCGCGTGCAGGAGTGGCCGTCATGCTGGGGTGGTCGTCATGCTCATTGTCATGCGGTGGGGCCCCATGCGCTTTGCGTATGGGGGCGTGGAGCCGGAGGCGAAATGCTTTTCAACATAATTTGGGGCCCCCGCAACGCTATGCGTTGGGGGGATTCCGCAATTCAAAGACGGTTACGCCGCCGCCTCCCTCGTCGGCGTGGCCGTAGCGCACGTTCTGCACGAACGGGTGCGCCTTGAGGAACTCCTGCAAACCTTTGCCGAGCAGCCCCGTGCCCTTGCCGTGGATGAGCCGCAGCGGCGACTGGCCGAGCAAAATCGCGTCGTCGATCCAGCGGTCGACCAACGGCTCCGCTTCGACGAAGCGTTTGCCGCGCACGTCGATCTGCGTCTGCGCGTTCGAGGCAGCTTCCAGCGTGGACTCGCCGCCCCGCGAGCCGCCGCGCGCGCCCTCCGTGCCGCCCTGCGCGCCCTTCGTATCCCCCTGACCCTGTCGAACGGCGGGCCCGCCGCGCCGCCGCAGATCGCTCTTCGGCACGGTCATCCGCATCGAGCCGATCTGCACGAGCGCGCTTTCGCCGAGATCTTCGAGCATCGTGCCGTCCTGGTCCCACGATGACACGTGCACGCGGTCGCCCGCGGCGACGGGCTGCGCCGTCTCGCCCTCGCGCATGCGCTGCGGCCGCTCCTCGAGCCCGAGCTCGCGGTGCATTTGGTCGAGCGTGCGCGCGAGCAAGTCGGCTTGCCCCGGCGTGACGCGCGGCGCGCGCGCGCCGCGTTCGGTCCGCTCGGCGGCGCGCCGTTCGAGCTCGGCGGTGAAACGCCGCAGCGTGTCGGCGAGCTCCGCGTCCGCGCGCTTGGCGAGCTCGCGCCGCTCGCGGTCCAGCGTCTCCGCACGACGGCGCGCGTTGTCTTCGAGCGAGCGGAGGTGCGCGCGCTCGCGTTCGAGCTGCTCGCGCTCGCGGGTCGCGCGGATGCGCTGCTCCGCGACGTCCGCCAGCGCGCGCTCGTAGTCGCGCTCCTGGTTCGAAAGCAGCGCTTCCGCGCGGGTGACGACCTCGCGATCCAGCCGCATGCGCCGCGCGAGCGCGAACGCGAGCGACTGTCCCGGCGAACCGACGTCGAGCTGATACGTCGGCTCGTACGTCTCGGGATCGAATCGCACGCTGGCGTTCGCGACGTGCGGATGATCGGCGCCGAACAGCTTGAGCTCCGTCGCGTGCGTGGTAGCGACGACGCGCGCGCCGCGTTCGAGAAACCGCTCCAGCACGGCGACGGCCAGCGCCGCGCCCGCGTTCGGCTCGGTGCCGCTGCCGATCTCGTCGATGAGGATCAGTGTCCGATCGTTGGCGGCATCGACGATCTCCGCCAACCGCCGGAGGTGCGCGGAGAACGTCGACGCGTTCTGCGCGATCGACTGCTCGTCGCCGATGTCGGTGCAGACGCGCTCGAACCGTCCGATCGTCGCGGCCGTTGCGGGCACGTGCATCCCGCACGCCGTCATCGCGACCGCGAGCCCGACGAGCTTGAGCGCGACGGTCTTGCCGCCCATGTTCGGCCCGGACACGATCAGGATGCGCACGTCGTCGTCCAGCTTGACCGATTGCGGCACGGCGCGCTCGTCGAGCAGCGGATGCCGCCCCTCGAAAATGTCGACCACCGCCGCGTCCACGAGCTCCGGCGCGATCGCGAGCATGCGGTGCGCGACCGCCGCGCGCGCGGCTGCAAGGTCCAGCTCGACGTAGACGCCGAGATCGGTTTCGACCTGCGCGGCTTCCGCCTGCACCAGCGACGACAGCTCGCCCAGGATGCGCGCGACCTCGACGTCCTCTTGCACGCGGAGCGCGCGCACGCGGTTGTTCGCCTCCAGGCTTTCGAGCGGCTCGACGAACAACGTCTGCCCCGACGAGCTCGTGTCGTGCACGATACCTTGGATCTGCCCGGCGAACTCGGCCTTCACCGGCACGACGTAGCGATCGTTGCGCATGGTGACGATCGCGTCTTGGATGGCGGACGCATAGCGCGACGAGCGCACGATCGCCGCCGCGCGGTCGCGCGCGTCGTCCTGCGCCTGCTGCATGCTGCGCCGGATGCGCGCGAGCGCGGCCGACGCGCGGTCGAGCACGTTCCCCCGCTCGTCGATCGCGTCGGTGATCCGGTTGACGATGAGCGGCAGCGCGCGAAAGGGCGCGCACCGCTCGCGCAGCAGCGGCACCTCGATCTCAGCGTCGCGGATCGCGCGCACGGCGGCGTTCGCCGCGGCGAGCGCCTCGGCGACCGAGCGCAGATCGCGCGCGGCTAAAGAGACGCCGCGCGCCGCCGTCGCGACGGCCTCGTCGACGTCGTCGATGCGCGACATCGAGAACCCGGCGTCCCGCGCGAGCGCCCGCATCTCGGCCGTCTCGCCGACGAGCCGGCGCACCAGCGCGAAGTCGGTCGCCGGCTCGCACTCCAGGGCGCGCGCGTGCGACTGCGGCGCATGCGTCTGTCCCGCATACCGCTCACGGATCCGTTGGAAATCGAGGACCTCGAGGCCCCGCTCGTCGACCAGCGCGCTCACGGCCGTCATTGCTTCGCCTCCGCGCACGGCGGCTCCGGCTCTGACGCGAAGGCTCGCGGGCGCCGGTTCTCGACCTGGCGCCGGCGAGCTTTCGGCTACAGCGCGCGCGTGTTGTTGTTGTCGCTATACTGCTGGCCCAGGGTCAAGCCGCAGGCCGCTTCCAGCGCGGTCGCCGTGATCTGAAACTTGGTGTTCGAAACCACGGTGATGTCGGCGGACATCGTCACTTGGCACCCGTTGGAACGGGTGACGCGGGTGTGGGCCACCCGCACCTTGGTGGGCGTGTAGTAGTACCCCTCTTCCATCTGCGCCCAGCCGTTATTGATGGCGATGACGACGACGCGTTCCTTCGTCTGGAAGATCATGGACTGGTCGCCGACCGAGCTCTTCCAGATGCCCGAGAGATCGTAGGTCGGGTTGTTGTTTGCCGATGCCGGAACGGCTTGGAGCACGAGGGCGGCGGCGACGGCGGACAGCAGCGCAAGACGCGCCGCCTTGACCTTGGCGATGATGTTCATGCTGATGCTTTCATTGAGACCGGTGATGTGCGGTGACAGCCACCGCAGCCCCAATGTAGCGGGAGCGATTTCAGCCGGCTTTCACTCCGCCGGCTCCGGCGCGCGGCGAAAGACGTTTGTAAGTTTCCGGTAAGCGTCTCGTAGGTGTGCGGTCTTACGCTCGCGGCAGCAGATCAGGGAGACTGCCGATCATGCGCGCTGCCGAGCTGGACGAAGACGATCTACGACCCGTCCGCATCCCACTGTCCGTGAACGACCCGAACGCGGGGCGATCGCTCACCCGGTCCATCGACCGGATGCTGCGCGACGGCCGCCTCGTGCCGGTCGTCGTGGAATTGCACGGCAACCATCTTCCGGCGCCCCTCGTCGCCGCGATGATCGCAAATCTCCGGCGCCTGCGTGAAGCCGGCGGCGCGCTCGCCGCCAACGCGGCGACGCCGGCCCTGCGCAACGCGCTCGCGATCCACGGCCTC
>DASWRD010000038.1:0-59012 GCA_036403315.1 Candidatus Elarobacter sp.
TGTGGATCGCGACGATGCCGTTCCGGCGCTTCTCGGTGGACCTGGAGACGTATCTGCACGAAGCGCGCAGCGTCTACTACTGTCTCTCGCCCGATACGGAGCCCGAGCTGCGAACCGATGCGCTGCTGCACCTCGCTGCCGCGCTCTACCAGAACGCGATGTTCGAGGAAACCGAGACCGTCGTCGGCGAGGCGCTCGATTCGTTCGCGCGCGAGCCCGCTGCGGAACGCGCGACGGTGCTGACGTTTGTCGCGTCGCTGCGCGGCCTGCAGGGGCGCTTCGCCGAAGCGCGCGAGCTGCGCGCGGAGGCAACCGCGATCCGCCGCCCGGACTTCCTGTCGGATCTCGGCCTGCACTACATCGATGCGCACGAGGCCGTCGCCCGCGGCCGGTACGAGCGCGCCATCGCGATCATCGACGAGTCGCTGCGCCGCATGAAGGAGGCGAAGCTTCCGCTGTACGTTGCGTTCACGTCGACGAACGGCGCGATCTTCGCGTGGGCGAACGGCGACGACGCGCGCTTCGCAAGCTACGTCGCGCAGGTCGAAGCGGTGATGATCCCGGGGATCGAGCGCGGCTTCGCATCGCTGCTCGGCGCGGCGCGCGGCCGAGCGTTCGTCCCGGACTTGCGCTTCGAGTCGCCGGTCGCGCTGGCGATGGCGCACCTGTATCGCATGGGTTTCGCAGCGAGCCGAGGGGAAGCAGCCGATGCCGCGGCAGCGGCGGCACGCGAGGCCGACCGCTGCTGCGATCCGTATCTGCAAGTTCTGGCGCACGGCGCGTGCCTGTTGCTCGAAGCGGGCCCGCCGCCACGCGAAGCGGCGGCGCTGCTCGCGACGGCGCGCCGCGTGGAAGCGCCTGAACTGCTCGCCGCAGCGGAAGCTATCGTCGCCGGCGGCACCGCGTACGGCGTGCTCGCGGCCTTCATCACGCGGCGCGTCCTGATCGAGCGTGATGCCGTTGCGCGCGGCGCGGTCGTGCACGTGTTCGCCGGCACCGTCGAGGTCGACGCGCGCGAGGTGCGCCTCGCCGGCAAGGAGCTCGAGCTGTTGCTGTTCCTCGCGCTCGCCGGCGGGCGCGCACCGATCGCACGCGCGCAGATCACCGAGGCGATTTGGCCCGACATCGACGACGACGAGGACGCCGCCAACAATCTCCGCGTGACCCTGTCGCGGTTGCGCCGCAAGCTCGTCGACGAAGGCCTCGTCCTGCGCGACGATACCGGATATCGCCTCGCACCGTCGGTCGTCGTCGACGTGCGCGAGCTCGAAGCGCTGGTGCGCGTCGTCTCCGCGAACGCGGCGCTTTCCGACGAACGGCGCGATGCGCTGCGGCGGGTCTTCGAGCACGCGGCGCACGGCTCGCCCGCGCGGTTCGAGCGCTTCGCGTGGTTCGCCCCGTACCGGTTGCACCTGCGCGAGCTGGCGATCGCGGCGGGCACGCTGCTCGCGCGCGACGCGCTCGCACGCAGCGCGCCCGAAGAAGCGCTGCGGTATGCGCGCCCGCTCGTCGAGCTCGACCCGCTCGACGAGGACGCGCGCCGCCTCGTGCTCGACGCGTACGCGGTCAGCGGTGAGTGGAGCGCCGCCCGGCGCGAGCTCGACGGCTACGCCGACTTGTTGCGGAAGGAGCTCGACGCCGAGCCGTCGCCCCAGTTCGCCGGCCTCGTCGAAGCGGCACGCGAACGTCATGGTGCCCGGCCCTCCGCCCTCGTCGACGGCCGAACGCCGGCCGGCGCGCCGGGGAGTTCCCGGCAGCGATAGGATCCGGGCCGGGCGTTACTTCCGCATTAACGTCAGGCTGCCGAGTGCCGCCGCCGGTCGACGGGGAGCTCGGCGCTGACGTGCGTTCCGCCGATCGAGGCGGTCGCGATGTGCACGTCGCGGGAGAGCGCGCGGACGATCTCGATGCCGCGGCCGCCTTCGCGCATCGGGTCGTTCGACGTCTGCACCGAGCGCACGCCCGGTCCCCAGTCGTCGACGTAGAGCATCGCCGGCCCGTCGCAGGGCCACTCGATGCGCACCGAGATCGCGCCGGGCGCGTGGCGCACGACGTTGGCGACGAGCTCGCCGAACACGAGCACCGCGCCGTGGACGTCGGACGCCTCGTCGGCCTCCGCGTCGAAAAAGGCGCGAACGACGGTCCGCATCCGCAACGCGTCGACCGCATCTTCCGCGCGAAACTGCCATTCGATCGAGCTGCGTGCGCTCGACATACCCGCCTCCGTCCCTGCCGTTACCTGGCCTGTGCCCCCAGCGTACGGTCTGAAACGATTTCCCCGTAAAGAAGCGTACGGTTCCGTACGAAGGCAGGCTTTCTCTGCTCAGGGGCTCGGCGGAAGCGCGGCCCAGAAGGGGCAGTTCTGCCTCGCTCGTATGCGTAGATCGGCGCCGGCGTCGCGCCCTGGAGCAGGAAGCTCAGCGCGTCGAAGCACGGCGAAATGAGATTGGGGTGTCCGTGAGCACCCGCGCAATCGCCTCGAAGCCGTTGGCCGCACTGGCGTACGGGGATTTTGCGAGGTGCTTATCCATGCGGAGCGGCCCATTCACACGATGATAGGTGCCGTCGTGCGGTCCGGGCGGTGCGAATCGTGGTGATTCACCCCTGAACCGCGTAGCGGCGGAGCGCGCTTAGCACCGTCGCTGCTGCGGCGCGCGTACCGACCGCGCCGGCACACAGGCTCGTCCGGCGCAGCTGTGGTTCCCGCACACGAGCAGGCAAAAGGGTACGCTGAGCGCAGTCGCAGACGTTTGGGACCCGGCTTACCGCGGCAATTGGCGGAGCCGCATTTACGGAATTAACCCTTTGGGAAGCCGTGGGAGTCGCGCTTGGTACGGTCTCGGCTTCGGAGATTATTCTCGCAGGTATTGCGTCCGTTGGAATGATACTCGATCTCTACACTGCGTACGTGTGTCTTGGTGGAATTGTGCTGTGAAACGTGACGCCCATACTCGGTCGCTGATCATACGCGGTTATCTCAATCTCGCTCTCTATTTTGGGACCGTCGTGGTTTTGCTATTACCGACTCTCATCTATCCGGGTGCGCGTGGTATCAGAATTGCGCTAATTGTGTGTGGCGTGGGCGGCGTCGCGCTCGTAATCGGGGAGCGACTGCTCAGACATCGATGGACGTGGCTTTTCGGCGGCGGCTGTTTGGCATGGAGCATCGCGTCAATAGCGATCGCATTTCTTCTGCCAAGATCCGATGCAGCCGGTATCGCCATGATGCAACTGCTGATCGTGTTTTCACTTGCACTTCTGTTCATCGGTCTGCCTTGGATCGTAGAACGCAGACGGACCCACAAAACCTGACCGAAGAGGATCCAAGCGGCGGTACGGCGTCGAGACGCGGTTCCCTGATGAGATGAAGTATTCGCGTCTTACTTAGCGTCGAAGCCGCCCATCGCGCCGTGGGAAGCGCCGGAAGGCGCTCGAGGAAACGCGGCGGCGGCGGATTGACGTAGTTGCGCGGCATGTCCGACACCGTCGCTTTGACGGCCGGCGGATCGATCGCGGCAGCCGAAGCGGTCGCGGCGGGATGGGCGGCTGCGTCAACCGATCGGCCGCGCCGTTGGCCTCCCAACGGTGCAGCCCTTTGGGTCCGAGCCGCCGGGCGGTTGACAGGTACGCCGCACGACGGCGAACGGCGACCATGCGGCCGGCCTTGACGCCGAATGTCGATGACGCAGCCCATCGAGCACAACAAGCACGCCGACACCCACTGCTCGGGCTATTCGGTGATCCGCGCGCTGACGCGGACCGCCCAGTCCCGCGCATAGGGCGTACGCTCGCCCCAAACGTCGACGATGATGTCGCGCGTCTGCACGCAAGAAGAATACCCGCGCGAAACGACGTTCGCATGCTTGGTGCGCCCCTCGCACGTACGCCGAGCGAGCGCGTTTACGCGGCGGCGCCGGCGGTATAATCCCGGTGGAGGCAACTCCATTGAGCTAGAAGACCACACACCCCAAGGACCCCGCTCGGCACCGTTCCGGCGGGGTCCTATCGTTTGTTACGGTCGTGTCCGAGTGGTACAGCACCGGGCATCAACTCGCGACGACGGCTGAAGCGCTGCGCTCAGTGAGCGTGCTTTGCGGCTTCGATGTGTTCGTGCGCTTCGCGAAGCTCGTCTCCGACGCCGGTCAACAGCGCGGCCACCGTTGCGTGCGCGATGCGCCGGCCCAGCAGCTCGTCGAACGCCTGTCCCACGACCCCGCCGGGCGGATCGTACCCGCCCTCCAGCTTGAGCTCGGTTTCGTCGTAGTTCTCACCCGAGCTGAGCGTGAGCGTCCCGGTGAATCCCGGCGTGGGGAGGCCGCGCGCGGTTCGTCCCGAGTCCCAGCCGATGCGATAGTGCGAGGTGAAGTTGGCCGGGTTCGCAAGTCGTTCGGTCGTCGCGGTCACCATCCGAGCGATCTCGTGATTTTCCCCGATCGGGAACGGTAGGGTGAGGATGCACGTCCCGCGGTGGCCTCGCGGTGGGATGCCCAACCGCCGTTCGAAGGCGCCGCAGGCCTGGGTGAAGGGTGCTTCGACGAAGAGGCGTTCTTTGACGACCGACATGCGTTCAGCATACGCCGCGAGTCCCGGCATGCCGTGAACGGCCGGCGAACGTGCGTTCACGACTCGTTCACGACTCCGGGAAGGCGCCACCGGTACGATCTCGTTCATGGAACCTTCGCGCGACGAACCGCTTCCCGCGACGCTCGCCTTCGTCTCCGCCCTCGGCGTACTGATCTTCGTGGGCTGGTTTGCGATGTATTTTCTGCTCCGGGCGAGGTGGTGACGTGCACGTCCACCGGCAGGAGCGCATCTGGATGGCCTTCGGGTTGGCGATGCTCGTCGTCTTCCTCGGTGTCATCACGACCGCCGCGGTCGTCGACGGCTTCGTCCCACCGAGCCGCGTTCAGAGCATCGATCCCACCAAGGTGTCGCAGACGCCGCCGTTCGACCACCCGGGTCTGCGCAAAGTCGCCGACGGCGCGTACGAGGCGTACTACGTCGCGCGCATCTTCTCGTTCACGCCGGCGTCGATCGAGATCCCGGTGGGCTCGCGCGTGACGTTCTACGTGACGAGCGCCGACGTCGAGCACGGCTTCAGCATCCCGGTGACCGGCGTCAACACGATGGTCACGCCGGGCTGGGTGAGCCAGGTCGCGCACACGTTCAAAGACCGCGGGACGTTCCTGCTGGTCTGCAACGAGTACTGCGGTTCCGGCCATCAAGTCATGGCCGCGAAAGTCGTGGTGAAGTGATGGCGACCGCACTAGGCCGAGCCCGTACCGCGGATGAGGCGCTGGAGCTCTCGCGCGCGAGCGGCGACCTGCTCGTGCTGACGCACGTCTACACCGCCACGCTTGTCCTCGGCATCGGCGCGCTGTTCGGCATGCTGCAAGGCTTGTCACGTGCGAACCTGATCGTCATGCCGGCCTCGTTCGACTACTACCGGACGCTCACTGCGCACGGCGTTTTGATGGCGCTCGTGTTCACGACCTTTTTCATCACGGGCCTCTTCACGTACAGCACGTACCGTTCGATTCCGCGCGTCCGCTCGACGAGGCTCGGCTGGATCGGGTACTGCGTCATGCTCGTGGGGACGCTGATGGCGACCGTGGCGATCCTCGACGGGAGCGCGAGCGTGCTGTACACGTTCTACGCGCCGCTCAAAGCAAGTCCGGTGTTCTACTTCGGCGCGACGTTCCTCGTGCTCGGCACGTGGTGCGTGGCCGCGGACATTTTCCTGAACGTCGTGTGGTTCAAGGCGCATAATCGCGGCCGGCGTATCCCGCTCCCGGCGTTCATCGCGACCTGCACGATGACGATGTGGATCATCGCCACGCTGGGCGTCGTCGCCGAGATGTGTCTGCTGATCCCGTGGTCGCTTGGGTGGACGAGCGGGATCGACGTCGGCCTCACGCGGATGTTCTTCTGGTACTTCGGCCATCCGCTGGTGTACTTCTGGATCATGGCCGCGTACGCGATCTGGTACACGCTCGTCCCCGCGCGGTTCGGGGGGCGCATCTTCAGCGACGGGCTGACCCGGCTCGCGTTCATCATGCTGCTGCTGTTGTCGACGCCGGTCGGGCTGCACCACCAATATCTCGATCCGGGGATCTCGGCGGGCTGGAAGTGGATGCACACCGTGACGACGTACGGCGTCGTGATCCCGTCGTTCATGACGGCGTTCGCGATCTTCGCGACGTTCGAGATCGCCGCGCGCAAAGCGGGCGTGCGCGGCTTCTTCAAGATCGTGCGCTGGCTGCCGTGGAAGGACCCCGTCTTCGCCGGTCCTGCGCTCGCCATGATCCTGTTCATCTTCGGCGGCTTCGGCGGCATCGTCAACAACTCGTACTCGATGGACGTGCTCGTGCACAACACGATGTGGATCGTCGGCCACTTCCACATCACCGTGGGCGGACCGGCAGCCTTGACGTTCATCGGCGCGACCTACGGCCTCGTACCGGCGCTCACGGGGCGCAAGCTCTTCGCGCCGCGGCTGGCCCTCGTGCAGGTCTACACGTGGTTCGCCGGCATGAGCATCATGTCGATCGCGATGCACTGGGCGGGATTGCTCGGATCGCCGCGCCGCACGTCCGACGTGACCTATTTCGGTGCGCAAGGCGCCGCGACGTGGCACGCGCACATGCTCTGGGCGGCGATAGGCGGAACGATCGTCGCGATCTCGGTGGCGATGTTCATCGTCGTGGCGACGGGGACGTACGTCGCGAACCGTCGCGCGGACGTGCCGCCGACGTTCGAGTTCGCGTCGGCTAGCGAGGACGCGCTCGAAACGCCGCCCGTGCTCGACAACTTGGGCCGTTGGGGCGCCGTCGCGCTGGGCCTTGCGGTCCTGGCATATGCGGGCCCGGTCATCCAGCAGATCAACGCGCACGCCTACCTCGCGCCGGGTATGCGAACTTGGTAGGACATCCGCCGCCGCCGATCGCCGCGCAGGCATCACATCGGAGCGCGATGACGATGACAATGCCGACTCCGCGACCGCGCTCGTTCGTGCCGGTCTTGCGCGAAGGCGATACCGTTCCTTCGACCGCGCTGCTCGATCAGCGCGGCCGGCCGTTCTCGTTCGCGACCACGAACGGACGCACGACGATCGTGTCGTTCATCTACACGCGCTGCCCCGACGCGCAGATGTGCCCGCTCGTCGCGGCCAAGTTCGCGCGCATCCAGCGGGAGCTGCGCGGGGCGCCCATCCGTCTCGTTACCGTGACCCTGGACCCCGCGTACGACACGCCGCACGTCCTCGCGCGCTACGGCGCGGCGTACGGCGCCGATCCCGAGATCTGGACGCTCGCGACGGGACCTGCAGCATCGATCGACGACGTTGCCGGCCGCCTCGGCATCGTCGTGGAGCGTCCCCGCCCGGGCGTGATCGTTCACAGCGAAGCAGCGATCATTGTCGATGCGAGCAATCGGGTCGCGCGGTTCGTCGATGGCGCGGCGTGGCTTCCGGACGACGTGCTTGGCGCGGCGCGTCAGGTTGCTTCAATTCCGGACAACTCGTTCCATCGCTTGCGGTTGTGGCTCGCGAGCAGCGCGAGCGCGCTGTGCGGCGGGCGCGGTGCGACACCGCTGAGCATCGGCGCCGGCCTCGCGCTGCTCTTGGCGATAACCGCCACTCTCACCGTGGTGTTCGCGAGAGCATTTCGCGCGACGCCTGTTCGGCACGGCGCCGGAAAGAAGTCGCTATGAAACGTTCGTTGATGATCGGCGCAATGATCGCCGGCAGCCTCGTTGCGGGACTCGCAGCCGCTGTCACGGTTGCCGGCGTTCGCTGGAATGTGGAGTCTGCGCGCCTTGCGGCAAGGCTCCGTGCACGCCGCGGCGCCGAAGCGGCGCCATTTTCACGCCACGATCTCGCCGGTTTGCCCGACCCCGTCGTGCGGTATTTCGAATTCGCGCTCACAGCGGGACAGCCGATGGTCCGCCACACGCGATTGCGGCAGGTTGGCGAGTTCGCGATGCGGGCCGATTCCTGGAAGCCGTTCACCGCGGTGCAGGACTTTTCGGCCTCGCCACCCGGGTTTCTTTGGGATGCTCGCATCCGAATGATCCCAGTGTTCGATTTTTACGTTCGCGACAGCTACTGTGCAGGCGACGGTGTCATGTACGGAGCGCTATCGGCGCTCGTACCGGTGGTGAACGAGCGTGGAACACCCGTCATGGCATCCAGCGAATTGCTGCGGTATCTCGCTGAAACGACGTACTTCCCGACCGCCCTTCTTCCCCGTGACGGCATCTCGTGGAAGCCGGTCGACGAAAACACCGCGCGCGTCACGCTCGTCGACGGCGACACCGCGGTCTCGTGCGACATGCACTTCGGCGAGCACGGTGAGATCGTGCGCATGTCCGCGATGCGCGGCCGCGATATGGGCGGTAAGGTCGAATTGGTCCCGTGGGTCGGGCGCTATAGCGACTATCGCCGAGTCGACGGCATGATGATTCCGATGTGTGGCGAGATCGAGTGGGTGCTGCCGCCGGGCCCCGCTCCCTATTGGCGCGGCCGCGTCGTAGACGTGCACTACGATTTTGCGCCCGAGCCGGCCAGCGTCTCGCGTCAGGTCCTCGAGCCGAGATAGCCCTGACGCGCGAGCTGCCATCCCTCTCGCGCGACGACGACGAACACGCCTGCGCGCGAACGATCGGTCGAGATGCGGCAGTCGCCGGCCGCCGCAGCGTTGCGCGCCGTGTCGAGCTCCGCGCCGGCCGCTTCGGCGCCCAGGACGCCGGCGGCCCGTATCTCGGCCGTGTGCTCACCGATCCCGCCGGTAAACACGAGCGCGTCGAGCCCGCCGAGTACGCCGATCATCGCTCCGATCGCTGCGCGCAGCCGCCAGCAGAGCACGTCGATTGCGAGCCGCGCATCCGGATCGTCGCGCGCGGTCAGCAGCGTGCGAACGTCGCCCGTCCGCCCGGAGATGCCGAGTAGTCCGGAACGCCGTTCGAGGCTCTCACCGAGCTCCGCCGGAGTCATGCCTTCTCGGAGCAGGTGCAGCAGCAACCCCGGATCGACCGAGCCGCTGCGCGTCGCCATCGGCAGCCCTTCGAGCGGCGTGTAACCCATCGTCGTATCGACGCTTGCGCCGCCGTCGATGGCGCACAGCGACGAGCCGCCGCCCAAGTGCGCGGTGACCACGCGTGCGCGTGCGACGTCGATGCCCGCGAGCGCGCACGCGCGATGCGCGGCGTACTCGTGGCTGAGCCCGTGGTAACCGCGGCGGCGCAGACCGCGTCGCGTGAGCTCGCGCGGGATCGCGTACGTCGTCGCCGCTTCGGACATCGTGTGGTGAAACGCGCCGTCGGCCACTGCGAGCTGCGGCATGGCGGGCTGTAGCCGGAAAATCAGCCTGACGATGCGCAGCGCCGCGTCGTCGTGCAAGGGCGCCTCGGCGCCAACGCGCGCAATCGCTTGCACGGCATCGGCGTCGAGGCGCAGCACGGCCGGCGCATCGTCGGCAAGCCGCACGAAGCGGTGCACGACGGCGTCGATGCCGGCGCGCAGCGCGCCGGCGAGCGCCTCGTCCGCGGCGTCCACGGTCGTCTGCACCGCCCAATCCGGCGCCGGCGGGTCGGCGAGCGCTGGAAGAGGCGCCTCGAGATCGTAGCGCTCCAGCTTGACGCTGGTGGACCCGGCGTTGACGGTCAGAATCCGCATCGACCGCAAATCTACCGGCCGGCCGTCCGTTCGGCGTGAAAGATGAGAAGCTGCCGCGCCGGCGCGTTCGCGGGACATTCTCATCGACAGGCGAGGATCGTGTCCATGAGGCCGGTCTTCCAGCATATTACGGTCCCGGTGGACGGCTCGACGACGTCCGCGCGCGGCATTGCGTTCGCGCTCGAGCTGGCGCGCGAGGGTGGTCGCGTCTCGTTCTGCAGCGTCGTCGACCCGGTGCTTTCGTACGCCCCGGCAATGCAAGGCGCGGCGTTCGATCCCGGACCGATGCTCGAAGTCCTTGACGATGATGCGGCAGTGTTCTGCGGCCGCGCCCAAGACGAGGCGATAAGACTCGGGATCGGTTGCGACACGCAGGTGCTGCACGGACCGTGCGCCGGCCAGATCCGATCCTTCGCGGCGCACAACGGTTCCGATGCGATCGTGATCGGCACGCACGGCCGGACCGGTTTCTCGCGTGCCGTGCTGGGGAGCGTCGCTGAAGCCATCATGCGACATTCGGATATCCCGGTCGTCGCGGTCCACGAAGACGACGAGATGCGTACCGGCCCGCTCGCCGTGGCGATGGATTCGTCGCCCGCCGCGCAGGCGGCACTCGACGTCGGCATCGCAATCGCCGCCGCCCGCAAAATGAAGTCGATGATCGTTTATGTCTGCGACGCTGCACCGATCCCGGCTGAGGTCAACGTAATGCTCGATCGCGGAGCCGAGCGCGCTCGAAACCATGGCATCGTGACGCAGCTCGTCGTGCGCGCCGGCGATGCGGCTGACCAACTGCTCGCTGCGGCGGAAGAAGACGACTGCTGCATGATGGTCATGGGGACCCATGGACGCTCGCCGCAGGTTCGGTTCATCGTCGGCAGCGTCGCCATGACGGTCGTCGAACGCGCGCACATCCCGGTCGTCACGGTTCGCTGCGCGGCGTGAGAACGATACCACCGGACAATCGCGTGACGCCCGTCGAGCCTACGGTGACCGCGCGTGTGTCGCATGCACTGTCCGCCGCCGACGTCCACGCGATCGACGCCTACTGGCGCGCCGCGAACTATCTTTCGGTCGGGCAGATCTATCTGCTCGACAACCCGCTACTGCGCGAGCCGCTTCGTGCGGAGCACGTCAAGCCGCGTCTGCTGGGCCATTGGGGCACGACACCCGGGCTCAACTTCGTGTACGCGCACATGAATCGCGCGATCGCCGCGCACGACCTGGACGCGATCTTCATCGCCGGCCCGGGCCACGGCGGGCCCGCGGTCGTCGCGAACACGTACCTCGAAGGCACGTACGGCGAAATCTACCCGGACATCTCCTCGGATATCGACGGGATGCGCAAGCTCTTTCGGCAGTTCTCCTTTCCGGGCGGCATTCCGAGCCACGCGTCACCGGAAACGCCGGGCTCGATCAACGAGGGCGGGGAGCTGGGCTACGCGCTGCTGCACGCCTACGGCGCGGCGTTCGACAATCCCGACTTGTTCGTGTGCTGCGTGATCGGCGACGGCGAAGCCGAGACGGGGGCGCTCGCGACGAGCTGGCACGGAAACAAGTTCCTCAACCCGGCGCGCGACGGCGCCGTGCTGCCGATCCTGCACCTCAACGGCTACAAGATCGCCGGGCCGACGGTGCTCGCGCGCATCCCCGAGGACGAGCTGCGCTCGCTGCTGCGAGGTTACGGGCACGAACCGCTTTTTGTGAGCGGACACGAGCCCGAAGCGATGCATCGCGCCATGGCAGCGGCCCTGCAGGACGCGGTCCAGAAGATAAAATCCATTCAGACCGCCGCCCGCGCAGGCGGGTTCGCAGAGCGACCGCGCTGGCCGATGATCGTGCTCGTCAGCCCGAAGGGCTGGACCGGTCCCGCGGTCGTCGACGGCCTTCCGATGGAAGGGACGTGGCGAGCGCACCAGATCCCGCTGACCGACGTGCGCGGCAACGCGGCGCATCGAGCGATGCTCGAGGACTGGATGAAGAGCTACCGTCCCGAGGAGCTGTTCGACCGCGACGGCGCGTTACGCGAAGAGCTGCGCGCGCTGGCGCCGCACGGTGATCGCCGCATGGGTGCAAATCCGCATGCCAACGGCGGCTCGCTGCTGCAAGACTTGCGCTTGCCCGATTTTCGCGCGTACGCGGTGCCGGTCACGTCGCCCGGGTCGTCGCACGCCGAAAGCACGCGCGTGCTGGGCGGCTTTCTGCGCGACGTGATGCGCTTGAACGATGACAATTTCCGCGTGTTCGGCCCCGATGAGACGTCGTCGAACCGTCTCGACGCCGTCTTTGAGGTGACCGACCGCACGTCGATGGCGAACGTCCTGCCGACCGACGATCACGTCTCCGCAACGGGCCGCGTCATGGAAGTGCTCAGCGAGCACACGTGTCAGGGCTGGCTCGAAGGCTATCTGCTCACCGGCCGGCACGGTTTCTTCTCGTGCTACGAGGCGTTCATCCACATCGTCGACTCGATGTTCAACCAGCACGCGAAATGGCTGAAGGTCACGCGGGCGCTCGAGTGGCGCCGCCCGATCGCTTCGCTCAACTACTTGCTGACGTCGCACGTGTGGCGGCAGGACAACAATGGCTTCAGCCACCAGGATCCCGGCTTCCTGGACCACGTCGTCAACAAGAAGGCCGACGTCGTGCGCGTGTACCTGCCGCCCGATGCGAACACGCTGCTTTCGGTCGCCGACCATTGTCTGCGCAGCCGCGATTACGTCAACGTCATCGTCGCCGGCAAACAGCCGGAGCTGCAGTGGCTCGACATGAACGCGGCGGTTCGCCACTGCACGCAAGGCTTGGGGATCTGGTCCTGGGCGAGCAACGACGCCGACCAAGAACCCGACGTCGTGATGGCGTGCGCGGGCGACGTGCCTACCCTGGAAACGCTCGCCGCTGTCGCGTTCCTGCGCGGACATTTTCCCGAGGTGCGGGTTCGGGTCGTGAACGTGGTCGACCTCATGACGCTGCAACCGTCGGCGGAGCATCCGCACGGGCTCTCGGACCGCGAGTTCGACTCGATCTTCACCGGCGACAAGCCGGTGGTCTTCGCGTTTCACGGCTATCCCTCGCTGATCCACCGTCTGACGTACCGCCGTACCAACCACGCCAACTTCCACGTGCGCGGCTACAAAGAAGAAGGCACGACGACGACGCCCTTCCACATGACGATGCTGAACGAGCTCGATCGCTACCATCTCGCGGGGGACGTCATCGACCGCGTCCCGGGCCTGCGCGACCGCGGCGGACACGTCAAGCAACTCATCCGCGATCACCTCGCGGACCACGTTCGGTACATCGAACTGCACGGCGACGATCCGCCCGAGGTCAAGAACTGGACGTGGCCGTCTCCCGTCCCGACGTGATGACGTCCCCCGCACCGGGACCGGAGGCCGCTGCGCCCGAACTCCACGACGCGGTGACTACCACCAACACCCGGACAGTGCTGCTGGTCGACGATGAGCCGGCCCTGATCGACGTCCTCGAACAATACCTGCGCGATGACGGGTTCGCGGTGCTGCGCGCCGGCGACGGCCCCACCGCAGTCGAGCTGTTCAAGAAGCACGTCCCGGATCTCGTACTCCTCGACCTCAACCTCCCCGGGTTTCCCGGCACGGAGGTGCTGCGGCAGATCCGCGCGGTCCGTGACGTACCGGTGATCATGCTCACGGCACGCGTCCACGAAGTCGACCGCGTCGTCGGGCTCGAGCTCGGCGCCGACGACTACGTCGGCAAGCCGTTCAGCCCACGCGAGGTCGTGGCGCGGGTCAAGAGCGTGCTGCGCCGCAGCGATCGCAGCGACGAGCACGTCCCGTCGCGCGAGAAACGCATCGGAACCATCGTGATCGATACGGTTGCGCACGAGGTACACGTCGACGGCAAACCGGCGACGCTCACGCCCACGCAATTCAAGATCCTCGACATCCTCTCGTCACACGTCGGGCAGACGCTGACCCGCGACCAGCTGCTCCAGCGCGTGAACGCCGACGGCGACGTTTTCGACCGCACGCTGGACCGCCACATCGCGAACCTCAGGGCGCGGGTCGAGCCGGATCCCACGAACCCGCGTTACATCGTGACGGTGTTCGGCGTGGGCTACAAGATGGTCGACCCCGCGTGAGGCGCGTCATTCACGAGATCCGCAACCATCTCGCCGTCGCGATCGCGAACGTCGCGGCGTTCCGCGACGGCGTGCTCGAACCGTCACCGCAACGCCTGTCGTCGGTGCTGCAGGCGCTGGGCGAGGTGGAGAACCTCTTGGGCGAGCTGACGCCGCGGCCGTTGGCGCCCCAGGCGCCGCTCGGAACCAACGCCCAGCGAATCAACGTCTGCGACGTCATCACCAACGAGGTCCTCGCGTTCGAAGCCGCCGCCGCAGAACACGAGATCACGTTTTGCGTTCAGCAGTGCACCGCGCACGGCCCCGCGTGCGTAAACTTCACCGGCGACCCGGTGCGCGTGGGCGAGATCGTCAACAACGTCGTCTCGAACGCGATGCGTTATACGCCGCCCGGCGGGCAGATCGACGTGGATTGCCGGCCCTCCGGCGGCGTCCTCACGCTCACGGTCACGGACGGCGGTCCGGGCGTGCGAAGTGACGAGTTCGGTAAGATCTTCGAAGCGGGATTCCGCGGCGCGGCATCGGTAGGCACCACCGGCAGCGGCGAGGGCCTTGCGCTCGTCAAGCGATTCGTGGAGGAGCAAGGCGGCACCGTCGACGTGGAAAACGTCGCCGATCGCGGAGCACGGTTCACGGTTCGCTTGCCGGGGATGCCGTTCGACGAGGGAGCGGAAGCCCACGCGGCGGAATCTCCCTAGAGAAATCGAGCTGCGACGATCGCCATGTCGTCGACGAACCGGCCGGCGCTGAAGGCCTGCGCTTCGTCGATGACCGACGTGATCAGCTCTTTGAGCTCCCGGTCGAAGTTCGCTGTGACGACGCTGATGAACCGGTCCATCCCGAACATCTCGCCCTCGGAATTCCGCGCTTCCGTGACGCCGTCCGTCGTGGCGACGAAAAGGGTGCCGGCTGACAGCGTGACGACGTCCTGCGTGAACAGATGGTGCTGGTCGTCGAAAACGCCGATCAGCGGCGCCGTCGGGGCGAGCACTTCGACCGTCCGGTTCGGGTGAACGACGATGACGGGCTCGTGTCCGGCGGAAGCATACGTCATGACCTTGCGCTTCGGGTCGACCAAACCGAAGAACACGGTCGCGAACGACTCGTTCTGCTCGAAGTTGTTGTTTTCGAGATACAGCCTGTCCAGCGAGCGCAAAGCGCGCTCGGGCGCCAAGCCGTGACTCGAGAACGCACGCAGCCCGTATTTGATCAGCGCCGCGTGAACCGCCGCGCGAGCACCTTTGCCCGATATGTCAGCGATCGAGAACGCGACGGAGTTATTGTCGAAATGGTACACGTCGACGATATCGCCGCCGATGAACTCTTCGGCAAGGCGATAGGCGACGGCGTACGAGATCCCAGGTATTCGCGCGTCGGTGTTGGCGAACAGGTGCTCGATGAGGATCTCCGCCGCGTTCTCTCGCGTCGGCGCACCGTTCGTGCCGATTTGGACCGATGAGTCGCCCAGACGTTTGCCGGCGTTTCCAGCACGAATCGGGGGCATCTCGATGCCGGTGGCAATGCTGCTGTTATCGTGCAAAGGGAACCTCATGGATTGTGAAACGGCTCGCCCCGTATTCGTACGCGTAGCGCGATCGCGCCTCGCCCTGTTGTCTCAGAGTATACCATGTTTCGGAATTCCCTACGTTTCCGTACGCAGTCTTCATCCTCACCATGCGCTGTGTCGCATGGCTACCCGCCAAGCCCGTATGGTGCAATCCGGCCCGGTGATCGGGTGGGCGGCGAAAATCGCCTCGGCGAGCATCGCGAGCGCGTGCCGGCCGTTTGCGACGGCGGGAGACGACGAGGGACTCGCGCAGCGGATCACACAACGCGACGCGGTCAAATCGCGCCGGGGGAGTATCGCGCTGAATCGGCCTAGACGACCTTTGCCAGATTGCTTGCGAACGCCGCGACCGTTTTCTGTGCGACGGCTTCGATCAGCCGGCCCCCAACCGTCGCCACGATACCGCTGATTTGTGCATCGGTCCGCAGGGCGACATGGGTCTTTCCGTGCGCCTCGGTTGCCGTCGAGACGACGTCCGCCGTTACCCCGCCGCGGCCGCGTGCTTCGTCCCCCTTGACATGAAACTTTGCCGTGTGCGTCGCGTCGTCCAGCGACTGGACGGTGATCACCGCGCGATAGCTCACTTCGACCGGGCCGACTTTCACCGACACCTTCGCGCGGTACGTCTTGTCATCGACGACTTCCGTGATCTCCGCGCGCGGAATGCACGTCGCCACCTTCGGGATGTCCTTGAGCAGCCTCCAGACGCGGTCCACCGGTGCATCGATGTCGAAGCCGTCCTCGATGATCACGGTGCTACCGCCGTGCGATCGTTGTGCACCGGCAGGGTTCCTTCACTCAGGCGCGCGCCGCGGCGGTTCTCGCGCAGCGCGATGATCTCCGCGGCGATCGAGATCGCCGTCTCCTCCGGCGTGCGCGCGCCGATGTCCAGGCCGACGGGTGCGCTGATTCGCGCGAGATCGCCGTCCGAAATGCCGAGGCGGCGCAGCTCCTCGACGCGGTTCGCGTGCGTACGGCGGCTGCCCATCGCGCCGATGAAGCCCGCGTCAGTGCGCAGCGCGACGCGCAGCAGCGGGATGTCGAACTTTACGTCGTGCGTCAGGATCACGAGGGCGGTGCGTTTGTCGACCGGTGCCTTCGACAAGAAATCATCCGGCCACGCGACGACCACCTCGTCGGCGTCCGGGACGCGCGCTTTCGTCGCGAAGACCGGCCGCGCGTCGACGACCGTCACCGTATAGCCGAGGTACTTGCCGATGCGCGCCATCGCGCGCGAGAAGTCGATGGCGCCGAACACGTACATGACCGGCTTGGGCGCGTGCGCGTTGATGAACAGCCGCACTTCGACCCCGACCGGCTCGCCGTCTTCACCGAACGTGCGGATCGCGGTCTCGCCGACCGCGAGGAGCGCGCGCGCTTCCCTCGCGCCGGCGAAGTTCAAGCCCGGCGTGCCGAGGTCGCCGTACGTTTCATCCTCGAACACGAGCAGCTTCGCGCCGGCGCGCGCGCCGTCGAGCCGTGTCACCAGCGCGACGGGCCGGTCGGCGCGCAGCGCTTCGGCCAGCTGGTCGAAGATCACGCGCTCACCAGTCGAGGCGCTCCACGAACACGTGGATCGTTCCGCCGCACGTCAGGCCGACGGAGATCGCGTCGGCGTCGCTGATGCCGTAGGTGACCAGCCGCGGCCGGCCGGTCGCGATCGCATCCTGCGCTTCCTCGTACACCGCGGACTCCACGCAGCCGCCGCTGACCGAGCCCGCTACGTCGCCGCGCTCATTGACCGTCATCACGGCGCCCGGATCGCGCGGCGCGGACTGCTCGACGCCGACGACGGTCGCGACGGCGATCCGCTGCCCCTCGGCGCGCCAGCGCTCGATGCTGTCCAGAACTTCGATCATCGTACCCTTCTTCGACGACGCACGAGGAGACCCCATCGCACCCCCGTATCACCGACCCCATCGAACGAGACACCACGGCCCCGCTTCGCGCGCGTGTCGCGCTCCTCGGGCGGCTCGTCGGCGACGTGCTGCGATCGCATGCGCGTCCAGGAACGTTCGAGCACGTCGAGCGGTTGCGCGCGCTGACGCGCCGCCGCCGCGCCGGATCGGCGCCGCACGACGGCGCGGCGATCGACGCCGTCCTCGACGAGCTTGACACCGACGGCGCCGTCGACGTCATTCGCGCCTTCAACCTGTACTTTCAGATGGTGAACCTCGCGGAGGAACTTCATCGCGAGCGGCGCCGCCGCGAGCGCGCGCTGCACGGCGAGGCGCCGCTGCGCGGTTCGCTCGAAACGCTGTCGGCCCGGGCCGGCGCAGCGATCGACCGGCTAGAGATCTCGCTGGTCTTTACCGCGCATCCCACCGAGGTGCTGCGCCGCACGACCAGCGAGAAGCTCGCGGCGGTCGCGGAGCTGCTGCGCACGCTGGACGAGCGCGTGCTCACCGCCGAAGAAACCGCGGCGACGGAATCCGAGCTGCACGCGCAGATCGTGCTCCTGTGGCAGACCAACGAGCTGTACCGCACCGCGCCGACCGTGCAGGACGAAGTCCGCAACCTGCTCGCGCGCTTTCGCGAGTCGATCTTCGACGAGGCGACGCTGCTGTTCGAACGCCTCGAAGCGCGGCTCGCGCATGCCGTGCCGAACTTTCTGTCGTTCGGAAGCTGGATCGGCGCGGACCGCGACGGCAACGCGAACGTCGCACCGGACGCGATCATCGCCGCGCACGAGCAGGCGCGCGCGTTCCTCCTCGGCCGGTACGTCGAAGCCGTGGCAGCGCTGCAGACGCGGCTTTCGCAGGACGCGCGGCGCGGCGACGTTTCGGCGGACGTCGTCGCGTCGGTCGAACGCGACGCCGCCGCGCTGCCGGACGTGCGCTACGCGATCGGCCCGCGCCAAGAAGCGGAGCCGTACCGCCGCAAGCTCGCGTTCGTGCACCGCCGGCTTCGGCTGACGCTGGCCGATGCGGACGGCGGCTTCGCCGATCCGGCCGCATTGCTTGCGGAGCTCGAGCCGCTCGCGGAGAGCGTGGCCAAGCACAGCGGGGTCGACGTCGCGCGGCCGGTGCGCCGGCTGATTCGCGCAGTCGGCATCTTCGGGTTTCATCTGTGCGCGCTGGAGTGGCGGCAGCACCGCGATCGCGTGGTTGCGGCGCTCGACGAGATCGTCGCCGCGATCGAGCCCGGCGCGACGCCGCTTTCCGCGCGCGGCGACGACGAGCGTCTCGCCTGGTTCGTGCGCGAGCTCGACTCCGCGCGCCCGCTGCTGACCCGCTCCGCCGCGTTCTCCGCTGAAACCGCCGACGTGGTCGCGTCGCTCGCCGCTGTTGCCGAGTTGCGCGCACGGCGCGGCTCCGGCGCGGTGCGCTCGTTCATCCTCGCGGGAACCGAGTCGGCGTTCGACGTGCTCAGCCTGCTCGCGCTCGCGCGCACGTGCGGCGCACTCGATGCCGGCGCGGCGCAGATCGTCCCGTTGTTCGAGAGCGCGACCGCCCTGGCAAACGCCGCCGTGATCGCCGACGGCTGTCTTCGCGTCGCACCGTTTCGCGCGCACGTCGCGCGGTGCGGCGAGCTTTGGGAGGTCATGGTCGGCTACTCCGACTCGACGAAGGTCGCGGGCATCGTGGCGAGCTCGTGGGCGATCTATCGCGCGCAGGTACGGCTAGCGAAAGTGGCAGCGGCGCGGCGCGTCGAGCTGCGCGTGTTCCACGGCCGCGGCGGATCGGCGGGCCGTGGCGCGGCCGACGCGCGCGAAGCGGTCGCCGCCGAGCCGCCCGACACACGCAACGGCCGCTTCAAGGTGACGGAGCAAGGCGAAGTCATCGGCGCGCGATACGGCTTGCCGTCGCTCGCGCGCCGCAACCTCGAATTGGCGGTGACCTCCGTCGCCACCGGCATCACGGAAACGCCGCCGGCCATTCCGCCCGCGTGGTACGACCTGGTCGACCGGCTCGCGTCAGCCGCCCAGCGCTCGTATACGGACCTCGTCGACGATCCGGAGTTCCTGCGATTCTTCGCGCTCTGCACGCCGGTCGACGAGATCGGCGACATGCAGATCAGCTCCCGCCCCGGCCGCCGTGGCGAACGCCGCTCGATCGACGACCTGCGCGCGATCCCGTGGGCCTTCGGCTGGGCGCAGACGCGCGGTATGCTGCCGGGCTGGTACGGATTCGGCTCCGCCGTCGCAAGCGTGCCCGGCGATCTCGCGACGCTGCGCACGATGGCCCGCGGATTTCCGTTCTTCACCGTGCTGCTGCACAGCGTCGAGCGCGCGCTCGCGGTATCCGACCTTGCGATCTTCGAGCGCTACGCGCGAGAGCTCGTCGCCGACACGCCCCTTCGCGAACGGTTCGTCCCGCGCATCGCGGACGAGCACGCGAAAACTGTCGCCGCAGTGCTCAGCATCCTCGAACACGATCGCCTGCTCGCCGGCGACCCGACACTGGCACGCAGCATCGAGCTGCGCAATCCCTACGTCGACCCGATCTCGTTCCTGCAGTTGCGGCTGCTCCGAAATTACCGCGCAAGCACCGACCGTCACCCGAACCTACGCGACGCGATCCGCCTGTCGATCAACGGCATCGCGGCGGGGTTGCGCGTCACGGGCTGACGTTCGGTGCCTTGAGCCTACGATTCCCGGTCGACACGAGCGGCGCGATGTGTCCTTCGATCGCGTCCGCGACGGAGTTCAGCGTCCTCAGGTTATGGCCCGACAAGAACGCGTCGATGTACGGAAGCGCGGCGGCCATGCCGTGCGCCAGCGGCTCGTAGGCGGCGTGGCGCTTGTGCGGGTTCACCCACACGATCCTCCGCGCGAGGCGGCGCAGCCGTTGCATCTCAATGCCGACCAGCACCGGATCGTCGCGCTCCCAGCCGTCGGAGAGGATTACCACCGTGCCTCCGCGGGCGGCGCCGCGCTGTGCGTAGCGGTCGTTGAACGCGTGCAGCGCCGCGCCTATGCGCGTGCCGCCGCCGTAGTCGCAGACGGCCTCCGCGATTGCGGCCATCACGCGCTCGTCGCTCGCGCTGCGCAGGAGCGGCGTCAGATCGGTGAGCTGCGTTGCGAACGCGAATGCGCGCACCGCGGGCCGCGCGATCGCCGTGACGCGCGCATACAGTAGCAGGGCGCGAGCGAACGGCGCCATCGAACCCGACACGTCGAGCAAGAATACCAGCGGACGCAGCCGCTGGCGCCGCCGCGTTGCGCGCCGGCGCACCAGCTCGCCCGCGGTGCGCGCCGCGGCGCGCAGCGTCGTGCGAAAGTCGAAGCGGTCGCCGTGCGCGTGCGAGCGGCGGCGGCGCGACGTACGGTACTCGCCCGCGACGCGCACGCGCGCGATAAGGCGCAGCATTGCGGCGCGCTCGTCCTCGTCGAAATCTTCGAACGCTTTGTCGGTGAGGCGGTGCTCGCTCGACGCCACGATCCACTGCGTCGGCGCACGCTCCGCGAGGCGTTCGTCCGCCGGCCGCTCCGACGGCGGCGGCGGAACCGACTCGCGTTTGGGCAGATCGCGCGGTGCCCGGCGCGGCGGCGCATCCACGGTCCGCACCAGCCGCGCCAGTGCATCGGCGTCGCCCAGCGAACCGAAGAACTCCAGAAACGCCGCGTTGAACGCGTCGAGATCGTCGATCGATGGCAGCATCGCCGCACACGCGCGCCAGTACGTCGCCTGCGTCGTTTCCGGCGCCAGCGCGCGCAACACCTCGGCGAACGTCCCCGCGCGGCGCGTTCCCGCCGTGACCCCGCGCGACCGCAGCGCTCGGTCGAACCCCGCCGCGACCGCGGCTTCGTCGATCATCCTTCGCGCGCCGCCGCGACGATCGCGGCGGCCGACGCGCGCGCCAGCTCGACGTCCTCCGGATATTTCAACACGGCGCCCAGCGACGGCTCGAACACATCGCCGTTCAACCGCTCCGCGCCGAGGAGCTCCAGCGTCTGCGCCCAGTCAAGCGACTCGGCGATCCCCGGTGCCTTGCGCAATTCGCGCTCGCGCAGCGCCGCCGATGCTCGCGCAACGTCCCCGGCGAGCGCCGGCGCGACGTCAGGCAGATGCAGCCGCAGGATCTCGATCTCGCGCTCCACCGACGGGTGCCCGATCCAGTGGTAGAAGCAGCGGCGTTTGAGCGCGTCGTGCAGATCGCGCGTGCGGTTCGACGTGAGCACCACGATCGGTCGGTGAACGGCGGCGATCGTGCCGCGCTCCGGGATCGAGATCGCGAAATCGGCGAGAAACTCGAGCAAGAACGCTTCGAACTCGTCGTCCGCGCGGTCGATCTCGTCGATCAGCAGCACGATCCCGCGCTCGCGCGGCGCGCCGAGCGCCGCGAGCAGCGGCCGGCGAATCAAGAAGTCATCCGCGTAGAGGTCCGGCGTGTGCTCGTGCGACGCTTCGGCCGCACGAATGGCCAGCAACTGCTTGCCGTAGTTCCAGTCGTAAGCGGCGGCGGCGAGATCGAGTCCTTCGTAGCACTGCAACCGCAGCAGCTTCGCGTCGAAGACGGCCGCCAGCGCGCGCGCCGCGTCGGTCTTCCCGACGCCGGCGTCGCCTTCGAGCAGCACCGCGCGCTCGAGGCTGACGGCGCACGCCAGCGCCGTTGCGAGCCCGGCGTCCGCGACGTAGCCCGCGCCCATCAGGCGCGCCTGGAGATCGTCCACGTCGACCGGCTGCGGCATGAGCGGGGCGGTTCTGGAACGGGCAAGGAGATTCCGGCGTCGCATCGGTACCTTCTTCGCCCCGCTCTTTTCAGTCCGGAGACGCGCTTATGCAGATCGATCTCACCGTCAACGGAAAACCGGCGACCCTCGACGTCGAGCCGCGGCTGCTCCTCGCGCACGCGCTGCGTGACTTTCTCAACTTGACGGGCACGCACATCGGCTGCGACACGTCGAGCTGCGGCGCGTGCACCGTGCTGCTCGACGGCGTTTCCGTGAAGAGCTGCACGGTGTTCGCCGTGCAGGCGAGCGGCCACGAGGTCACGACGATCGAAGGCATCGGCACCGCGGAGTCGCTGCACCCGATGCAGGAAGCGTTCTGGACCGCGCACGGTTTGCAGTGCGGTTACTGCACCACCGGGATGATCGTGAGCGCCGTCGATCTGCTGCAGCGCAACGCGAACCCGAGCGACGACGAGATCCGCGCCGGGCTCGAAGGCAATCTGTGCCGCTGCACCGGTTACGAGAACATCGTCAAATCGGTGCGCGCGGCCGGCAAGGCGATGCGGGACCACACCGAGCGGCACAGCGTGAACGATTTGATGCCGATGCATCCGCCCGCGGAGGAGCCGCCGCCGTCGGGCGAGGGCATCATCCCGCCGTTCCTCCAGGAGGCGCACACCTAATGGCTTTCACGACGATGGTCGGCGCGCGCATCCGGCGCCGCGAGGATCCCCGCCTCATCACCGGCCGCGCGACGTACGTCGACGACGTGCGTCAGGTCAACACGTGCTACGCCGCGTTCGTGCGCAGCCCGCACGGGCACGCGAAGATCGTCAGCATCGACGTCGCCGACGCCAAGGCCGATCCGCACGTCGCGGGTGTGTGGACGGGCGACGACATCCACCACGCGCACAACCTCAAGTCGTCGCTGCCGGTCGCGCACAAGATGGGTGCGCTCGGCCTCAAGACGCCGCCGCACTACATCCTGGCCCTCGACGAAGTCCGCTTCGTCGGCGAAGCGGTCGCGGTGGTGATCGCCGACTCGCCGTACACCGCGCGCGACGCCGCCGAGAAGATCGTCGTCGAATACGCGCCGCTGGGCGTCGTCGTCGATCCCATCAAAGCGGAGGCCGGGCCGCCGTTCGTGCACGAAGAGCTCGGCACCAACGTCGCGTTCACGATGCCGTTCAAGGCGGGCGATCCCGACCTTGCGTTTCACACTGCCGACGTCATCGTCAAGCAGCGCATCGTCAACCAGCGCGTCGCCCCCGTGCCGATCGAACCGCGGTCGATGGTGGCGAACTGGGACGCGGGGATGCAGCAGCTCACCATCTACTCGGCGACGCAGATCCCGCATCTGCTGCGCACGCAGCTCGCCGTCGTGCTCGGCCTGCCGGAAAACAAGATTCGCGTCATCGCGCCCGAAGTAGGCGGCGGTTTCGGCGCAAAGCTGAACGTGTACGCCGAAGAGGCGCTGATCTGCTGGGTCGCCATGCAGCTGGGCCGCCCGGTGAAGTACATCGAAACGCGCTCCGAGTGCTTCCAGGCGATGATCCACGGCCGCGATCAGGTCGACGACATCGAGGTCGCGGCGAAGAACGACGGCACGATCACCGCGCTGCGCCTGAAGATCACGGCGAATTTGGGCGCGTACCACCAGCTGCTCACGCCGGTGATCCCGACGCTGACGCTGCTGATGGCGCATGGCTGCTACCGCTTCGAGAACATCGAGGCCGAAGTCGTCGGCGTGTTCACCAACACCATGTCGACCGATGCGTACCGCGGCGCGGGCCGCCCGGAGGCGACGTTCTTCATCGAGCGCGCGATCGACATGGTCGCCCTCAAGCTCGGCCTCGATCCCGTTGCCGTGCGCCGCAAGAACTTCATCGCGAATGCGTCGTTTCCGCACACCACGGCGACCGGCCTGACGTACGACTCGGGCGATTACGAGACGACGATGGATAAGGCGCTCAAGCTCGTGGACTACGACGGTTTGCGCAAGCAGCAGGCCGACTTGCGCAAGCAAGGGCGATTCCTCGGAATCGGCGTCTCGACGTATGTCGAGGTGTGCGGCATGGGCCCATCGGCGGCGATGCCCGCGGCGGGCTGGGACTCCGCGACGATCCGCGTCGAACCGACGGGCAGCATCACGGTGCTCACCGGCGTGTCGCCGCACGGACAGGGTGAGGAAACGACGTTCGCGCAGATCGTCGCCGACGAGCTGGGCGTGCCGATCGACAACGTCACCGTCGTGCACGGCGACACCGATCGCGTGCAGTACGGCGTGGGCACGTTCGGCTCGCGCGGCACGGCGGTCGGCGGCTCGGCGCTCAAGCTCGCGATCGAGACGATCCAAGCGAAGGCGGTGAAGATCGCCGCGCACCAGTGGGAAGCGAATGCCGACGACGTCGAGTACAAAAACGGCAAGATCGGCGTCAAAGGCGATCCGTCGAAGTCGATGACGACGCCCGAAGCGGGCTTTCTGGCATTCATGGGCGACAACTTGCCGCCCGGCCTGGAGCCCGGCCTCGACGCGACACGCCGCTTCGAGCCGCCCAACTTCGTGTTCCCGTTCGGCACGCACGTGTGCGTCGTCGAAGTGGACGCGCAGAGCGGTGAGGTGAAGGTCGTGAAGTATCTCGCGGTCGACGACTGCGGGCGCCTGCTCAACCCGATGATCGTCGAGGGCCAAGTGCACGGCGGCATCGCGCAAGGCCTCTCGCAGGCGCTGTTCGAGGAAGTGATCTACGACGACAACGGCCAGCTGCTCACCGGGACGCTGATGGATTACGCGATCCCCCACGCCGAGCAAGTGCCGCACTACGAGCTCGACCACACGGTGACCGGCACGACCGTCAACCCGCTCGGCATCAAAGGGATCGGCGAAGCGGGCACGATCGGCTCGACGCCGGCGGTCGCGAACGCCGTCATCGACGCGCTCGCGCCGTTCGGCGTGGTGCACATCGACATGCCGCTGCGGCCGGAGAAGCTGTGGGCCGCGATGCAAGCGAAGAACGGGAGCGCGACATGATTCCGGCGACCTTCGACTACCACCGCGCCACCAGCGTCGACGACGCGATCCGATTGCTCGGCGAGCACGGCGACGACGCGAAGCTGCTCGCCGGCGGCCATAGCCTCATCCCGATGATGAAGCTGCGTCTATCAACGCCTTCGGTGTTGGTCGACATCGGCGGTATCCCGCAGCTCGACGCGATCGACGCGAGCGGCGGTCGCATCAGCATCGGCGCGCTCGCCAAGCACGCGGCGCTCGCGGCGAGCGACGCGCTGAAGAAGAGCGCGCCTGTGCTGTGGGATGCGGCGAACGACCTCGGCGACCCGCAAGTGCGCAACCGCGGCACGATCGGCGGCGCGTCGGCGCACGGCGATCCGTCGGCGGACTATCCCGCCGTGCTGCAAGCGCTGGACGCATCGTTCACGCTCGCCGGCAAGGACGGCACGCGCGAGCTGAAAGCGTCCGATTTCTTCCAGGGCATGTTCGAGACCGCGCTCGGCGCGCACGAAGTGCTGACGAAAATCGCGTTCGACGCAGCGCCGAGCTCGGCGTACGTGAAGTTCCACCATCCGGCGTCACACTACGCGGTGGTGGGCGTTGCGGCGGTTTTGACGATGAGCGGCGGCACGATCGAATCGGCGCGCATCGCCGTGACGGGCATCGGCGACTCGGCGTTCCGCGCCAGCGGCGTGGAGAGCGCGCTCAAGGGCATAAAACCGGGCGATGTGGACGCGCTGAAAGCGGCATGCGCGGGCGTAGCACGCAGCGTGACGGCGCGCTCGGACACGTTCGCGTCGGCCGCATATCGTAGCGCGATGGCGGACGTGTTCGCCGCGCGTGCGGTGGCGAAGGCGGCGACTCCGCGGTCGTAATTGGGCGCGGGACCCCACCTCGACGTTGCCGGTCCGCTGAACCCCGGCGCTCCCCGATGGGGTTGTAGAAAGCGTCATGCCGGTTCGGACGACTCCCTTGGAGCGCGCGGTCGAGGCGCTGCGGCACCTGCCCGTCGGCGACCTGGCTGCGCGCGATCACGTCCGCACGGTCCGGTCCAGCCTTGCGGTCGCGTCGGAGAGCGAGCTGCTGCGGTTCCTGCGGTTGCTGGACGCACTCGACGTCGATCTGCCGCGCGTCGAAGGCGATCTCGATGCGGCGCGGACCGCCGCCGATCCGATCGACCGGCGCGGCGCATTGGCGCGCCTGCGCCGTCACCTCGAGCCCGCTCGCGACTGCGTCCTGCGCCACCTCGCTGCGCCGCCGGGCGACCTGCGGCTCGTCGTCGACTTGCGGGCGCAGCTGCTGACGTTCTTGGAGAAGCGCCCCGACGCCGCGGACCTCGCCCCGCTCGACGACGATCTGCGCGCGTTTCTCGCCTCGCGCGTCGACTTGGGTTTGCTGGAGCTGCGCCGGCTAACGTGGGCCGACTCCGCGGCACTGCTCGAACGGCTCGCGCGCTCGGAGGCGGTGCACGCAGTGCGCGGATGGTTCGACCTGAAGGACCGGCTCGACGAGGACCGCCGCGTCTACGCGTTCTTTCACCCGGCGTTACCCGGCGTGCCCGTCGTGTTCACCGAGGTCGCGCTCACCGACGACATGCCGGCGTCCATCCGCGCGATCCTCAACCCGAACGCACCCCGCGTCGACGCCGGGCAAGCACGCTGCGCGACGTTCTACTCCATCTCGAACACCGAGCGCGGCCTGACCGGGATCCCGTTCGGCAACGCGCTCATCAAGCACGCGGTGGAGCAGCTGCGCTCGGAGCTGCCGCGCCTGCGCACGTTCGCGACGCTGTCGCCGCTTCCGGGCTTCGTCGCGTGGGTGCGCGCGCTCGGCGAACGCGTCGACGCTGACGTGCGCACTGCGCTCGCAACGCCGGGCTGGCACCGCAACGCGGCGCCGCTCGCGGTGCTGCGCGAGCCGCTGCTGCGCCTCGCCGCGCGCTATCTGTTAGAAGCCAAACGCGGCTACAGCGCCCCGCGCGACGCCGTGGAACGCTTCCACCTCGGCAACGGCGCGACGATCGAACGCCTCGACTGGCTCGCCGACCCGACACCGCGCGGCATCGAGCAGTCGTACGGCGTCATGGTGAACTACCGCTACGCGCTCGACCGCTACGGCGCAAACCAATTGGCCTATGCGACGAACCACGCAATCGACGCAACGTCGGCCGTAAAAGCGCTCGCCGCGGCCGACCCGACGGTTCTGGGCGAACCGGTCGCAACGGTATCACGCCGCCATGCCCTGCTCGGTGCAATCCGGGGCATCGTATCACGCGCAAAACGCATCGTCGTCCGCGCACCCGCAGGCGCCTGAGCTAGGGCGCTGCCGTTCGCGGCGGCCTTACTTCAAGATCGTCGCGTAGTAATCGAGTGATTGCTGCATCGCGTCGGCGACGAACAGCCTGAACGCACCGGCGTCGCCGGCCTCTTGTCCCGTGTCGAGCGCGTCGAGATACGCACCGCGGCGGTCGGGTTCGATGATGAGTAGCGGGTACCGGTGCTGCAGCAGGTGCGCGTTCATCAACAGCCGTGCGGTCCGGCCGTTGCCGTCGAAGAACGGATGGAGCCGCGCGACCTCGTAGTGCAGGTCGGCTGCGACGAGCACCGGATGCTCGCGTGCTTTTCGCTCGGCGTACCGTGCGAAGGCCGCATCCACGCCCGCCGAAGCGGGATCCGCGTTCGGCGGCCGGTACTGCGTCCGGCGATCGCGACTGCGTCGTTCCGAATCCGCCCGGCCCGCGAATCGTCGATGCCGCGCATCAGCAACCCGTGAAGCTCCAGCATGACGTGCACGGTGATGGCCTCGCCGCGCTCCGCGATCTCATGCATTCGGCGAACCGCCGCGGCGTGATTGACCGCCTCGAGGTGATCGCGCATCGACTTCCCGGCGATAGTCGCGCCGTCTTCGAGCACGCGCTGCGTCTCGCGCAGCGTCAGCGTGTTGCCTTCGAGCGCGTTGCTGGCCCAGGTGAACCGGACGTCTTCGGCCGCGAAAAGGCGCGTGAGACCGCTCCACGAGCTTTCGGAGAGGGGCCGGAGCCGACTGAAGCGCTCGTCGAGTTCCGCCATCATGGAGAGCATACCGGGTTCGCGAAGAAATCCCGTTCAGCGCGTCGCGGCACTGCCCGGTTTCGCGCCGCAGGCGTTCAGCGGCGGCGGGGGCGGCGGGGTCGCCGTCAGGCCGAAGTACAGCGGTAAGAACGATGTGCCGTCCGTCATGTACGTGCCGGTCACGTTGAGCGTCTGGCCGGGTGCGATGCCGAAGCCTTTCACCAAATAGCGCTGCGACGGATCGCTGACGCAGCGCACTTGCGTCGGTGCGGCGTCGCCGGTGAACCACATCGTCGTGGTGACGCCGCCGCCGGTCGCGCCCGGCTGTTCGTAGAGATAGACGTTTTGCGGCGTAGGCGTCGGGTTCGCGAACTGCAGCGCGACGTTGCGCACCACGCCGTAATCGCCGGCAAGCGCGGCGCGCTGTCCGGCGACCGCGACGTCGCCGGGGCGGAGATTCGGAAACGCCGGCTGTCCGTTTGCATAGTAGCGCACACCGACCGCGAACGGCGTCGGCTCCGGCGCACCCGCCGTGAACGACAGCGCGAGCGGCGGCACGTTCGCGAGCGAGAACTCGCCGCGGCGGAAGTGCGCGTCCGTCGAATGTTCGGGCTGCGCCAGCAGCGACGCCGGGTCGATGCCGTTGCTCGCCGCGACTACCAGGACGTTCACCGGCGCGCCGTCGAGCACGCGCAGGTCGTAGATCGCGTTGATGAGCGTTCCCGGCAGCATCGCGCCGGCTCCGAGCGGCAGCAGATACGGTGACGTCGGAAGGATCGGCATGACGAAGCTTTCCTGCGACGCGCGCTCGATCAGATACCGCATCGTGCCGCTGTGCCCGACGTACGCGAACGCATCGGACGGCCCCGCGACGGCGCCGAGCACCTGAACGCGCGCCGTCGACGTCGTCGGCTGCAGCGCCAGATAGAGCCGGCGGTTCGCCGAGTCGGACACGTGATAGATGTACGCGCGTGCCGGCCGCGTCGCGTCGATCGTGCCGCGGAACAGCACGCCGTCGTCGAGCGCGCCGAGCCGTTCTGGATCGTCGCTGTAGAACAGCACCGCCGGATCGAGCTGTGGGAGCGCGTCGACGCGCACGTGCACGTTCGTCGTGCCGGTCTGGTCCACGTACGTGTCGTTGCCTTTGAGCACGACGTTCGCGCGCGCTTCGAGCGCCTGGTTCGGACGCAGATCCGTGGTCGTGACGCCGCCGACGTCCACGGTCGCACCCGGCTGCAACTGCGCCGCTTGCGCGATCGCCGCGCGAATGCGCTGCGTCGTGAACGCGGCGCTCACGTTTCCGGCCAATTCCACGGTCGCGTCGAGCGGCACGACACCGGCCGGCGGCGCGACCAGCACCGCGACGCTCGCCGTGTCGCCGGCCGCGTCGGACAGCGTGACGGTGCCGCGCCCGAGCGCGCGCCCGGTGATGAACAGCGTGCGCGCAAACGCGTCGTAGCGCACGACCGCGCCGTCGAACGACGGCTGCACGCTGAGCGGTCCCGAGCCGCCCGACACGCCGACGGTCACGGTGCCGCCCGGCAAGACGCCGACGCGCGCGCGATCGACGCGGATCGGAACTCGCGGCAACGCGGACGCGCCTGGCGACGGTGACGACGACGGCGTCGTGAACGGCGACGGCGACGCGAACGGCGACGGCGACGTTGGTTCCGGCGATGGAGCCGGCGACGGCGTCGACGGCCCGGGGACCGGCGGCGGAGGAGGCGGCGGCTGCGATTGCGCCGCGCTTGCGACGGGCACGCTCGCCGAGCCGAGCGCCAGCAGCGCCGCCAGCAGCAGCGTCGGTCTCCGAATCCTCATCGCGCCGCTAGTGCGTCGGCGTGAGGTGATGCGCCTGCGCCCAGCCCGTCAAACGTTCCATGAAGCCCGCCGCAAAAAGGCTTGCGCGCTGCTGCTCGGACGCCAGGCCGCTCTCCGAGTCGATGAACGCGTGATCGGCATGCTTGAGCACGACGACTTGCGCGTCGGGATTACGCGCTTCAGCCAGCAGTTGCGACGCGCGCGGGGCGCTCACCACGGTTTTTACGAGCCGGTCGTTCTCGGCGTACAAAAATAGGGTCGGCACCGTGACGCGCCGCCAGTACGGCGCGGGATCGAACGCGAGCTGCGCCGCACGTGCGGAACGGCTCCCCGCATCCAGCGCCGCCACTTCGCTTGGCACGCCGGCGCGCGCGAACCAGTCGGTGCCTTTCGCGGACGCGACCTGCGCCGCGAGCGCGTCCCAGCCGGCATTTTGCACGACGGCGTTCGTGTACGCGTCGTGCAGCGCGACGGCGCGAGCGACGTCGGCGTCCGTCAACCCCGCATCGCGCGCCATCCCTTCCGTCTCGTACGACTGATTCTGCGCGATCGTTACCATCGAGCACACGCGACAGATCACGAAGGCGACATCGCGGCTCTGCGTTGCGACGACCGGCGCCACCCAGCCGCCGTTGCTGCTCGCGAAGATGCCGATGCGTTTTGCATCGATCGCCGGATTCGTCTTGATCGCGTCGATGCCCGCGATCACGTCGCCGGCGAGATCGGGAAAGCTCGCCGTGCGATAATCGCCCGTCGACTCGCCCGCACCGCGTTTGTCGAACGCGAGCACGGCGAAGCCGAGGTGCAGAAACCCGAACGGATAGAGCCCGATCGGGCGGTGCTCCGGACCCGATCCGTGGATCAGCACGACGGCGGGGTGCGCACCGGCGGTCGCCGGGACGAACAGCGTTCCGTGCAATGTCACCGCGCCGTTGCGAAAGACGACGTCCTCGGTGCGGTACGGATCGGTTTTCGTCGCGTATACCGGCGGCTCGTTGCCGTAGCGCACGGAGAGGCTGCCGGCGGCGCCCGACGTCGCGGGTGCGAAGTTGAAGCGCGCCGCGATCGGCAAGAGCGCTTCCAGCGTCGGTCCGCTCACCTCTTCGGCTTCCCACGCCGGCATCAGCGCGCCGAACCGGCGGTTTCCGGAATCGAAGAACAGCGGCGCGCCGCCGGCTTCGTTCGAGCGCGCGACCATGATGAAGCGATCGGCGGACACGCGGTACGCGCCGTCGCGCGCCGCGAGCGTCGCGGGCGGCACCTCGGCGAGTCGCACGGCCTGAAACGGTGCGCTGCTCTGCGCCTGCGTGAACGTACCGGCGAACGACACGACGCCGCGGTCGTCGGCGAGCTCGCCGTGGAAGTCGCCGACCCCCGTTCGCCCCTGCCAGCGCACGTCCATCGTCTCGCCCACGCGCGTCACGGTAACCGCGACCTCGCGGCCGTTGATGTAGAGCGTCCCGCCGTCGCCCGCCAGGCGGAAGGCGAGGTGCTGCCACGGCGCGTGGGGCGGCCACTGGATGACGACGTTGTAGAGCCCATCCGCGACCGGCGCGGCAGCGCGCACCGGCGCGGGGACGACTAGCCCGGCGCAGCACGCAGCGACAGCAAGGAAGCGCAGCACGCGGCTTCGACGAGGCATGTCGAAGCACGTACGGCTGCTCTGCCTCTTTGGTTTCACCCTCAGCTTGTCGAAGGCTGCGCAAACGGACACCTCGCTTGCGGGTTGAACAAGGGCATCGTGCTCAGCCTTTTCCATCCGCTCGTCGGCGATTGGTTTGCCGGCCGCTACGGCGAGCCCACCGAGCCGCAAGTCCAAGGCTGGCCGCTTATTCGCGCCGGTCAGGACGTGCTCGTCTCGGCGCCGACAGGTTCGGGGAAGACGCTCGCCGCGTTCACGCTCTGCCTCGACGACCTCATCCGCCGCGCCGCCGACGGCGAGCTGCCCGACGAGACGCTCGTCGTCTACGTCTCACCGCTCAAAGCGCTCACCAACGACGTTCGCAAGAACCTCGAGACGCCGCTGGGCGAGCTGCTGGCGGCCGCCGAGGCGCGCGGCTTGTCGCTGGCGCCGATCCGCACGGCGACGCGCACCGGCGACACCACGCAGACCGAGCGCGCGCGCATGCTGCGCAAGCCGCCGCACGTGCTCGTCACCACACCGGAATCGCTCTTCATCCTGCTCACGGCGGAGAAATCGCGCAAGCTGTTCACCGGCGTGCGCACGGTAATCGTCGACGAGATCCACGCGATGGCCGCCGACAAGCGCGGCTCGCACCTCGCGCTCACGCTCGCGCGGCTCGACGATCTGGTCATGCGCGAAAGCGGCCGCAAGCCGCAGCGCATCGGCCTGTCGGCAACGGTCCGCCCGCTCGAAGACGTGGCACGCTTTCTTTCGCCGAACGCGCGGATCGTCGACGTCGGCCATCGCCGCGCGATGACGCTCGCGGTCGAAGTTCCGAACGACGAGCTCGGTCCGGTCGCGAGCAACGAGATGTGGGGCGAGATCTACGACCGCGTCGCCGAGCTCGTGCGCACGCACAAGACGACGCTCGTCTTCGTCAGCACGCGCCGCATGAGCGAGCGCGCGGCGTTCAACCTCGCCTCGCGACTCGGTGAAGGGATCGTGCTGCCGCACCACGGCAGCCTCTCGCGCGACAAGCGCTTCGAAGCGGAAGACCGGCTGAAGAAGGGCGAGCTGCGCGCCGTCGTCGCAACGGCGTCGCTGGAGCTCGGCATCGACATCGGTTCGGTCGACCTCGTGGTGCAGCTGGGCACGCCGCGCTCGATCGCGACGGGGCTGCAGCGCATCGGCCGCTCAGGCCACTGGGTGGGCGCGAAGCCCGAAGGCCGCCTGTTCGCCACCACGCGCGACGAATTGGTGGAATGCGCAGCGCTCGTGCGCGGCATCCGCAGCGGCGCGATGGACGCGCTCGTGATCCCGACGGCACCGCTGGACATCCTCGCGCAGCAGCTCGTCGCGTTCTGCGCCGCCCAAGAGGAATGGGACGTCGAGGCGCTGTACCGCGCGGTGCGCACCGCGTACCCCTACCGCGATCTCGAGCGCAAAGATTTCGACGACGTCGTCACGATGCTGTCCGACGGCGTCGCGACCTCGCGCGGCCGCAGTGGCACGTACCTGCATCACGACCGGGTCAACGGCCGGCTGCGCGCGCGGCGCGGCGCGCGCATGGCGACGATCACGTCTGGCGGCGCGATCCCGGAGACCGCGAACTACAACGTCGTCGCCGAACCCGACGGCCACGTCGTCGGCACGGTCGACGAGGACTTTGCCGTCGAGAGCATGGCCGGCGACATCTTCCTGCTCGGCTCCACGTCCTGGCAGATCCGGCGCGTCGAATCGGGCGTGGTGCGCGTGGAAGACGCGCGCGGCGCGCCGCCGTCGATCCCGTTCTGGAACGGCGAAAGCCCCGGCCGCACGATCGAGCTGTCGCGCGAAGTCTCGGCGCTCCGTGCGGCGGTCGACGAGCGCGACGACGCGTCCGCGATCGACTGGCTGCTCGCGGAGTGCGGTGTGGAGCGTGCCGGCGCGGAGCAAATCGTCGCGTACATCCGCGCAGGCAAGGCGATCCTCGGCACGGTGCCGACCGGAAAGACGATCGTCGCGGAGCGCTTCTTCGACGAAGCCGGCGGCATGCAGCTCATCCTGCACACGCCGTTCGGCGCACGCATCAACCGCGCGTGGGGCCTCGCGCTGCGCAAGAAGTTCTGCCGCTCGTTCAACATCGAGCTGCAGGCCGCCGCGACCGACAACGGCCTCGTGCTGTCGCTGAGCGACCAGCACGCATTCCCGCTGGAGATCGTGTTCGAATACGTCAAGTCGGCGAGCGTCGAGGCGACGCTGACGCAGGCGCTGCTCACCGCGCCGATGTTCGCTGCACGCTGGCGCTGGAACGCGACGCGCGCGCTGGCCATCCTGCGCATGCGCGGCGGCAAGAAAGTCGCGCCGCAACTGCAGCGCATGCGCGCCGACGACCTGTTGGCATCGTGCTTCCCCGATGCCGCGGCGTGCGCGGAGAACCTCACCGGCCCCATCCGCATCCCCGATCACGTGCTCGTGCGCGAGACGATCGCCAACTGCCTGACGGAAGCGATGGACCTCGGGGGCTTGATGACGGTGCTGCGCGCGGTGGAGAGCGGCGAGATCAAGACGGTCGCGGTCGATACCGCAGAGCCGTCGCCGTTCAGCCACGAGATCCTCAACGCGAACCCGTACGCATACCTCGACGACGCGCCGCTCGAAGAGCGCCGCGCGCGCGCCGTGACGCTGCGCCGCACGATCCGCAGTGACGCCGACGGCGCGGGCATCCTCGATCCCGCCGCAATCGACGAGGTGACGGAATCGGTCTGGCCCGTGGTGCGCGACGCGGACGAGCTGCACGACGCGCTCGCAACGCTCGTCATCTTGCCGCCGATCGCCGAGTGGACGGCATGGTTCGACGAGCTGGTCGCGCAACGCCGCGCGACGACGCTGACCGCCGGCGACGCGACGTTCTGGACGTGCGCTGAACGCCTAGGGCTCGCGCGCGTCGCATATCCTGAGGCGACGACGAATCCCGAGATCGCCGCGATCGCACCGTCGCAGCCGCTATCCGAGCGCCGTGATGACGCCGTCGCAGAGATCGTCCGCGGATGGCTCGAATCGAGCGGCCCGGTCACGGTCGCGGAGCTTGCCGAACGCTTCGCCGTCGAAACCGACGCGATCGACGCGGCGCTGATCCGCCTCGAAACCGAAGGCCAAGTGCTGCGCGGCCGTTTCCGCGGCGTGGACGCGGAAGAGTTCTGCAACCGCCGCGTCCTCGCACGCATCCATCGCCTCACGCTCGGCACGTTGCGCCGCGAGATCGAGCCGGTCTCGACGGCGGAGTACGTGCGCTTCCTATACCGCTGGCAGCACGTCTCACCGGCATCGCGCCTGCACGGCATCGACGGCACCCTGCAGATCATCAAACAGCTCGAAGGCTACGAGATCCCGGCCGCTGCATGGGAAGCATCGATCCTGCCGGCGCGCGTCGCGCGCTACAAGCGCGAATATCTCGACCAGCTCTGCTACTCCGGCGAAGTGATGTGGGGCCGCCTGTCGCCGCACCCGGCGCTGACGCCGGTAGAAGCCGACGAGCGCCAGCGCCGCATCCGCCCGACGAAGCTCGCCCCGATCTCGCTGTTCAAACGCGAAGACGCCGAATCGCTGATCGTCACGCGCGACGGCGAAGAGAACGCCGCGCTGTCGCACGCCGCGCAGGAAGTGCTCGAAGAGATCGGCCGCCGAGGCGCGCCGTTCTTCGCCGACATCGTCCGCGGCACGAAACGCCTACCCGCCGAAGTGGAAGAAGCGCTGTGGCAACTCGTGGCCGCAGGCCTCGTAACGGCAGACGGCTTCGACGCGCTGCGCTCGCTGATCGACGCAAAACGCCGCCTGGGCGACAAAGGCCTCCGCGCCCGCCCACGCTCGTCGAGCGGCCGCTGGACGCGCCTCGCCTCGGAAACCGAACGCATCGAAGCGGAGACGTTCGCACGCCGCCTGCTCGAACGCTGGGGCGTGGTCTTCCGCGACGTCGTCGCGCGCGAAACGCTAGCCCCACCGTGGCGCGAGCTCCTGGGCGCCCTGCGCCGCCTCGAAGCCCGCGGCGAGATCCGCGGCGGCCGCTTCGTCGCGGGCTACGTCGGCGAACAATTCGCCCTCCCGGAAGCGATCGAAGCCTTACGCGCGGCCCGCCGCAGCGGCGACGACAGCGAGGTCGTCGACGTCTCGGACTACGACCCGCTCCGCATCGCGAACGCGCTCGTCACGGGCGCACTGCCGAAACCCTTGCGTACGGCCGTTTCATAGCGGCCGGCGTCTCGCCATCGCGCATCACGGACTGCCCGTTACGCGCTGCACCATCTTGTACACGATGTTCGTCTGCGTGCCGCTCTTGAGCGAATAGTTGGCGTCGTCGTAGCCCCACCAGTCCCAGCAGCCGTTCGGGTTGTACGGCGTCGGTCCGGGCGCCGCCACGGCGTACGGATACAGCACGATGATCTTGTTCGTGTCGGCCCATTCATCGATGCCGCTCTCGACCACGAAGCGGTCGCCGATGAATGCGTGGCCTTGTTTGCAGCCGTGAAAGGCGACGACGAAGCCGCACGTCGCGCCGGCGGTACACGCCTGCGGGACGAAGACCGTCCCGTTCGTATCCATCGAGTTCGCGGCACCGGCGCCGAACTCGGTTTGATCGAAGCGCATCAGGCTGCCTTGCGGTGCGCTCGCGCGCGGGCTCAAGCTGCCGAAGAACAGCGTGAGCCACTTCTGTTCCGAATCGAAGAGCTGGCCGTTCTGCGTGCACGCGATCATGAACGGGCTCGCCGCCGTAGCGCAAGGCACCTCACCGGTCGGCGACTCCCAGCCGTGATCCGCGGCGAACGCGTTGTCGAACGTAACGTGCGTGCCGTAGTGCAGATACTCGCTGTTCAAGTCCGCCATCTCTTGCGGGTTCACGACGGAGTCTTTCGTGCCCGACCACAGGTACACGGGCTGCCCCTGCAGATTCGACGCGGCGTCGATCGTCGCGGTCGCGGACTGCTGGTCGAGGTACGCTTCGGACTGCGCGAGCGTGCTCTGGTAGAGCGCTTGCCCGTTGATCGTTTGGCCGCCGCACTGCGCCAGCGCGAGAACCACGCTGTTCTGCGCGCAGTGATACACGCCGCCCGCGTAGATCGCGGCGCCCTTGAAGACGCTCGAATGCGCGACGTGCATCTGCACGCCGAAGAATCCGCCCGACGAGATCCCCGCGACGAAGATCTGCTGCGGCGCGACGCGATACGAGCCCAGCCGGACCACCACCGGGGCCGGCGTGACGACGCCCGCAGGCAACGGGGGCGGGGTGGGCGACGCGGTCGGCACGGGCGTCGCCGGCGGCGCGCTCTGCCCGGGCGCGGGCGTCGCTTGGCCCGGGCCGGCCCCGGGGAACTGCGGGCTCGGCGTCGGGGTCGTTATCGGCGCGACGGCGGACGTCGAGCCGCCGCTGCAGGATGCCAAAAGTACCGCTGTTGCGATCCACACACCCTGGGCGACTCGATGCGTTCCGGGCACGGCGTTCCTCCGTCACGTAGTTTGATGGCGCTGTACCCTAGCGCTGCGGTCCGCACGCAGCGTTCGGTTTCGCAGCATGCACTAGACAGCTCGTCCTGCGGGGCCATACAATATGACGATGCGCAGATTCCTCATGGTCGCCGTTCTCTTCGCGTTTCCGCTGTCCGCGGTCGCCTCCAACGCACCGAAGTCGGCGATCTTCCACGACCCGCAGACCGGAATCACGTGCGGCCCCACCGGCAAGCCCGGCGCCGCGGACCCCGTTGAGAACGCGCTCAAAAACCGCATCGCGATGCCGAAGACCACGACGCCGACGACGGTCGCTGAATTCCGCAATTTGCCGACGCACCCCAAGACGTCGCGCGCGAACTGGACGCCCGAGGAGCTCGCGCAGTTCAAAGCGATCGAGGACGTACCGGTCCGGATCGTCGGCTACTTGAAACAGGAAGTTCGTCCCGAAGGCAAAGAGGCCACGAACTGCGACGTGCCGCCGTCGGACAAGACCGGCATCGATTACCACATGTGGCTCGTGGACACCGTCGACAAAGACAAGGACCGCAGATTCTCGGCCGTCGTCGAGATGACGCCGCGCTGGCGCGAGGCGAATCCGGCCTATACGCAGGCGGCGCTCCAGGCGCTCGTCGATCAGGGCGCCCAGGTGCGCATCAGCGGCTGGCGCACGTTCGACTACGAGCATCCGGAACAGATGAAGACGAACTCCGCGGGCCGGCCGCCGACGCGTTCGACGCTGTGGGAGATCCATCCGATCACCAAGGTGGAAGTCGCGACCAAAGCGGGCTGGATCGAGCTCGGCGCGACGACGCACGCGGCGAAAACCGGCGAAGCGAAGAAGCTGATCCGCACGCAAAAGAGCACGAAGCGCGCTCCGGCACCCGCGACGAGCGAGGAATAGCGAGAAGCCGTGCGCACCGTTCGACTCGGCCGTACCGGGCTCAAGATCTCCGAGATTTGTCTCGGGACGATGACGTTCGGGCTGCAGACCGAACGCGCCGAGTCGTTCGACATCATGGACGCCGCCGAAGAAGCCGGGATCGACTTCTTCGATGTCGCCGACGTCTACCCGGTGGGTGGGACGCTCGAGACCGCCGGGCGCACCGAGGAGATCGTCGGCGAGTGGATGGCCGGGAAGCGCGAGCGGTTCGTGCTGGCGACGAAGGTATACGGCGCGATGGGCGCCGGGCCGAACGACACCGGCCTTTCGCGGCGGCACGTGATCGCCGCGTGCGACGCGTCGCTGCGCCGGCTGCGCACCGACTACATCGACCTCTACTACATCCACCGCTGGGACGCCGAGACGCCCATCGACGAGACGCTCTCGGCGTTCGACGATCTGCGCCGCGCCGGCAAGATCCGCTACGCGGGCTGCAGCAACGTCGCGGCCTGGCAGATGATGTCGGCCCTCGCGATATCGGAACGGCACGAGCTCGTGCGCTTCGACGCGGTGCAGCCGCGGTACAACATCTTGTTTCGCGCGATCGAGAGCGAGCTGCTGCCGGCGGCGGTAGCGAACGGCGTCGGCGCCGTCGTGTTCAACCCGCTCGCGGCCGGGATGCTGACCGGCAAGTACCGGCGCGGCGAGACCCCGCGCGAGGGCACGCGCTTCACGCTGGGCAACGCGGCGTCGCTCTACCAGCAGCGTTACTGGCAGGATGCCCAGCTCGACGTCGTCGAGAAACTCGCCGCGGACGTCACGTCGCGCGGCAAGTCGCTCACCCACGTCGCACTGCGGTGGGTGCTCGACCAGCCCGGCGTCACGGCGGCGATCGTCGGAGCGAGCCGGGCCGAACAGCTGCGCGATTCGGTCAAAGCGCTGGACATCGCGCTCGACGACGACGACCGCCGCGCCTGCGACGAGGCTTGGTACGCGCTACCGCGAAGGCGGCCGCAGGAGGAGCGCTGAGATGGTGGGCTCGTTCTTTCGGCACGGCAGCAATATGGTGCTGCTCGTCATCGCGCTCGCGCTCTGTGCGCTGTTCGCCGCGCACGTACTCGCGTTCGCGCCCGTGTCGCTCGCCGCCGTCGCGATCGGCGCGCTGGTGTTCTTCACGTCGGAGTACACGACGCACCGCTTCATGTTCCACGCGCCGCCGCAGCGCAACGCGTTCGTCCTGAAGCTGCAGCACCGCTTGCACTACGACCACCACGTCACGCCGGACGAGCTGGGCCTGCTGTTCCTGCCGGTGTGGTTCGTGATCCCGGTCGCGTCGCTGACGTTCGCGATCTTCTTCGCGATCACGCGCGATCTCGGCGTGAGCGCCGCGCTGCTGCTCGGCGCGGTCCTCGGTCTGTTCTACTACGAATGGGTGCACTACGTCGCGCACATCCCGTTCGTGCCGAAGACGCGGTTCGGGCGCTGGATCAAGAAATACCATCTCTGGCACCACTTCAAGAACGAGCGGATGTGGTTCGGCGTGACGAACCCCAGCATGGACTTCGTCGGCCGCAGCTTCGCGCGCGTCGCCGAGGTGGAACGCTCCGGCAGCACGCGCGTGCTCTTCCCGAAGTAAGGGATCTCGATGCGAACGACGCTCGTGTACGCCGGCATCGTCGTCGGCGCGGTGCTGCTCGCGAGCGCCGTGTCGCGCACGCCGGCTCCCGCGCGCGGCAGCGTGCCGATCGCGGCGCACGTGTCGGAGCAGTGCCCGAATCCGGCGCCCGTCCCGGCCGCGCTGCGCTTGCCGGCGTCCGTGCCGCCCGGCGAGCCGACGGCGATCGAGAAGACGATGCTGCGCTATCTCTACGGGGACGATCCCGATCGCGTGCCGAGCAGCAGCCCGAATCTCTACCCGTACCGCCGCCTCGGCTGGTGCGTCGACAAGTACGTGCGCGACACGGGTCCATACGTGCACGGGCAATACTACGGCACGCATCCCGCCGTGCGCATCTACTACTCGCCCGAGGTGATGACGTGGCTGCGCAACGGCCGCCGCGGCGTCCCGGCCGACGGCGCGGTGATCATCAAAGAACAGTACAATCCCGCGCCCGCGGCGCGGTACGAAGGGCTGAGCGACGCGCAGTTGCAGCCGCACGACTGGACGGTGATGATCCGCCGCACGGGCGCGTCGCACGACGGCTGGTTCTGGGCCGAAGTGTTCACGAAGACCGCCGACAACAAGCCGATGTCGTTCGGCGGCACGCAGTATCCCAACGCCGGCTTCGGGCTGTACTGCCTGCGCTGCCACGGCTCCGCCAACGACGCGAGCACGTTCGCCGCGCTCGACAACATCAAGGGCTTCGCGGGCGAACCGCTCACGTTCAAGATCGACGACACATGGCGCACGTCGCCCAAACAGATCGATCGCGAGCACGAAAAGAACGCACAGCTCGCGACGCAACGGCCCGTCGCGGCGATCCCGCCCGGCATCCAGCGCTTTCCCGACGAGCCGCTCGACACGATGCTCGCGCATCCGAAGGGCCCGCCGCAGTTCATGACGTCGGACCAGTGCATGGGCTGCCACGGCGCCGCGTCGGGACCGCCGTCCGGTCCGCTGATGTGGCTGACGCCGCCGCCGTCGTACACGCCGCCGCCGTCACCGCCGCCGGGAGCCGTCGGCGTCAACGTGTCGGAGTACGGCGAGTGGCGCTGGTCGCCGATGGGGCTCGCGGGCCGCGATCCGGTGTTCTTCTCGCAGCTCGAGAGCGAGCAGCAGTTCATCGACGCGATCCCGGACCGCGAGATCGCGGGCGACCACCCGGCCCAAACGCGCGCGACGCTCAAGCAGCAGGTCGTCGACACGTGCATGCGCTGCCATGGCGTGATGGGCAAGCGCCAGAACGAGATCGACCACGGGCGCAACGCGCACTTTGATGAGAAATGGGTGTTCGCGGCGGATCCCGCCAAGCCGTCGTTTCACTACGGCGGCCTCGCGCGCGACGGCATCAGCTGCACCGTGTGTCATCACATCACCCAGCCGCCCAACGAGTCGCTCGCGTTCGTGCTCCAGCACAAGAACACGGGGCTGTTCGACGTCGGGCCGGCCGACAAGCTCCACGGCCCCTTCGAAACCAAGACGATCGCCGCGCATCCGATGAAAACGGCGCTCGGCGCGACGCCGGTGTTCGGCGCGCTCACGAAGTCGGCGCGGCTGTGCGCGAGCTGCCACAGCATCAACCTGCCGGTGGTCGACAGCCCGGCTAAGATCCACCCGATCACGACGACGATGGCGCACGACGTCGAGCAGAACACGTACGTCGAATGGGTGAACAGCAAGTTCCAGACCGAGTACAAGCCGGGCGCCGGCGCGAAATCGTGCCAGGACTGCCACATGGCGCCGAGCGTCAGCAACGCGCGGCTCGGCGTGACCGATCCCGAGATCCAAACGCGCATCGCGCTCTCGCAAGACGAGACGTATCCCGCCGCGGAGCACCGCGCGCCGCTCGACGGGATCGAGGTACGCTATCGCAAGCACGGCTTCCGGCGCCACGAGCTGCTCGGCCTCAACGCGTTCCTGCTGCGCACCTTCCAGGCCAAACCCAACGACGACGTGCTCGGCGTGCGGCTCGCCGACTACATGTCGGGTTCGACGACCGATCTCGACGACGCGATCGGCAACGTCGTGCGCCAAGCGCGCGAGTCGACGGCACGGCTCGACGTCGACGCCAAGGTCGCCGGCGGTACGGTGATCGCGAACGTCGGCGTGCTGAACCTCACCGGGCATCGCATGCCGAGCGGGGTCGGCTTCCGGCGCGCGTGGATCGAGCTGAAGCTCGTCGATGCGAACGGCAAGCCGGTGTGGGTGTCGGGTTCGACCAACCACGACGGCGAGATCGTCGACGTCGCCGATCGCGGCACGGTGCTGCCCACCGAGTACTTCACGCGCGGCTCCGACGGGAAGCAGCGCTATCAGCCGCATTTCGACGAGCAGCACCCGATCACGCGCAGCGATCAGGTGCAGATCTTCGAAGAGCTCACGCTCGACAAGAGCGGCACGATCACCGAGAGCTTCATCCGGCGCGACCATCATCTCAAGGACAACCGGCTTTTGCCGCAAGGCTGGCGCAAGAACGGCCCGCCCGGCATTACGCTGCCGTCGAACTGGCTCGAAGCGACGCGTCCGAAAGGCGCGTACGTCACCAGCGATCCGCGCTACGCCGACGGCAAAGGCCGCGCGGTGGTGACGTATCGCATCCCGCTGCCGGCGGGCTCGGATGCGTCGCACCTGCGCGTCGAAGCGACGCTTTGGTCGCAGTCGTGGGAGCCGTCGTTCAAGCGCGAGCGCACGCACGGCAACGGGCCGGCGGCAACGCGCCTGCGTTTCTTGCTGAGCAATCTCGACTTGAACGGCACCGCGCTCGCCGACTGGAAGCTGCAGATCGCCTCGGCCTCGACCGCCACGCTGCGTTAAACCGCGCGCGCCTGCGGTAAAAAGAAGAAGCCCGGGGACGGATCCCCGGGCCTCGTTCTTTGTGTGTCGCTAGGTGTTAGCGATACGACTGCCGCTGCGAGAAGCAGTCGCGGCAGTAAACCGGCTTGTCGCCGCGGGGCTGGAACGGGACTTCCGCAACCTTGCCGCATCCGCTGCAGGTGGCTTGGAACATCTCGCGCGCCGGACGGCTTCCGCCGCCGCCGCCGTAGCCGCCGCCCGAATACGAGCTGCCGCCGCCGCCGCCACCACCGCCACCGCGCTGGCTCTTACGAGCGGCGCGACAGTCGGGGCAACGGTTGGGCTTGTTGGTGAAGCCCTTCGCGGCGAAGAACTCTTGTTCTCCGGCCGAGAAAGTGAAGGGCGCATTGCAATCGGTGCAATTGAGCGTTTCGTCAGTGTACATCTAAGACTCCGGCGTCGGGGGGTTGTGAGACGGACGATGTACCTGAACCGGGAGAACGCCTGAGCGCCAGACCACGCGGGACACGACTCGTACTACAGCCGGAAGAATGACGCCTTAATGGGTTCTTCCGGCTCGATCACTTTAACACAGGTTCACCCCGAATGGTGCCATCCGCATTCGTAACGAGACGGTGAAGAAATCCGCGGGGCGACCGGCGGCGCTTGCTGCGCTACTTGCCTCGGTTGACGACGTAGTCCCAGGTGAAGCCTGCCGCGACCCCCACCATACCGAAGACGATCGCACTGGTTATCATATCGCCGCCCAAAACAGAGCCCGGAATGGGGAAGTTCCTTTGCACCCCGCGCCGATGCGGCCGGAAGCCGTCTCCGCAGCGTTGGGTGCGCGGAAGCACACGGGCGGAGCCGGTCCCGCGGGCAAATCATGCCCCCGGGGCGAACGCTCGCCTTTGTCACCCTGAGCTTGTCGAAGGGTGCGCACCCCGGCTTCCACCCCAAGCCCCCAACCGAAGGAGCTCCCATTCCCCCTCCTCGCAGACGCAAGGGCGGCGGCGGCAAAAAGCGCCGCGAGCCCCTGACCCCCGTCGTCAAAGAAGACACGCTGAGCCTCGTCGGCCGCGTCATCGAGACGTTCCCCAGCTCCACGTTCAAGGTCGAGCTCGAGAACGGCCACACCATCCTCGCGAGCCTCGCGGGGCGCCTGCGCCGGTTCCGCATCCGCATCACGCCCGGTGACGACGTCGACGTCGAGCTCTCGCCGTACGACCTCACCCGCGGCCGCATCACCTACCGCCGTCAGGGACGTAACGCCTAAGCGTCGAACGCACGCCATCCAAGATGCGAGCTTCACGCGCCTTGGTGCTGGTCGTGCTGTTCGCCGCCGCCGTTGCGGCCGCGTGGTGGTACACCCACCGCCAGGCGACCGGCGTCGGCGACGCGATCGACGTCTATTACGCGAAGGCCGACGGCACGACGCTCGTGCCGTGGCGCGTCACGCTGGGCCCCGCACGCGACCGCGCCAGCGCCGCGTTCTACGCCGCCACGCAGGCCGTCACCGGCCCGCCGGCCGGCATCGACGCCGTCCGCTTCCCCGCGGGAACGCATGTGCTGGCCGTCGACGTTCAGGATTCAACCGCGGACGTCGATCTCTCCAAAGAGATCGCGGCTTCAGCGGAAGGCGGCTTCGCCGAGTCGGCGGAGTTCAAGGCGCTCGTCTGGACGCTCACCCAACCGTCGCTCGGGATCACGTCGGTGAAGGTGCGGATCGGCGGCGCTCGCGTCGCGACGCTTCCCGGAGGACATCTCGCCCTCGATGAATCGCTCTCGCGTTCGAGTTTTTAGCCTTCTCGCGGCGCTGCTCGCGTTCGGTGCGAGCGCGCTTGGCGCGTCCGCGCAGGAGCGCCCGCCGAGCCTGTGGTTTCAAGGCACGCGGCTGATCTTCGAGCACCCCGTCGCGATGCAGGGTGAGCTCGCCATCGGCACGCGCGACGCCGGGCTGCGCCGTTTCCTCGACCGGCTCGGCGCGACGGTGTCGTACCAGCCCCAGCAGCGCTACGTCGTCATCGGCACGGCCGACCGCCGCAGCATCGTGTTCACGCTGGGCGATGCGGCATACACGATCGGCGGCGTGCGCGCGCAGGCGCCGTTTGCGCCGTTCGCCGACGGCAACGATGCCGTGCTGCCGTTCTTCGCATTGGCGCGCGCGCTGTACGTCGAGCCCGTCAACGACGCGAGCGACACCGTGCTGCAGCCGCGCGTCGGCGCCCTCGACGTGCGCACCGATGCCGGCCGCACCACCGTCACCGTGCGCGCGGCGATGCCGCTCGTCACGACGACGAACGCCGACGCGCCGGACCGCGTGCAGCTTTCGTTCGCGGGCCTCGGCTCGTCGCTCGCGCCCACGCGGCGTGCGCCCGGCGCGGCCGTCGACGCGATCGACGTCGCCGTCAGCGGCACGGTGAAGGTGCCCGTCACGACGATTACCATCGCAGGCGTTCGCGGCGCGACGCACCGCGTCGTCGCCGCCGGTTCGCCCGACATGTACGCCGTCGTGTTCGAAACGCGCGGCGTCGCGGTGAACGGAACGCCGCCGCCGCCGCCGGGCGCGCCCGCGGCGTCGGCGCCGCCAGCGTTTCCGCAAACCGGCACGGCGCCGAACGTCGCGGCCACCGCCGCGCCGCCGATCGTCGCGGGCCGCGCGACGGTGACGGATCTCGCCATCGAACCGGCCGCGAGCGACGCCGTCGCGGTGCGCGTGACGCTTAGCGGCGCCGCGTCGTACGAATGGCACCGGCTCAACGACGGCCGCTGGTACGTCGATTTCCAGAACACGACGCTCAACGGGCCGGGCCGCGACGAGCACCCGTCGTTCGGCGCGGTGCAGTCGGTGCGCGTGCGCCAAGCGGGTTCGACCGACACGCCGAGCGTGCGCATCGCGTTCACGATGACCGGCCAGCAGCGCGTCGACCTCGGGCCGAGCGAGTCCGGGCTCGTCATCACCATCGCGAACGATCCCGCGACCGATCTCGCGCGCATCGGCACGGGCCGCACCGGCGGCGCCGCGGTCGTAGCGAGCGCGGCGAGCGCCGATCCGTCGTCGTCGTCGCCGGCGGACAGCACGCCGGCGTGGAAACCCGCCGTCAACACGAACCCCAAGCTCATCGTGATCGATCCCGGGCACGGCGGCGCCGATCCCGGGACGCAGCACAACGGTCTGGTCGAGAAGACGCTCACGCTCGACATCGCGCAGCGCTTGCGCGCGATCCTCGTCGCGCAGGGCTGGACCGTGCGCATGACGCGCGAGACCGACGTCGATCCGATCAGCGCGGAGATCTTGGCGAAGATGCGCGCGGACGGCAAGCCCAAAGCCGACGACCGCGCCTACCTGCAGACACGCTGCGACGTGGCGAACAACGCCGGCGCGCGCATGTTCATCAGCATCCACATCAACAGCGCCCCCAACGAGAGCGCGCGCGGCACCACCGTGTACTGGTACAAGCCGCAGGATGCGGCGCTAGCGCAAGCGATCGAGCGCAGCATCATCCCGCTGGCGGGCACTCAGGACGACGGCATGCGTCACGAGAACTTCTACGTCGTGCGCCACTCCACGATGCCCGCGGTGCTGATCGAGACCGCGTTCGCGACGAACGCCGGCGACGTCGCGTTGCTGCGCCAGCCGTCGTTCCTGCAGAACGTCGCGCAGGGCATCGCGAACGGCGTGAAAGCGTACGCCGGCGCGCCTTCGTCCAACGCGCTGAGCATGCAGCCGTGAAGCGCCCGAGCACCCGGCGTTAGTGCTCGGTCTCTACGACTCCGGGCTCGGCGGCTTGACCGTGCTCGCCGCGCTGCGCGCCGCGGGCATCGATCAGGACGTCGTCTACTTCGCGGACCAGGCGCACCTGCCGTACGGCGACAAGTCCGACGTGCAGCTCCACGGCTTCCTGCGCGAGAACCTCGCGCTGCTCGGCGAGCTGCGCGTGGACGCCGTCGTGACCGCCTGCAACACCACGTGCGCGGTCGCGGAGCGCCTCGGCTGGCCGAGCACGGACTTCCCGGTGCTCGATCTGATCGCGACCGCGGGCGCGTCGTTCGCGGGGACGACGTACCGCCGCATCGGCGTCGTCGCGACCGTCGCGACGGTGCGCAGCGGCGCGTACGAGCGCGCGATCCGCGCGGCCGCGCCGGGCGGCGCCGAAGTCTTCGCGCTCGCGGCGCCGGCGCTCGTGCCGCTCGTCGAGCGCGGCGACACCGAGACGTCCGCGGCGCGCGACGCCGTGGCCGCCGTCGTCGCGGAGCTCCCGCGCGACCTCGACGCGCTCGTGTACGGCTGCTCGCACTACCCGCTGCTCGACCGCTGGTTCGCGGCGGCGCTCGCGCCGAACGTGGCGCGCATCGACCCCGCGCACGCGCAGGCCGGGGCCGCCGCGCGCCTCGTCGCCGCGCGCAGTCTCGCGCCGGGCACGTCGGCCACGACGTACTACACCAACGGCGACGCCGCGGCGTTCGAAGCCGCGGTGCGCCGCTGGACCGGCGACGCGTACGGCCGCGTCGCCGCGCTGGCGGTCAGCTCGTAAACACCGGCCCGGCGTTCTTCCAGAACAGCGAGTCGCCGATGTAGTCGCTGTGCACGAACGCCCAGAACGGCTTGGGGTGTGCGATGAGATTGTTCTCGCAGATCTCGTGCTCGTGCTTGGCCGCGGTCCACGACGCGAACGACTCGCCGGCTTCGACGTCCGACTTGTACGTCACGATCTCGTTCGCGACGATGTCGTGCGAGTACCAGTGGTTGGACCAGAAGATGCCGTTCTTGTTGTCGGGGTCCGCGAGCGTCGACCGGTGGTCGGTGAAGAACCGGCCGTAGGAGTCGTTCTGCCACTGCTGCTGCGCGGCGCTGACCGTCGGGTTGCGCACGTCCAGCAGGAAGCGCGTTTTCTCCAGCGCCGTGCCGAACGTGGTGAACGAGCGAATCCGGAGCCAGTCCTCTTCGTCGACGGAGCCTTCTTCGACGAGCTGCCGCAAGCGGATGAGGACGTCCAGCCCCACCGTCGTGCCGAGGCTGTGCCCGGCGACGTGGACCTTTTCGTACAGCGGCGCGTCGGCGTCCACGCCGGGGATCTTGGGAACGACGGCGGTGAGCGCGCCGAGCAGCGCCTTGCTCACGGCGTCGATGATCTGCGAGCGGACGGCGTAGAACGACGAGTTGCAGTCGTGCGTGCAGTACACTTGCACGTCGCCGAGCACGTCCTCGACCACGAAGTCGGCGATCCCGCGCGCCGCCTGAAAGAATCCGACCGCGAGGATCAGCCACATCCCGTGCCACATGATCTGCGCGACGTGGTTCGGGTGAAAGCGCTGCAGCATCAGGACGTCCGCGACGACCATCAGGGCGACGAACACCACGAGCAGCACCGTCACGAACGTGTGGAACGATTCGGCCTCGATCGTCTGGGTCTCGAAACGCCCGCCTTTGCGGCCGTCGCGGCGCAGCTCGGCGGTGCGCGCGCGCGTCGCCATGCGGGTGCGCGCCACGACGACGAGCTGGACCACGAGATACGCGATCGCGACGTCGAACGCGAGCTGCAGCCAGCCGGTCGCGCCCAAGAGCTTGATCTGCGCGAGCGGGTTGAACGCGAATTCCAAGAAGGGCGGCGGCGGCGCGCCGTTTTCTCCGACGAAGAGCTGGACGAAGTGCCGCCATGCGAGCGTGCCGGTGACGAACGCGAGCACGAGGCACACGATCGCCGCGAAGATCGCCGCGAACAGATAGCCGACGTCCCAGAAGAGCTTTTGCCAGGTCGCCGGCACGCGTGCCGTGGAGCTCGTCGCCAAGAACGTGCAGCGCAGCAGCCACGTCAGCAGCGACGCGATGTTCGTCTTGCCCTTGCTGTACGGGCTCCAGTAGCCTTCGTACACGTCGTACACGCGGCTGCTCGGCGTCTCCGGATCCTTTTCGTCGTCGCGGTACAGCCGCAGCGCGCTGGGCTTGAGCACGGGATGCGACGGCTTCTTCGATACGCGCGGCCAGTACGTCGTGGAGAACCATTTGCGGCCGGACTTCGCCGCGGTTTCGACCGCGTTCAAATAACCCAGCAGCCCCATCGCGAGCTGATCCTGGAAGCCGTACTGCTGGATGGGGCTGATCCCGTGCACGCCGACGACCGCGATCGGTTGCGTCCGCACCGGCGCGGCGGCTGCCGACGGCGCCGCCGCGGCCGCCGCCGCCGCCGGGGCGCCCGTCACCCCGGCCTTCAGCAGCTCTTCGGCTAGTCCCTGACTGGATCTCACGTTGTCCATGAACACCCCCGACTGCGGAACACGGGCTCGTTACACCACGTGGAAGATTCGAAAGAACAGCAGCGTGTTGGCGAGCGCGAGCACCGTCCCGGCGACGACCTGCAGCACCGTGTGCGCGCGAAGATAGACGCGCGACCACCACAGCAGCGGGATCAGCACGTAGAACGGATCGGGCCGGTCGCCGAAGAGCACGCTGAACGCGACGAGCGGCGCCGTGATGCCAAGCGCGTGCGTCGAGATCTTCCAGTAGCGCGTGATCCACTGCACGATGAGCAGGCTGGCGGCGTAGCCCGCCATCGACGCCGTCATGATCGTCGGCGCATGGATCGCCCACATGTCCAGCGAGCCGAGCGCGTAGAGCAGCACGAACACGATGAACACGCGCTCGCGCTCGGCGCGCACCGACATGTCGAGATCCGAGATGCGGTCCGTCGCGTACAGGTAGAAGATGAACAGCATGGGCGCGATCGACGTGAAGAACGCGCTGTTGAAGAGCAGGATCCAGAAGTCGTGCGACCCGTTCGAGCGCACGTCGGCGAGCACGACGAACAGGGTAAGCGAGGTCACGAACGGGTTGAGGACCGTCGAGATGATCTTCGCGACGTCCGTCCAGACGCGCTTGCGGACCCGCAGCGGCGTCGGCGACGTGGACAGTCCTGTCGTACCCGGGTCGGGGGCCTGCACGAGGACGGGCCTTCGGGCAGCGTCGTCGAACACCCCGTGATGATCCTGGAGCGCATTGAGTCCCCGGCCGACGTCAAACGGCTCAGCCGGCCCGAACTCGATCGGCTCGCCGCCGAGATTCGCCAGACGCTGATTCGGGTGTGCGCGGCGAACGGCGGGCACCTCGCGCCGAACCTCGGCGTGGTCGAGCTCACCATCGCGCTGCACCGCGTGCTGGACCTTCCGCGCGACACCGTCGTGTGGGACGTGAGCCATCAGAGCTACGTGCACAAGCTGCTGACGGGGCGCGCGGCGCGTTTCGGCACGCTGCGCCAAGGCGGCGGGATCAGCGGCTTCGCGATGCGCAGCGAGTCCGAGTACGACGTGTTCGGGGCCGGCCACGCATCGACGTCCATCTCGGCGGCGCTCGGGATGGCGACCGCGCGCGATCTCGCCGGCAAGGACGACACCGTCGTCGCGGTGATCGGCGACGGCGCGCTCACCGGCGGGCTGGCGTACGAAGCCATCAACAACGCGGGCCTGCTCAAGACCAACTTCATCGTCATCCTCAACGACAACGAGATGTCGATCGCGCCGAACGTCGGCTCGATCGCGTCGTACCTCGGGATGCTGCGCTCGAAGCCGTTCTTCACCAAAGGGCGCGAGGTCCTCAAAGGGATGCTCGACCACGTGCCGCTCGGCGACACGGCGCGGCGCGCGCTGTCGACCGCCGAGATCGCCGGCATGCGCTTCACGCTGCCGGACCACAAGGCGCCGGTGATCTTCGAGGAGATGGGCTTCCGCTACGTCGGCCCGATCGACGGGCACGACCTCGACACGCTCGTCGACGTCATCTCGAACGCGCGCAAGATCCCCGGCCCCGTGCTGCTGCACGTGAAAACCGTCAAGGGCAAGGGCTACGAGATCGCCGAGGGCGACAGCCGCACGTTCCACGGCGTCGGCCCCGGCGTGTACCATCCCGATGAAGGCAAGCTCGAAAAGGCCCCGTCGCGCCCCACGTTCGCGCAGGCGTTCGCCGACGCGCTGATCGCCGCGGCGGAGCGCGACGCGCGCGTCGTCGCGATCACCGCCGCGATGCCCGACGGTACCGGGCTCGCCAAGTTCGCCAAGAAGTTCCCGCAGCGGTACTTCGACGTCGGGATTGCGGAGGCGCACGCGGTGTGCTTCGCGGCCGGCGCGTCGACGCGCGGGATCAAGCCGGTCTGCGCGATCTACTCCACGTTCTTGCAGCGCGCGTACGACCAGGTCGTCCACGACGTCGCGGTGCAGGGATTGCCCGTCGTGTTCGCGATCGACCGCGCCGGCTTCGTGGGCGACGACGGGCCGACGCACATGGGCTTGTACGACATCGCGTACCTGCGCACGCTGCCGGGCATCACGATCATGGCGCCGCGCAGCGAGCACGAGCTCGGCCCGATGCTCGACCTCGCGCTGTCGCTCGACGCGCCCGCCGCGATCCGCTATCCGCGCGGCTCGACCAGCGGCAAGCACGACGAGCCGCTCGCGCCGCTGGCGCTCGGGCACGCCGAGGTGCTGCGCCGCGGCGGCGACGTCGCCATCCTCGCGCTGGGCAACACCGTCGACGCCGCGCTCGACGCGTACGATTTGCTCGCGGGCTCGGGCGCGCAGCCGACCGTCGTCAACGCGCGCTTCGTCGCGCCGCTCGACGAGACGCTGCTGCTCGAGCTCGCCGAGACACACCGCCGGTTCATCACGCTGGAAGAGCACAGCCTCGCCGGCGGCTTCGGTTCGGCCGTCGTGGAGTTCGTCAACGACCACGGCATGAACGTCGCGGTCGAGCGGATCGGCGTCCCGAACGTGCTCGTCCAGCACGCCAAGCCGGAAGCTCAACGCGCCCAATTCGGTCTGTCGGCGGAGAACATCGCCGCCCGCGTGCGCGCGCTCACGGCGGCTCCCACCACCTAAGCAAACAGGATTCCCGCCGGGCGGAAGCCAAGCCCCGGCGGTTCTTTTCATCGCTAGGAGTATTCGACCATCGTGCTTCCCCTGTTGCTCGCCGCCGCGTCCGCTGCGCCGGCTGCCGCCAAGGCGGCGGTCCCCGCCGTCAAGGCGACCGCGCTCCCGCTGACGCTCCCGCCGGGGTTCACGTTCGACCAGACGCCGCACTCGGCGCTCGCGCAGCACGTGCCGTGGCTGACGCACACGTTCGCGGGCTTGTTCGTGGTCCTCGGCGTGCTGCTCGTCGTGATGCTCGCGATCCAGACGACGAAGCAAGAAGGCCTCAGCGGCACGCTCGGCGGCCGCGTCGAGTCGTCGACGCGGCGGCTCGGTCTCGACGCGCAGATCGCGCGCGTGACGCAGTTCATCGCCATCGCCTTCGTCGTCGTCGCGACGATCGTCAGCTTGTCAGGCATCTAGCTCTTGGCCTTGCTCGAGGTCAGCGACCTCAAGACGACGTTCCGCACCGAAGACGGTACCGTCGCCGCCGTCAACGGCTTGTCGTTCGCCGTCGAGCCGGGCTCGACGCTGGGCATCGTCGGCGAGTCCGGTTCCGGCAAATCCGTGACGTCGCTCTCCATCATGCGCCTCCTCGCGCAGAACGGCACGATCGAGCGCGGCACGATCCGCTTCAAGGGCGAGAACCTGCTCGAGAAGAGCGAAGCCGAGATGCGCAAGATCCGCGGGCACGACATCGCGATGATCTTCCAGGACCCGATGACGTCGCTCAACCCCGTGCTGACGATCGGCGAGCAGATCGCGGAAGCGACGCGGCTGCACCTCGGGCTGAACAAAAAAGACGCGCTGGACAAAGCCGTCGAGATGCTCAAGCTCGTGAAGATCCCGGTCCCCGAGAAACGGCTCCGGGATTACCCGCACCAGTTCTCCGGCGGCATGCGCCAGCGCGTGATGATCGCGATGGCGCTGTCGTGCGATCCCGCCGTGCTGATCGCCGACGAGCCGACGACCGCGCTCGACGTGACCATCCAAGCGCAGATCATCGAGCTGATGAACGAGATGCAGGAGCGCCTAGGCTCCGCGATCATCCTGATTACCCACGACTTGGGCGTCGTCGCGGAGACGTGCGAGAACGTGCTGGTGATGTACGGCGGCAACATGGTCGAGTACGGTACCGCGCTCGAGATCTTCGAGCAGCCGAAGATGCCGTACACGATGGGTCTGCTCGAATCGCTCCCGCGCCTCGACCAAGCCGGGTCGCGACTGGTGCCGATCGAAGGCCAGCCGCCGAATCTCTTGCGCATGCCGTCCGGCTGCGCGTTCGCGCCGCGCTGCCGCTACCGGATGCCGATCTGCGATGAGCCGGTGCCGCTGTACGACTTCGGCGACGGGCACGTCGCGCGGTGTTTCCTCTACGACGCGCGCGCCGACGGGCAGAAGCCGATCCCGGCCGAGAACCGCCCGATCGTACCGAACTCCGCCGTCGCGAAGACGCCGCAGGAGCTCGCGCGGTGATCGACCTGAACAAGGGCTTCAGCGACAACGGCGCCGCGACGCTGCCCAAAGACGATCTCGTCGTCGTCCGCGACCTGACGAAATATTTTCCGATCACCGCCGGCATCTTCAGCCGGCACGTCGCCGACGTCAAAGCGGTCGACGGGATCGACTTCGAGATTCGCCGCGGCGAGACGCTGGGGCTCGTCGGTGAATCCGGTTCCGGAAAGACCACCGCGGGGCGCGTGATCCTGCGGCTCACCGAGGCGACGAAGGGCAGCGTCACGTTCGAAGGCCGCGAGCTCGTCGGGCTCTCGCGCGGCGACCTGCGCCCGCTGCGCCGCGAGATGCAGATCATCTTCCAGGACCCGTACGCGTCGCTCAACCCGCGCATGACGGTGGGTTCGATCGTCCGCGAGCCGCTCGAGATCCACAACATCGCGAAGGGCAAGGACGCCGACACGCGCGTCCAGGAGCTGCTGCGGTTAGTCGGGCTGCAGCCGTACCACGCGAACCGTTACCCGCACGAGTTCTCCGGCGGCCAGCGCCAGCGCATCGGCGTCGCGCGCGCTCTCGCGGTCAACCCGAAGTTCATCGTCGCCGACGAGCCGGTGTCCGCGCTCGACGTCTCGATCCAGGCGCAGGTCATCAACCTGCTCCAGGACTTGCAGCAGAAGCTGGGGCTGACGTACCTGTTCATCGCGCACGACCTCTCGGTCGTGCGGCATATCTCGAACCGCGTGGCGGTGATGTACGTCGGCAAGATCGTCGAGATCGCCGACCGCGACCGTCTCTACGACAACCCGCTGCACCCGTACACGCAGGCGCTGCTGTCCGCGATCCCGATCCCCGATCCCGTCGTGGAGCGGCGCCGCAAGCGGATCATCATCAGCGGCGACATCCCGTCGCCGGTGAACCCGCCGTCGGGCTGCCGCTTTCACACGCGCTGTCCCGTCGCGTTCGACCGCTGCAAGGTGGAAGTGCCGGCGTTCAACGAGTACGAACCGGGACACCGCGCCGCGTGTCATTGGGTCGAAGAGCACGGCGGCAAAGCGCCGGATCTCGTCGCCGGCGGCAAGGCCGTCAACTAACAAAAAAACGAGGAGCGGTCCGTGGACCGCTCCTCTCCTGATGTTCCGACCGGTATTCCGTTACCGGGTTCTACTTGGCCTTACGAGGGCGCCCGGGACCCTTCTTGCGCCCGCCGGCCTTCTTACGGCCGCCGGCGCCTTTCTTGCGCCCACCGGTTTTCTTGGCGCCGCCCGCGGCCTTCTTGCGTCCGCCGGTCTTCTTGCGACCGCCGGCAGCTTTCTTGCGTCCGCCGGTCTTCTTGCGACCGCCCGCGGCTTTCTTGCGTCCGCCGGTCTTCTTGCGACCGCCCGCGGCTTTCTTACGTCCGCCGGTCTTCTTGCGACCGCCGGCAGCTTTCTTGCGTCCGCCGGTCTTCTTACGACCGCCGGCAGCTTTCTTGCGACCGCCGGCAGCTTTCTTACGACCACCGGCAGCTTTCTTGCGACCGCCGGTTTTCTTGGCGCCGCCCGTTTTCTTTCGGCCGCCGGTGCCTTTCTTTCGGCCCCCGGAGCCTTTCTTGCGACCGGCGCCCTTACGACGGCCGCCGCGGCCTGTCGATGTCGATTCGTCTGACGAACCGCCAGCAGCGCCGTTCTCTGTATCCGAACTCATTCAACCTCCTCGTCCGCGCGGACGGAGATGTTCCGTGATGCGCCGAGTCGTCGGCGCATTTGATTGCAGAATACAATTATTTTCCGATTCGTGCAACTCTCTGCCAGGATCGGCTGTTCCGCGCGCGTGCCGCGCGTGGGAATTGGACCCCCATTGACGTCCGGGTTTATACTGTGGCCCGAAGCTCGTCCCCGACGAGCCGCACCCGCTGGAGACCGTTGTGGCGAAGCCGCTGATCATCGTCGAGTCGCCGACGAAAGCCAAAACCATCAAGAAATTCTTGCCCGCGCGCTTCGTCGTGAAGGCGTCGGTGGGCCACGTCCGCGACCTGCCGAAGTCGACGCTGGGCGTCGACGTGCTCAACGGATTCACGCCGCGCTACCTGACCATCAAAGGGAAGGGCGACATCATCAAAGACCTCAAGGCGGCGGCAAAAAACGCCTCCGAGGTCTACCTCGCGACCGACCCCGATCGCGAAGGCGAGGCGATCGCGTGGCATCTCGCCGAGCTGCTGAAGCTCGAGAACCCCAAGCGCATCGAGCTGCACGAGATCACCAAGGACGCGGCGCTGGCGGCGCTCAAGGACGCGCACGCCATCGACATGCCGCGCGTGAACGCGCAGCAGGCGCGCCGGATTCTGGACCGGCTGGTGGGCTACAAGATCTCGCCGCTGCTGTGGGCGAAAGTGCGCGGCGGGCTGTCCGCGGGGCGCGTGCAGTCGGTCGCGGTGCGGCTGATCGTCGACCGCGAGCGGGAGATTCGCGCCTTCGTCCCGCGCGAGTACTGGACGATCACGGCGCAGCTGGCGCAGCTCGTAAGCGGCGCCGATGCGCCCGAGCCGATGCTGTTCCCGGCCGATCTGCAGCAGATCGACGGCGCGAAAGCGGAGATCACCAACGGCGAGCAGGCCGGTGAGATCATGGCGGCGCTGCAAGGCGCCGCGTTCCGCGTCGACTCCGTCAAGACGCGCGAGACGCGGCGCAACGCCGCCGCGCCGTTCACCACCTCGACGCTCCAGCAAGAGGCGTCGCGCAAGCTGAAGTTCCGCGTCCGCAAGACCATGCAGCTCGCGCAGGCCCTGTACGAGGGCGTCGACCTCGGCCGCAGCGAGGGCACGCAGGGCCTCATCACCTACATGCGCACCGACTCCACGCGCATCTCCGACAGCGCTCGCGAAGCCGCGCGGGAGTACATCACGGGCCGCTTCGGCGCGGAGTTTTACGGCGGACGCCAGTTCAAGCTCAAGGAAGGCGCGCAGGACGCGCACGAAGCGATCCGGCCGACGTCCGTGCTGCACACGCCCGAGTCGCTGTCGAAGATCCTCAAGCGCGACGAGCTGCGGCTGTACCAGCTCATCTGGGAGCGTTTCGTGGCGTCGCAGATGGCGCCGGCGGTGTTCGACCAGACGACCGCCGACATCGCGGCGGCGCAGCGGTTCACGTTCCGCGCGACGGGCAGCGTGCTCAAGTTCGCCGGCTTCACCGCCGTGTACGAAGAGGGCACCGACGACGCCGCGCAGCCCGATGGCGGCGCGACCGCGAAGGGCGCGAAGCCGCGCGCGATCCTGCCGAAGCTGAGCGAAGGCGAAGACCTCGACGCGAAGTCGGTCGACCCCAAGCAGCACTTCACCGAGCCGCCGCCGCGCTTCACGGAAGCGACCCTGGTGCGTACCCTCGAGGAGAACGGGATCGGCCGGCCGTCGACGTACAGCGCGATCGTCGAGACCATCCAGGCGCGCGGCTACGTTGAGCAGCTCGAACGCCGCTTCCACCCGACGGACATCGGCGAGCAAGTGAACGATCTGCTCGAGAAGCACTTCCCCGACATCGTCGACCCGAAGTTCACCGCGTCGATGGAAGGACAGCTTGACACGCTCGCGGATACCGGCGGCGACTGGGATGCGACCGCGAAGGTGCTCGGCGCGTTCTACGCCGACTTCGAGAAAGAGCTGGCCGAGGCGGAGCGCGTGCTGCCGAAGTTCGAGCAGCGTGACGAGCCGACCGACGAGGTCTGCGTCAACTGCGGCAAGCCCATGGTGATCAAGACCGGCCGCTTCGGAAAGTTCATGTCGTGCACGGGCTATCCCGAGTGCAAGACGACGAAGCCCATCCTCAAAGACACCGGCGTGAAGTGCCCCAAGGACGGCGGGATGATCGCCGAGCGCAAGTCGCGCAAGGGCCGCACGTTCTACGGCTGCGCGAACTACCCGGCGTGCGACTTCGTGTCGTGGGACCCGGTCGCGCCGCAGCCGTGCGCGGTGTGCGGCGACTACGTCGTCGAAAAACGGAAGCGGGGCGGCGGCGTCACGTACGTCTGCCACACGGACCGCGCGCACGCGACCGGCCTGGGCCCGCACCCGGACTCCGACGAAGCCGAAGCGGAGCTGGAACCCGTGTGAGGTTGCATGCCTGACGTTACGGTAGTCGGCGGTGGGCTCGCGGGCTGCGAAGCGGCGTGGCAAGCCGCGCGGCGCGGCGCTTCGGTCGTGCTGTACGAGATGCGGCCGCACAAGCGCGGACCCGCGCACCACACGGGGACGCTCGCGGAGCTGGTGTGCTCGAACTCGCTGCGCGGCGCGGCGCTCGAGAACGCCGTCGGGTTGCTGAAGGAAGAGCTCGCGCGGCTGGATTCGCTCATCGTCACCAGCGCGCGCGATGCGGCGGTGCCCGCCGGCGGCGCGCTGGCCGTCGACCGCGAGCGGTTCGGCGCGCTGGTGGAATCGCGGCTCGCGGCGCTACCGAACCTTGAGATCCGCCGCGAAGAGGTCACCGCGATCCCGTCCGGTACGGTGGTCGTCGCGTGCGGTCCGCTGCCGTCCGATCCGCTGGCGAATGCGGTCGACGAGCTCGTCGGCGGGCGGCTGCACTACTACGACGCCGCCGCACCGATCGTGGCGCTCGACTCCATCGATACCGGCGTGATGTACCGCAAGTCGCGCTACGACAAGGGCGAGGGCGACGACTATCTCAACATCCCGCTCGACCGCGAGACCTACGCGCAGTTCATCGCGGACTTGCGTTCGCTGCCGAAGCACGACCCGCACGGGTTCGAGGCGGACGCCGCGGCGGGCAACGTGCCGTACTTCGAAGGCTGCCTGCCGATCGAGGAGATGGCCGCGCGCGGCGAGGATGCGCTGCGCTTCGGCCCGCTCAAACCCGTCGGTCTGCGCGATCCGCGCACCGGCAAGGCGCCGCACGCCGTCGTGCAGCTGCGCAAGGAGAACGCCGAAGGCACCGCGCTCAACCTCGTCGGCTTCCAGACGCGGTTGACATGGCCGGCGCAAAAAGAAGCGTTCGGCAAGCTGCCCGGGCTCGCGAACGCGGAGTGGCTGCGGCTCGGCGTGATGCACCGCAACACGTTCATCGACTCGCCGCGGCTGCTCACCGCCGAGCTGCGGCTGCGCGCGAACCCGCGCGTGTTCTTCGCCGGGCAGATCACGGGCGCCGAAGGCTACGTCGAAGCGGCCGCGTGCGGCACGATCGCCGGCATCGCCGCCGCGCGCGAGCTTCTCGGCCTCGAACCTGTCGCCGTCCCGGCGGACACCGCGCTCGGCGCCGTCATCGCGCATCTGCAGAACACCGAGTCGCCGGATTTCCAACCCGCGAACGTGACGTGGACGTTCTTCTCGCCGCTCGCGGAGAACGTGCGCGAGAAGCGCGAGCGCCGCGCGCGCATGGCGCAGCGCGCGCTCGCGGCGATCGACGCGTTCGCCGCCGAGGTCGCGCCGCGGCCCGTGCAAGCGGTCGTCGCCGCGCGCTGAGGCGGCTGCAACCCCGCCGTCACGGGGCGAGTAGCTAGTCCAGATGCGTATACGATCCACCACGATTTGCGCGGTCCGCCGGGACGGCAAGATCGCCATGGCGGGCGACGGTCAGGTGACCGTCGACAAAACCGTCATGAAGCACGGCGCGCGCAAGGTGCGCACGATCGCCGGCGGCAAGGTGCTGGCCGGTTTCGCCGGCAGCGCCGCCGACGGCATCACGCTGCTCGAGAAATTCGAGGGCAAGATGAGCGCCTACAAAGACAACGTGCTCCGAGCCGCCGTCGAGCTCGCCAAGGACTGGCGCCAAGACCGCGCGCTGCGCCGGCTCGAAGCGCTGCTGATCGTCGGCACCGCCGAGCACCTGTTCGTGCTCAGCGGCACCGGCGACGTGATCGAGCCCGACGAGGGCGTCGCCGCGATCGGCAGCGGCGGACCGTACGCGCAAGCGGCGGCGATGGCGCTGCTGGAGCACTCGTCGCTCGACGCGGCGTCGATCGCGAAGGAAGCGCTCCGCATCGCCGGCCGCATCGACATCTACACCAACGACAACGTCGAAGTGCTGTCGCTGTGAAGAACCCCCAAGACCTCACGCCGCGCGAGATCGTCGGCGAGCTCGACCGCTACATCGTCGGCCAGGGCGACGCCAAGCGCGCCGTCGCCGTCGCGATGCGCAACCGCTACCGCCGCGAGCGGCTGCCCGAGCACGTGCGCAAAGAAGTCGCGCCCAAGAACATCCTGATGATCGGTCCGACCGGCGTGGGCAAGACGGAGATCGCGCGCCGGCTCGCGAAGCTGGCGAATGCGCCGTTCGTGAAAGTGGAGGCCACGAAGTTCACCGAGGTCGGTTATGTCGGCCGCGATGTCGACTCGATCGTGAAGGAGCTGGCGGACGTCGCGGTGAAGATGATGCGGGAGCAG
>DASWRD010000039.1:0-33927 GCA_036403315.1 Candidatus Elarobacter sp.
CACCACCTCGACGCCGCTCGTGCTGAGCGGCACTACCGCGGCGTTCGTGCGGCCGTCGACGTTCGCGACCGCGTCGCGCCAAGTGCAGTTCGCCGACCAGTTCAAAGTGAACGACAAGCTCACGCTCGGGCCGAACATCTCGTACGCGGGCACGACGGGCAGCGGCTCGTCGCTGCTCGGCGGTTTCAGCGCGAGCTGGCGCCCGACGAACGCCGACAGCTACAACGCGTCGATCTCCGTCGGCAGCTCGCAGGCGGCGAACGGCCTCGTGCGCTCGTTCAGCGACCCGAACGCCGCGCGCGTCAACTGCTATGCGAACACCGCGCAGGTGAGCGGCCCCGGCGACACGCCGGGTCACCAATCGGCGCTGAGCTACGACGCATCGTGGACGCATACGTGGGCGCACGGCCAGTTCTCGCTCAACGCGTACCGCCAGAGCCAAGCCGGCCAGCTCGTCAACGCGCAGGTCACCGCGGCGAGCCTCGGATTGTTCCCGGGCGATCCGTACTTCGACGCCGTGTCGGGCTACTTCGGGCAAGTGTGCCCGGGCTTCTCGGCACCGACGGCGCAGTCGCTGTACGTGTCGCAGCTCATCGGCGGAACGACGCGCGTCTACCAAGGCTACACCGCGACCGCGCGCATCGGCATCGGCAAGAACGTCGTCGTCATCCCGTCGTACACTACCAGCTCCGCGCAGGTCACCGCAGCCGACCCGCGCTTCACCGGGCTCGACAGCACGCTCATCCTCGACTCGCAGATCCCCGGGCGCCCGCTGCACACCGGCAACCTCACGATCGACGCGCTGCAGCCGTGGAGCGGCGTGGAGTTTCTCGCCAACGCGCGCTACGTCGGACCGAACAACAACCAGCGGCTCGCGCCGTTCACGCTCGTGAACGTCGGGCTGTCGCACGCGCTGGGGATGGGGCGGCTCACGGTGTTCGCGTCGAACCTGTTCAACACCGAGACGGGCTACTTCTCGACGCTGCAGTACGCGCAGCCGATCCCGCTGAGCGGCGGCGGCTCGCTGCTGCAAGCCGCGCAGCCGAACGCGCCGCGCAGCTACACCGTGTCGTACTCGTTCAACACCGGCGCGCGGCCGGGCGCGGGGCTGTCGCGCGGAGCCGCGGGCGGCGCGCGCGGCGGGCAGACCGTCGGCGCGGCCGGCGGAGCGAATCAGCCGCGCGGCGGCCTCAACTTCGGGCGCTTGCAGTTCATCGCGCCGCCGCCGGGCGTCGACCCGCTCACCGTCGCGGCGAGCCGCACGGAGTGCACCGCCGACCTCAAGCCCGAGGCGCAGAAAGTCCTCGCGCAAATCGGGGTTGCCGCGGCGGCGTACGGCGCCGGTCAGACGCCGCTGCCGGCGGTCGAAGGCATGACCGTCACGCCGCACGGCGACCCGAAGGGGACGTGGTACCTCGGGCTGGGCCCGAACATCCCGCAGGCCGTGCTCGACAAGATGCGCGCCGCGAGGCCTCCCGCCGGCGCCGCCGCGGGCGGGGCGCGACCGCCCGGCGGGCCGGGCGGACCCGGCGGCGAGCCCGGCGGACCCGCAGGCCCCGGCGGCTTCCAGGAACGCGTGACCGCGTCGTCCCCGAATTCGACCGACCAGCGCCAGCAGACCACGCCGCCGCCCGAGCTGCTCGCCGCGCTGCTGCCGCTGCGCTCGGTGGCGTCATGCGCGTACGGCACCGTGATGACCACGACCGAAGCGAAAGCGAAAGGCTTCGACGTCGAAGCCGGCGTGCAAGCCGCCGCGGTGCCGGGGGCATCGCCGGCACCCGGTGCGTCGCCCCAGCCTTCCGCTGCGCCGGCTTCGGCAGCGTCGCCCCGGCCCGACCGGTCGCCGCGGCCCGGCGAAAGCCCGCGTCCCGCCGGTCAAAGCCGGCGCGGTGGGTTCGGCGGCAACGCGTTCTACTACGCGCCGAACATCGGGCTGTTCGTCGTGCGGCCGCCGGATCTCGGAACCGGCGGGGGCAGCGTCAAACCGTAGGTCATGGCCGCCGCCACGCACCGGGTCGTCGTGATCGACGACGAGCGCCACCTCCGCGACCTCCTCGAGCTGGGCCTCGCGGAGGACGGCTTCGAGGTGCGCAGCGCGCCCGACGGGCGGACGGGGCTGCAGCTCGTGCGCGACTGGCGGCCCGATGCGATCGTGCTCGACGTGATGCTGCCGTTCATCGACGGCCTGGAGCTGCTGCCGATGCTGCGGCGCATCACCGAGGCGCCGATCCTGATGCTGAGCGCGAAGTCGGACACCGACGATCGCATCACCGGCCTGCGCCGCGGTGCGGACGACTACATCCCCAAACCGTTCGAGATGTCAGAGCTCGTCGCGCGCCTCTACTCGGCGCTGCGCCGCCCAAGGCTCGAGCAGCCGTCGATCGTGTCGTACTCCAATCTCACGATCGATCTCGACCGCCGCGACGTGAAGCGCGGCGAGCACCGCATCGAGCTGTCGGCGCGCGAGTACGCGCTGCTGCTCACGTTCGTGCGCAACCCCGAGCGCGTGTTCACGCGCGACCAGCTGCTCGACCTCGTGTGGGGGACCGATCGTGACGTCGGGCCCGGCGCCGTCGAGACGTACGTGTCGTACTTGCGCGCGAAGATCGACGCCGGCTTCGAACCCAAGCTGATTCGCACGATTCGCGGCGCGGGCTACGCGCTGCGCGCGCACTGAGCTCCTGACACGGTGTTCACCAGGTTCGCGCGGCGGCTGACGTTCTGGTACGTCGCGGCCGCCGTGGCGCTGGTGTTCGTCATCGCGTTCGTGGCCGCGCTGGTCGCGATGTCGTTCTACGCGCGCATCGTGAGCGACGGCATCAGCGACGGTGCGCGCGAGGCGGCGGCGTTCGCCGCGCGTGCGGCCGTGCGCCATCAGACTTTCGAGAGCGCCGCGGTCGAGCTCGAGCACCGCGACCACCGCACGGGCGTCGTCATGTACGCCACGCGGCGCCCGCCTGCGCCGGCGGGCGAGCGCGGCCGTCCCGACCGCGCGCCGATCCCGTACACGATCGTCAACGGCCAAGTCGTGCACCAGGACGTGCGCACGCTGCGCTTCGCGTCGCCGCGGCTGGGGCTTTCGCTGGCGACCGCGTTCGGCACGCGAACGCAGCGCATCGAGTTCCTGGACGGCGATCTGCAGCTCTCCGCGGCGGCGGAAGACTTTCAGCGCATCGCGGTGTGGCTGCTCGCCGGGATCATCCTGGTCAGCGCGGTCGCCGGCGTGCTCGCGTGGTTCGGCGGGCGCTACATCACGCGGCAGGTGCTGGATCCGCTGATCGAGGTGACGCACGCGCTGCAGCGGTTCGCGGCGCGCGACTTTCGGCCGCACCCCGTCGCGGTCGCCGGCAAGAGCGAGTTCGACGCGATCGCGCTGGCCTACAACGCGGCGGCGTCGCAGGTCGCCGCGGCGTTCGTCGAGCGCCAGCAAGCGGAGACGCAGATGCGGCAGTTCGTCGCCGACGCGGGGCACGAGCTGCGCACGCCGCTCACGATCGTGCTCGGCTACATCGACTTGCTGCGGCGGCGCGCCGACGCGGGCGACGAGCGCTCGCGCCGCATCTTCTCCGCGATCGGGATCGAAGGCGCGCGCATGCGCACGCTGATCGACAACCTCGTGCTGCTCGCGCGGATGGAAGGCGAGGACGTGCGCCCGCCCGAGCCGTTCGAATTGTGCCCGCTGCTGGAGCAGATCGTCGACGCGCGCAAGCTGCTGCATCCCGGCTTGCCGATCGCGCTGGACTGCGCGGTGGACGCGACCGTCATCGGCGACCTCACCGAGATCCACGAAGCGATCGCGAACGTCGTCGACAACGCGATCAAGTACGCGCCAGGCGCAGCGGTCCGCATCGTCGCGGACGCGTCCGGCGACGGCGGCGTCGAAGTGACGGTGGCGGATCAGGGCCCGGGGATCCATCCCGACGACCGGGAGTCGATCTTCGACCGCTTCTACCGCGGCGCGACGCGCGGCGATGTCGAGGGCTCGGGGCTCGGGCTGGCAATCGCCAAGCGTGCCGTCGAGCGCGCCGGCGGGACGCTCGTCCTCGCAAGCTCCTCGGCGGCCGGCACCACGTTCGTGCTGCGCTTGCGCGCCGACCAGGTCCGGAAACGGGAACGCACCGTGCCCGTGTGAGCCGGGTCGCGTTCGGCAGAGCGAGAGAGCCCTCGACCCGCGTGCCGCTTCGCCTTCGCGGGCACAACGTCAGGTATGAGTGACCTCGGAACGACCCAAGATTCAGCGATCCGTTACGATTCGTCCGCGCAGGGGACCGGCGAGAGCGAACGGCACTCGATCCAAACCTACGTCAGCGACATGCTGGCGCTGGAACGCCACATCGCGCAGCCGCTGCAGCGGCAGCTCGACCTGGAAGACACGAAGAAATTTCCCGGCGCGCTCGCCGTGATCACGAGCGTCAAAAGCCTGACGGACTCGCACGTCACCGCGCTCGAGCAATGTCTCGAACAGCTCGGCGGCCATGCGGGCAGCCCGATCAAATCGGCGTGGAGCAGCCTGCTCGGCGCCGGCGCGGCGGCGATCGACAGCGTGCGCAAGACCAAGGTGTCGAAGAACCTGCGCGACGACTACACCGCGCTGAACCTCGCGACGATCAGCTACACGATGCTCTACACGACGACCGTCGCGCTCGGCGACACGGCGACCGCGGATCTCGCGAAGCGGCACCTCGCGGACTATGCGCACGTCGTGATGACGATCAATCAGATCATCCCGGAGGTCGTGCTGAGCGAGCTGCAAGTGGACGGCGAGAACGTCCAAGCCGGCGCGGGCGACCTGATCCGCGAGACGACGAACGAGATCTGGAAGACCGGGAGCGGAACGGTGACCGGCGGCTGACGCGGAGGCGCTGCGTGAAAACGGGACTCGCCGGACACGTCCAAGACACGGGCATGTGCGGCGAGTCGCAACCTCAACGTCGCAGACGGCCTACAAGCGAAACCGGAATCCCCGCGCGGCCCACATTGCGACGAAATCTTGAACAAGCCTCGGGACGTTATCGAAGATCGTGCGGCTTTTGTCCACGACGACGATCGGCTCAAATTTCCACTTGGTGTCGTCGACCGCGTCGCGCCGGAAGCGGAAGCCGAGGTCGGTGAACGAGATCGGGTAACCTTGTGGACCGTTCCCGACACTTATCGTAGATTCCGAGTGAACGGATCGTTCTCTCTCGGTCATCGCGATTCTAATCTTGGTCACTTTGACGGTGCCGCCCAACACGTTCACCGCAACGTCGTTCAAGCGGGCCGCGCCGACAAACGCCCGCTCGGTAAACGCCGCTTCCAACACGGCATAGTTGGCAGGGGGCAAAAAGCGGTCGAAGTGCACGTCGCCGCAGACGATCATGTAGCCGTCGCCGGTCGTGTTCGAGTCGAGTGGCACGGGCTCGGAGAGAGCGACGGCCGGTCCGGCTCGCACCGGACCGCCGAACGATGCAAATTTCGCAGCGGCGAACGCCGCGATGTCATCGGGATGGTGGAGCGTCCACGCCGCGGCGATGTTCGTTCCTTCGGTCGAACTGCAGACGGCGCTGTCGATCGCGGAGAGCGCACCGCGCTTGATCGCGAATTGCCGGATGCAGCCGTCGAAGAGACCGAAGTGGGCGCCGTACTTTACGCCGATGTCCTCGGCGCGATGCTCGGAATCTTTGCACGCGATCCGCGGGTTGTTGGTAAAACTGACGGTCGCGCTGAACGTGCCGGAAGCCGCGCGCGTTGCGTGAATTTGCAGTTGAGGCGCATCGGCGTCGTGCACGCTGACCGCCGACGCATCGGCCGGATCTGCTTTCGACAAATCGAATTGGGTCACGCGCTGCTTGAAGTGCACCGGCAGCGAGAGCCCGACGCACGCGCTGAGGATCGAGTTCTCGTATATGATCCCCTTCTCGCAAGTGGTCGCGGCGAAACCCATGATGCGGACGCTGCCGCCGACGAATGCGAGCGCTGGGGGTACGATCGTGCGCTGGTGCAGGCCGTACGCGAACTTGGACAGCGTCAAGGTGGTCTTGTCGAAAGGACCACCCATGTCCAGAGCCCCGGCAGCGTCGAGGACGACGTCATCCGCAACGGTGTCGTACCGCGCCGTAACGTCGACACTGCCCGTCATGCCGGCGAATTTCAACGGGACGGTCCGCAGCTTGGCAATGCCGCCGGCGTTTTCGAGATCGAATTTCACCGCCCGGCCCTTTTGCGCCGTGAATCCCGGCACGGTTACGTCGAGTGCGGAATCACCGGCACCGAGGTCCACCGCAAGCGCGATCGGCCCGGAATGGATCCCCTGTAACGTACCCGTACCGTCATCGTGTTCGCAAACAGGGCGCAGCGTCGCGGTCCCTCGGAACGGGAGTGGTAACGGGATCGCCTGTTCGGCCGGCTTGCGGACGCACGTGATGTGAACCTTTTCGGAGCTATCTTGGGGCATAAGGTCCAGAGCGAAGTCATCGGACGCCGCCTTGAGAACGTCGATGCTTCCGACCATGAGCTCCAGTTTCGGTCGAAGCCGTAATGCTGCCGTCTTGGGCTGGGGGTCGAAGGCGAGCTGCGAAAGTCGAAGCGCGACACTGCCGAACTTGACGCTTGCCTGCGGTGCGAGCGACAAAGACGGTGGTGACGCGAGCCTTTGGCCCGCGACATCCACGAAGCTCACCGCCGCCGTTTGATTCGGCTGAAGCGTGAGCCTCATATACACGAGGGTGTTCGCCGGGAGCGTCAGATTCCCGAGCGAAATTGCCGCGTCGATCGCCAGGCTCGACAGCGATTCCCCGTCACATGCAGGCGTTATACTGTGGAGCGCGACCCCTAGGCCATTCAAAATTCCGGCATCGACCGCGAACAGAGGCTTGTCTGCGCCGACCGTCACCTTTGGGCAACCGAGCATCAACTTTCCGTCGCGCGCGACAAGGGGTAGATTGAGCGCGACGTCTTTCCCGAGCAGCGCCGTCGCGGATGACGCGCCGTCGAGTGCAATTGCTGGTCGACCGTTCTCGAAGCGGGTTGAAAATCGGAGCGTTGACGCGTCGAAGTCGATTCCGGCGATGCCGAACGTCCCGCCTCCCGGCCCAGCCGTAGCCGTGATGCCCGACGGCGCCACCGATACGAGCATCGTGCGTTCGCTCGTGCCCGGCAGTTTTGCGGTGATCGAAAGGCTATTCGACGAATCATCGAGCCGCAACGCACCGGTGATGCCGATGATCGAACCTGCGACCGGCGTGAATCGAGCGACGGGGGCATCCGTCGAGACGTCGATTGCGACGTCGGCGCTTCCTAGCCCGGCGAGCTCGATACGCGCGGTTGCGGCACGGTCGTTCAGGCCGTCGCGTACGCTGGTTAGCTGCAGGGCCGGCAAGAGCACCGCAATGGCCGCAACCGCTCCCGCGTCCGTCTGGATGAATTGGACGAGACGATCGCTACTCGGCGTCCATCGCGCAGCGAGCCGTCCGCCCGCGGTTGTCGTCGGGCCGATGTTTCCCGCCGCGGCCGTAAGCTGGGTACCGACCGCTTCGACGCTCAGGTCGACCGGTTGCGCGGCATTTTCGATGAACAACAGCCGCCCCGACGTACGCAGTGGTGCCCCGGCGACGCATGCCGCGACCTTGACCGTGGGGGTGGCGCACGGCATCAATTGCGCGCTTACCGATTGGGGATCGCCTGTCCAAAGAAGAACGAACAGGCTGACTGCACCGATGAGGGATTTACGCATGACGGTGGTTGCCTCCGGCTTGGTTGTTTAGGAGGCCTGAATTAGCGATTGCCGAACCGATCCCTATGGCCTAACGTGACGCCGGGTCACCCTCTCAGGAATGCGGGGTGGTCGACGTCTCGCGTCTTCAGCCACGCCTCGACGTCCGGGACGGGTGCGCCCGTCCAAAAGAGCCAGTAGTACGTGTTCATGTCGCCGAGATAGGCGAAGCGCTTCGCAGTGTCGCGGCGCAGTTCGTCGTAGCTCGGGAACGAGGTTTGATGCGTGCGGATCGAGCTGAACTTGTGCTGGAGCGCGATGAGCGTATGGGCATTGCGAATCGTGCTTTCGATCTTCGCGCGTGAGTGCACAATGTCGGCGGCCTGCATCAAGTGCGCGACCGCGCGCTCATCGTACGCGGCAGCCTTCACGACGTCGAAGCCGTCGAACTCCGCGACGTAGGGCTGAGTTGTTCGCCGTGTGCGCCGCGCGCAGCGCCTCGTCGGGCGACCGCGAGATGTCCGGCAACCTGGTCGCGTCCCCTGGTCAGCCCTTTACTGCTGCTTCAATTGTTGCGATGTCGATCTTCGTCATTTGCATCATCGCGTCCATTGCGCGCTTGCCGGCCGGACGGTCCGAGCTTTTGATCGCGTCCATTAGCGCACGCGGAACGATTTGCCAGGAAAGCCCGAAGCGGTCGGTGCACCAGCCGCAGGCGTTTTCCGAACCGCCGCCATCGACGATCGCATGCCAATAGCGGTCGGTTTCAGCTTGGTCGTCGGTGTATACTTGAAACGAGATTGCCTCGTCGAAGCTGAACTGCGGACCACCGTTGAGCCCGACAAACGGCATGCCGAGGACCGTAAACTCGACCGTCAACACATCGCCTTCTTTCCCATCAGGATAGTCGGACGGCGACCGATTTATTGCGTCGATGCGGCTATCGGGGAAGGTCTGCGCATAGAATCCGGCAGCGTCCTCCGCGTTGCCGTCGAACCATAGGCAGGGGGCGATCTTATCGGCCATCGTTGCTCCTTTGGGTTGCAGTCAGGCAGACCCTACCTGCAAAAATAATTCGAAAGCCGGGGATTTTGCATGATATCCTCGTGCTGAAGTTCTCCGAGTCATGCACCGGTTGCTCCCCCATTGGACACTGGTTCTTGGAGCTAACCAATGTACAGACAGAAAACATCAGACTTACTCGGTCTGACTGACCTCTTCATCGTTAGCAACTTCAGCGAAAATAAGGCCGGTCTTTTCGGCGTTTTCGACGATCGAAAGCAAGCATTGTAATCGTCGGCGGCGATCGCAAAAGCGACGTAAACGTCGCTAAAGTGTTCGGCCGCCACAGCTCGCGCGGCGAGCGAATTCGTGAGCTCCTCAAACTCGGATCGCGGCGCCTCGGGGCCAGCGATCCGCACCGTCAGCAGTCCACTGCGATGCCGGATTCGCGTATAGTGAAAACGTTCGTCGTTCTGCAGCACCGCCTCGACGATGTCATCGAACGCCAACCCGTATGCCCAGATCGGAACGTTTTGTAGTTTGAAAACCCCTTCGCCTAGCGACAGCGCCCATAACAACTCCGCTGCCCCTTGATCGTTCTCAGGCAAATCCACGACGAGTTTCTCTAATGAGCCTGTGGTCGGCATTGGTTTCACGCTATCTTTGAATCTCTTCTTTATCGCGAGGGCGCTCTTGGTGTAAACTCCTTATTCGACTTAGCCCCCTTTTGGGAAAGGCATCACATATCAGCTGTCGATTCGAGGCTACCTCTCCCTTTCGCCGTAAGGCGGAAAGTGGCCACGGAAGCGGATCAGCTCCAAGCTAAGGAAGCGCGAGCGCTATGTCGCCGACCTTACTTTCACTTCGAAACGTGAGGGACGCGCACCAGAGCACCAGTCGCACGCATTCGTTCGTAGCGCCCGCGATGTCTAGGACGCACCCGCCGGGCGGGCTGTCCGATACGGACACGACGACGGAGAGGACGTCTACGGCGTCGTCGGTCTGAAGCCACCGCGTGAAGTCTGTGCTTTTCAAGAATTGGATGACGGCCTCTCGAGCGAACCAGGCCACGGCTTTTCACAAAATCTCCTGTTCGATCTTGAGCCGCTAGCGGTCCACCCTGAACGGTTAATCCAACTCGCGCTCCGCGTCAGCAAGGGTATTTGCAACCCCTTTCGGGTCGAGGCGCTCTAGCGCAATCATATCCATCGGGACTTTGACTCGAGAAATGGTCGCCGATGCAGGCTCAGCGAGAGCGTTCAGCAGTGCTCGTGACCAAGCCCGAAACCCCGTCTCAAGATCAACGGCATTCGGTGCGCTAAGCGCAAGGCCGACAAGCAGGTAATCCGGCCATCCTTCCCGGCGGTCAGCCTCACTCGTTCGGACGATTTGAATAACATCCTCAACGGGGCGCACGTTCCACCGTTCCGCTGCCGGTAAGGTCCAGTAAAGCGCATCAAAGTCTGGCTCGGAAATTATTTTCCGTGCCGGCAGAAAGGCTACCTTAAAGAAACGAAGTTTGGCAGTTCGAAACGCTTCCGCAAAGCGATCCACGGTGGGCTTGTCCTCGCCGAGGATGACGATCTCCGTCGCGTCCTTCATAGGTGAAGCCGGACCGGACCGTGAGGAAAATGCTCAGGGCTCAACACATAGGTCTTTCCTTCAGCAAAGATGTGGCGGCGATGGCAGGTCGGCGATATGGGAACACTGCTGACGTCACGGTATATTGCTGTTTGGGTTGGAGTCGAAGTTCAGAACGGTATCGTAGCCGCTGGGATCGCGATAATCGACGGCGTTCGACGCCTGTTTCGACAAGGATAGTATCGCCCTGCGAAACGACGGTGGCGATACGTTTGGTGAGGACCGGCGTCCACATGTCAATACGAAATCGATTTTCCTAAATTTGAATCTCGGTATAGCGGCGACTGAAGTCGTCGACTTCGAGCTTGTCAGTACTCACGCCTAGGATTCCCGGAAGTTCGTTGAGATAGAACAGAATCGCGTCGCCCCGCGGCGTCGCTCGTAGCACGATTCCGCACGTGATGTTTATTTTGACGGCCAACGGAGGCGCCGATCCGAGCGGCCCGACATCAATGAGAGTCTGATTGCCGGCGAGTGCCGAATTCTCCGCCATGCATCGGTCGGCAATCCATTCTTCTCTTTGAACGATCGCCACATTACTTACGGACATGTTAAGGGGTATCGAACGCCAAGGAAAGGCTGCCCTCGTATTGTCGTCTCTTTCGCCATCGACCCAGGAGCAGGTTATTGTAAACGTTTCGAACGGCGACTCTGCGACTTCAGCACTTTGGATCGAAAACGACTATTTCGGCACGATGTTCAGGAACGCCGCGAGATAACCGGAAGAAGCATACTCCTGCAACAGAACCTCTGCGACCGTTTGGCCTTTGACCGGTGTCAACAAGGCCGCCAAACCGATATTCACGATTGCACCTTCGGCGGGTCCGGCCAATGGACTCCTTCTGGAGGCGTAGTACCGTGGGCAGGAATATCAACGCGTGCACCCTTAGTCGGCGTTGCCGGACGGAGGCGTACGCCATTTGGTGCCACCTTCGTCCCGTCGGGAAGCGTGACGGTCCCTTTCCCGCCGCCAGCCTTATTAAAGATGTCCGCCCCCAACCAACAACTATCCGCCAAGGCGGGCCAGCTTCAGTTCATTGAGCACGCTCTACGCAGACAACATACGTCCTCTCGTCACGCGAAAAGCCGCTTACGATTTCAGGAAGGGGATCTTCGACGGCATCCCCTTCGCACACAACGAGAATTCGGTATTCAGTTTCGTCCGCGTTCGGGCGAACTTGTGGGCTGGCTCATGACCATTGCCAGCATCAACGACCTGTGGTGCTGATCCAGAAAGGTTACCAGCTCTCTATCATCGCCGACTAAAGTCGCAGTAATGAAGCGAGCTCCAGGGTAGGCGTGTACGATCCCGCCACTATTTAGGGTGACGAATGCACTGTTCAGAAACCACTTTGCCATAAGATGTCCCGCCTGACTCGATAACTGCTTCGTCGCGTCGTGTGCGACCGTATTATTATCAGAATAGCCGCGTCCCCTTTGGATGGACGAGACGGTGGAAACAGTTCACGAGTGGCCACGCACTAAGAATTGACGATCTCGACTACCTTAGAATCTGGCGCCGGTCCAATCTCAACATGGAAGGTCTCGCTCACTATGGCGACGAGCCACCCATACGTGCCGCGCACGATTGCGTGCACAAGGCCTTCTCGCACGGTAAGGTCGATATGATCGATGCTTGTATTCAGCGGGAAGGCAAAATCCTCGAACCCCAACGCGCCGCTCCGCGGGGGCATGATTCGCAAGTCGCGCACACCACCGCTCGAAACGATGATCGCCGCGACGTTCCCCGTTTCATAGCATTCCGCGAAGAACCGCATAGTAAGGTTTCGATTTTCGTCGAGTATAAGCGTCACTAGGCGCGCATCGTGCAGATCGGAATACGACGCCAGAACACTGCGAGCTAGCTGCAGGTCAGCATTACTCGGTGATGTGCTATCCATAAGAAGTCATTGCCCGCCGTTCGGGGTGTTTGGCGCGAGATCTCCTTCCCGCGGTCGTCTTGCTCGTGGTCTTTCCGCGCATCCCTGGCTTTCCCGGCTCACCCTTATCAAAACGAAGTTTTTCTCTGAGTTCCAAGTCCGCTGCGCCGATCGGAGCCGGTTCGTAGTACCGCGAGCTCCGCGAGAGTTTGAGCAGCTCCGCTTGATGCGTGAGCGGCAAAGCGTGGTCGCGATCGATCATCGCTTTGCGCTCGGCCGTCGATGCGTCCGAGCGCGGGCGCTAAAAATCGTTCTCCAGCACCAGCTGGCCGATCTTGGCGTGCAGGTCTTTGCCGTCGGAGACATCGTTCTTGGCCGGTTCGCCGCCCTCGAAGATTTCGCCGGCGCGCTCCAGCAGCTACGCCTTCCAGTGCGCAATCGAGTTCGATTCAGGTCGAAACGCTTGGCGAGGTCAGAAATAGTTTGGTCGCCTTTGATCGCGGCCAAAGCTACTTTCGCCTTGAAGGCCGCCGTGTGATTGCGACGGGTTTGTCTCACGATGACTGTTTCTTTTCCCGGCTCCTCGGGCGCGCGCTGGGAAAGTCATCACATATCAGGCTGTCGATTCGAGGCTACCTCTCCCTTTCGCCGTAAAGCGGAAAGTGTCCACGGAAGCGGATCACCTCCAAGCTAAGGAAGCGCGAGCGCTATGTCGCCGACCTTACTTTCACTTCGAAAGGTGAGGGACGCGCACCAGAGCACCAATCGCACGCATTCGTTCGTAGCGCCCGCGATGTCTAGGACGCACCCGCCGGGCGGGCTGTCCGATACGGACACGACGACGGAGAGGACGTCCACGGCGTCGTCGGTCTGAAGCCACCGCGTGAAGTCTGTGCTTTTCAAGAATTGGTTTGTTGAATTCGTCAACGGTGGGCCGACTATTACGGAAGCGCTCGAGACGCCAAGGGCCTGTACATAGACTTGGTCCATCGTGGTTCCGCGCACAGAAAGAATGTCCGCCGAGCCGCGTGTGAGGCATAGTGATTCCTCCACCATCCGTTAATTCGGCGTCATCTAATGGCGCATCGTGAAGTCCGTCTAACACGTGCGTTGTCCATTTTACGATATTGCTGCATTCCAACGAAATAGTTCCTCGCTCAGGATGAGCCCAGCTCATGGTTTTTCGTCACCCGGCTGATATGGTTCCTAGCAGAATGAGACCCACTTCATGGCTTATGGTCGTCCGGCGACGGAGCGGCGTATCCTTCGTCGAAGTCCCAAATACCGTACTCGAGCCCGAGTTCAAGTACATCGTACACGGCCTGCGCCGGCGTTGTCGGTGGTACATCGACTGCGAAGAACGTCGGCGTCGCTGATTCGACATTGACGCCGAGATACTTCAACGTGCTCAAGAGCTCGTGATAGTCGGCGTGTTGCCGGTCTTTGAGCGGAGCTTGGACGGCTACACGATAGGTCGAGTGTCCGCTGCGGCCGATAACATCACCGACGTGAAGCACGTCGTCGTTACCCGGCCGCACGTTGACGACGTCGCCATAGCTAAGTCCTCGCTTAAAGAAGGGTATGTTGTCGATCTGAAAACTACCGTCGTGAAGCCGGCGTGCCCATAGTGCCTCCTCGGTAACGTCGCCGAACGCCGGATGGGTGGACTGAATGCCATCAACGACGACCTTGACGAGATTGCTGCTTTCGGTATCCGTGCCGGGGCCGCTGGGTGCCCTCAGTCGGAGATTATGGTTCATGGGACCTCAATGCGGGCGTGGAGGCGCTGCTCCTGGCTTCGGGATATAGGTGTCACCAAAAAGCTTACTCAACCAACCGTCCGGTGTATTAGCTCCTTTGCTCGCGTTGCAAATATAACATAACCCTTGTAGATTGTCCGGCGAATTATTCCCACCGCCGGATTTTGGAACGATGTGATCTGCTTGAATCGGTCTTCCCGGCGTCGCGCGTCCGCAAGCGCTGCAGCCTCCAGACTGAACAGCGGCGCGATCGCCATTGTTAAACGCCTTTCCGCTACCGCGCCCCCCAGCCGAACCCGACTTATCAGGATATGTTCCGGAATCCGCCCGTTGTCGTATGTCTCGTAGCCGCTGCTGGACGCCTTGGGACCGTGTGTTGCTCAGCGCCTTCTCGACGAGACCGCGCCCAATCCCAGGGTTGAGATTCCACATTTCAGCTTCGATCGCGCGCTCTGTCTCCATTGAATCATAGCCGCTAGGGTCTCGATAATCAAACGCATTGCCGCGATTCCACATATAATGTTGCTGAGAAGCCGGATCGTGGATGTCACCTTCGTACGCGTCCGGCGTTGTCCACGCGCCGATCATTGGATCGTAGGCCCGTACGCCGTTGATCTGCACGCCGGCGACCATGAAGCCGTCGTTGCGCACGTATTGCTCCGGCACGACAGCGGCTTGATAACCGGGCGTGCCGCCTGCACCGGCGCCGCTGACGGTGGACGGATCGAGCGGGTTGAATCCCGTGCTTCCGCTGGCGTTGGAGGTCTCGACGATGACGCCGGCTGGATCGCGGTCGTACACCGAGAGTCCACTGAATGCGACGTCGTGCGGCGTGATGTCGCCGTCGAGTCCTACCTTGAAGTCGGTGACGGCGCCCGCATCGTTGGTGACGAACAGGATCATATCGCCGTCCCAGTGCAGCGACTCGTGCGTCGTTGAGCCGGCTACCGTGAGCGAGATCAGGTTCGGGTGTCCGTTCGGGCCCCAGCCGACCGTGGTGGCCGGACCGATCGTCGTGACGGTGTTTTGGCTGGCGTCTTTGCCCTGTAGCGTAGATTGCAGGGAGCGCAGATGGTTTTCTATGTCGTACGCCCGCACCGATGTCGTTTGCCTTGACGACGCGATCCCTTGCGATGGGCCGCTGGTAGAGCCGGCTCCGGCATCGGCGGCACCGGGATCGCCACTCCCGTGACCTGGAACATGGCCACCTGAGGCGTTGCGCTCCGCGAACCCGTACGCGTAGTGCACCGTTTGAACGATGCGCCCGGTAACGTCGAACGCCACGGTGTTTTTGGTGCCGCTGGGGTATTCCTGACCGCCGTACTGGACGCTTTGCACTGAGCTATCGGGCGCGAGGCTGATGCCGTTGACGCGATCGCAGGTGCCTGGATCGATCGTGCGATCTTGCGAAGCGTCGTAGTCGCTGAGCTGGACCGGGATCGTTGACGTAGCCGTGCAGCCGGAGTTCGTCGTCGTGCGCCGGTGTGCGCCGCCGCCGCCGCCGGTCGGTGCGCTGTCCACGAGCTCGCCGCGCACGTTGAGGGCGTTCGCGATTGTCTCCGGCGTCGGAGCGCCCGCGCCCGGTAGCAGCACGTTCGGCAGATATTCGGTCAGCACACTGCCTTCGGGGTCGTGGGTGTAAGACGCCGTGCCGGCGGAGATCGTGTAGTTCGCCAACTGGCCCGCGGCATCGTACGAACGAGCCTGCGTGTCGGCCCCGCTCACGCTGGTAAGACGGCCGGCATCGGTATATTGCCTGCTCCAGGTCCCGCTAGAGAATGCGTTCACCGCCTGCGTGCGCAGGAGTCCGTCCGTGCGATAGCTGTACGTCAGCGCGTTGGACTGCGCCAGTCCGGACGACGCGACCGAGACCGCCGACCGCATGCCGTTGGCGTAGTAGCCGTAGGTGATCTGCGCCGGAGAAGACACCCCGCCCCCGGTTGGTTCGATCGAGGTCGTGAGCCGGCCATCCGCGTCGTAAGCGTACTGCTGCGTGCCGAACTGGTTGGAGACGACCGACGCTTTGCGGCCGTCCGGATCGTAGACGTACACGTGGGCAGCCGTACGACCCGCATCGCCCGCATACGTCTCGCTCGCCACCCGACCGTGCGCGTCGTATGCGTAGGTTGCCGATTCGTTGCTCGGGTTCGTCTTTTTCGCGAGTAGTCCCAGCGATGTCGAATCGAGGTCGTATTGTTGCATGGTGGTCTTGAGCTGGTTGCTGCCGATGCCGATGCCGACCGTGTACGAAAACTTCGACGTCTCGCGGTCCGCCGCGTCGAAGGCCGAGCCGCGCACGTCGGTCCAGCCGGTGTCCGAGAGCAGCGTCTGGGTCTTGAACAGATTGCCGTAGGCGCGAAAGGCCGGCGACCCGGTGACCGCGACGGTGTTACCGTAGCCGAGGTCATAGATGTAGCGCGTCAGCCACGGATCGCCGTCGTAAGTACCGACCGGGCTGGCGAACGTGCGGGTGTCGTGCGGCTGCGCCACCTCCACCAGCCGGTCCGCGCCGTCGTACCATTTGCGCGTGGTGCCGGCCGGACAGCTTTGATTCGGTACGCAGCCGTGATGGAGCGTCTCGGTGACGACGTTGCCGTCCAGGTCGTACGTGTAGCTTGCGCTCACGCCGAAGGCGCGTTCGGACGGCGTCTGCGTGCTTGCCTTCGAGCCGTCCGGGAAATACGTCGTCGTGCTCTGCGTGTTCCAGCTCGGCTGGCCCGAACTCTTGGCGCACACCGACGTGGCGTTGGCCGACGAATCGTCCGGATCGGCTTCGCTCACCAGCCGCCCCAACGCGTCGTAGGACAGCACGTAGGTTCCCTGGCCCTTGCTGTAGCAGCGCAGGTTGCCCGTGCCGTCGTACCAGAATGTTTGCGTGGGCGTGATCGACGAGCCGTCGAGCTGCGCGATCGCAGCGCCCGTTACACCCGTAGGCAGTCCATAATCGACGCCGCCTTGTTTGCCGGCGTCGTATGAAAATGTCCGCGTGTAGCCCAGCGGTGTGGTCATCGAACTCAGCTCGCCGTAGGGTTCTTGCGTCGGACGCAGATAGGTTGCGTTCCAGTGCGGCACGGCGTTGGTGTGCTGCGAGCACAACGAGTCGTTCGCCCAGATCGACGTCGCCGACGGCGTCCAGTCCCCGCTCATCGCGTGCGTCTCGCTCGCGTCGCAATACGCCGTTACGTTGTCGAACTCGTCGTAGTCGTACAACCGCGTGGGCTTGAACGAGCCCTGCGATGTCGTCGTATACGGCTCACCAACCGCGGTCGTGTTGCCCATCAGGTCGTAGAGGTAGTCGGTCTCATTGCCGCGCGCATCGACTTCGGTTGCCAAGTTGTTGTCGACGTCCCACGTCTCGTTGCTCACCAGCCACGTTCCGGTGCAATTGCTGCTGGTCGTGGCGGTGCACTCTTGCGTCTGCGTCGGCCGGCCCTGCGAATCGACCACCCAGTTCATCGCATGCCCGTCCGAGTCGCGGAACGTGGGCGTCGGGACTCCGGTGGCGTAGAACTCGTCGTAGTACTCGTACGCCGCCGTCGAGTGGCCCGTCTGCAGCGCGGAGTTCGTGCCGTCGGGGGTGACTGGATTCACGTTGGCGTAGCGCGACATCGCGCTCAGCATCGCCGTGGCCGGGCTGCTGCCGGTGAACGCGAACGACGTCACGCCGCCGTCGAAGCCGCTCGTCGCCCAGCGCGGGCTGTCGGCCCAGCCGATGATCGGGCCGCCCGTTCCTTGATTGACGTAGCCGTACGAATGCGACGGGCGCGCGCCACCGGCGTTGTTGGGCGGGCGCGAAACGTTGTTGAGGTTGCCCTGCGTATCGTATCCGTATGCCACCGTGGTCGCGCCGTCGGGGAACGTGATGTGCTCGAGCAGCCGGCGGCCGCCGATGTCCGCGAACGAGAGCGTCGCCGACAGGCCGGACTCGGCCTGCACGGTGATCGCGCTGATCTTGCTGGTCGGCGATGCGTTACCGCCGTCCCAGGTGTAGTACAACGTTAGATACGTGTTGCGATTGCGGCCGATGATTTGATACAGCCGGCCCGCCTGCCCGCCGTACGAACCCCACCACCACCCGACGCAGGGTGCGCCACCGTCGGGTGTCCAAAAATAATACGACGTGCCCGACTTCTTGGTCCACAGATAGCCGCAGCCGCCGTCGGACACCAGCGTCGCGTGCTGCCCGGGAGGCGGAATGCGCGTGACGCCGTCGGCCGCAAGCGTGTAGTCGTAGCGCGCGCCGTCGATGTCCCACACGCTCATCGTTCCCGCGCTGCTGCCCGACAAATGTGCATCGAACGTGTTGGTCCAGCCGTTGCCGTACATGCCGGGCGGCGTGCCGTCGCTGCCCGAGCCGTCGTGCTGGCTCTGCGAATTGTACGTGCGCCGGAAAGCCAGCGCGATACCCTTGTGCGGCACGCTCATGTCGTCGTCTTGCAGCAGCACGTTGCCGGTGCCGACGTTGACCATCGCCCGCCCGCCACCCGGGATGGCTTCTTCCTGATATCTCCACCACGGGTTGATGCCGGTCCCCGACGACGATTGCACGCTGCGCGTCGTGCGCGCGCCGACGGCCGGCCGCGCGGCACCGCGCACGCGGCCGGGTGCGGCCACGCGCGGCACGGGCATCGCGATCGGCGTCGGCGTTTCAACGGCGCTGGACCGATGCGAGAGCGCCTGGCGCCCACGCGCACGCGTGGCGGCCAGCACGCGATCGATCTCGCTCGGGCGCCGCATCGGAAACCCCGCCACCCGCACGCCGGCGGGCGGACGAACCTTGCTCGCCGCCGCGTGCACTGCGGCGCGGTTCAAGAACGGCAACGGCATCGGCGTGCGCCGCGGCGGCTCCGTTACGGGGATCCGGTGCGGCGGTGCCTTGCTCGGAACCGCCGCTGTCGCCGTCGCACGCGACGGCGTATTAAAGAGCGGCAACATCAGAATCACCGCGACCGTAACCGCGGCGCAGCGCCGAACCAATCCGTTCACCCGAAATACCCCGTACGTCTAGGAATGCGAATCCGCGGTTTTCATCCGCGTCTCAACCCTCCTGCTAACTTTTGGTCAGAAGCGCGCTCCGATTTGTGCGCTTTCGTACGTGTATGCCTCGGGTACGAACTGAGAAACCAACGGGGCGGTCGGCGTGCCGGTGCGGGATTTCGCATGATTTGCGGCCGATATGGTTTCATGCGCATTCTCGCAGAGGCCCGCGGGCGGTGAGATTGTTCGCCCACCGTGCGATTCGCGGCTCGGGGCACGGTGCCGTGCTCGCGGCGGTGCGTACGCTGCTGGCGGACGGCAAGGCACGTTCGGCGGAAGAGCTCTGCGCGGCGGGGATACGGGAGGGGCTGTTGGCCGACGGCACCATCCCGAACTACGTGCGCAATTCCATCAAGACGTTGCTGGACCGTCAGCGCGACCGCGGAGAGGCGCCGGAGTTCGTGCAGTTGCGCGACGGGCGGTACCGGCTCGACGTGCCGGTCGATGCGTTCGCCGCGCATGACGATCCGGTGCCGAGCGATCATGCCGTCGAGACGCTGATCGCGCGGCTTGCGGCGAGCGCGTTGCGCAAGGCGGCGCTGCAGTCGGGGGGACGGACCGAACATTGGCTCGGTGGAGAAGGTCGCGGACAAGGATGTTTTTTCAAAGGCGTCCAGTTACAAGGGCTATTCTAGCAATGCAGACGCGAAAGGTGAATTCGCGCTTGTAACCTTCGCACCCTAGCGTTCTGCGAAGACACACCTTCGAGCTTATGCGCGCTATCGCACCAGGGTAACGGATTGGCCATGACACGATCAAGTGTCGATGTCGGCATTTTCGACAAAACGCGCAGCGTTATCGACGGTCTGGATCGCGCGACTACTGACAGGCGGTCAGCGGTGAACTCTCCGACCGCACCGTCGGCCCTAGACACCACCTCAATCAGTTTTACGATTGCGTCGCTTCGACCAAGTTCCGCCAAGCGCGCAAGTTCGTCAAAGGCGTATGTCCCATGCTGACCCGTTACGATCGGCGTTAAGGCATACATGTCGGTAATGCTTTCGATATCCGTCGGAAAGTCTCTTACGAAATCACGGTCGGCAGGTGGGTCGGCAAAATGGCGTCCTACAAAATACATATTTTTCAGGCGATGACTGTGTGAGCCCACAATGCTACCTTCCATTCGCTGTAACGCCCTCGAGTCGTGAGCACGTGTGAGCACGCCAATTCGAGAAGCTAAGATCTCATCTGCCGTTCGGGCAGCACCTTCGGTGGCCAAAATCGGCGCAATGATAGCCAATATGCGTAAGCACCCGTGCATGGCGTTAGAATTGAGCATGGCCAGCGCCGCCTGGACCAGGCCAACTCACTTCGAGCAAGACTCGCGGATGCTCCTTAAGAAATTTCATCGCTGCATTCGTGGTGAGTATGCATCCTTCCGTGACCTTCATGGGGTTATCATCCCGCCCGCTGTGTATACCAAGCCCGCGATTGCGCCTGCGGCGTTGCCTACTATCGGGTACGAACTGAGAACCAACGGGGCGGTCGGCCGTGCCGGTGCGGGATTTCGCATGATTTTCGGCCGATATGGTTTCATGCGCATTCTCGCAGAGGCCGGCGGGCGGTGAGATTGTTCGCCCACCGCGCGATTCGCGGCTCGGGGCACGGTGCCGTGCTCGCCGCGGTGCGCACGCTGCTGGCGGACGGCAAGGCACGTTCGGCGGACGAGCTCTGCGCGTCGGGGATACGACAGGGGTTGCTGGCGGACGGCACCATCCCGAACTACGTGCGCAATTCCATCAAGACGTTGCTGGACCGTCAGCGCGACCGCGGAGAGGCGCCGGAGTTCGTGCAGTTGCGCGACGGGCGGTACCGGCTCGACGTACCGGTCGATGCGTTCGCCGCGCATGACGATCCGGTGCCGAGCGATCATGCCATCGAGACGCTGATCGCTCGGCTTGCGGCGAGCGCGTTCCGCAAGGCGGCGCTGGAGCCGGGGGACGGACCGAACATCGGCGCACCGTTCGAGCGCGACGTCGCGGACGCGTTCGCCGCGCTCGGGCTGCGCGCCGAGCGGCTGGGTGGAGAAGGTCAGCCGGACGTCGTCGCGACGGCGCCGCTCGGCGACCGCGCGTATACCGTGGTCGTCGAGTGCAAGACCGTCGCCGGCGCGGACGACGTGGTGAAGAATCCTGTCGCGCAAGAAGCGGGCCGGCTGCGCGACGCGGTCCGCGGTGACTTCGCGGTGCTGCTCGGGCCGGCGTTTCCGCATTCCGACGAGATCGACGGCGAGCTTTCGACGCACCGCGTGGCGCTGTGGACCGTCGGCGATCTTGCTGTTCTGCTGCGCGCGCATGCGACGCACGCGATCCGGTGGTCGCGGCTCGTGCCGCTGTTCGCGCCGGGGCGAGCGTCGGCCGCGATTACGTCGTTCGCGCACGCGCACGTGCACGGCGAACGCAAGCGCGCGCACGTGGCGTACCGGTACGTGCTCGAAGAAGGGCTCCGCTATCAGGAGCTGCTGGCCAGCGCGGATCCCGAGGTGCAGAAGACGTCGGCGCCGCTGACGGTGGAGGCGCTGGCGGTGCTGGTGAACGAACGGCTCGCGCGCGACGGTGAGCTCGGCCGCGTGTCGATCGACGACGTGCGCGGCGCGGTCGCGTACGGCACGCATCCGCTGGTCGACACGATGGCGGTGGACGGCGAGCGGGTCACCGTGGAGGTTCGCTCGTCGGAACGGCGTGGCGGAGCGCGGAAATCCTCGCCGTCGCAGCCGCCCCTCTTGCTGCAATAACGGAAAACACCGCGTCTCAAACGTCGTCCACCTGCCCAGGATAGAGATGCCGACAGTAGCGCCACTCGTTGACCGGCTGGTCGTCGATGTACACATCTGGTTTTGCGAGAAATCCCTTGAAACAATCGGAGATCCCGAGATCGACCGCCGTCGCCTCGCAATAAGCCGCCCCTCCCGAACTCCAAAGATACATCGTAGCGCCCTCATCCTTGAGGCGTCGGATCTTGGCGACAACAGCGGGGATGGGGATGCGCTTCGTCCCGACCGAACGAGTCAGCGTGTCGTCCACATCAATGAAGACTGTAAGGGGCTTCGTCATTTGATCAGTCACGCCCAGCCATGTTCTCTATTGTAACACGTCTACCAGACTTATTAGACCACCACGTTCGCACGGACCCTCAAGTGCGAAGCGCGGGGATGCAGTCTCAGAGCTTTATTAGGTCGAGCTCGAACACGGCGGCTTTCCAATTCCGGCGACCCTCGGCGGGAGCCACTCTGAAGAGGCCTTACCGTATGCACAAAAGAACCGGGTTCCGAGAAACAATGTTCTCGCGCGGTTGTCCAATCATGACAGAATGGATAAATGATGTTGAAGATTCCGAAGCGATTAATAGTCTTCGCTTTCTCACCGCTTTGCTAACAGCCGGGGTATTTGCGGGCCGACTAAGCGCCCAACCGGCGACCATCGCTAGGCCACCACATGTCTCGTACGGGACGTCTTGTCGCGACGCGATAACTGCCGTGACGGCAGTCGGAACCAACGCCTTCTTTTATAGTTGCCGGGGCGAGAATACTATACGCCGGTTGATCTTTCAGTGACGGCGCGCTAATCAGTGGCGCGGACGGCGTAGCCGTTCCGCAAAGCACGGCGAAAAATGCACGAACCCCAGCGCCAGACGGGCGGGAGGTGTGCGCCTTAGGTCGACGTCCTCGCAACGTCTCGATCTGCCGGCGGGCTTTTCTTTTTACTGCGGGCACGGGATGGAGCGCGTTATCGTCTTGATCGACGGCTCCAACGTGATCGGTGCGTTAGGCCGAACCGGCCTGGGCTATCCCGCGCTCGGGCCATTGTTTGCATCCGTGTTCAGAACGACGACCTCGTGCCGCAGATTTATGGCAATCCGCCGCCGAGTGAGCGATGGGCCGGACTGACGGTGAAGGCATTCATGTCGGCTAACTCAGGGCTACCCGTCATTCGTCTGTCTTGTCCTGCAGGGAATATGCAGTGCCGACACGTTGGTGGGCCAATCCGTTGACCAATTTTTCAGTATGGCCTGGCCGTTGACTGTTAACAGCGGGCGTGGTCCTATGCTGGGTCGTCATGCAGTCCGGCACTTCGATCCTTTACGACGCCCCGCGCGATGGCCGAGTTCCTCGCCCTCCTCGTCCACAAGCCAGTGTCACGTCCGGGTCGAAAGTGCACCTGTTCGAGTGGATGCTGGGCGCGAGGGCCCGCCCGGGACGCATTCGCGCTGACGCACTCGTGGCTAGGCCGTTAAGGAGACGGGCAGGAAACCGACGCCACCGATATCGCGATCCTCTGGCCGCGCAGCATATGCCGATCGTCTTCGCGGTGTACTTCGCGCAGCTCAAGCTCCAGACGGAGATTGCGACTGCGCAATCACAACGTCACGCGCGCACTGCCTGAGCGGCTTTCAAAGGAGTCCTGCGGCGCTTTTCACCAAGCCATTCAAGACCTCATTGTAATTTGCGTAATTTGCGACGCTCCGATTGGCTTGCCTCATCACGGAGGCCACGATTTCGTCGATGCCGGCCCGGTCGGTCCTGAGTCCCTTGTGGTTGGCTAAAGTTGTAAAGAAGTCAGTGATTTCAGCCGTCGTGAGTGGCGCGACGTGCTCGTGCTGGATAGGGCCGGGAAGACTGGCCGGGATCAGTTCCTCGCGAAAGTTCAGCAGCAGCAGCCTGACATTCGAGTTATTCGCACTTACCAGCCAGATGAGATGCTGGAGCATGTCGCGGGTGTCACTGCGAAGGTTGTCGTCGCCAAATCCGTCCAGAACGATCACGACCACCATTTTGCGCAGACGCGAGTTGCCGACGCACCACTCCGCGACGTCCCTGGCATGCCGAGGGCCAGGCGGGGGGATTGTTTTGAGATCCCACTGACCGGCCGGCGCACCTTCGGTCCTGGCCTGCAGCGCAATAGTCGTGGCGAGATGAGTCGGTTCGTACTCGGGCGGACTTTCAACGCTCAGATCGGCGTGCGCCAACCCGTAACAGCGCTGCGGGTCGTTCTCGAGCACTCGGCGAACGTAACTGAAGAGACGGTACGAGTAGCTTTTCCCGGATTTCGGTGCGCCGTTCACGACGAGAACCGACATCGCGTCGGGGGTCACCATCGCGCGGGCGAAGTCGCGTAGGGTCCGGCGGCTAATGAACGGGCATCGGCCCGGGACGAAAAGCGTGTCGTGGGGATTTGGCGGCTCGTACCACGGGCCGCGCGTGTCGTCGGCGAGGCGGGCGAGGATTGCCGTGCCAATGGTCGTAAGCGGCTCGAGTCCGGGCCGTAGTTCCAGCGCTTGGGTGATGAGTCTTTCGACTTTGTGGGAGTCCTCCTCAAAGTCGAGCATGCGCCGAACCTTCTCGAGAGGCTTACCGGGTGAGGAGAGGACGGCCCACGGCTTGTTGAGGCCTCGAATCGTGAGTTCGTTGAGCTGGGTATCGTTCGTAAACGCGGCTGTCAAAGCCGCGGCCAATTTCGCGAGATCGTCTTCTGAAAAGATAGCGCCGGCGCGGCACCCGGAGGACTCCCACGTGCTCATGCTTGGCTCGGTTCGCGCGACGGATTCATCTGTTCGGTCTCAATTTCATCGTAGAGAAGGCGGTCCGTGCGGCCTCGGGCCTGCTCTTCGAAGCACTCCGCGAGCGCTGCGCGAACGTCGGCGGGAAGCGCTTCGCGTTCGGCGAGCAGCCCCAGATTTTGCGCGAGCGCATCGGGGTTCGCGACTGAGGCGTCGACAGAGTAGCGACGCAGGACACCCGTTTCCGTGTCCCAGCGTGCAAGCGCGGCGAGCAGATTGCGTCCGGCCGTGCCTACGAGTGTGCCCAAACCGAACAGTCGGACCAAACGGGTGAGCAGCGGCAAGTCATCACGTCCGAGCCGGGCCGCGAGCTCGCGCCCGACCTGTGGATACGCGGCCAGCCGCGCGTCCGGGATCGTGAGCGCGACCGCGCTGATCGCGGCGCGCAGATCGGATGCCTGCGCATCGTCGATGACCTGGAGCCGGTTCAGGCCAAAGCGCAGGACGCGCGGATCCTCACCAAAACGTTTGTCGAGTCTGCGAATCTCGGCGGCCACGTCGTCTCCGCGGCGCTCGCGGTCGAGCATGTCGGCCCACGAATCGGTGACGTACAGTTTCAACAGCGTGAGTGGATCGAAAACTTGGTCCAAGCCCGCCGCAATCGACGAACGAGCGCCGGCGATATCGCGAACGAGCAGCTGTGCCTCCGCCTGCGGAAGATAGAGCGGACTCCCGTAAGTGCGATCGTCGCGCTCCCGAAGGATCTTGAGCGCGGCTTCCGGCCGCCCGACGCGGAGCAACGCCCTCACGCGATCGAGCGCGTATCGTTCCCAATCCTCTAGATCACCCGCCGTGAGGTCGTCGTCGTCAACGGCTTGACCGATTCGGGCTGCGAGCCACGCCCGAACGTCCGGCGCGCGGATGTCGTCGAGCGCATCTGCGACGTACCGCTGAAGCTCCGGCGTCCACACGGCGTCGAGCTCGCGCCGCGGCCGGTTCAGCAGGAGCATATGGTACAGGAGCTCACCACGCGCGGCGACGTCGTCGGCGGTCTGGCCCGCGTAGTACGCAACTGCTAGCTCTTGAATGCGTTTCACTTTCGCCGGTTCGTCACGCAAGAGAAGACCCAGCATCATATGACGCACGTCGGGCTGATGGCGCAGCGATCCGTCTTCGGCGATCGTCACGAGCCAGACTTCACGCCGCATCTCGTCGAACAGCTTGCGCGCATCCTCGATGCCATGGACCTCGACGCCGCATGGCTCGGCCAGGACCTCAAGGATGAGTTCCGGCGTAACGCGCCGCAGGACCAGTCCCGGATGAGCGAGCTTTGCAACGCGAAGGTCGTGCACGTGAGTGAGTATGCGCCGATATAGCTGCCCTTGGATCTCGTTGTCCCGCAGTCGCACGAACAATCTGTCCCGCGTCTGCAGCCAATTGATCTTCTCGTCCTCTCCTTCCTGTAGGATTACTTCGAGGGCGAGGCGCAGGCTCAACGGACTTCCGCCGACTTTCTTGGCCACGCTCTTAGCGAGTTGCTCGTCGCGTACACCACGTTCGCGCAGGAAGCATACGGCGTCCGCTTCGTCGAGCGGAAGCAGCGCCTCGTTACGCACATTGTGGCCTCGCAGGTTGACCGCCGCGCGGCCGGCGCAGACGATCCGAAGCCGCGGCAACAAGCGCTGAACGAGCCGCAGAAACGCGAACGTTTCACCGACGAAGTCGCGGCTGCGGTATTGCACCTCTTCGAATGTGTCGAGCACGAGCAGCAACGGCCGCCCAGAAAGTCCCGCGTCTTGAAGCAGATCCGCAAACTGGACTGGCAGCGCCGAGTCCATGTCCGACTCAAATGTCGGATGCGCGAGCGCCGCGTACCAGCTCGGCTTGAGCTCGTCCCAAGGCCCAGCGAGCTCGGGGAACTGCGTCGACAGCTGCGATACCGCCTCGATGAGGAGCGAAACCGGGCGTTCTGCGACGAGGCTCACACGGTCGAAGTCCAGGTATGCGAACGGAAGTGCGGGACCGTCAGCGTCCGATTCAAGGTGATCGAGGATGAAGCGCGCGATCAGCGCGGACTTTCCGATCCCGCCCGGCCCGTAGATCAGCAGCGGCGGCTTGTCGTACCGGCCGAGCAATCCGCGCGCAGCTCCAGCCGCACGTTCGTGGGCCGATGTCGAGTCGAGAAAGCCGACGTAGTCGCGGAGCATCGCGAGTTCCGCTCGGCGGCCCGCAAACGCCGTGCCGGCGAGCTCGCGGAGCGGGCGTAGGACGGACTCCTTAGCTAGCAGGCGCCGAACGTCAGCGGTTTCCGGCAACCCCGGTACCAGTCCGGCCAGCCATTCTGTCACTTGGAGCGTCGCCGCCAACTGCGCCGGCGACTGCCGTTCAAGTGACGATGCGGTTCCATAGACGTACGCAAGGAACATCGACTGCAGCTCCGACGTCGGGCGCGGGTTCCGCTCTAGCGCTACGCGGATTCCGCTAGCTCCGAGGCTCTCGAGTGCGGCGCGGCGCCGATCCGAGCTCAGCACCGACCTCGCGCGCCCGTGCTTGTCGAACAGAACACTGCTGTTGGCGATGAGTTGCTCCTTCGTCGTCGCTTGGGCGCCCGCGACCGGAACAATTGCGGCGGGGTCGAACTGAGCGAGGACCGATGCCGCCTGTTCGTATCCGTCGGGTGATCGTTCCGACTCGGGCGGAGCCGCCGCGAGCGATTGCAGGCGCTTGCGCACGTATTCGACTGTCCATTCTGACCCTTGAGCGGTCCGTTGCGCTAGCGCATGGGGTGTTTCCGCGCGGACTGACCTCCCGATTGTCCAGGTGAAGCGCAGGTCGGTGCTTAGCAGCGGATAGAGAATTCGGAAGACGTACCCCCCACGCGGATCGGCGGTGACGCGGACTCGTCGAGCTTCGAGCTGATTGACTCGCGCGTCGTCCGACATGTCGGTGGTGACGTCGTAGCCGGTCAGAATGAAGTCCGCATCTCGCGCCGGATATACTTCGATGATTAACTCAGCCGTCGGTATGCGTGACACCCGATACGCGTACATATCCCGTTCCCCGGCTTCGGACTTCACGGCCCCACGCTCGGTAGCGTAGACGACTTGGATGTCGAGGTCCTCATCCACCGGAAGGTCCGTTGCAAGGATGAGGTTCCACCCCATCTTGTACTGTCCCCGAGTCGTTTCCGTCTCGAGCGTATCGAAAAACGGTCCTTCGAGCGCACTTGGGACCGGGCAATTCACTTTCACTCTGGCGTCGCGGAGGATTGGCGCGTCCCAGTTGTCGTGCCCCGAAACGCGACTGAATCCTAACGCATACGCTCGGTACCGCAAATCCTCGACGACGGATATCTGCCCTTCTCGGCCGATCTCCAGCGCGATTCGCACGCGCTCGAGGCCATGACCACGCAGCGTCGCGGACGTCTTGTAGTAGCTTTCGCGGCTTGGCGCAAGCCGCTCGCCCAATGGGTCGCCGCTCACGGACCGTAGCCGGGCCGCGATGAACGGGCTGGGCCCCTGGAGCTGAAACCTGCGGCCGATCGTGATCGCCACGCGAACCATGGCTCGCGTCGGCAGCCAACTGAATACCATCAGCGAATTCGCGTGCGTGACGAATTTAGCGGGAAGCTGAACAAACCACAACGCGAAGAATGTCGGGAACAGAATATCGAATGCTAATTGAACGGCGGGTGCGTAGAGCGCGTAAGCGAGTCGTGCGAGTGGGCCCTGGTAGACCCATCTCACCTCCGACGGCATGACGGCCCAACGGTCCTGCGACACAAATCCACACAGCATGGCGATCCCTACGATCGCCGCGACTGCGAGCAGCTGCCGACCGCTAATGAACGAAATCTCCGCATAGCGGAGCCGCATGAAGTCCAGTCGTAGGTCTGCAGGGATCTGGTCGGGGTCCTTGTCGATTAAGGCGGAGACGGCAACATCGGCCGCTTCGGTGTAGAACAGGACGAAGACGAGGAACGCGAATCCCAGGACGTAGCCGACGGTGGCGAGCGGCTCGCGCAGCGCCACAAATGTGACGTACAGTGCCGCCCATAGGACCAGGACGATCGCCACGAGTGACCAGAGATTGGAATAGAAGCGCCCTATCATCTCCCGACTCCGCACCTGCGCCCTTCCCGACTGTGCGACGCGTTGAGCCGATCGTGGATCCGTCGGCGCGTTTCTCGGCCGTTCGAGCTACCGCCTGTTGCGCTACGGCCTACGGGATCATCGCGTCGAGGCGGTGCTCGGTGGTCCCGGCGACGTCGAGCAACTCACCCACCGGGGCGACGCGCCGTTATGCTTGCGGGACGCGGACGATCCGCCTGGCCAGAAAGACCGTCGCCGATCCCGGGCCGCGCCGCCGCGTGCCCCCCGACGCGACGCGGGCCGCCGGGCGCGATGTGCCCGGCCCGTGACCGGTCGTCCACTCCTGGTGCGGGCCTTGGCCGCGCATCGTCACACTTTTTCGTCCCCGTCGCGGAGATTGTTCGGCCGGCTTGAGCGCGCCAGATCGCCGTCCGGGCGAGGCCGGCGGGCCAGCCGCGAAGCGTGTCGCGCGTGCGGCCCGCAAGCTTGGGAGCTCCTCTTAGGGATGTCGGCAGTTACCTTGACTAGAGGACGAGTTGCATGTATCTGGAACCGTGACGGACCTCGCGGCCCAAGGACGCTACGCGATGAGCCTGCCCGACAATCCGATCGTCTTTTCCGGTACCGACGTCGACTTGCTGGACCGCCTACCGGCCGTCGCGGCTCTCCGAAAACTGCTCGAAAATCCGACACTCGCTACGCCGATCGTCGTCGGTGTGTATGGCTCGTGGGGCATCGGAAAGACGAGCCTGATGAAGACGCTCGAAGCACAGCTCGCGTCACCGGAACGCATGATGCTATGGTTCGACGCCTGGATCTACGGGCGCCAGGAGGAGGCACTCTGGCGCGCGCTGCTGCTTCGCGTCGTTGAGGCGCTGCGCGCGAAGCTCGGCGAGCTGCCCGAGTTTACTGACAAGCAGGACCGCGAGAGCGCAGAGAAAGCGCTCGACGAGGCACGCGCGAGCTTGTATCGGTCGATGACGCTCAAAGAGCAAGGCGGTATCAAAGTAAACTGGGGAAGTGCCGTTCCGTTCGCCGCCGACGCGGCTCTCGCCGCGATGACGTCTGGGCTCACGACGCAGATCGCGAAGGCGCTGAGCGGCGGTGATGACACCGGCGGCTTGGTGGGCGCGCTCACGTCGTGGTTCAAGGGGCGCGATACGAAGGAGGCGATGAAGATCATCGAACGCGAGGCCAGCGAACGGTACGTCGAGCAAGTCGTCTCACTCGAGCAGTTCCAGCAGATCTTCAAAGACCTGCTCGCGCGATTCAAGATTGGGACCACGCGTCGACTGTTCATCTTCATCGACGATTTGGATCGCTGCCTCCCGGAAGATGCGGTCGCGGCACTTGAGGCCGTTAAGTTGTTCCTCGACTTTACGGGCTGCGTCTTCGTGCTAGGCATGGACCGCTCGGTGATTGAGCAGGGCATCCGCGTGCGCTACCGTGAACTCGGAACGGCGACCGCCTTCGACCCGCGACAGTACCTCGACAAGATCATTCAGTTGCCGTTCACGTTGCCGCCGTTGGGACAGGGGCAGATATCGCACTATTTGCAATCGCTCAGCCAACTGGTAGGACACGAAGGCGCATCGGCGTCGCAAGACCTGATCCATGCCGCTGCACCCGCAAATCCGCGTGCGCTCAAGCGTGTGCTAAACATCCTACAGCTCACCCTCTATTTGGCCTCAACCATGGACGGCGATTCTAATTTTCACGTTCAAGATCTCGACCGGATGCGATACATCGCTAAGATCGTCTTGATGCAGGTCGTGTTCGACGAAGCTTACCGCGCGCTGACGCTGGACCCCGCTCGCATCAAGGAAGTCGAGAACTTCGCCGAGCGGCGCGCGACGAAACTCACCGATGACGAGAAAGAGAAGATATACGCCTCCAGCGCACTACAAGCGCTCCTAAAACGGACGCCGCCATTCAGCTCGTTGCAGGACTATCAGATCGAAGAGCTATTCACGTTGTCACGAGTCACATCCAGCGGATAAGCGCTCGGCGGCGCTACCGCGCCAAACCGAGCTGCCGCTCTGCGCGACGCAAGGGCGGCGCTCGCGTCGCCTTCGTAGTAAGTTCAGCCTGCGCCGGGCCGGCCAACCCGCTGCGGTCGGCGCGGCGGACTTGGAACTCATGCGCGAAATCGATCACCTGCTACACCAAGTATCCCTTCACCGGCGCCCGAATGCTGCGAGACATGCTTCGAGCGCGCGGCTATCACGTGGGCCGCCGGCCACGTCGGTCGGCTAATGCAGCTCATGGGCATCGAAGCCTCTACCGCAAGCAACGGACGAGCCGCCGCCGCGTCGGCGTTGCGTGGATGATGCGCGGCGTGATTACGCGCTGCGCCGCGCGCGAGCCGTGCGGTGCGCGGCCACATTGCTGCGGAGCGGCTCGAGTCGCGCAATCGCCTTCGCGACCGGCGAATGCATGGCATCGTACAAATCTACCGCGTATTGCGCATTCAGCCAGAACTCCGCAGATGGGCCCAAGACGCGCTCGAGCCGCATCGCGGTGTCGGTCGTGATCCCACGTTTGCCGTTGACGATCTCATTGAGCCGGTGGTACGTGATACCTAAATGCTGGGCGAGCAGCGTTTGCGTGATTCCGAGCGGCTCGATGAATTCACGAGCGATGATCTCGCCGGGGGTTTTGGGACGTCGGTGTGCCGGAATGCGTAGTACCATGCGTTCGTGACCCCGATAGCCTGAGAAGTCAGTGATAGTCGACGATTCGACGTAGATCGGTCCAGTGTCCATCCAACGATAGCAGACCCGTTATTGAGGGTTGATTTAGGATAGAATGCTGGCCTGCTCGATCGCCTCCGCCGAGGGATGACGCTGGTCAAGCCCCTGTCGCGGGACCGCGTATTGACGGCGCTCGCCGACACCGAAATGTTCGAGAAAATTGGCGACGGCAAGAACACGGTCTACGCGATCAAAGCGGGTCGGGATATATGCTGAGGCCCGCGGCCGGATTCGATCGGCGGGTGAACCTGGCGAATCCGCTAGGAACCGATAACGGTTGGCTCCTATTCGTCCGCCGTCCGTCCAGGGCGATATCATTGATGCTGCGAGTGGGGCAGGGACGACGGGAACGACGCGCAGCGCTAAGCGCAGCGTCTCCGGCGACCCTGCATTCGAATCCATCGACGCACCCATGCTCAGGCGCTTTGTGTGGGGTAGCCACCTAGGGAGGACAAGCGACTTTGACTGCCGAGAAGCTTGCCCTCGGGGGTCCGCATGATCTTACAAATCTTCTTCGCGCTACTTCTAACCTCAGCAGTCTGGCCGGGCCCGGTGATTGCCGCGACTCACCACCCGAAGGCCGCGGCGAACAGCGCGCAGCTAGCGCAGTTCGACACCGACACCGCGGCTCGGGCGCAGTGCCCGCGCGATCAGGTCGTATGGCTCAACACTAACAGCGGCATCTATCACGAGGGGGGCTTGCGGTGGTACGGCCGCACCAAGTTCGGCGCTTATGTATCCCGTAAGAAAGCCGACGCGGCCAGTGACCGCGGTACGCGGAACCGGTAATGAATGCCGTGACGGGGGGATGCGGTGCCCTTTTTTAAGGCCGTATTCAACGCGAACATGCTCAATGTCACGCTTGGGTTGATCGCAGCCGCCGGCCTGCTACTGACTTTGTTTCTTGACTCAAATGCTGATCGTACCTGGAAAGTAGTATGGTTCGTCCTTATCGTGCTCTTCTATCTCGTGATCGTCTTTGCAATTGCGGCCTACCGCTTTTCCCGCAACTACGGAGCACGTATCGCCGTAATCAAGCAGGCCCCATCCGAGGGCTTGACGCCGGGCGGGTCTGTCGTCGTTGCCGAAAATCCCGGATATCTGAGCGAAAACGTTCTGCTAACGCTCTTGTCTCCCAAATCTGGAGCCTCGCAACCACTCGCAATCTTGCAAATCATCAAATGCGTACAGGGCGAGCATATACAAGCGGTACCATTCCCGATTGGAGCAGCGATGGACGACTTGAAGCACTACTTTGAAGGCGATAAGACAACGCTTTTCGTCCGCCCGCTTGTTAGCGTTGCGGACCTAGATCGTATCGGAATGAAACTTGTGGAACTTCAGCGACAGAGCCTAGCGCCGCAAAGAGGCTCCGCGACGCACGAGGCGGTGCAGTCACGTGAAGGATGAATATGCGACTGACGAATTTAAGGTCGTTGACGTTGTGACTCCGAGCCGCGTTGTTCTGAACTGTGGTTGGGAGAAGGGCGTCGCATTGGGCGACACCTTCCGCGTCTACTCCTACGGAGATATGCTGACAGATCCCGATACGGGTGAGGAGCTTGAACAGCTGATCTTGCCACGAGGGCGGGGCAAAGTTGTGTATTTGCAAAAAAAGATTTGCACAATTGAATCAACCGCCACAAAAACTGTCAGGCCTTTCGGACCAAGCACGTTCTACAGCATGATGTTGACGCCCACAGAGGTAGAGACCGCGCCGTTTGATAGTCCGGAGCGAGGAGATAAGGCGAAGTTCGTTCCACCGCCACCACCAGCGACTACATCGAAAAGGTAGTGAGAAGGGGTCCTGTCGCAAGCGTTATGAACCAGGATGCCTCAGCGAAGCCGCAGCATGGACGCGGTCGACGCACCCGCCGCGCGCGGGTGCCCTTCCGCTTCATGCATCAGCGCAGCAAGGCGCGGACTCACGCGGCAGCCAACTGTCCATATAGCGCCCCTTGCTATATGAACGCCGCGAACCGTATTCGGGAGTGAGTAACGATAATAACGCTTGGGAGATTAAGAGCTGCGGCGTTGACGACTTTGACCCCGACACACGAATCGCGCAGAAACGCCAACCGTTACTGACTTTGCCGCGCTCGACGCGCGTTCCCGTGCGGGACATGGCTGGCCGCATGCGCTTATGGATGTTGACTATCACGACCAAACCGCGCCGCCGTGGGTGAGGTAGTCGTGAACCGCGTGCAGCGTGTCGTGCTGGTGTTTTCGCAGCTTCATTCCTAACAGGATTTCGGCGTGGTCGGCGGCTGCCTGGAGATCCTCCGCGACTGAGCCCTGACGCCGTGAGACGATGGCCAGCAAGAGGATCGAGACCAGGCCGTTCGGGCCGCACGACGTTTCGTACGTGAGAAACGCTTCGCGTAATCTTCGCTCGGTTTCGGTTTGCGCGGCTCGTGTCCAGTCGATGCCGAACTCCGCGAACTTTGCCGGAGCTCGGAACGGTACGACGTTCTTCATGGCGCGTCGGAATCGCGGTTGAAGCAGAGCATGCGGTATTGGTTGGCCGCGATGGTCTCGAGGTAGAAGCCGGCTTCGCGCAGCAGTGCGACGTCGCGG
>DASWRD010000040.1:0-48368 GCA_036403315.1 Candidatus Elarobacter sp.
CAGCTACGCCACGGTCGCGAGCGCCGACGCGACGGTCGTCGAGCGCGAGACGAGCGTCACGCTGACGCCGCCCAAACCTGGCGCGTACCGGGTGCGCGCGAACGTGACCGGAGCGAAGGACGATGCGGGGGCGACCGACGTCGAAGTCTACGCCGGCGGCGACGGCGCGACCGGATGGTACTCGCGCGATCCCAGCATGCTGACCGTCAAGCTCGACAAGACGTCGTACAAGCCGGGCGACACCGCGACCGTGCTCGTGCAGTCGCCGTTCCCGAGCGCGGCGCTGCACGTCGCGGTGGTGCGGCACGGCGTGCTGTGGGAGACGACGCAGCAAACGAACAGCGCCGCACCGACGGTGCATTTCACGGTGACGAAGGAGATGTTGCCGAACGCGGCCGTCGAGGCGTTCGCCGTGCGCCGCGGGCCGCCGCCGTCTTCCAAGCCGCGCGACGATGCCAACCCGCTGGCGCGCGTCGGCTTCGCGCCCTTCGAAGTGGCGCTGGACGGCAAATACCTGACGGCGAAAGTGTTGGCGAGGTCGCCGGTGCTCGTCCCCGGCGTGCAGCAGACCGTCAGCGTGCACCTTGCCGACAAGGCGCGCAATCCCGTGCGCGGCGAGCTGACGCTGATGGTGGTCAACGACGCGGTGCTGCAGCTCACCGGCTATCGTCCGCCCGATCTGGTGAAGGAGGTGTACGCGCAGCAGCCGATCTCGACGCGCTACGCCGACAACCGCACCGCGATCGTGCTGAACACGATCGCGCACCCGCTGCAAAAAGGCTGGGGCTTCGGCGGCGGCCTCTCCGGCGAGAACGCCGACCCGCGCGTGCGCCGCAAGTTCCAAGCACTCGCATACTTCGCGGGCGCGCTGCGGACCGATGCGAACGGCCACGCGACGGCAACGTTCACGCTGCCCGACGACCTGACGACGTGGCGCGTGATGGTGGTTGGCGCGAGCGCCGACGGCCGCTTCGGCAACGGCGAGACGACATTCCGCACGACGAAGCCGCTGGTCGCAAACCCCGTCGTGCCGCAGTTCGCGCGCCCGGGCGACCACTTCGACGCGGGCATCGCGGTGACCAACGGCACCGGGGCTTCGGGCACGCTTCACGTTGAAGGATCGCTGACGGGGCCGCTGTCGTTCTTGCTGGAGCAGAAGCCGGTCGCGACCGCATCGCTCGACACGCCGCTCGACCGCATCACCAAAGCGTACCGCTTCCCGATGGTCGCGAGCGGCACGGGCACCGCGACGGCGACGTTCCGCGTGCGCGGCGCGAACGCGAGCGACGCGTTCGAGATCCCGGTGCCGGTACGCGACCTGGACGTCGTCGAAAGCGTCGTGCAGACCGGCACGACCGACACGCGTGCATCGGTCGGCCTGAACGTCGCGGCGGACACGCCGCGCGACGCCGGCGGGCTCGACCTGTCCCTCGCGTCGTCGCTGATCCCTGAAGTGTCGGTGGCCGCGCGCGAGGCGCTGCGCGGCGAGGAGCGCATCGCGCTGTCCGTCGCAGGCCGCCTCGCAATCGCCAGCGACCTCGTGATCTTGGCGAAGCGCAACGGCACCAGCGAAAAGCTCGCGCGGGACCGCGCCGCGCTGGAGCTCGCGACGCTGCGCGATCTGCAACGTGCCGACGGCGGTTTCGCGCCGTACTGGCGTGACGAGCACTCTGACGCCTGGGACTCGCTGTTCGCGGTCTCTGCGCTCGGCCGCGCGCACGACGCCGGGATCGCGGTCGACGCGGCGCTGTTCGACGGCGCGCGCGCCTACGCCGCGGCGGTTCTCGCGGACCCAACCGCGAAAGCGAAGTGGTGCAAGTCGGATCTGTGCAAAGCGCAGATGCGCCTGCACGCGCTGGATGCGCTCGCCGCGGCGGGCGACCGGCGCACGACGTTCTTGAGCGACGTCGACGCGCAGCGCGACAAGCTCGCATTCGCCGACCAGGCGCGCCTTGCGCGGCTGCTGACGCAGGCGCCGGGCTACGCCCCCCGCGCGGCTTCCATGGCCAAGACGATCGAAGACCACCTCTACGAAACGGGCCGAGGCGCGGTGGTGAACATCCCGGGCCGATACAGCTGGTTCGACGCACCGATCGTCGCGCAAGCCGAAGCGCTCCGCCTGGAGATCGTGCGCAACGCGGACGGCGAAACGATCGACCGCCTCACGCGCTCGCTGCTGGACATGCGCCGCAACGGCTCGTTCGGCTGCACGTGCCAAAACGCGTCGGCACTGAACGCGCTGGTCGACCTAGCATCCCGCGAGAAGCCCGCGAACTTCACGGCAACCGCGACGCTCGCCGGAAAAACAATTGCACAGGAGCGCTTCAGCGGCACGCACACGCCGCAGCGCACGGCGAACGTCCCACTGCGCGCGCTACCGGCGGGCCGCAACGATGTGGCGCTGGCGAAGGACGGCACCGGCACGCTGCACTACGCGGTAACGTACACCTACCGCCTCGCAGGCGCAGCACCAGGCCGCCTGAACGGCCTCCGAATCACCCGCGTGATCCGCGAAGCGAACACGACACCGGTGCTGGCGACGTGGGGTCTCATGGCGCCGACGGCCTCGCTGACGCTCGCACCCGCGCACGTGTTCGACGTCGAGCTGCAGATCGTGAGCGATCACCCGGTAGAACGCGTCCTGATCACCGATCCACTGCCCGCGGGCTTCGAAGCGGTCGACACGACGTTCGCAACGACATCGAAGGCGCTAAAACTCCCGGAAGCATCATGGGCAATCGGCGACCAGCGCATCCGAAGCGACCGCATCGAAGCCTACGCAGATCGCCTAGACGCGGGCATCTACCGCCTGCACTACCTAGCGCGCAGCGTAACGCCCGGCACGTTCGCATGGCCGGGCGCAGAAGCGCACCTGGTAGACCGCCCCGACGAATTCGGCCGAAGCGCATCGTCGGTAATCGTGATCAAATAGCCGCGCGGAAAAAAAAAGGAAAGCGCCGGGCAAGCCCGGCGCAAGTATTCAACAACGCCTATGTCACCCTGAGCTTGTCGAAGGGTGCGCCACAATCGCGCCGACGCACATCTGACCGACACATTTAGCGAATGCTACAAACGTAGAAATTTCCACTATAACCCGTTGATACGAACGCATGTTCGTGCTATAATCCATTAGCGAATCTTCGCGTTTTATCACTATGCGGCCCGGCCGGTGTTGAACGCACCGACCGAGCCCGTCACCCGATGATTTGAGCATCGAATGACAATTTGCGAGTTCGGCGTATCAACGCCGACCCCTCGGCGGGCCGCGTAATGGCGCCGCTCACCGAATTTCACGCCTCGATCGCGGACGCGACAAACGAACAGCACCAGAACATGGTCGGCTTGGTGCAGCCCGACGACTTCAACGCCGAGGTAGTCGTCCGCTTCCTGCGCGCCAACGGGATCGACGCACGCGTCGACGAGACGACGGACAGCTTTCGTTATACGGCCGCCGATCCAGCACGAGCATCAGACGTGCTCTTCGCTTGCGTCTGCCTGCGCGCGTCGATAAGCTACGCGATCGAGGCCGCCTACTGGTGCTGCAAGGCGAAGCGATGACGTCGAAACGCTCGCCATCGCCCAACCCAAAGCGCTGCAACGGACACCACAGGCTCGCCCCGGTAGAGCCGCTGTCAGCGCGCGTCTTCCGCCTTCGCATCGCACGCGGCTACAGTGTCTATGAGCTGGCAACGGTCGCCGGCATTCTGGCGTGCACGGTCCAACGCCTCGAGTTCGGTAAATCCGTCGACAAGCGCGTCTTATCTCCGCTTGCGACTGCACTCGGAGTGCCTCTTTGTCGAGTCGTATGCGGAGAGCATAGCTGCATTCAACGAGCCCGCATGCGAGCACGGTCAGCACCTGCGCCGCAGCGCCGCCGATGCTGAGCGAGCACATGGCAAACGTGCGTTGCCGCGTCGAAACTTCACGGCTACCCACCTTTTTATTCGATTTCGCGGGTCCCCGGTCTTAGAAGCCTTCCATGGCCCGGACGGCATCCCAATATTTGGATTCCGTCAAAGTCGCGGATGGCTCCGCCACGAGTCGATGATTCGGGTCTAGCATTATCATGTTCAAGGCAACCACCATACATAGCCCTTCGGCAAGGGCTTGAGTTGCGGTCGGTGTCGTTTTCCACAGCCTTGGCATTACTTGTATGAGACCGGCAGTGGATCGCGTGATCCCCAGCTGCTCATCTGTGAGCGCCTGTGGTAAGTCCTCACCGTTCACGCTGACGCGTTGGCGGAACTCCTTGAACGCGTCCTTCGACGCGCTTTTACTATTGTCGTTGGGAGCATCGAAGATGGTGTTGCAGGCAGAAAAGACCGATTCCAGTTTAATCCTGACGTCGCGACGGACGGCTTCGTTGCGATCATCGCGCTGCTCGACATCGCGTTTCCGCGCCTCGGCTGCTTGGATTAGCGACGCCTCCTTTGTCGCTGCGGCTTGGTGACGAACAGCCGTGTAAGCGACGATCGCCGCAAGTAAAGTTGCGATGCCGCCGAAGCCCGGCGAGTAAAACCACGACAGCGTGCTAGGCGCCGCAGCACAGTTAACGATAAATGGCTGGCTACCCACACCGACGAGGAATAGCGCGTGCACTCAGACACCTCCATAGTTGACGCAGTGTGATCTTGACCGAAACATGGTGTTTGCTAGTTTCTACTTTATGCGCGCCCGGCCCCGGCGATGGAACGCATCAAGCCTAGGCACGGCTTTGTGAAACCACGTCACCGCGGTCATCTGCACGTCGAAACGCGAACCGCTCTTTTAAAAGGCGAACTCGCTGCGATGAAACCACGCATCATCCCTCTACGGAGCTGCATAACCACGCCCGCGTCTGCACCTCCCGGAAAATATCCGCGACCTCGGCACGCGCCGCCAAAGTGGCAATTTCCGCGCGGCTCTACTGCTCCTGGCACGCCCACTGTACTGCGCGCTACATTGTCGACGGTGCCTTGCGACCGCGTCGCAAGCAACGCTTGCCGATTCGGCGGGTTTGAGTTCGTCCCGAACTCTTCGAGCCCGCTGTCACGGGTCCAATGCGATCACATTCTTGACGTAGACATAGTTCTCTACCGTTTTCAGTTCAAAGCGGCAGTGAGTACGCCTGAAGATTATCGCCGCCGGTTGAGAGCGCGGCACGGCGACACTTGAATGGTCTGAACGCAAGTTCCAATATGATGTGCCTTCGATGGTGAAGGTCTTGGGATTGACCATGAACGTGTAAGGGGAGCCTTGGGGCACGACCGTGCTCGCCACACGCAGGACGGCTAGGCCTTCAAAGTGGTCGATCTTTAGTGACCAGAAGATCCCCGTCATAACGTCCGCGTTCACGGCTGCCATTACGACTGGTGCAGTCATAACAGTTGTGATAAATGAGCTACGGTTCATACTTCGTTTCTCCGCGCCAAGAGAGTCGTAGTGCGATAACTTTTGCTCGGATGTCGAGGTGAACTAACCGCCGAGGTCTGCGAGTCGCGCGGCGTACATCGCACAAGCCTTGGAAATGCCGGTACGTTTGAGCAATGCCTCGTCGACTCCATCACTTAATCGCACCGCTCTGTCGAGCCACGTTCGCTGAGCACGCGAGAGCCGGTCGTATTCCATCGCGGGAGGGATCAAGAACAGACTTCCGTCAACGATGCCATCCTCCAATCGCTGCCACGGGTCCCCGGCGCGCATTACACGCGGATCACGAAGGAACTCATCAAGGTACGCGCTCGCTGACTCGTAGGTGCAGGACCGACTGATAATCCGTCTCAGCAACTTGTCGCGGAACTTGGAAGCGCGCCAGCGATCATCGTCATGTCGACTCTGCATTTCCTGCCAAGTCGACGTTGGTGAGTCGTAATCGGGACCGCATGACGCGCACCGCTGCTCCGCGAGTAAGGCGACAAGTCGCCGGACTTGTTCGCGATTGCGCGGTACCCGGACGATCGGTGCGTCCGTTCCGCGTGATTGGAATATGCCCACCACGCACTCCTCGTCTGACATCGCTTAGACTATACCACGGCGCGACCGCGGCGTGCGAGGCGCGTCCCAGGCAGAGCGGGCCGGTACTTTCGGGAGAGTGCCCGACGTATGGCGCAGTCGCATGGGACGGTCCGCAGGTCAATACAACCGCGCCGACGTCACGGCTACGCCGTAAGGAGCTGTCCGCGTGTTAGGCTATTTGCTGATTCTAACGGTAACGCCCGCCGAGGCCTTTCTCACGCTCGGCTCTGAGCAGCGACGTCTGCTGTTAGCTCGGATCGCCGCACCGCGATTCAGGAGTGGAGGGCGAAGATGGCGGCTTTAATTTCAGCAAGCGCGTTGGTGCAGGCTCTGGGAAGTGGTCCGTAGTGCCGAGGTCTGACAGCAGTTTGGCCCCAAGCCCATGATCATGGCGGCCTAGTTGCGCCGAGGCCGCACGCCTGCACGGCATGGCAACTCCGGGTTGTCATACCAAACCCCGACCGTCGACATCGTTGACGTATTTAGGTTAAGCGTTCAACAACGCCGAAACCAACCCGTCGAACCACGAGAATGCTGCGCGACCTGCGCAGAACTCGGCTTGGTCGAAGCGCCAGAAAACGCATCGTGAGCGAACGCCGCAGCGATTCTGATTTTGCTGACCCATAGTTTCCATCTGCCCCAGCTGCCGCAAAGATTTCAGTCGCTAGGTCATCGTTATGAAGTCATGCGTCTGTCTAGTAAAGTGATTCAGCGCAAGCCGCGGCACCTTTTCTTCTACAATGTCCATGAACTCTCTTATCAGAAACCATTCGTCCGAGCGGTCTTCTCGCATCTTGAGCCAATACTCAGGAATGTATCTGGCGAAGACGCTAAGAGCGTATAGTACCGCTAGGAACAGACAATATTCAGGAATCAAATTGCCATTTAACCGAGGTAGTAACCACCACGCGCCGCGCGCCCGAATAGCGAGGTTGGCAATCTCGTCGCGACTGGGCCTGGTCGGTGCCCACTTGAACTCATCATGAGAGACAATCGCTAGCGAATTCTCCTCTAGGTAACTCGAAATAGCGAAGTTGTCGCGCACATACCCCACGTTCAAGGGCGGTCCTCCGCCAGGGCGGCGGAGGCTTCCGACAACGTCGACGCCAGGCGCACCCATCGGCGCGCCGGCAGGTCGAGGGCCTGGAGTAAAGTTGACCTCGTAGGCGGTCGGCGAGCAATTGAATAAGTCTAGGCGGTCCGACAGTTCCGGCAATGCTCGAATCAGGTCTAATACGGATTTCGACAATCCCGCAAGCGGATCGCCACCGAGTGACTCATTTATCATACCAAATGCATCATTTGCTGCGCCGAAGTGGATTTTAGCGTTTAGCACCGCGTGCCGCGTCGTGATGTTTGAATCAACGGAAAGGCCGTGACCCTTCGTCCGCTGTGCAACTCGTGCGCTTCCGAGGGTCGCATACGAGAGGGCATTTCCTAAACTGAGCGATCCGTAGTAGAGCGGGACGGCATCGATCGCCTCAGCAGACTCTTCGTAGGCAATCCAATAGTCATCCGCCAATTCCACTGCGCGCCGGAACCGTGAGACATTTCGATTGTCGGCGCCCGGAGTTAAGAAGACGCGATCGGCCGCATCCGCGCCTCCGTAGCGGAAGATTTCTCTCCATAGTGTGTTGTAGGAGTCGCGCGCGTGCGTGGGCTTCAGCGCCCAATGGCTTGAGAGAAAGATTGGGGAGTTCATCGAAGGAGGCGTTGTAATGTTGGTTGCGGCATGACGTATGTACCGTCCATTGCCCGACTTAACACGACAAGTCCGTCACGTTCAAGCGAGTCAAGGATATAATCAACAAGCGCAGTTGGAAGTGCGGTGCTGCTCGCCAGTTGATCGTCGCTAAAAAGACCGTCGTTCACGATCGCGGCAACTACTTTACGGTAGGCACCTTCCAGCTCATCGTAAAAGGCTTGCAAGTAAACGCCCATGCCGAAGGTCGTCGGCTTTACGGCATACGGCAAGCGAGATCCAACCTCATGCATCTCTTCAATGTAGGAGCCGCTTGAAAGTGCTGCGAGGCTTTCCTCGAGACGTGCTTGAGAAATCATGTTCTGATCACCGAAGGACAGGAACGATTCGCTAGATACGTAGGGATAGTGGCGTTGCCGGAGGACCTCTTCGCATACAAATCTCAGCAGCAATTCATCTACTTTGTCCATTCCGCGGATTCGCGGTGTGTACGAAGTTACCGGGTTCTGAGCTGGTTCGGTGCGCGGACCGTCTCCAATAATCGCGTCTGCAACGCGTTGAGCCATCGCTGCGGCATCTGACGAAGCGCCCTTGACGTGCAGCAGGTGCGCAACGGACACGGGCGCCTCGGCGCCGTCTATCAGCACCGGTATGAGTCGGGTATCATGCGAAAGGCGCCGTACAACTGTGGCATTCAATTCTTGTTGAACCCAGGCGCTATTGAGGCTCTTCGGCGAAATCACGACGACAACGGCGTCCGCTTTACCGATGCCCTCTTCAAAGATCTTTTGAACAATATCATCACCTGCGCGCAACTGCTCTTGATCGAGCCAAACGGACACCCCAAGCCTTTCAAGTGCCTTGGCAAAGGGAATCACGAATCGATCCTTGTCGATGCTCGTGTGGCTGAGAAATACGCGCGCCATCAGTACTATTTCGCCGAAGCCAAGAGTTACTACTTTGCCTTCACGAGCAATACCGCATTTTGCGCCTTCGCTGTACTTCAAAGTCCACGTCCTGGAGTTAGCACCGCCCAGCAGCCGCGCAGTACATCATAAAGGGCGAAAGTCGAAGGGCTCGCGGGCGATAGGTGAGCAGGGATGGTTGGAGACATTGGCTTTTCGCCGGGTTCGATGTGGAGAAGGAGGCGAAAAGTGTGAATATGATGGATGTTCGAAGGAACCAACCCCTCCCTCGCCGAATAAGGCCGCTTCTCAATCTGAAGAAGGACGGTCTCCGGGTGGACCTCATCTCAGCTGGCGCAACTCGCGCCACCGCGCCGCAGCAGCGCACGATCCTCGCACACTACGAGCGCGTCGTGCCGCACATCGTGGCGAACTTCCCGAACGTCCCGCTCGTCTTCACGTACTATCCGGACGGCCTCGGGAAGAAGCCGACGTTCTCGAACAACCACGAGACGCTTCCAAGCACCGTCCCGCACGTGCCGGTGACGACGTCGAGCGGCGGCCACATCTACCCCGGCTGCGCCGTCAACACGATCCTCTACTATATCCACACGGGCGCAGTCGGCGTGCATTCCTGGACGCCCGCGCCGAGCGACCCCGACGCTGTCGGCTTCGCGCGCATCCTGCTCAAACCGATCGCCGGCGCAACGCAGACGCAACTCCGCGACGCGCTCGTCATACTCCGCTCGTCGCTCCAGGCGCGCGGCCTCGACGCGATCCCGCTGTTCGAAGGCACAGACGCCGCACTCTACATCCCATTCGCCGACGCGCCGGCGTACGAACCGGTCCGCACCTGGCTGAAAGAAGTGCGCGCGGCCGCGATCGCCGAGCACCCACAACTGCTCGTCCCGAACGCGAAGCCGCACGAACAGCGCACCGCCCCGCGAATCGAAGTCACCGTCGCCACAAACTCGCCGGGCATGCACAGCCGCCTGCCCTACGCGCTCACCGGCGACCCCGATCTTCCCATGGCAACCCCGTTCGACTGGACGGAAATCGACACGCTGCGCAACGGGGCGATCACCGCAGCGAACGCGCCGGACCGCCTGGCCAAAGGTGACATCTTCGCCACGCTCGCCGCCAAGCTCGCGCACCAGCGCTTCGCCGCTCTCGACAGCTAACCGATGGCGCACCAACCCGATCGCATGCCGGCGCACGTCGACGACGCAGCATATCGCGCGCTCAGCCCCGAGCGCGTGCAACGCCTGGCCGAGCGCGCCACACTGCGACCGCACCAGTCGAGCGAGAAGGACGAGCCCGGCCACATCATCGACACGGCACTCCTCGTGCTCGCCGACGGACACCCGCGGGCCGGTGACGACATCTGGGCCGACGCACGACGCCGGCACCTGCTCGCGACGACGCCGAAGAAGGACGTCTACGTCGCCCTCGTCGGCTACATCGAGCGGCACAGCGGACGCGGGCGATACCCATTGATCATCCAGGACATCGACCGCCGCTTTCGCCTCAACCACCCGATCGACGACTGGCCGGATCCCAAGCACGCGATCGCGGCGCGCAAGCCGGTCGCAAACGTCGAGACGCTACGCAACGAGCTCCACAACACGCACCGCGGCGACGACGCCACCGCGTACGAGCTCGCCGTCTTGCGCGCTTTCGAAGGGCTCGGATTCGTGGTGCAGCACATCGGCGGAAACGGCGCGCCCGACGGCGTCCTCGATGCACCGCTCGGCCCGCTCGGCTACCGCGTGATGATGGAATGCAAACGCGCGAAAATCCACTGGGTCCTCAACCCCGACGCGGCGGAAGCAGCGCGCTACCGCAAACCCTTCGGCGCGAAATACTCCGCGATGGTCGGCCCGGCATTCGAGAATGGCGTCAACCTGCGCGACGAGCTGCTCGAGCACGGCGTCAGTTGCTGGACCTCCGACGATCTCGTGCACTGCCTGGAAAACGCCTACGATCCCGTCGAGATCGAAACCCTGTTCACCCCGGGCTTCGTACGCCAGCACATCGACGACGTACTGTGGGAGCGCACGCACGGAGCTCCGAAGCGAACGGCGGTCGTCTGCGACATCCTCCGCGAGAGCGCCGCCCGAGTACAGCTACCGCCGCGAGCGAACCCAGCCGACGCGCCGCGTCTCGACACGAACGCCGCGTTGCTCCTCGTAGACGGCGCACTTACGGCACTCGGCGCCCACGTTCCCTGCACGGCCGCCGACATCAGCGCTGCGTTCCGCCGCCTGGCGGATCCGCTGGTCGCGGAAGCGGTCTATGCAGATGCCACCGAGGCGGCGATCGTGTTTCGACGGCTATAGCCGGCAGAAAGGCACCATGCGGGGGTTAGGGTGATTGCATACCGTTGGACCACGAGATAAGGTGAACGGTATGAAACGACTCGTCCTGACGTTTGCGATCTTGTCGGCGTTGCAGTATCCTACCGCCGCTCTTGTTAACGCAACTCAAACGGATGTATTTTCATACTGCAAACTCGTCCGGAATCGCGATCTCATCCCAGACCTGACGCCGCCGTTACGAGGTGATCCCGGCGGCCGACTCTCCGCCGCATTCCGAAGGAGCCCGCGCTTCACGCGTATCGGACGAGAATCGATAGCTCCGCCCTTCACTTCGCCGGGATACATGTCAACCTGGCGCTGCATGAACGGTTCCGTGGTCGCCTGCTATGAGGGCGCGACCGGGAGCGGTTGTGTGAAACGGCGCTCGGAGTCGCAAGTTCTCGAAATCATTCGTCCGTTTTGCGCGAGTTATCCGAACACCGGCGTCCCGATGTCTATCCAACGCTATTCGGCGTCGCAGTGGTCGTGCGCCGGCTCTATGCCGATTCGATTGCGCACGTATCCGCTCGATGCGCGGGGATACCTGCGCAATGCATGGCACCGTCTCGCGCCACCCCCGTAACGAACTCGGCCGCTAGTACACCGGGGATGCCCGAATCCTGCATAATCTGGCGAGCACCAAGCGCGTGACCGAACCCGGGGTCATCACGGGAAAATCTGGCACTTCGTGTTGTCTTCGCGCACCGGCTCCTTCGCCATGCCTTCCACCTTGGCCGTGCGGCTGTTTACGGTAAAGCGATAACAGTACAAAGTCATCGACGGGGCGGTTTTCTTGTAGACGACCGTTCCTCCCAGCCTGAGTTCGAGTCGTGAGCCTGTCCACGACCCGAACGTCGGTATATAGAATGCCACCGCCGCCGTTCGCCCGAGCTCACGAAGCACTCGGGTGCGGATGTCGGCATCGAGGTCCGGCGTCGCTCGAATTCGCGTGACGGCCCCCGTGGATCCCAGCCGAAAGAGCAGTACGCGCCGCGGTATGGTTATCGGATGATCGATGATCAACAGTCTGTTCTCGCCACCCCAATAGGCGTTCGCGTCGCGCTCCAGGTTGAGAACCATGTTTGCTCTTCGCGCGCCACGCTTGCGGACGACGACGGGCTGCTGTGTCCGCTACAGTGTGTAAAAACTGCCAATTCCCACTCATGGTTCGGGGACACCATTTTCTTTGGCTCACACCAGTGCAGGTAGGCAGGAAATGCGTCGGCGCTGGGAGGCTCGGATGCGCGTGCGTAGCCCGCGAGCGCCGCCAAACTCATTGCGAGGATAGTTAGACATGCGATCCAGTCCACGAAGAACGTACCTGACCCGCTGGGAACTGCTACCGTACTTGGACGTCGACCGTTCGGGCGTCGATTTTTGTGATGAGCTTTGCGAACACATAATGACCGGGGCTTACGGCTTGACGTCAGCCTGCACCACCTTGATCTTAACCGTTAGTCCGCTGAGAAGTGCGATAGCCCTTAGACGCGCGAAGGTTCGGCGAGAGGGAGGACCAGGCGCGAAGTCAGACGGGCGGAACATCCACGGCTGCATCCGTGGAGCCTTCGGTATCACATTGATCTGCCTTTAAATAAGCCCGTGCCGGTGCTGATCGGTAACTCGTTTCCATCATACTTGCCACCGAAGCGTTTAGCGATAGCCTCGAAGTATTCGTCAAATTCAGCGACGTCGTCACTAGTCACATAGCCGGCCTCAGCTACCACACCGTAGAGCGGCGACTCATCATGTGACGGCTCTAAAACGGAGACGCGAACGACCCGCCGGTCCTCCGAAACGACCTCGGCTGCGCCTCGTGCGTCGTCCGCTCTTGAAAAGAAAAGGTGAAACGACGATACACCTTGGAGGCCAACGTTCCATCGCGGACTCTTTTGATACTCCTGCGCCGCTGGTCCCGCAAACTCCCAGTTAGGGTCCCAACCCGCGTCAATAAGTACGCGTAGCGCCAACGCCGGCACCAGGCGCCGATAGGGAAACTTCTTTTGCCCTTCGGTGAGAGTCCCGACGTGCCATTCCTTCGTGCCGTCATCCAGCCACCAAGATCCGTCTTCGTGCCGACCGTCTTCCCTTATCGCAGCGCTCGCGCGAAAGATGGGCAATGAGCCGTCACAATTATCGGGCAATTGTGCTGAGCCGACAAAGCGAAGCCGTCCTTCAGCGGCCTCCAGGGCGACATTGCCCATAAGCGACACAAAGAGTTCGGGCGCGTCCAAAACCGCCCGCCTCGCGTCGTCGCCAACGGATCGCGGCACAGGCGAGAGCACTCGCATTGCCCACCCAAAATCCTTGTGCTTCGCAATCGCCTGCAGATAAGCGAATCCGGCATCGACGACAAGCTCGTAGACATCGCCGGGTCGCGTTCGCCGCCTCTTGGTCATGGGAAAAAGAGCCGCGGTAGTCTAATGCGAATTCCGACCCGTGGCGCCCCGATCGGTTGGCCCACGTCGTCCAGCGGAGCGGGTAAGCCTAAGCTCTCGAACAAATCTGCACCTTCAGTCAACATGGCCCTGCCCATAGCGGTCTTCGGATTAACTCCATTAATACGATTGTTCAACCGTCCGCCATTTTTTCTCGTGCCGCATGTGGCGATCAAGAATCCTTCGAGGCACCGATCCTGCCATTTGGTGAAGTTCGCCGTGCCGGGGATTTGTTCTATCATTCGGCCTCCGCGTGCCCAGGTGGCGGCTCTTTGCGCGAAATTTTGCGTCCTTCCAATGTAAGGGTCCGTCGTCGAATAGTAGACCGAACCAAACGCCATGTTGATACCGAGGCCGTGCAAATCCGAGTCTTCCCATCCCACATCGTCGTAGTTGGGACCCCAGCCGCCGTAGATGATGGGAAAATTACTCACGTCAACTACCGGAGGGTCTGTCGCTGCGCGAGCGGTCACGCGACCGAGGCCGGGAATGACCGAACACTGGCCAGTATCGTCGTACGCTACTCCGGATGGGCATGAGGCATCCGCGTGCATCCCCGGCGATTTGCTGCTCCCTGACGTGCTCCGTGCGGAATACGGCGTCGCGGACGAGTAGTTTGGAGTGGTAAATCCCATCGATCTTGACAGATAACCGCGACCTATGGAAGTTATTGTGAGACCGGAATCGGACGTCTGGTCGTCGGGCACGGCGCTGTTGCTTGGCCCCACGTAATTGAAGCTGGCAGGCAGCGGATTGGCATGCTGGCAAAATTGATTGTACACGTTACTAGCGGACCAGGTGGAGTGACCCGAGTTGTTGTGATACTGCGCGATGGTGCCGTCCAAATCCGGATCAGAGATCGTCAAGCCAGGCGCTGAGCCGTCGGCGGTGACCGATCCCAAGCCGTCCGCAGCATACCCTAACAGAAAGCCAAGGGCGAATTGATTCGCGCTCATCGACATCGTATAGAGCGGTGTCGAGCCGTCCCAGAGCCACTGGCGCACGTTGTTCGGAAGCGGCTGACCCCGTAGTGTACCGCCTGGCGTTTGATCTTGGAACAGCTGTCCGCCGGCATCGTACAGATACGTCAGCTCTTTGGGAGGCGGAAGCCCGGGAGCCAACGATCCGCCCGAGTGGCAATCGTCGTCCGCCGCCGTCGATGCATTGAAGGTATCGCCGCTGGCGAGACGATTTTCAGCGTCGTACCGGAGAATGGCGCCGCCTGACGTGAGGCGCCCAACCTGGTCGTAACTGAACGCACCCCAATCGTAGGTGACCAGTATCGCGCCGGTTCGGCCGTCATATTGGTCGGTCGCATTCTGCACCAGAACGCCTTGAATGTTCTTGTACTGGAAGCCCGGTTTGGTCGCCGGCGCCCCTCCGCTGAAAGTCCGGCCGACGAGGTCGCCGCGAATGTTGTACGTCGAGGACACGACCTCGCCGTCGACGCTCGTGTACGGGTCCGTGTACCGCGTCATGCGCCCCTCAGAATCGTACACGAAGCTCCCGTACGTTCCGTTCGGCGTCGTGTACGACGAAAGGCGTCCGTGCCCGTCCGCGTACTGCGCCGCGATCGATGGCGAAGAGCCCCCGAAGTCGGTCATCGATGTCATGCGCCCTTCACGCGTGTAGGACCACGACACCGATTGGTTCGTTACGCCGAAGGACTCGTTCGCGAGGAGGCCATCGTTGCGATATGCGTAGCGATAAAGGTTCGGCTGGTTCACGGTGTCGCCCCAGGTCGATTTCGTCGTCGTCGCCGAGACGCCGGCGAGCGTCGCATCGGGATAGTAGCTGGCTGCGATGATGGTGCCGAGCTGAGGGTTCGCTTTCTGTGCGAGCATACCGTCGGCGCTATAAGTATATGACATGCGATTTTGGCTGGGGGCGGACGGTACGCCGCTGTAGTAGTTCCACGCGTCGCTCAGCCGGCCGTCGAAGTCGTACGCATACTGAACGGGCGTGGTCACGCCGCCGTCTCCCGAGTAGTTGACGCTGTACACCTGATTCAGCCCGTCATAGCTGAGAAGCCGTGCCGCGCCCACGCCGTCGAGCGTTGCAACGAGCAAGCCGGGTGCGGGTGCAAAGGGATTGAGCGCCGACGAGTCCCAGTCGTACCGCGTGGCGTACGCTGGTTGCGAGCAGTAGATTGCGCCGGACGGTCCACCAGGCTGTGCAGGACAGGGCGCAAAGGCATAGGCGTTCGTCAGGCGGCCGGCGGCATCGTACGCGGAATATTTGAAATCGATCCAGCCGCTCGGCCCATTCTTCACTACGTCGAATAGCCCGCCGTGCGCGGTGACGGTAGCGCCCGAGAGCGTCGTCGTGCTTCCGCCATAGGAAAGATCGTACAAGTAGCGTAGCGCGATTGGGATATCGCCGGTCGTTCCGGGATCTGCGGGTTCCTGTGTCTCGATCAGCCGGCCGGCCCCGTCGAACCAGCGCTTCACGCCGGCGGTCTGGGGGCTCTGGGCGTTCGGATAATACGGCGCCACCGATGTCGTGTTGCCGTCCGCATCGTAGCTGTAAACCGTGCCGTAGCCGAGCGCCGTCTGCGACGGTGTCCGCGTCGTGGCGGGCGAGCCATCGGGATAGTACGTCACCGTGTTCACGATCGTCGAGCCTGCAATGCCCGGCGATTTCGCGCACGCGCCGGTCACCGAAGCGTCGTCCGCATCCGCCGAAGCGGTGAGCCGGTTGAGCGCGTCATACGTCATGACGCTCGTGGCGGTTATCGATGCCGCCCCGCTCCCGGCGTCGGTCTGCGCGCATACGATGTTCCCATGCGCGTCGTACGTGGACGACGAGCTCGATTGCTTCGTCGTTTGGTCGAACTGTTGAATCGGCGCACCCGTAACGTGCGTGGGAAGACCGTAGTCCGCACCGCCTTGAGGCGATGCGTCGTACGATATCGTGCGTGTATAACCGGACGCCGATGTCACGGATGCGAGTTCGCCGTACGGTTCCGCGGTCGGATTCGTATAGTGGAATGACACGTGGTTTGGTTGGCCGCTGCTTGAGCAGTACGTGTCCAGTCCTGCTGAATATTGGCCTGACCAGTCCGCCCCCGCGGAATGGACTTGGACGGGGTCGCATACGGCGGTGACGTTGCTGAAGCCGTCGTAGTCGATGAGCGTCGTCGGCCGGCTGTAGCCCTGATATTGGGAAGGTTTTGCGACCGCGACGGGATTTCCAGCCGCGTCGTAAGCGACATCGGTTTCGTGACCGCGCGGATCGACGAACGCGACGAGGTCGTTACCCGCGTCCCACGAGAGATTTTCAGTCAGGTAGTTCGTTCCGCCGGTCAGCGTTTGAATTTGCGTCGCCCTGCCGTTCGCATCGACGACCCAGTTGGTGGCGTGTCCGTCGGAGTCGCGGAAGGTCGGTGTCGGCACTCCGGTCGTGAAGAACTCGTCGTAGTACTCGTAGAGCCCCGTCGGGTGACCGGCTTGAAGTGCGCCGGAGCTGATACCGTCTGCGATCACCGGGTTCACCGTACCGTAGAGCCCCATCGCGCTCAGCGTCGCGGTCGCCGGAGTGCTGCCCGTGAAAGCGAAGCACGTCACCGCGCCGTTCGGGCCGCCCGCCGTCCACCGCGGGCTGTCGGCCCAACTGAGTATGGGCCCGCCGCTGCCCTGCTGCACGTAGCCGTAGGAGTGCGCCGGCCGGCCCCCCGCGTTGTTGTTTGGCGGCCGGGAAACGTTGTTGAGATTTCCTTGTGTGTCGTAACCATAGCCCGTATACGTCACGCCGTCCGGGAACCACAAACCGCCCAGGACGCGGTGTCCGGCGACGTCGACGAAATTCATCGTCGTTACCAGACCCGACTCCGTCCGCACGGTGATCTGGCTGATTCTTCCGGTCGCCGATGAGTCGCCGTTGTCCCATGAATAGGTGAACGAGAGCACGACGTTGCGGTTGCGCCCAATGATCTGGTAGATTCGGCCGTAGTACCCGCCGAATTGCGTGCCCAAATTGGGGCACGTTGCCGGATGCGCGCTCGACTCGAAAAAATAGTACGTCGCGCCGCTCTTGTTCGTCCAGAGATATCCGCACGAGTTGTCGAAGGCCAGCGTGGCGTGTTGCCCGGCCGGAGGCGTCCATCCCGCGGAGTCACTGCCCGTATAGTCGTAACGTGCGCCGTCCGCATCCCAGATGGTCAGCGTCCCGTTGTTCGCGTCGCCGGAGATGTGCGCGTCGTACGTATTGGTCCAGCCGTTGCCGTATAAGCTCGGTGGCGTGCCGTCGCTGCCGGCGATGTCGTGCTGGCTCTGAGAGTTGTACGTTCGCCGAAACACGAGCGGGAAGCCCTTGTGCGGCACGCGCATGTCATCGTCGTAGAGCACGACGTTCCCGGTGGCCATGTTTGCCATGACATGACCGCCGCCCGGTACGCCCTCCTCGTGGTAGGCCCACCACGGTTTGATACCGGTACCGATGGACGTCGTCGGAAGTGTTTGCACGCGACGAACCGCGCCGGCCGAGCTCACGCCGGGCGCGCGCCCCCCCGCGCCACGGGCTTGACCGGGACTGATCGCGGCTGGAGCCGCGGCCTTGCTGCCCGCGCTGGGCGTCATGTGATGCAACGCCGCACGACGGCGTGCCGCAGACAGCACCCGATCGATCTCACTCGGTCGCAGCATCTCGGGCCCCTGCACGGCCACGCCGTGTGCCGGCTTCACGTCCTGGCTGATGATCGGCCGAAACGAGTTCGGTGAAGGAAACCGCCACCGGCTGCGCTTCGGCGGTTCGGGGACAGCTATGCGGGCGGGTGGACTTGCCGGCATAATTTTGGGTGGCGTACGAGCTTGCGTGAGGACGCCGGCTCCCGGCGAGGCTTGTGATACGGCAGCGTCGGCCAGGGACGTCGCAGCATTCCCATTGAGGACAACGGAAAGCAACGTCGCGACAAGCGCGCGGCGGCGAGCGCACATTGACAAGATCCTCCACCCAAGAGTCGACGTCTGTGAGTCCGGTGGTCTTCGTTCGAGCGAACGACCATTTCTAGCCTACAACGGGGTCGCTCAAGCAGTCAATAGGAGCAAGCCTACGAACCGCCTGAGCCCGCCTACCGCGACTTGCGCCGGCGCCAGGTCGGGTGGCGCGCGCGCAGCGGGTGCAGGCCCGCGATCGCGCGCACGTTCGGATCGATCGTCAGGCCGTAGAGTCCCGCGGCGTCGTCTTGCACGAACACCCACTGGCCGTCGACCACCGGCGCCGCGCGGATATGATCGCTGGTGATCAGCAGCGGTTTGCCGTTGTTGAGCATCACGCCGGTGCTCGCGTTGAGCGCCCACAGCGCGCCATTGAACGTCGCGCCGTATGACGCCAGGCAGCCGCCGTTGCCGTCGGTCGTGCAGCCCGTGCCGGCGAGCAGCACGCCGCCCGCGGTCACGGTCGGTGCCGAACGTGCCGGACCGTTCGCGCCGGTGCGCGCATCCGGACCGAACGCCGTATGCCACGCCATCGAAAACGTCGTCGCGAAATTGCATCCCGACGGGCGAAGCGCGATGATCCCCGGCGGGTTGATCGAGCCGCCCGTACCGGACGTGACGTTCACGTAGAGCAGCCCCGTCGCCGGCGACCACGCGGGATTCGCGATGTTGGAGATGTCGTCGGTGGTCGGCGCGACGCGGAATCGGGCGATCGGACCGACGTCCAGATCGCGGGTGTCGTAGACCACCAGTTCTCCGGCTTTGCCCTGTGCGGCCACCAGGGTATCACTGCAGCCCAGCGGCTTGAACAGGACCGGCGTCGCTGCGAAGTCGACGTCGCCCGAGTTGTTATTGCGGCCGCCAGGCTCGTTCGACGTCATTACCGACGTCAAGTCGGCCGTCAGCTTGACGATGCTTTCGCCGTATGCAGCCTGCTCGCTCGCCGAGTGCACGAACGGCGGCAGCGGTCCGCCGGGGAGTGGCGAGTCGTCGGCGTTGCCGACCGCGGTATACACCGCGCCGGCGTCGTCGATCGACACGCCGCCCCAGCCCCACACGCCGCCGCCGCTGTAGTTCGGTCCGCCGTAGACGTTGTACACGGTGAAGAACGTATGCGGGCTTCCGCTCGCGTTCAAATCGACGGCGGCGACGCGGCCGCGCCAGGACGACACGTCGCACGGCGCGCTCGTCCCGGCATACGCGAGGTTGTAAGAATTCGACAGCGTCACCGACGTATGCGTCACGTTGAGCTCGCCCGGCAGTGCCGAGGACGCGATGACGACGCTCCCGAGCTGCGCACCGGATGCCGCGTCGAGCCGCACGATGGAGCTCGTCGCAGGCGAGTTCGGCGTGGTATTCGCGTTGGCCGCGACGTAGATGGTGCGCGACGCGGGATCGTACGCCACGCTGCCGCCGATACCGATCTGCGATACGTCACCGCTCTCACATCGATATTGCTCCGTGCCGAGGTTCCGCTGCCAGACCAGGTTCCCCGTCAGCGCATCGAAGGCGTAGACGACGCCGAGCGAACCGCCGACGAACATCATCCCGGCGTGGTTGGCGAGGTTCGTGGCGAGGATCGGCTGAGACTGCGTGTTGTAATCGCCGCCGTAGAACTGTTGCCACGCGAGATGCAGCCCGCTCATCGCCGCGGGTGTGAACGCGCCGGAGCTCGGGTTGAACCCGTCGCGGTGGTTGTCGAACGCGTACGTCGGCCAATCGACGAAGCCGGTCGTCGGCGGAGCGCTCTTCGGCGTCAGCGTCGCGGTGGTGACGTTGCCGGCGGTGACCCCGCTGGCCGTCGCGCCGATCGTCACCGCGCCGATCGCCGCACCGTTGTACGATACGGTTAAGCCGTTCGCATCCGCGGGCGACGTTATCGCGGTGCGGCTGATCGACGTCGCGCCGGACGTGTCGCTGTCGGTGAGCGTCACCGGGTTCGAGAACGGGTCACCGATGATCGTGGCGCCGGCCGCGTCGAGCATCGTGACGGTCAGCGGGATCGTCGCCGGCGTGCCTTGCTGCGGTGCCGTGTTCGCGAGCGAGATCACGACCTTCGCGACGACCCCGTTCAGCGTCAGAGCGATGTTGTTCGTGCCCGCGACGATCGTCGCCGTGGTGGTGCCTTGCGACAGCGCCGCACCGCCCGCGCCCGGTTGGCCGAACAGCTCGGCGAAGATCGTAGCGGTACCGACCGGCGCGGTGGTCGTCACCGTGCACTGCAGACCTTGCGTTACCGTCGTGCACCCCTGCGCGCCTGTCGCAACGTTCATGACGAAGGGAGTGCCGCCGTTGATCCTGAGCCGAATCGACTGCGTTGCGCTCGACACGTATTTCGGCAGGCGCGGCCCGGACGACGTTCCGCGTGGCACGAGCAGCGTGAACGTCACCGACGCCTGTGCCGGCGGCGGCGCGGTCGGCACAGGCGGCGAACCCCCGCCTCCGCCGCCGCCGGGGACCGCGCCGCCGCCGCCGCCGCCGCAAGCGGCGAGCAGAACAAGCGCGGAAAACGCAACCGCGCGACCCATGAGACCGGGCATCACCCGCCGATGAAACGACACACCGTACCATTCAACCGCACGCGCCGCCGACTCTTTCGGGTGACGGGGCCTTCCTCCCGAACCGCTCATGTCGAAGCCGGCGCTACCGTCGCGTCGGCTCGACCGCTCGCCGCGAGCGCGTTCGCGACGAACCCTGAGGCCTTCATCTCTTCGACGAACGCGCGTACGTAGGCCGCGCCGCCGCCACGCGCGTTTGGTATCCCGACCGCTTGTTCGATGACCATGAAGCGTCCCGGCAACACGCGCAGGCCCGGGTGCTTCGCGGCAAACGCGAGGACCGGCTGTTTCACGCCGGCGGCGACGTCGATGCGATCGCGAAGGAATGCGTCCATCGCGTCCGCCGATGTCGCGGCCCTCACGATCTCCGCGTGCCGCAAAGTGCGAGACAGATAGAGATCGTAAGCGCTGCCGCCTCCGACCGCAACGCGCACTCCGGTCTGGTCGACGTCGTCGTTCACACGAAGCGGCGACGCGTCCGGGACGAGGTACGTGCCCTCGATCAGCACATACGGTGCGCTGAACGTAATCTCGTTTGCACGAACCGGATCGATCGCGAGAAACGCGACGTCCCACGCGCCCGCCTGGAGCGCCGCGACCACGCTGCCTGCGCCGTCGAACGTGACGAACTCGACGGGCACGCCGAGCCGCCGGCCGAGCTCCCGCGCGAGATCCGCCGACACGCCGCGCGGCGCACCGGTCTCCGATTCTTTCTGCGCCAGCACCGGATTTCCGAAATTGATCGCTGCGCGCAAGCGCCCCGAGGGCGCTAAGCTTTCAGCGACGCTCATGGATTCCGAGAACGTCTTTCGTTCAGGCTCATGCGCTGCATGCTTGCGCCGGTCGCGGCACGAATCCCCGTCGTGTTTGGAGGGACCCATGATCTTTCCGATGGTATTGGCCGTCGACTTCATGAACTTCACCTACGCAACGAACCCGTGCGCGACGAACGTCCCCGTCCCCGTGGTGATGCGCCGCGGAAGCTTCGCGTATTTCGATCCGAAGATGGGCGCGGGGTTCGACTTGCACGTCGATTCGGTGACGGAAGGCACCCTGCAAGACGGCACGCGGCAAGCCGTGGTCGTGATAGTGTGCGATTTTCCGGTCGGCGGCACGGCAGCGGCGTATCTGTTCGACGAGCGCAAAGGTCGCGCATTGCTCCTCGCGCGAGTCGGTACCGCCGACTGGGGTCCGGACTGGGGCGCTGGTCCGCAATCGATTCACGTCCGTTTCGTGAGCCACCGGCTGTACGTGAATCAGTGCGCCGACAAGGATTGTGCGAAAAACGCCGTCACGACGTATGCGCTGCGCGCCGGAAGGCTCGCGAAAATTGCCGTAAGCCCGTCCCCGGGCTGATTTGGTCGTACACGCGGACATTTAACGCCGGCGCTCCGCGTGGTGTGACGACGGGCACGTTCACGCTGAAACGCCGCCGTGCGTAACGGGAGCCGTAACCGAAATCTCATCAGTGCCTCAGGCTCGTCCAATGTAGCGCGGCGGGCGCGGACGTACGCTCGACGTGCGAATCCGGCGCGCCATCGCCCCGGATCGAACGACGCACTCTTCGACATGAGGTCACTTCGATGCGTACACCGATTCTCGCGGCTCTCGTCGCCGCAGCGCTTCTCGCAGGATGCGGCGGCGGAGGCGGTACGTCACCGTCCACGCCGGCCGGCTCCATCCCCTCCGGCGGATCTTCGCTCAGCCAGCAAGACGTCGCGCAGTCGTCTACGGACGCTGCGTTCGAACCGATGGACACCGGCGAAGGCGACGCCGCGGTCGGCAACGGCAGCCTGGGCGTGGCATCGTCGAGCCGCAGCGCGCAAAGCCTTCCGCACGCGTGCAACCACCGGACGACGCGCACCAAAACCGCGAACGCCGACGGTTCGGTCACCGTCGAGACGATCCGTTACTTCGACGACGCCTGCACGCAGCCCGAGCGTGACGCGGTCGCGATCTTCGCGTCGAGCGGCGGCACGGCGACGGTCGCGCGCACGATCACCACGTTCAACCTCGCGCACGTGCAGCTCGGCGTGCGCAAGAGCCAGTATGCGCTCACCGGGTCCAGCACGAACGGCTCCTGGGTGGTCACGTCGGCGTTCTATCCGGGCACCTCCACGTCGCCCATCACGCAGTACGGTCATGCCGCGTCGCTGAGCGCGAGCGCGTACACCGCGAACACGGGGCGCATCGCGAACGACGCCAAGCCGTCGATCAACGCGTCGTACGGCCACCAGAGCGTCGTGAACGCCTCCGTCGCCAACGATGCTTCCGGCAACACCACGTTCACCGGCACGCGTAACGGCGCCGCGTTCAAGGGCGCGCTCGGCGCACTGACGCTGTCCGCCGCACCGCCGTTCACCGTGTCGGGCGGGACGCAGCTCGGCACCTCCGGGCTGACCGGCAGCGTCACGTTCGACGCCGACGGCGACCTGGCGTCCGTCTCGATCACCGGCACGCTGGTCAGCGGCAACAACCTCGTCGTCACGAGCGCCACCGCCGCGAACGGCGCGGTCACCGTCAACGGCACGATCACGACGTCGGGCGGGGCGCCGTTCGCCACGTTCACGACGGATGCCAGCGGCAACGGCATCCTGACGCTCGCGAACGGAACGCAAGTCCCGATCGTCGACTGGCACGTCATCTGGTAAGGCTTCGATCGGCGTAAGGCTACCGAGCGGGCGGCTGGGAACCCAGCCGTCCGCGAAGCCGTTTGGTGGGTATCCCTAATCCGCTCCTCATTTGCATTTATTCCGGAGGACGAATGACCACCAAACAACTCAGCCTGGTCGCCATTGCGGCGGCCTTCGCGGTATCGAGCTCCGCGGCGATGCTGCAAAGCTCGCGCCCGGCGCTCGCCGACGCCGACGATCATCACCCGCGCCAGGTCGTGCGCCACAACGATCGCGACCGCGACGATCGCAACCGTCACGCCGGCTACCATCGCTTCAACGGCCAATGGGTGCCCAACAACGTCGCCAACAACAACGGCCACTGGGTGAACGGCCAGTGGGTTTCCAACGCCAACGGCAACTGGAACGCAAACCCCGGCAAGCACAAGGGTTGGAAGCACAAGAAGCACCACCACGGCGACCGCGACTAAACGTACCGGAATTTTCCCGATACGAAGAGAGCTCCGCGCCAAACGTCGCGGAGCTCTCGCTTTGTCCGGCCGGCGCGGTGCTCAGCGTGCGGTCGTGCGCGTCGGTTCGATCGGCTGCAGATGCAGCTCGCGCGGGCGCAGCTCGTGGCGGGCGTCGATCGTGCGCACCGAGCGCGTGTACGTCGAGATCACGATCGACTGCGTGAACGCGGATCCTTTGCGGTAGCGCACACCGGTCAAGAACTCGCCGTCCGTGACGCCCGTCGCCGCGAACAGCGCGTCGTCGCTGGCGCACAGATCGTCCAGCGTCAGCGTCTTGGCGATCTCGTGGCCTTCCTCGTGCGCGATCTCTTCGTCGGCCTCGTTGCGCGGCCACAACCGGCCTTGCATCTCGCCGCCGAGCGCGCGCGCCGCGCACGCCGCGATCACGCCTTCCGGCGAGCCGCCGATGCCCGCGAGCACGTCGACGTTCGCGCGTTCCTCCAGCACGGCGTAGACCGAGTTCGCGACGTCGCCGTCGCCGAACACGCGCACGCGCGCGCCGGCCGCGCGCACTTGTTTCATCAGCGGCTCGTTGCGCGGGCGGTCGAGCAGCGCGACGGTGAGGTCGGACACCTCGCGGCCTTTTGCGCGCGCCAGCAGCCGCAGGTTCTCTTCCAGCGGCAGGTCGATCGACACGATGCCGCGCCCGGCCGGGCCGGTGACGAGCTTGTCCATGTACGGCACGCGCGTGCGAAACAGCGTGCCGCGCGGCGCGGCCGCGATCACCGAGATGGCGCCGGGCCCGCCGCGCGACGCCAGCGTGGTGCCGTCGATCGGGTCGACCGCGACGTCCAGCGACGGGCCGTTGCCGTTGCCGATCTCCTCGCCGTGGTAGAGCATCGGCGCTTCGTCCTTCTCGCCCTCGCCGATGACCACGACCCCGGCCAGCGCCGCGTCGCGCAGCGCCGTGCGCATCGCCTCGACCGCGGCCCCGTCCACCGCGTTCTTGTCGCCCAGCCCCACGAGGCGCCCCGCGGCGATGGCGGCCGCCTCGGTCGAACGGACGAAGGCATACTCGAGACCGTGAGTGTCCATAAGCGGCCTATTTCCAGGTGCCCGCTTGCTGAAAACCTCCTAGACCCGGCGGGCCGGCCTCGGACCGGCCGAATCGCGCCCGCGCGCAGAGGTGCGGCGACGCCCGCCGGGCGACATCATCGTGTGCACGAGCGTGACGTCGCGCTGTTCGACGCGATCGCGAGCGCGCTGACCGCGACCGACGTGGAGCGTGCGCTGGAGGCCGCGCTGCGCGAGATCGTGCGCGCGCTCGATCTCGCCGCCGGCTGGATCTGGATCCTCGATCCCGAGACGGACCGCTTCTATCTCGCCGCAGCGCACGAGCTGCCGCCGTACCTGCGCGAACCCGTGCAGATGACCGGCGATTTGTGCTGGTGCATGGAGTCGTTCGTCGACGGCGACTTCGATTCCAAGAACGTCGACATCATCGCGTGCTCGCGCTTGCGCCGCGGCGCGCGCGAAGGCGGCGACGCGCTGACGCGCGGCTTGCAGTCGCACGCCTCCATCGCGCTGCGCTTCGGCGAACGGCGTTTAGGGATCATGAACGTGTGTCCGCCGGTGCCGCGGCGGTTGTCCGAAAGCGATCTGCGGCTGCTGGCGGTGACCGGCGCGCAGATCGGCCTCGCCGTGGAACGCGGACGGCTAGCGGAAGAACAGTCCAGCGCGGCGCGCTCGGCCGAGCGCACGCGGCTCGCGCGCGAGATCCACGACACGCTCGCGCAAGACCTCACCGCGATCGCGCTGCAGCTCGAGAGCGCGCTGCGCGACGTGCCGAGCGGCTCGCCGGCCGCGCAGCGTATCGCGACCGCGCTCGACGTGGCGCGCGCCTCGATGGCGCAAGCGCGCGCCTCGGTGCTCAGCCTGCGCTCCGATCCGCTGACGGGACGGCCGCTGGCGGCGGCGCTCGCCGCACTCGCGCGCCGGCTCACGTCGGAAACCGGGATGCGCGTGACCTTGCACGAGCGCGGTGCAACATCGCTGCCGTACGAAGTCGAAGGCGAGCTGTTTCGGATCGCATCCGAAGCGTTGATCAACGCGCGCTTGCACGCGAACGCGTCGCGCATCGACGTGGAGCTCGACGGCGATACCGCGCAGGTCGCGCTGCGCATCCGCGACGACGGCAGCGGGTTCGACCCATCGGTGCGTGGCGACGCGCGCTACGGCCTGCGCGGGATGGAGGAGCGCGCGCGTTTGGCCGGCGCCCGCTTCCGCGTCGCGTCGGACCCCGGCAATGGAACGCTGATCGAAACGATCGTGCCGAGACCGAGCGCATGATCCGCGTCGCGATCGTCGACGATCATCCCATCGTCACCGACGGCGTGGTCGCCAACCTCTCGGCAGCAGCTGACATCGAGGTCGTCGCGACGGGCGTGAACGCCGACGCTGCGCTGACGATTGCCGGCACGCACGAGCCCGACGTCCTAATTCTCGACCTCGAGCTCGGCGGCAAAAGCGGGCTCGACGCGATCGCCGGCGTCAAAGCCGCGTCGCCGCGCACGCGCATCGTGATCTTCAGCGCGTACGCGGGCGAAGAGCGCGTCGCGACCGCATTCGAACGCGGCGCCGATTCCTACGTGCTCAAGGGAACGTCCAGCGACGAGCTCGTCGCCGTCGTGCGGGCGGTCGCCGCGGGCGGCACGCTGATCCCGCCGGAGATCGCCGCGCAATTGGCGCGCGCCGTGCGGCAGCCGCGCCGAGACCGCCTCACAGGCCGCGAGCGAGAGATCCTCGCACTCCTAGCCGAGGGCCTGTCGAACCGCGCGGCGGCGGAACGCCTCGGCATCACGGAGCGCACGGTGAAGTTCCACGTCGCCGAGATCCTCGCGCGCCTCGGCGCGAGCAATCGCGCGCAAGCGGTCGCGATCGCGAAAGCGCGCGGCATCGTGTAGGCAGCGTCGTCCGGCCCCTGGCCGAACGGCCAGGTGCGGCACCGGCCGTCGGAGCGTCGCGCCGCGCGCGCCGCGAGCGTACGCTGGACGCATGCAAGACTACACGTGGTTCGAGCGCGGTCACGTCGCGATCGTCACCGGGGCCTCGAAGGGCTTAGGGCGTGCGGTTGCGGGCGAGCTCGCGCGCGCCGGCATCTCGCTCGTCATCGACGCGCGCGGCGAGGCTGCGCTCGCGCAAGCCGAGCGCGAGTTGTCCGAGCTCGTGCCGGTCGTCGCGATCGCCGGCGACGTCGCCGACGGCGCACACATCCACGTGCTGGTCGAAGCCGCGGAGCGGTGCTTCGGGCGCATCGACCTCGTCGTCAACAACGCTTCCACCATCGGCCGCTCGCCGCTGCCGGCGCTCGACCAGCTCTCGCCGGCGACCATCGACCGCATCTTCACCACCAACGTGTTCGCGCCGCTGCACCTCATCCAGCATGCACTGCCGGTCATGCGCCGCAACGGCGGCGGCACGATCGTCAACGTGAGCTCCGACGCCGCGGTGGAAGCGTACGAAGGCTGGGGCGGCTACGGTGCGGCGAAGGCGGCGCTCGAGCACATGTCGCGCATCCTCGCGGCCGAGCTCGACGGCAGCGGCGTCGGCGTGATCGTCGCGGATCCCGGCGACATGGACACCGACTTGCACCGCGCCGCGGTGCCCGATGCCGACGCCTCGCAGCTCGCCGATCCGCGCGACGTGGCGCCCGCGCTGCTGCGCGCGATCGCCGCTCCGCGCGCGGCGTACACGCGCGTCGCGCTCCAGTCCGCCGAGGTCGCCGCCGGCGCGTGACCACTTCGGTTTCTTTCACCCTGCCGCCGGCGAACGAAGCGACGACGACGCCGGAGCGGCGCGGTCTGGCGCGCGACGGCGTACGGCTTCTCGTCACCAACGTCGCGAAGCGCACCAATGCCGACGCGACGTTTCGCGAGCTCCCATGGTTCCTGCGCCGCGGCGATCTGCTGGTCGTGAACGACTCGGCGACGCTGCCCGCGGCGCTGGTCGCGCGCCGCGCGGACGGCATGTCGTTCCCGCTGCACCTCTCGACGCACGTCGGCGGCGAGCTGTGGATCGCGGAACCGCGCGCGACGGTGCAATCGGGCGAAACCGCCGCGCTGGCCGGCGGCGGCGCGGCGACGTTTCTCACCGCGGCCGATCCGGCGCATCCGCGGCTGTGGTACACGGCGCTAACCATGCCGGAGCCGTTCGGCGCGTTTCTCGCCCGGTACGGCACGCCGATCCGCTACCGCTACGTGCCCGAGTTGCTGCCGCTCGGCGATTACCAAACGATCTTCGCGCGCATCCCGGGCTCGGCCGAGATGCCGTCCGCGGGCCGGCCGTTCTCGCAGCGCTCGCTCGGCGATCTGCGCCAAGCCGGCGTCGCCCTCGCGACGATTACGCTCCACACCGGCGTGTCGAGCCCGGAACGCCACGAACGCCCGTACCGCGAGTGGTTCGGCGTCTCCGTGCAAACCGCGGCGGCCGTGAACGCGACGCGCGAGCGCGGCGGGCGCGTCGTCGCGGTCGGCACGACGGTCGTGCGCGCGCTGGAAAGCGCGGTCGCCGGCGGCGAGGCCATCGCCGCGAGCGGCTGGACCGATCTGATCGTCACGCCCGAGCGCGGCGTCGCCGTGGTCGACGGCCTGCTGACCGGCTTCCACGAGCCCGAAGCGAGCCACCTCGACCTGCTGCGAGCGTTCGCCGACGACGCGCTGCTCGAACGTGCCTACGGCCACGCGCTCGCCGCCGGCTACCTTTGGCACGAGTTCGGAGACGTGCACCTGCTGCTCTGACGCGCGCCGGACGGTGAGCGCGGCTCGGGCCGCGAACCGGCCTCGCAGCGATGGCGAAGATGTATTACCGGTACTCGGCGATGAACGCGGGCAAGTCGACGGCGCTGCTGCAAGTGGCCCACAACTACGAAGAGCACGGCCGCAAGGTCGCGCTCTTCACCGCCGAGCTCGACCACCGGTACGGCGTCGGCTTCGTCACCTCGCGGCTGGGCCCGCAGCGCCGGTCGCTCACGTTCGACCCGAGCCTGGACTTCTCGCAGCAGCTGCGCGACGCGCCGGGCGAGCTCTCGTGCATCCTGGTGGACGAGGCGCAGTTCCTGACACCCGATCAGGTGCGGCAGCTGCATCGCATCGCGCACGTCGACGGCGTGCCGGTGATCTGCTACGGGATCCGCAGCGACTTCTTGGGCGAACCGTTTCCGGGCGCGGCCTACCTGCTCACGCTCGCCGACAGCATCGAAGAGATCAAGACGATCTGCTCGTGCGGACGCAAAGCGACGTTCAACGTGCGCATCGACGACGACGGCAACCGGGTGACCTCAGGCGAGCAGATCGCGATCGAAGGCGAAACTCGCTACGTGCAGCTGTGCGGCGGCTGCTTCTACTCGACCGACCGCCCGCTCATTGACACGAACCCGTAGCGCTTCTCGAGCCGCTTGCGGTCTTCGGCGAACATCTCGCGGATGCGGGTCGCCTCGCTGACGGCCGCCGCTTGGTTCAGCACGCCCTGCTTCTCTTTGCGGACTTTCTCGGCCGCGATCTCGGCCGCTCGGGTGGTCGTCTTAGCGCTCATATCTCGTGATTACGGACCGGGCTGAAACGACCTCCACAGCAGCGGTCCGAAGCAAGCGCGCGTACCGTAATCAGCGCGGCGACGGCGACGGCGCAGGCACGGATGCGGCGGGGGAAGCGACCGCCGGCGACGGTGCCGGAGACGCGACGGGCGGCGCCGTTTCGCCGGCGGCCGGCCGGCGGCACGTCCCCAGCGCGGTGTCGTCGCCGATGAAAACGCCCACGCGCGTCCCCGCTTGGATCGTCGCGTCCTTGCCGTGGTGCAGCGAGTCGTAGCCGCCGACGGCGTAGCCGACGACCGGGATCATGCCGAGCAAGCCCGGCGCGTTCGCGGTCGCGCCGACGGCGGACGACGCGACGTCGGTGTAGCGGTCGATGATCGCGGGCACGTGGCGGCCGTCGCCCAGCACGAAGAAGCGCGTCTCCAGCGCGAGGTAGCCCCCGCGCCCGCCGCGCTCGGCGTGCGAGGAGTTCGCGACGACGCCGTAGCCCAGCGTGCCGACCGGCATCGGCGTCCCGTCGGGCGCGGTCGACGCTTCGGCGAGGCGGAAGCGAAAGACGTCGCCCGACTTCGATTTCGCGGAGTCGACGCTTTCGTCCATCGCCACGAGCACGTGCCGGCAGGGCGGGCGCGCGTCGGGCTGCGTTTGCGCGCTCCCCGGCGCGATCGCGCAGACGGCGAGAACCGAGAGGCCGGCGGCAGCTCCGGCGGCGCGAAGCGCGTAACTCATCGTTTGCAATGTTCCCGGTGGACGCCCGAACGAAAAGGCGCCCGGCCGCAGCCGGACGCCTTTTCGCTATGCCGGGAAGCGGATCAGAGCTTGATGCGCGCCTCGACGTACATGTTGAACGGGAGCCCCGGGAAGACCGGATCGTACGGCGTGCTCAGCAGCGGCTGCACCTTCCAGCCGGGGTTGAACGCGTTGCCGACCGGCTGCGGTCCCGTTCCCGCGCCGAACGTCGGCGCGTAGTTGCACGCGTGGTTGACCGCGAACGGCACCTTGGTGCCGCCCCAGCAGCGGTTGACGATGTTGGCGAAGTTGCCGACCAGCGTGAACCGCTTGTTGACGTCGTACGCGATCTGCGTGTGGAGCTGGATCGTGTTCGGCGCGACGAACGCGCCGATGTTGTCGAACCGCCCGGTGTACATGTTCGGGATCACCGCGCCGGCGGCGCACTGCGTCGCGTCGAACGGCGCGCCGCCCGGCGCTCCGTACGGGTAGCGCGGATCGCCGCCGGGCGAACCGCCCAGCCCGCCCAAGCACTGCTCCGGGTTCACGCCCGGCGTCGACTCCGGCACGCCGTACCGCGTGCCGCCTGCGAATTGAACGGCGGGCGTGATGGTGAACGGGCCTTTCTTGTACTGCACCATCAGCGTCCCCACGAACGGTGCGCCGTACGCCGTCACCGGCGCGCCTCCGATGCCGCCCGGCAGCAGCGCGAACGTCGCGTAGTTGCCGTTGGGATCCATCAGCGGTTGGATGGGTGCGTTGTAGTACGGGTTCGCGATGGAGCCAGCGGCGCACGACGGATCGGCCGCGCCGGACACGAGGTTTCCGCTCGCGTCGTTGTGCCCCAGCGTGTAGCACGGCGCGCCGCCGCCGGCGTGCGTGTACGCGTTGTAGCCCGCGATCGCCTGATTGTAGCCGTCGACCACCGACAGGCCGCCGCCGAGCTTGGTGTAGTTGATATAGCTGTTCGTGTACGTGAACGTCAGCCGCGCCGCGAGACCGTTGCGCGAGAAGTCGCCCTTGTCGAGCTCGAACTCCACGCCTTCGGACGTCTGGCGCCCGACGTTCAGGCCCGAGATGAAGCTCGTTTTCTGGTTCAGGTAGAACTGCTGGATCTGGTCCTGCGTCTTGCGCAAGAACGGCGTGAGCTTCATCGACGTGTCGCGGTTGAACTGGTGCTCCAGCGACGCGTCGTAATTGTTCGACACTTCCGGGCGGACCGGGTGACCGGGCGTGGTCGGAAGGCCGAACGCGCCGAAGCGCGAGAGCGCCGGCGGCGAGTTGGCTTGCAGGTAGTTGTATTGCTCGAACGCGGCGTTGGGCGCTTCGGCATACCGGCCGTAGCTCGCGCGCAGCACCGTCGACGGGCTGAGCGTGTAGGTGAAGCCGGCGCGCGGCTGCCACTCGTTGTACGCCTGCACCTGGTTGGGGACGTTCACGAGCTGGTTGGTGGGATGCGCGAGGTTCCACGCGTTGTACCAGAGCACGCGCGCCGCCCCGCCGTTGGTCGTGTCGGCGCCGTCGAACTCGAAGCGGTCGAGGCGCAGGCCCAGGTTGACGTTCCAGCGCTCACCCGGCTTCCACTGGTCGCTCACCGACAGCGCGTAGAACTTCGGCACGACGGTGTTGAACGTCGCGCTGATTCCGTTGAGCGCCAGGACGTAGCGGCACGGGCCGCCGCCGCACGTTCCGAACGTGGCGGCCGGTATGACCGTGTTGTTGTACGCCTGGCGCAGCGTGAACGCGTACGAGCCGCCTTGCACGCACGGCGCCGCGGCCTTCGTCCCGGCGTAGGCGCCGCTGGTGTCGAAGTCCGGGTTGTAGCACGTGCCCGCGTACGGGTTCGTCGCGTCGACCAAGTATCCGACGCCGCCGGTCTGCGCGATGCCCGAGTTGTTGTAGCGCATCGTCGACGCGGTGGTGTAGGAGCCTTGCAGCGAGATGAGGTGCTGCGAGTTGAGCTGGTCGGAGAAGTGCGCGCTGACGCCGCGCGAGTGGCTGTCGAGCAGGTACTGCGCGGGCAGCGGCCCGATGAAGTTCGCGTAGGTGGACTGCGGTGCGTTCTGCAGCCAGTCGGAGTAGTACGTGTAGCCGTACACGCGCAGGAACGCGTTGGTGCCGAAATTGTGCTGGTACTGCAGCTTCACGATCGCCTGGTCGTTGGTGAACGCGTCGCGGCGGTCCGGCGCGATCGGCGCGCGGAATGCGCGCCCGCCCGGTGAGTCGGGATAGAGGTAGGGCACCGCGCCTCCGCCGCCGTACGCGCCGGAAAACACCGTGCCCAGCGGCGCGCCGGTGAACTGGTACCCGTCCAGGTAGAACGGCACCCCGGCGCCGATCGCGTTCATGTACGCGGTGCCGCCCGCGTCGTTGGTGGAGTTGTAGTAGACGTTGTCGATGAAGTTGTTGCTGAACAGCAGCTGGATGTCGTCGCGGTTGCCGTCCTTGCGCGGGAGGCCGAAGTGGAAGTTCGCGACGGTATCGCGATCGCGCACGCGGCCCACCGTCCCGTACTGGTACGGCCCGAGCACGTAGGCGGGCGTTGCGCCGCCGTTGGTATAGTCCTGGCCCTGCGGGCCGTAGCACGACGGTGCGACGGCGCGCGGTACGCTGGCCGGATCGCATGCCGCGAGCGGCGCGCCCCAGTTCTGGTTCAAGCTCGCGCCGTTGTACTGGTCGTATGCCCGGAAGTCTTGGTTGTAGGCGCCCGCGCCGATGTAGTACGAGAACGTTCGGCTCGGGTTCGCGCCGCCCGCTTCGAACGCGAGCTTGCCGTAGAACGCCGGAAAGCCGGTCGCGAGCGTCGCGTTACGCGACGCCGGTGCCGTTCCCGTGCGAATCACTTGGTTGATGTAGCCGGAGATGCCGTTCGCTTCGGCGTTGGCCGACGGCGCGCCGGTGTAGATCTGCAGCTCCTGCTGGCCTAGCGACGACAACGATCCGGACGGATAGTTGTCGAACGCGCGGTTCACCGGGATGCCGTCGAGCTCGTAGCCGATCTGGTCGTAGTTGCCGCCGCGAATGCTCAACGTCGCGGCTGCGCCGATGTAGCCGTTCTGATTCGGCGCGACGTACACGCCCGGGATGGACGAGATCGCCGACCAGGCGCTGTTGAGCGAACCGCCGCCGCCCAGCGCCGACGCTTTGTCCTGCGTCACGGCGTTGATCGAGTACACGTCGGCGGTGGTGCCGGGCTTCACCAGCGCTGATGCGGCGCGCGAGGTGACCGCGCCGATCACTTTGAGCTTGGTGGGCTGGCCGATGCTGACGTTCACGGTTTGATCGGCTTGCACCGTCACGCCGCTGACCGACGCGGCGTCGTATGCGGTCGATTCGGCCGCCGCAAGCGTGTACGTGTCGGGTGCGAGCGACACGAACGAGAACCGTCCGGCCGCGTCGCTGGTGGTCGTCGCCGATTGCGACGGGCTGGCGGCGGTAACGCGCGCTCCCGCTACCGCTTTGCCGGTGGAAGCGTCGCTGACGGTTCCTGTGATCGATCCCGTCGTGCCGGCCAGAACGCTTGTCGTTCCCTGGAGCACGAACGCGATGAGCAACAGGATCGCCGCGACGCTTCGCACCGTCGTGCGAAGTGTGGTCGTCAAGGCAAATTCCTTTCGGGAAAAGGGATTCACCCATCATCGCACGTCCGGTGCTTCGTTACGACGGCGCTCCTGCCAACTATATGCCGAACGCACTGCCGTATTTCTGCCGCGGCATGCGAACGAACGCCGCGCGCGCCGCGTTCATCCGCTAATTCATTCCCGAGCTCGTAAGGAGAGGTAGACGTGCGTCTTTCGTTCATGGCGGTCGCGGCAGGCGCGGCGCTGCTTGCCGCCGCGCGCGTCGCGTCCGCCGCCGAACCGATCGCGTTCGCGGCGGTGACGGGCGAGCAGTTGCGCATCTCGGCGCCGCATCCGATCCCGACGCAGGTCGCGACGCAGCCCGGGCCGGTCCGGCTCGACGGCTGCTTCTCCGACAGCCGCTCGGGCGAAGGTCTGACGCTGGTGCACCACGCGCTGCGCATCACGAACTCGGGCGACCGGCCGATCACGGGCGTGCGCGTGCGCTTCCGGTTCTACGACGCGTTCGGCGACGTCAGCGCGACGCGCACGAACATCGCCGAAGCACGCATCGATGCCGGTCAGCTCGTGGACCGTATCAACCTGGCGGAGCTCGCCGACTCGTCGCCGCCGGTGAAGATCGTGTGCAGCATCGACGCCGTGCGGTACGTCGACGGGACAATCGTTCGGACTTAGCGCGTGCCCGCGTCGACGCAGCGCGCTTTGCCGGCGCGCTTCGCGTCGTACATCGCGCTGTCGGCCGCCGCGAGCGTCGCGTCCGCGCCGCGGCCCGCGCGCAAGTGCACGATACCGATGCTCGCCGAAACCGGCGGCGCGCCTTCCACCGAGCGCGCCGCCTCCGCGACGCGCGCGATGATCTCGTCGCCGATCCCGATCGCGTGCTCGGCCTCGTGCGTTTGCAGCAGCACCGCGAACTCGTCGCCGCCGAGCCGGCCGACTGCGTCGTCCACGCGCGTGCGGTCGCGAATCCCCGCCGCCACCGCGACCAGCACCGCGTCGCCGCCGGCGTGCCCCAGCGTGTCGTTGACGTCCTTGAAGCCGTCGAGGTCGATCAGCATCAGCGTCCACGTCGCGCCGGCGCGCCGCGACGGCCGCTGCAGCGCGGCCAACCGCTCGCGCAGCACGCGCACGAAGCTGCGGCGGTTGTGGAGCCCGGTGAGCGGATCGCGCTCGGCGAGCTGGCGCAAGCGCGCCTCGCGGCGGCGGTGCTCCGTGATGTCGTTGGCGAGCACGAGCACGGCTGCGTCGGGCAGGCCTTGGCGCATCGCGACCGCGGTGAGCTCGCACCATGTCGCGGTGCCGTTCGGGCGGCGGATGCGGGTCTCGATGCGCACCGACGCGGTGCGGCCGTCGAGCAGCCGCGCGAACGCGTCGCGCAGCGTCGCGCGGTCTTCCTCGGGAACCAGCGTCAGAATCGACGTCGTCTCGCCGCCGCCCAGCGCGAGGAAGGCCATGTTGTTGCGCAGCACGTTGCCGTCGGCGTCGACGCTGCACATCCCGATCGGGCTCTCTTCGAGGATGCGGTACGACGCGTCGAGCGTGTCGATGATGTCGCGATAGCGCGCGTTCTCCAGCGCCGCGTCCCGCCGCGCGGTGACGTCGGTCATCGTCGAGACGATCGTTGCCTCCGCGCCGTCCTCGTCGGCGCCCACGAGGTGGCTGGAAACCGCGATCCACGTCGACGAACCGTCGGGCTTGCGCACGGCGACGGTAACGTTCCCATGTTCGAACGCGCGCCTCAGCACGGCCTGGATCGGCTGATCGGTACCGACCGGCGTGCGGTCTTCCCACGTCACGTGCCAGCGCGTGCCCAGCGGCGCGCGACTGCAAAGCTGCTCCTGCGACAAACCGAACATGCTCAGCGCAGACGCGTTCCAATCGCGAACGATTCCGTCCGTGTCCTGAACGACCACCCCTTCGTCCAGCGTGTCGAACACCCGCCGGCGCCGCTTGGCGTCACCCACGGTGGACGGCGTTGGCTCCGTCATGCTCTCTTTACTGCCCGGGAAAGCGAGGGCGTTGCGGTCCTGGGTCGTAATGCCCAAGTAATGCCGACGGATCTGTGCTCGCTCTCCGCGACCGAGTTAGTGCGTGCGATGCAAAGCAAGGAAGTATCCGCTCGCGACGTCATGGCGGCGCATCTCGATCGAATCGAGCGCGTGAACCCGCGCTTGAACGCGATCGTGACGCTGCACGCCGAGGAAGCGATGGCAGCGGCGCGGCGTGCCGACGAAGCGCGCGCTCGCGGGCAAGCGCTCGGCCTGCTCCACGGGCTGCCGGTCGCACACAAGGACTCGTTCTTGACGCGCGGGATGCGCACGACGTTCGGCTCGCCCATCTTCGCCGAATTCATACCCGATCAGGACAGCATCGTCGTCGAGCGGCAGCGGCGTGCGGGCGCGATCACAGTCGGCAAGACGAACATGCCGGAATTCGCTGCCGGTTCGCAGACGTTCAACACGGTGTTCGGCGCCACGCGCAACCCGTACGATCCGACGAAGACGTGCGGCGGAAGCAGCGGCGGTGCGGCGGTCGCGCTCGCGACGGGGATGGTCGCGCTCGCGGACGGCAGCGATCTCGGCGGCTCGCTGCGCAACCCGGCGAACTTCTGCAACGTCGTCGGCCTGCGCCCGTCGATCGGCCGCGTACCCCAATGGCCGTCGCAGGACGCGTGGGGGACGCTCGCCGTCTCGGGGCCGATGGCGCGCACCGTGGAGGACGTGGCGTTATTTCTGCGCGTGCTCGCGGGACCCGACGCGCGCGACCCGATCTCGCTGACGGACGACGGCGAGCGGTTCAGCACATCGCTGCAGCGTGACTTCGCAGGGACGCGGATCGCGTGGAGCGCGGATCTCGGCGGGCTGCCGGTCGACCCGGCGATAACCGCGGTGCTCGAGTCGCAGCGCGCGGCCTTCGCGGAGCTCGGCGGCGACGTGGTGGAAGCGGTGCCCGACTTGAGCGACGCCGATGAGGTTTTTCAAACGCTGCGCGCCGTCGAGTTCGTGACCAAGTTCGACGCGCTGCTCGACCAGCATCCGGCGTCGTTCAAAGAGACGATCGTGTGGAACACCCAGCTCGGCCGAGCGCTGACCGGGGCGCAGGTCGGCGCGGCGACACAGCAGCGCTCGCAGATCTTCGCCCGCATGCACGACTTCATGGAAACGTACGAGTTCCTGATCGCGCCGGTCAACCAAGTGCCGCCGTTCCCGATCGAGCTGGAATACCCGACGGAGATCAACGGCGTCCGCATGAACAACTACCTCGACTGGATGCGCTCGTGCTCGGCGATCACGGTAACGGGCCACCCGGCAATCTCAGTCCCGTGCGGTTTCACCCCGGAAGGCCTCCCGGTCGGCGTGCAGATCATCGGCCGCTACCGCGACGAGCTAGGCCTTCTGCAATTCGCCCACGCCTTCGAACAGCGCACGCGATTCGGCGAACGCCGGCCGGTCATCTGATCCACTCTACGGATCGGTTGGGTACAAGAGCCCCAGTGTATCACGCACTCCGTTGAGCACTTGCGTGCCTGGCGAAATATCCAGCATTTTCGTGATGTCCATCGGATCGGCGTAAATGACAGGCCGTCGCGCGAACCGCGCCAGAAGGCCGTCTGGTGTGTCACCTTGTGCGATGAGTGTACGGAGGAAGGCTTTCTCCATGCCTTCCCCGCCGGTGTCGACGCCGCCGCTTGTGTTCACCGCTCTAGAGACGACGCAAAGCCGCAAGTATGGGTGCAGATAGCCGCGGAGCCTCGTCGCTTGACGATTGTGGATGTGATCGAGGACGTATCCTTCGGTTACCTGTGGCAGCCCGAAGCGAAAATATGCGGCGCGGTATCGGCGGAAGTCCACGTGCACCCAGACCTGTTGGCTCGGATGCAGTTGCGCTTCGTAAAAATCCGCACGCGTTTCGCGCCATAGGTTTACGCCCGGGTGTCTCGCGGTTCCGCGATCGTACGGCTGGACGCAAAGCGCGTTGATACGACCGTCGCGCGCTATTATCCGATTCGTGACCGCGCCGACATATTCACCGATCGCTTCGGCGCTGCGCGCCGCAATCGGAATATGCAGGCATGGCGGCAACCCGAACGTATTCGCTTCGGGGTGGAGCATAAACCGTCGTTGCTAGAACGCCCGAACGGAACCTGCAAGCCGCGCTTGCTCAGTGCATGCGCAGATGATATAATCTTGCTACGCGCAACGCGCGCAAAAAAAGTCAAGCGACTCGGCCGGTGGTAGAACACCGACCGAGTCCGTCGCCTGATGGAGTCAACGCCTTTCGCCTCGTCCGCGTCATCTGGCTCACCGCGATATTCACTCACCGCGAATCCGTGACCATCGCAAAGTACCAACGCCGCTTCGGCGTCTCGCTGCGATCATTCCGCCGCGATCTGGCTTTCGTTCGCGAAGCCGGCTTTTACCTCGAAACCGCAACGAGCGCCGAATAGCGAATGCTGAGCTTCATATTCGACTTCGATGGACCTTCGTACTGAAGAGAGGCGAGACACCAACGCTGGAGAGGAAAGTCACGGCATTATAGCAGCCGGCGAAGATCCTCGGTGCTCATCTCTGCCGAACGGAGGATGCCCGCAACCGTCCCCTTCGCGAGTGGGCGTCTCCCGTGCATCGGCACCGTTGCATGGAGCGCCCCCCTTTCCAGGGTGACGTGTGACCCGACCTGTCGGAGCTGTACGAACCCTGCGCGTTGGAGGGCACGTACCAACTCCACCCCGCTTACAGCGGGCTGCTTCTTACTCATCGATGAGTCGATTACGCGGCCGGCGACGGAACTGAGACGAATTCGATCGGCGCGGACGGCGAATCGCTCTCGGGAATCGGAAGGCCTTTATCGCGCAGGTACGCGATCTCGAGCTCGATCACTTCGCGCGCATTTGCCAGGCATTCTGCGATAGTGTCTCCGCACGTATGGCCGTGGGGGAACGCCGGTATGACGACGTTGTAGCCGCCCTCTTCCTCAGGCTCCAGAATGACGCGATACCGCAGGTCCGCCATGTCTCGATGGTTCGCCGCCGAAATCGGTAACCCCGGCTCCTTGCGGCCACGTTTTTCGCTTCCGCGACGGCGCTAAATCAGCGCAGTGCTGCTACGACCGCGTGGACGTCGCCGGCGTCGCGGAGGATCATCACCATGTCGGCGGCGTCGCGCAACGCCGCGAGCAGCGGCGAGGGGCCGGACGAGCGGTTCGCGGTGACCACGACCGCGGCGAGGAGAATCCCGCGCTCGCGCGCGGCCTCGGCGACCGCAGCGATCTGCCGTTCGTTCGCGGGGTCGGTCGCGCCGGCGACGAACACCACGATGTCCGTTTCTCGAAGCGCAGCATTCAGTTCCGCGGCATCCGCGCGTTCGAATGCCACGAAGCGCACCCCGTCCAGCTCGGCGCGCAGGAATGACCGCGCCGCGCCTGCCGACGTGCCGGTGCCGGTGACCATGAGCCGTGCGGCCGCACGGCGCGTGGCGCTTACGTCCACGGTAATACCGTGACGTGGATGGCATCCGAGCCGGCTTCGCCCGCAAGGCGGCGGATCGCGCGGTCGACATCGTCGAGGCCGAACGAGTCCGTGCACATCGCGTCGAGTGGAAATCTCCGCGACGCGATGAGCGCGAGTGCGTCCTCGACCGCCGCGTAGCCGTGACCCCGCACGCCGATGATGCGCAGCACGCGCGACACCACCGCATCCGCGTCGAATGCCGGAACGGGCTGGTGCTTCTCCCCGCACAGCACGACGGTGCCGCGCTTGCGCGCGAGCTTCATCGCGCCCGAGACGGTGTCGGGCCCGCCGGACGATGCTTCGATCACGATGTCCGCCATCCGGCCGTGCGTCGCCTCACGCACGTGCGCTTCGAGCGCATCGCCCGCGGCGACGATCGTGTCGTCCGCGCCGAGCAGCCGCGCGACTTCCAGCCGTCGCGCGTCGCTCGCGAGGCCGGAGATCACGATGCGCGCGGCACCGGCTAGCTTCGCCGCAACCACGCACGCGAGTCCTTGCTGGCCGGGGCCTTGAATCACGACCGTTTGGCCGTATGCCGCGCGCGCTTCGCGCAACGCCCACTGCAAGCCGTTGCTCAGCGGGATCGCGAGTGCGGCCAGCTCCGGCGGCACGCCGTCGGGCACGCGGTGCAGCACCGAGCGCGGGTGCAAGTACTGAAAGCGGCTGAAGCCGCCCCAGAGCGCGGGCGCGACGCTGACGGGCGTCGAGCCGTAGCGGATGCCGCCCATCCAGATATCGGTCGCGTCGCACAGCCGGAAGTCGTCGCTGCGGCAATACGCGCAGTGTCCGCACGGCAAGTATTCTTCGATCAGGACGCGGTCGCCGGTCTCCATCCCCCAGCGCTCGCGCGCCTTCGCGCCCAGCGCCTCGATCCGCCCGACGTTCTCGTGGCCGAGGATCGTCGGTTCGCGGATGCGGCGGTACGCGGGCACGTCGCTGCCGCACACGCCGGCAGCTTCGACCCGGAGTAGGCCGCCGTCGTCCGGAACGTCGGGTTCGGGAAACGACCGCATCTCCGTCGTGCCCGGCGCGGCCGCAACCGCCGCGGCGACGCTCATCAGAGCGAGACGAACGCGGTGTTCGGCTGCAAGCGCAGCGCGTCGGCGGCGCCTTCTTGGAACGGCACGTCTTTGGGCAGCAGCAGCGACGCCGAGCGCACGCGCTGCGTCGCCGGGTCGAGCCCCGGCGGCGGGGTGCCTTCGACGAGCGCGCGCGCCGCGCGCAGCAGGCGCTGGCGCGCCATGATGATACCGCTGTCGCTCGTGCCGAGCCGTTCTTTCGTGCGGTCCTGGATCGCGCCCATGCTCTCTTGCAGCGACGCGTCTTGCATCGCGATCCCCGCGACGCCGCTGAACGACTCCTTGGCGCGCTGCGCGCGGCGGTCGATCAGGTAGTCGTTGCTCGCGTCCGCGACGGGCTCGTACGTCCCCGGCTTGTACACGCAGTGGATCCCGCCGCCCGCGCGCATGTCGGCGAGCTCCGTGTCGTGCAGGTCGCGCAGCGGATGGTAGTTGATGCTCCACGCCCAGTTCGTGTGGTCGTCGATCGGCACCCAGGCGTGCGCGCCGATGAGATTTTCGCCGAACGGCGGGATGATCGTGTACCACGGCATCAGATACTGCGTGATGCGCCAGTAATAGCGCTCGTCGTCGGCGTTGCGGCGCGCGCCGATGAACAGGCCGCCGTCCGATTCGACCACCTCGAACCGCGGGCGCCCGTCCTGCTTGAGGTACGCGTTGCCGGCCGAGCCGCGGTGCAATGGGTCGTCGTCGAGGCTGAAGCGGTGCGTGAACGACACGTGGCTCGAGTCGATCCCGCCTTCGAGCGCCTGCAGATAATTCGTGCGCTGCAGGCGCTTCGAGACGAACACTTGCGACGGCGGAAGCGTCGCCCACTCGAGCGCCGGCTCGGCCGGCCGCGCGTCGCGGGGCCCCATGTACGTCCACAGCACGCCGCCCAGCCGCACGACGGGATACGCGGCGATGCGCACCTTGTGCTTGAAGTTGCTTTCTTCAGGCTCGGACGGCATGTCGACGCATTGCCCGGTCACGTCGAACTTCCAGCCGTGGTACGAGCAGCGCAGACCGCACTCTTCGTTGCGCGCGAAGAACAGCGACACGCCGCGGTGCGGGCAGAACGCGCCGACGAGCGCGTAGCGATCGTCCGTGTCGCGGAAGGCGACGAGATCCTCGCCGAGCAGGCGCACGCGCACCGGCGGGCAGTCGGGCTCGGACAGCTCCTCGGCGAGCAACGCGGGGATCCAGTAGCGGCGGAACAGCTCGCCCATCGGCGTCCCCGCGCCGGTCGAGACGAGCGTTTGCTGTTGCTCTTGCGTCAGGGCCATGACGATTCGGCTTTCGTTAGTTTCGCGGGCGGGCGGGGATCAGAAAACGTTCGAGCTCGTTGAGCAGCACGGTGAGCACGAAGCCGATGATCGCGATCGTGATGAGCCCGACGTACATGACGTTCACCTGCAGCACTTGCCACGCGTTCCACAGCATGAAGCCCAGGCCGCTCTGCGCGCCGACCATCTCCGCGATCGCGATGAGGATGAGCCCGAGCCCCGCGCCGAGCTTCACGCCGGTCATGATCACGGGCAGCGCACCGGGGAACGCGATCGTGCGGAATACGGCCCACCCGCGCGCGCCGAAGTTGCGCCCGACGTCGAAGTACATGCGGTCGATCTGCCGGACGCCCGCCGCCGTGTTGATCACGACGGGGTAGAACATGCCGATCGCGACCATCGCGATCTTCGACGCCTCGCCCAGCCCGAACACGAGCAGGATCAGCGGCAGGATCGCGCTCTTGGGGATCGGGTACGTGGCGGAGATCAGCGGATCGACGATCGCGTAGATCGGGCGGTACAGTCCCATGGCCAGTCCGATCAGCAGCGCGGGAACGCCGCCGACGACGATCCCGATCGCGAGCCGTTCCAGCGTCGTGAGCGTGTTCGCGAGCAGGGTACCGTTCGCGATCAGCGCTCCGAACGTTCCCGCGATCGACGACGGCGGAGGGAAGAAGCGCGCGTCGATCCAGTGCGCGCGCGACGCGATCTCCCACAGCACGAACAGCGCGACCGGCGACGCGACGCTCAGGGCGCGATCGTTCACGCGACGGGCTCCGCGGCGGGAAACCGAATCTCGTCGCGCAACTGCGCCCAGATGTCGTGAAACAGCCGGCCGTACTCCGGCGTCGCGCGCAAGTCGAGCACGGAGCGCGGCCGCGAGAACGGCACGTCGACGAACACCTTCGGAAGACCGCGGTCGGCGCCCATCACCATGATGCGGTCGCCGAGCGTGACCGCTTCGTCCACGCTGTGCGTGATGAACACGACGGTCTTCTTGGTCTCGTCCCAGATGCGCAGCAGCTCTTGCTGCAGCAGCGTGCGGTTCTGTTCGTCGAGCGCGGAAAACGGCTCGTCCATCAGCAATACCTCGGGATCGCACGCGAACGCGCGCGCGATCGACACGCGCTGCTTCATCCCGCCGGAGAGCTGGTGCGGGAACGCGTTCGCAAACGCCGTCAGCCCCGTGCGATCGAGGTAGTGCCCCACCACGTCGTCGATGTGCGCGCGGGAAGCACCGCGCATGCGCAGCCCGTACGACGCGTTCTCGCGTACGGTCATCCACGGAAAGATCGACTCGCCTTGGAACACCATCGCGTTCGCGGGGCGGTCGCCCTCGTCGTGCGTGATCCTCACGTGGCCCGACGTCGGCCGGTCCAAGCCGGCCGCGATGCGCAGCAGCGTGGTTTTGCCGCAGCCGCTCGGACCGACGATCACGAAGAACTCGCCGGGACGCACGTCGAACGACACGCCGCCGAGCGCGACGTGCTCGCCGTCGCGGAGTGCGAAGCGCTTCTCGACGTTCTCGAAGCGAATCTTCGCGCTGTCCATCAACCGCGCTTGTACTTCCCGACCGTCTTGAGCGCGGCGTCGACGAACGAGCCGTCGTGCACGGCGTCCGCCGTGACGTTGCCGGTGACGAGCCCCTGCGTCTTGAAGAAGGCGAGGTCTTTGCGCAGGCTCTCGATGTTCACGCGGCCGTCGGGGTCGTTGCCGTTGGGCGTCGCCTGCTCATAGATCGTGCGGTCTTTGACGGCCGTGTACTGGGTGAGGATGTCGATGATCTCGCGCCCGTTCTTGCCGGTGAGCGAGCCGTGGCCGGTGCGCTTGTCGCGCGCGAGGCCGTCGTTGTAGAAGCGCACCGCCTTTATGTACGCGGCCATGAACCGCTTGCCCAGGTCTTTGTTCTTCTGGGCGAGGTTCGTGCCGTAGAGCAGCACCGCGAGCTGCTGCTTGGGATAGAACACGTCGTCGCCCGCGTAGCGCACCGCGTTGCCGCTGCGCACCGCGAGCGTCGCCGACGGTTCGGTGGTCAGGCTCGCGTCGATGCTCTTGCCGGCGAACGCCGCAACGTGGTTGGGAAAGCCGAGGTACTCGTGCGTCACGTCGCCGTATGCGAGCTTCGCCTGCTTGAGCGCCTCGTTGAGCGTCGACGACGTCGTCGTGCCTTGCGCGGGCTCGGCGACCTTCATCCCCTTGAGGTCTTTGTACGTGAAGCGCGCGGCGAGATCGCTGCGCACCAGCAGCGGCATGTAGCCGAACCCGTGCGGCGTGGAGCCTTTGTCGGCGACGATCTTGAGATCGATGCCTTGCAAAACGGCGTTGTACAGCCCCGCGGACGGTGCGCCGGCGGCGACGTCGAGCTGGTTCGCGCCCAGCGGCACGACCATCTTCGCCGCGGAGTCGAAGGCGGTCCACTTGATCGCGAGGCCCTGCTCGCGGAAGAACCCTTTCTTGTCGCCGATGAAGAACGGCACGTCGCTGCTGGCGTTGACGGTGCCGACCGTGACGAGCTCTTCCGCCCACGCGTAGCGCAGGAACGCCGGAGCGCCGAAGGCCGTAGCGGTGACCAAACCGGAGAAGGTGCTGCGCTTCATGAGAACCCTCGCGACGGACACACCCCTTTACAGGCTGCGGACGTACGCGTAGAGTGAAGCGGTTTCCTATGACAAAACAGCATTTTAGAATGTGAAATGAGTCTATCGCTGGAGAAGGGGCTGCGGCTCCTGGAATCGCTCCGCGAGCGCACCGACGGCGAGTGGCACGGCCTCTCGCTCAAGGACGTCGCGGCCGCGAGCGCGCTCGACAAGGCGACGGCGTACCGCATGCTGCGGTCGCTCGCAAAATACGGCTACGTCACGCAGGACGAGCGCGGCCGCTACGCCGTCGGCTCCGCCGCGCTCGCGCTCGCGCACGCCGCGTTCCAGTCGAACCGGCTCGTGCGCCGCACGCTGGGCATCATGCGCGCGCTGCACGCCGCGACCGGCGAAACGATCAACCTCGCGGAGCGCCACGACCTGACGAGCGTGACGATCCACGAGATCCCGAGCGCGCACCAAGTGCGCTACACGACGCGCATCGGCGCGGCGTCGCCGCTCCACCTCGGCGCGAGCTCGCGCGCCACGCTTGCGTTCAGCGCGCCGGCGGTTCGCGAAACGGTGCTCTCGCAACCGCTCGCGCGCGTGACGGAGAACAGCATCGTCGATCGCGGCGCGCTGGAACGGTCGCTCGAACGCGTGCGTGCGGACGGCTACGCAACGAGCTACGGCGAGCGCGTGCCGGGCACGAACTCGATCGCCGTCGCGCTGCTCCCGCCCGACGGCCACGCGATCGGCTCGCTCGCGATCCTTTGGCCGTCACGCGGCGGGGCGAGCGACCGCGAACGCCGCAAGTCGTGGCCGGATTTGCTGCTGGAACACGTGCGAGACGTACAAGGGACGCTGTGATCGATTCAGGTCGACGGCGTCCACGGCCGATACGGAGGGTAGGACGAAACGATTTCGGCCGATCCCCTGAAACCACCGTCGATCTACGCACCCGCCGGCTCCACCGGGCGTCGCAAGTCGTAGACGAGGCCGCCGAGGCGTGAGGCGGCCTTTTTCTTGAGCGGCGCTACGGCGTTTCCAGGCAGAGCTCGTGGCCCGGGTAGTCGATCACCACGCGGTAGGGGCGCAGGAAGTTGTATCCGATCACGCCGTCGACCGGGCCGACCGCGCCGCGGATCGGCGCGAGATCGACGATGCCGACTTGCACGCGATCCTGCCGCACGTCGCCGAGCGAGATCGCGGCGTACGACGCTTGCGCGGCGAAACGCCCGCCGGCGCCGATCGCGCGGACGGGCGCATCGCTCACCGGCAAATTCAGTGCGCGCGCGAGCGGCACGCCGACGACGGTGACGGTCGCGCCGGTGTCGACGAAGAACGTGTACGGACCCTTCCCGTTCACGCGCACCTTCACGAGAACCAGCGGCAGCGTCGCGGTCGCGAGCTGCGTCGCCACGCACGTCGACGATGCGGCGTCCGCAACGCGCGGCGTCGCGGAGCACACGAACAGCGCGAGCGACGTCGCGAGAAGTCGAGCGGCGGTTTTCATCCGGCGCTCTTTTCGTCGGGCGCGCGCCGTTCGACGAGCAGCGGCTGGTGCCCGACGCCCAAGTACCCGTCCGCGTCGGCGAGGCGTAAGCTCGTCATGCCGATACCGTCGCCGCCGAGCGTCGTGCGCGCTTCGAGCAGTGTCCACTCCCCACGCGGATGCCGCTGCAGCGCGAGCGATAACGACGGCGGCACGAACAGCCACTCGCCCATCGGCAGCTCGCCGCTGACGCCGTTCGCCGAATCGGCGACCGCGATCACGCGGTCGAACGGCTGCGGCGCTTCGCCCGCAATGAGCTGGACGTGCGGTCGCGTCCACACCGACGCCGGCCCCGGCGCGCCGCCGCCGTACACGTAGCGCCACTCGAACGCGTCGCCGTAGCCGAACTTGCTCAACCAGCTCGGTGGGTCTTTTGGCTCGGGCAGCGGCGGCACCGGATCGGGCGGCGTCGCGGCAGGCGGCACGCTTCCCTCGGGCTGCGTCGCAATTCGCCATGCGCGCGCGGTGAGAACCTCGCGCCCGCCGCTTTCGACGATCGCTTCGAGCAGCTCGATGCGCCGGCCCGGCCGCGCGACGCGCGTGCGCACGCTCATCGGCGCGCGCGGCAGCGGCCCGAGAAATTCCGCCGTGATGCGCGCGAGCCGCATGTCGTCACGCGGGTGCCGGTCGTTGATGACGTGCGCGAGCAGGGCCGTCGGCGGGCCGCCGTGCTGCAAACGTTCGTCCCACGGGCTCGTCGTCGCACGGGTCGGCGCGAACGTGTCGGCATCGAGCCGTTCGTAGAATGCCGTCGGGTCCATCCCCGCCCGCTTCGCCGCGCCGCGCCGGATGTCGTTGCGAAACTGCCACCCTTATGCCCCTCTCACAGTTTCTTCAGAGCTTTCGGCTACCATCGAGTTCCTATGCGGCCGATCAGCTTGCGCAGGAGAGCTCCGCGCGATCCGCGCGCGCGGCTTGCGGGCCTCATGCTCTTGCCGCGCACGATCGACAAAGCACGCGCCGCGCTGCTCGGCGGCGACCTCGGCGACTATCACCTCACGCCGGGCTTGAGCGCGTTGCTCCTCGATGAGATCGGGTTGACGGAAGCGGAGTTCGTGCACCTCGTGCGGAGCAGCCACGACGAGAACGAGGTTGCGAACGCCGTCGCCGAGCGCGTGACACCGGAACGGCGCGAGCACTGGAACGACGCGTTCAGAAGCCGGCGCGTCGAAGATCTCGCGCCGGCGGATCGGGAGCGGTTCGCTCGGCTGCACGGCGCGCGCGACGACGAGCTGGTCGTCGACGTGTTGGTCGCGGACGACCGCCGTACGTTTCCGCCCGACCGTGCGCGCGGGCTGAGCGCGGCGTTTGCGCTAACCGCTCAGCGTCGCCGTGATGACGGCGCGCAGCCGAACGGCGGCGTCACGAACCTCGTCCGCGGAGATGATCAGCGGCGGGACGAAGCGCAGCGTGTTGCGCCCCGCGGCGTTGATGAAAAGCCCGTGGTCGAGCCCGCGCGCGACGAAGTCGCCGGCCTTTCGCCCCTCGCGTACGGGCAGGCCGAGCATGAGGCCGAGGCCGCGCGGCTCCTCGAAGATCTCCGCGAACTCGGCCGCTATCGCTACTAGCTCGTCGCGCAGCAGCGCGCCGACTCGCGTGACGTGTTCGTCGAGGTCGACGACGTCGCGGATGGCGAGGTGCTCCAGCGCCGCTGCCGCCGGAACCGGGGAACCGCCGAACGTCGTGCCGTGATCGCCGGGCTTGAGCGACGTCGCCGCATCGCCGCGCACGATCAGCGCACCGATCGGCAACCCGTTCGCGAGCGACTTCGCGAGCGTGAACGCATCGGGCGTCACGCCGTACACCTGGTGCGCGAACAGCCGGCCGAGCCGCCCCATCCCGCACTGCACCTCATCGAAGATCAGCAGTGCGCCGCGCTCGTCGCAGAGCCGCCGCGCAGCTTCGAGATAGTCCTGCGTCGCCGGCAGCACGCCGCTTTCGCCTTGCACCGGCTCGACGAGAAAGCACGCCGTCGTGTCGCCGATCGCGGCGTCGAGCGCGCCGATGTCGTTGAACGGAACGTGCGCGAACCCGAGCGGCAGCGGCTCGAACCCTTCGTGGTACGCGGGGTTGTCGGTCGCCGCGAGCGCGCCCATCGTGCGGCCGTGGAACGAGCCGTTCGCGGCGAGGATGACGTTGCGGTTCTTCTCGCCGCGGCGCCAGGCGTGCTTGCGCGCGAGCTTGATCGCGGCTTCGTTCGCTTCCGCGCCGCTGTTGCAGAAGAAGACCGCGTCGAACCCGGCGAGCTTCGCAAGCCGGTCGGCGAGCGTCCCGGCAGGCTCGTGGTGCACGAGATTGCTGACGTGCACGAGGGTCGCCGCCTGCTCGGAAACGGCGCGCGCGATGCGCGGATGCGCGTGCCCGAGCGCGCACACGGCGATCCCGGCAACCATGTCGAGATAGGCATTCCCGGACTCATCGAACAGCCAGCACCCCTCGCCGCGAACGATGTTGATCTCGAGCCGCCCATAGTTCGCCATGAGATGCGGGTGCTGCGTCACGAGCCGCGCGCCG
>DASWRD010000041.1:0-54062 GCA_036403315.1 Candidatus Elarobacter sp.
CGCGACGTCGAGTCGATGGTGCGCGACCTCGCCGAAGCCGCGGTGCGCATGGTATCGGACGAGCGCCGCACCGACGTGCGCGACGCCGCCGACGCGTCGGCCGTGGAGCGCGTCGTCGACGTCCTCCACCCGGAGACCACGTCGCCGCAGGCGCAGCAGGCGAACCCGTTCGCGGCGTCGTTCGGCTCCATCTTCGGCAACGCGTTCGCGAACCAGCCGCAGTCGGCGCAGACCACGCAGACCACGTCGCGCGCGCTCCCCGACGACGAAGCCGTGCGCGTTCGCGCGACCGCCAAGGCCGACGTCGAGCGCGGGTTCTACGACGTGCGGCTCATCGAGATCGAAGTCGAAGAAGCGGCGCAGCTGCCGATCGGCATGATCGGCGGCGGCGAGCCCGGCGGCATGGGCGGCAACGACATGGGCGAGATGCTCGGCGGGCTGCTTCCGAAAAAGCGCGTGAAGAAGAAGGTCACGGTCGCCGACGCGCGCCGCATCTTCGCGCAGCAGGAAGCCGACAAGCTCATCGACATGGACGCGGTCAGGCGCGAGGCGCTCCGCCGCGCGGGCGATCACGGCATCATCTTCATCGACGAGATCGACAAGGTCGCCGGACGCGAAGGCTCGCGCGGCCCCGACGTCTCGCGCGAAGGGGTGCAGCGCGACATCCTGCCGATCGTCGAAGGGAGCACCGTGCAAACGAAGCACGGCCCGCTCTCCACGGATCACGTGCTGTTCATCGCCGCCGGGGCCTTTCACGTCTCCAAGCCGTCGGATCTCATCCCCGAATTGCAGGGGCGCTTTCCCGTGCGCGTCGAGCTCGACTCGCTCACCGCCGCCGATTTCGAGATCATCCTGACGCAGCCCGAGAACGCGCTGATCGGTCAGTACAAGGCGCTGCTCGGCGCCGACGGCGTCGACCTCGACGTGACCGCCGACGCGATCGCCGAGATCGCGCAGATCGCGATGCGCGTCAACGAGCAGACCGAGAACATCGGCGCACGCCGGCTGCACACCGTGCTCGAGCGCGTGCTCGACGAGATCGCCTTCCGGGCACCCGAGGAGGGTGGCCCGGTTACGGTCGATGCCGCTTACGTTCGGATGCGCCTCGAAGCGATCGCCGGCAACTCAGATTTGTCGAGCTATATTCTGTAGCGGTTCGGTGGGCGCAGGCACGAAGGGTCGGGTCAGCCGTGTTCGTGCGTTGCCGCCAGCACGCGGTGCGGGCAGCGTTGGACGAGCGCGTGGCGTTGCGAGCGGATGCGTTGCGGCGCGGTGAGCTCCAGTGCGATCCACGGTGCTGCGCCGCGCGGCGTCCACGTGTCGCGCACGGATTGCGCGACCGCGCCTTCGCCTGCGTACGCAAGGTGGCCGGCCGGTGAGACCGTCCCGTCGCTGTGGACGAAGCGGTACGTGACGTTGCGCTGTACCGTCGTGTCGTAGGCCACGATCGTGGCCGTCGTCGTGACGGCGCACCGGGCGGCGGGGTGCGCGTCCAGCGTAACGGCGATGCCGGCGGCCGGCCCCGGGAGGGTGGGGCCGGTCGCGAGCATCGCGAGGAAGGCGCCGGCGACAACGCGCATCGTAAGGTCATCCTAGCCGCGCCTCATTACGGGGCGCTTACGGAGGCTTGCCTCGTCTCATGGACATGAAATCATCGGTCTCGCGCGGTCTGGTGCTCAAGCGCCTCGCCGCAATCCCGTTCGTTGCGCTGGGCGTCGGCGCGGCGCTGTCGCCGGCCCAGGCGGCGACCGACAACAAGAAGCAGTTCAAGTACCAGGACAAGCCCGGGCCGAAGAATCAGCGGTGCGACGGCTGCCGCTTCTTCCGAAAGCCCAACGCGTGCACGATCGTTCACGGCAAGATCAGCCCCAGCGGCTGGTGCATCGCCTGGGCGAAATAGGAGTCAAGGAACCCCTTTCTCGTAGCCGGCCGGCGGGCGGAACCGCGTGCTTCGCTCGCCGGTTATACTGAAAGCATCCATGGCGTACATCCGCGCAATCATCACCGACGGGCATCCCACGCTGCGCAAGGTCGCGAAGAAGGTCGATCCGGCCGACATCGCCGACCCGATTTTTCAGCAGCTCCTCGACGACATGCTCGCGACGATGTACGACGCGCCGGGGATCGGTCTCGCGGCGCCGCAGATCGGCGTCTCGAAACGCATCTTTACCGTGGACCTCGCGGACGACGACGACAAGCACGGTCCGCTGGTGGTCATCAACCCGAAGTTCACCGTGACCGAGGGCGAGGTCGAATCGGTCGAAGGCTGCTTGTCGGTACCCGGGATGGTCGGCGACCTGACGCGCTTCGAGCGCGTCGTGTGCACGGGGCTCGACCGGCACGGCAAGAAGATCACGCTCGACGGTACCGGGCTGTTCGGGCGCTGCTTGCAGCACGAGATGGACCACCTCGACGGCATCCTCTACATCGACAAGGCGAAGAACGTTCGTCCCGCGACGACCGACGAGGAAGTGGAGGAAGTCGAAGCGGTCGCTTCCGGCGCTCGCTGAAGCTCGTCGTTTTCGGGACGAGCGAGTTCGCCGTCCCGGTTCTGGAAGCGGTCGCCGCGCGGCACGACGTGGTCGGCGTCGTGACGCAGCCCGATCGGCCGTCCGGCCGCGGGCAAAAGCTCGTCGCGACGCCCATGAAGCGTGCTGCTGAGGCGCGCGGCCTGCGCGTGTTCACGCCGGAGAAGCTCCAGCCGTTCGTCGACGATGCGTGGGCGCTCGGTGCGGAGGCGTTCGTCGTCGCGTCGTACGGGAAGATCGTGCCGCAGGCGCTGCTCGATGCCGTGCCGATCGCGTTCAACGTGCATCCGAGTCTGCTGCCGCTGTACCGCGGCGCGACGCCTTTGCAGTCGGCGATTCGCGACGGGCGGACCGAGACGGGCGTGACGATCATCGCGATGGACGCGGGGATGGATACCGGCGACGTGCTGCTGCAAGAACGCACGCCCCTCGGCCCGTTGGAGACGTACGGCGAGCTGCACGACCGGCTCGCGAAGCGGGGCGCGGAGATGGCGCTCGACGCGGTCGACCGCTATGCGAACGGGACGCTGACGCGCAAGGCGCAGGCGGCTGCGGCGCTCGAGCTCGGGATCGGCGACGACGAGATCGCGCGCACGCGGACGCGGCCGCTGGGCAAGGACGACTTAATCCTGCCAAAGTCGGCTTCGGCTAATCAGCTAGTGGATTTCATTCGTTCTCGTGCACCACGGCCAAGCGCGCGAGTGACGGGCCTCGATTCAACCGCATATCCAGACGGAAACATCGGGGTCGGTTCAGCACGCATCATTCAAGCGCATGTCATGCCGGTACCGCCGGTCTTGGCATTGCATGACCAGACCTTTGAACCGGGCAGATTAATTGCAATTCACGGATATTGGTTTATCCGCGCAACCGATGGTTGGATTGCGGTTGACGAACTCGTACCCGAAGGGGGCAAGAAGATGTCGATGGCGTCCTATGCCAACGGTCACACGGTGACATCGGCGTTACCGTCTGATGTCCTTCGGCCGCTGGACGAAATACTGTCCCCATGAGCGCGCCCGCTGCGACGACCGCGCGCGAGGTTGCGCTGCAGGTTTGCCGCGATGTTTTCGGGCCCAATCCGCGCGGTGCGCGTGAGGCGCTCGACTACCGGCTGCGCAAGTCGGAGTTGGCGCCGCGGGATCGGGCGTTTGCCACGGAGCTCGCGTACGGTGCGATCAAGATGCGCCGGTTTCTGGATTTCGAGTTGCAGCCGTTCGTGGGCGAGCGCGCGAAATCGCTGCCGCAGCCGATCGCGGAGATCTTGCGGCTCGGGACGTATCAGCTGCGCTTGATGAACGGCGTCGAGGCGTATGCCGCCGTGTCGGAAAGCGTCGGGCTTGCACGCAAGTACGGGCACAAAGGCACCGCCGGTCTGGTGAACGCGGTGCTGCGGCGCGTGTCGACGGAGCCGCCACGCGAGGCCGATCTCGCGACGCGCGCGTCGTTGCCGACGTGGGTGGTGGAGCACTGGCGCGAGCGCTTCGGCGACGAGCGGCTTCACGCGATCCTCGCCGGCGTCAACGCGCCGGCCGCGGCCGGCGTGTGTCTCGACCTGCGGAACACGACGCGCGACGATGCGCAGCGCGTGCTCGCCGGCGCGGAGATCGCTGCGTCGCCGAGCGCGTTCGCGCAGGACGTGCTCGTGCTCGATGCGTCCGCGTCCGCCGCCGAGCTGGAGCGGCTTGCGAACCACCGCTGGCATCTGCATTCGGAGACGGCGTCGTTTCCGGTCGACGTGCTCGATCCGCAGGCGGGTCAGCGCGTCGTCGAGCTGTGCTGCGGGCGCGGCAACAAGACGCTGCAGATCGTGAGCCGTATGCGCGACGGCGGCACCGTACTCGCCGTCGACGACGACGATCGGAAGATCGTCCAGACCGCGAAGCGGCTCGAAGCTGCCGGGGCCGGTTCCGTCGCGCTCGTTACCGCCGACGCGACCACGATGCACGCGACGGCTGACGCCGATCTCGTGCTGCTCGACGCGCCGTGCTCGGGGCTCGGGATCCTCGGTCGCCAGCCCGAGGCGCGCTGGCGCAAGCAGCCCGACGATCCCGTGCGGATGGCGGCCGTTCAGCGCAAGCTGATCGACGCCGCCGCCGGCGGCGTCAAGCCGGGCGGCGCGCTGGTCTACGCCGTCTGCTCGACCGACCGGCGTGAAAGTCAGGACGTCGTGGACGCGTTCCTCGGCGCGCACCCGGAGTTCTCGCGCGGCGCGATCCCGGAGCGCTACGCGCCGTTCCTGACGGCCGCGGGCGACGTTCTCGTGCCGCCCGGCATCGACGGGCGGGATGGGTTTTTCATCAGCAGGGTAACTCGCACGGTGTGAACGTGTTCGCGCGGATCGAGAACGCGTGCGCGCGCGTCGTGGAGGACGCGTTCGCGCGGGTGTTTCCGAGCGCGCTCGACCCGGCGCAGATCGGGCGGCGGCTCGTCGCGACGGCGCAGGCGTCGGCGAGCGACCTCTACCTGGTGCGCGTGCATCCGGCCGACTACGGCCGGCTCGCGGGTGACCGCGATTTTCTCGAAGGGCGCTGGAGCGCGATGCTGCGCGAGGTGCTGCCCGCGCAGCGCGCGGCGGCGGCGCGCGTGGTCCTCGACGAAGACCCCGACGTCGTGTCCGGCTCGCTCGCGATCGAGGCGGTGGTCGACCAGCGCGTGCAGACGCTCGCGCTCGAGCGGCCGGACGGCTCGCGCATCGCGCTGTCCGACGGGCTGACGATCGGGCGCGGCGACGACAACGACGTCGTCGTCCGCGACGCGCGCGCCTCGCGCAAGCACGCGCGCATCCTCGCCGACGGCACGGGCTGGAGCGTCGAGGACACCAGTTCGTCGAACGGGACGTTCGTGGACGGCGCTCAGGTGCGGCGCTCGCGCCTCGATCCGGGCCGTACGCTGACGATCGGCGACACGCCGTTCAAGGTGCTCGACGCGACGTGATCGATCCGCGGCTGATCACACTCGGTCTTTCCGGCGCGTTCGTCGCCTACGTCGTGCTGGTGCACGACCGGCGCGGCGCGCCGCCGGCGCGCGCGATCGAGGCGTCGATCCCGACCGGGATCGAACTTACGGTGGCGCACGCGGGCACGATCAAGACGTACCGCTTCGGGCGGCGTATCTTGGTGGGACGAGCGCCGAGCGCCGATCTTCGGCTCGACGATGCGCGGGTGAGCCGCCTGCATGCGCGAATCGAGATGCGGGACGACGGGGTGTTCGTCGAAGATCTCGGCAGCCGCAACGGGACGCAGGTCGACGGCGAAACCGTCAGCGAACCGCGGCTGCTCGCGGTCGACGACGAGGTGACCGTCGGCGGGGCAGCCCTCGTTTTCCGAGGAGTCGGAGCATGGAGATAGCGGTCGGTTCGCGGTCCGGGGTCCCCCAGCGCGGCGGCGACGAAGCCTACGTGGCGGAGATCGTCGCGCCGGGCGTCGTGCTGCTCGCCGTCGCCCACGGCTTCGGGCGCATCCGCGAGCGCTCCGCGCCGGCGGTGGCCGCCGAGGCCGTGCGCGACAACCTCAAGCGCCGCGTGCGCTGCGACCGGCGCGACCCGCGCACGGCGCTCGCGGCGGCGTTCTCGGCCGCCAACGCTCGCGTGTACGCCCATTCCGGCAGCACCGAGGACCACGTCGCGTCCGGAACGTCGCTGACCGCCGCGCTGATCGTCGGCGACCATGCGTTCCTAGGGCACGTCGGCGCGACGCGCGCGTACCTGGGACGCGACGGCGTCCTCGCAGCGCTGACCACCGACGACTCCTTCGGCGACGGCCCGCTGCGCCTGCTCACGTGCACGCTGGGCACCCAGCCGAACCTCGAGCCGGCGCTGGACCACGTGCGCTTGATGCACGGCGATGCGCTCGTGCTCTCGAGCGGCGCGCTCCACGAGCTGCTCGGCGCCGACGAGATCGCGGATGCGTTGCGCGCCTCGGCGTCGTCCGAAGACGTGACGGCGCGGCTGCTCGCGATCGCGGGCATCCGCGGCGAGGGCGCGGGCACGGTGATCGTGGGGCGCGCGTTTCATGAGATCGCGCCCGAGACCGGACGGCGGCGCCCGCAGGCGCGCGATGCCACGCTCGCGCTGGCGATCATGCTGGTCGCGTCGATCGTCGCGATCGTCATGCTGCGCGCGATGTTCTCCGCCGCGTGACCGATGCGCTCGTGCGCCTTCGGGCGTGCGCGCCGATGGTCGTCGCCCTCGTCATCGCCGCGTTCGTCGTGCGGCTGGCGCCGCGCGACGCGCTGCTGCCCGCGTGGCTGCCGTTCGCGCTCGCGCTGCTCGCGCTGGCGTGGCCGGCGATCCGGCCGGCGAACGTGTCGCGCGACGACACGCTGCCGGCGCTCGCGGTCCTGCTTTCCGCGATCGGGCTCGCGGTCGTCGCGCGCCTGCAACCGCAGCTCGCGCAGAAGCAGATCGTGTGGCTGGCGTTCTCGCTGATCCTCGCGATCGCGGCGGGTCCGGCGTTCGACCGCTTCCGCATCCTCGCGGCGTACAAGTATATCTGGATCCTCGCCGCGATCGCGATGTTCGTCGCGCTCGCGCTTTTCGGCGAGGAAGTGAACGGCGCGCGCTTGTGGATCCACTTCGGGCCCGTGCGGTTCGAGCCGGTCGAGGTCATCAAGCTGCTCGTCGTGCTTTTCATGGCGTCGTATCTCGCGGAGACGGCCGACGTCATCGCGCGCACGCGCCCGTGGTCGCTGCGCTCGAACGCGAAATATCTCGGGCCGCTATTCGTCGGCTGGGGCATCTCGATGATGATCCTGACGCTCGAGCACGATCTCGGCATGGCCGCGCTGCTGCTGGCGACGTTCGTGTCGATGCTGTACGTCGCGACGCGCCGCATCGATCTCGTCGCCGGTGCGATCGGCGTGTTCGGATTGGGCGCGTGGTGGGCGGCCACGCATTACCGCTACGTCGAAACGCGCATCGCGGTGTGGAAGGACCCGTTCCACGATCCCCTCGGCGCCGGCTATCAAGCGGTGCAGTCGTTGTTCTCGCTTGCCAACGGCGGATTGTTCGGCACGGGCTTCGGCCTCGGCCGGCCGGACTACATCCCGGAGGTCGCGACCGACTACGTGTACGCGGCGTTCGGCGAGGAGTGGGGCGCGATCGGCTCGATCGCGCTGCTCGGGCTCTTCCTCGCGCTCGTGCTGCGCGCGCTCCGTGTCGCGAACCGCCAGCCCGACCTGTACGCGAAGCTGCTCGCGACGGGTCTCGCGGCGGTGTTCGGGTTCCAGATCATGATCATCGTGGGCGGCGTGCTGCACCTGTTCCCGCTGACCGGGATCACGCTGCCGTTCATCTCGTACGGCGGCAGCTCGCTGGTGACGAACTTCTTGCTGGTAGCCCTCGTGTGGGCGATCTCGAGCGAGCGCCGTGGCTCTTCGGTCCGTTAGCCGCGTGGCGACGTTAGCATTCAGCCGCCGAAGAACATCAGTGGGATATTCTTGTAGAGGCGTGCACCGCGGACACGGCGGACTTTTTCGGGCGATGCCTCGGAAATGCGTTGGTTCTCGCAGCTTTCGAGCAGCGATTCTGGCCGGTGTCCTCTCGGCAGCCGCGGTGCAACCCGCGGCTGCCGGTGACGTAAGGATCTATAACCATCCCAATCATCCAAAGGACGAAACCACCATTCGGGTGGTTCGGGCAACCCTGATCGGTTACGACGTAAACGCCGGCGAGATCTTCGTGTCGCCGTTCATCGTCGTCAGATTTTCCGGCGACGAGGAGCTGAAGCGCGTGTATCTTGCGGACACGACAACGATCGATGGTGTTCCGTTCACGTGTCCCGATCAGCGAAGCGTCCCGGGAGGGACTGGTTTTCCGGTGTGTCCTCGGTTACCGAGCGCACTGTTGACGAAGTTGCCGGTAAGCGTTCAACTGGCGATCTGGCCCGACGGACTGTACTTTTCTAAGGCGATTATTTTGGCGACGGATCGAATAATGGCAGCTACTCTGCCGCGTCGTAGGACCCCGCACCGGGACCCGTTCGGCCTTTCGTAAAGGTTCGGTAAAGGATTGCCCAGCTCGCTAAGGTCCGCGGCCGGGTCGCCCGATACTAAAGAATTGCGCGTGCCGTGCCGATACTGGAAGGGACACCATGGCTGATCAGGATCTTCCAACCGGCTCCGACGAGGAGCGCAAGTATCCCGAGTTCGACCGCCGCCGCGGCCCGCGCCGCGGCATCTCGAGCGAGTCGGTCGAGGTCCCCTTCGAGCGCCGCGGCCCCGACCGCCGCAAGCGTAAACCCGGCCTCGCCGGCCTGTTCGGGGCGATCTTCGGCCCAGGCCGCGACGAAGAGCCGACCGAGCAGTAGCGCACGCGGGTTCTGGTCGCCGTCGCGGCATTCGCCACGCTGCTCGCGGTGAGCGGCGCATCGGCGGCGCGCAGTGCGCCGCCCGAGCGGAGCGCGTCGCCGGCGAGCGCGTCGCGCGACGAGGCATGGCGCGAGGAGGTCGCGCGCGGGCTGCTCATGCTGAAATGGAGCTCCGACGGTATCGTCGCGATGGGCCCGGACCGATTTCCGTACATCGCTGCGTTTCCGCCGAGGGTCGCCGCCACGATTCCCGGGCTCCGGGAATTCCAGCCGCGCGACCTCGCGCAGCTCGCGCTCGCCAAACATGCGGGCATCGCTGTCTACATGCGGGCGGTGAAAGATCATCCGCTGTACGCGTTCTCGCTCGGTGCCGTCACCGCGATCGCGACGGACACATGGCAACCGCGCGATTTCAAAAAGCCCGTCGGGCTTGAGCCCGGCGATCACCTGCTCTTCGGCACGCCTTCGCAGGATGCGCTGCCGGCCGAGCTGCGACGCGCGATCGCGGACTACATGCGCACGAACGACCACGTCGATGCGCCGAAGATTGCGCTGCTCGTTATCAAGAAGGCATCGGGCGCCTACCAGCCGCCGCCGTGGATCATGGCGGCGAACTTGCGCCGTTCGGATTTTCCGACCGAGTCGGCCTGGGACGCGGAGCTGGAGCGTATGAGGTGGTTCATCCCGCCACGGTACGATGTCGTCCGCCCGCCGCCGACGGATGCGGGGTTCGCCGTGTGGTTCGACATCGTGCAGCCCGTTTCGCCGTAGGTCCCGCGGGTTCACGATCCCGAACCAGGTGCGATGATCACGCCCGCGGATCTCGCCGACGTCCCGCTTTTCGCCTCGGTCCCGCACGCGTTGCGCGCCCGAATCGCGGCGCGTTCGGCGGACATTCGCGCCAATGCGGGCGAATGGATCTCGCACGAGGGCGACATGCCGTACTTCTGGACGATGCTCGACGGCGAGGTAGAGCGCGTGAAGACCGTCGCCGGACGCGACGTGCAGATGACGACGTTCGACCCCGGCGAGTATTTCGGCGAAGTTCCGCTGATGCTCGGTGCGAGCTCGTTCGCCGCGATCCGCGCGCTGCGGCCGTCGCGCCTGATGCGCACCGAGCCCGCGGACTTCCACTTGCTGCTGACCGAGTCGGCGGAAGCCGCGGCGATCATCGCGCAGTCGATGAGCCGGCGTGTCGCCATCATCAGCGAAGCGTACACGGCGCAGAACCCGACGCAGGCGACGATCGTCGGCGACCGGCTCGATTTCGCGTGCCACGACATCCGTGATTTTCTCGCGCGCAATCAGATCGCGTTCGAATGGTTCGACCCGCACGATCCCGCGGATGCCGACGTCCTCCCGGAAGCGGCGCGGCACGCGACGCGCTATCCGCTCGTGATCCTCAACGACGGCCAGGTGCTCGAGGAGCCGAACAACCGCGACTTGGCGCGTGCGCTCAACCTGCAGATCGCACCGCGCTGCGAGTCGTACGACCTCGTGATCGTCGGCGGCGGACCGGCGGGGCTCGCTGCCGGAGTGTACGGCGGCTCCGAAGGACTGCGCACGATCATGATCGAGACGGAGGCGCCCGGGGGCCAAGCCGGCACGTCATCGCGCATCGAGAACTATCTCGGCTTTCCGGTCGGCGTGTCGGGCGGCGATCTCGCGAGCCGCGCGTTTCAGCAGGCAAAGCGGTTCGACACCGAGATTCTCGTGACGCGCTGTGTTCGCACGATCGCTCCTGCTGCGGCCGGCTATGTGGTGACGCTCGACGGCGACGACGCCGTGACGACACGCTCGCTCGTGCTCGCGATGGGCGTGACATGGCGCAAGCTTCCCGCCGAGGGCGCGGATGAATTCGTGGGCCGCGGCATCTACTACGGCGCCGCGCGGACGGAAGCGCCCGCGGTCCGCGGCAAAGACATCTTCCTGGTCGGCGGCGGCAACTCGGCCGGTCAGGCGGCGATGTTCTTCTCGAGCTATGCGCGCAGCGTGACGCTGCTGGTGCGCGGCGCCGGGCTGGAGCGCACGATGTCGCACTACCTGATCGCGGAGCTGCGCACGAAGGACAACATCGCCGTCGAGACGCGGACGTCGGTGGTGCGCGTCAGCGGCGGAAGCCAGCTCGAGACGATCGTGACCCGCACGGAGCCGGACGGCGCGGAGCGCGAACGGGACGCGGACGCGCTGTTCGTGTTCATCGGCGCGGACGCTGAGACCGCGTGGCTGCCCGCGATGCTCGAGCGCGACGAATGGGGCTACCTGCGCACGGGCCGTGACGTCGAGAGCTGGAGCGAGGCGCGCGCGCCGTTCCCGCTGGAGACGAGCATGCCCGGCGTGTTCTGCGCGGGCGATGTTCGCAGCACGTCGGTGAAGCGCGTCGCTTCGGCGGTCGGCGAAGGCAGCATGGTGGTGGCGTACATCCACCAGTACCTCGAAGCGAAGTCGCGGGCGGCGGCGGCCGAAGCGCTGCGCTGACGCGTAACAGACTGGATTGTGCTACCATCGGCCGTATGCTGGTATCGGTTTTCAATGCCTGTGTCGGCGCAGCGTCCGCGGTCGCTGCCGGCTTCGGCTGCTCCGACGTCGCGACCGACCGCGCCACAGTGGACGTCTTCAAACAGACCTTGGACTACGCGCTCGAGCAGGCTCGGCTCGCGGACCCCACCGCTGCTGAGCCCGATTCGTAAGCGCCTACTTCATATGGGGCGCCCTATCACGCGATGAGGTCGTGGGCAAAGAGCGATTCCAGGATCGCCGCCATCGCGGGGTCGATCGCGCGGAGGCGAGAGCGCGTCGCGCGCGGCCACGGCGAGCGCGCGTCGTTCGCCTCGACCCACGCGCGCAGCGATTCGGCAAAGTATTCGTCCAGTGCCGATGCGGCGTACGGCGTGATGAACGCCCGCGCCGCCTGAAACGCGCGCCGCACCCGCGGGTCCACGCCGCTCAGGTAGACCCCGCCGCCGAGCGCGCAGTCGAGCGCGTGCGCGAACTCGTGCGCGACGGTCATCGGCGATGTCGATCGCAGATAGACGGTGCGTTCCTCGACGACGAACAGCCCCGCCGGGGGAACCGGCCAGTCGTCGACGCCGCTGGCGAGACGGCGAAGAGCGCGCGAGCGGTCACGATAGGCCTCGGTCGCAAGAAGATGAACCAGTCGCACGCCGGCGTCCGCCGCGATGCGCAATGCACCGGCGCCGAAGCGGTCGAGAATAGTGTCGATCGCCGCGAGAGCCTCGGATCTCGCATCGACCACGGGACGGTTGCGCATGGAGCGCAGCATAGCCAACGCATCCAGCCGGTATGCCGCCGAAATATTGCGGGCCGATTTCCGGGTGTGTCTGTTCCCGCCGGCCGCCAAGGCTCAGTTGGGACCAGCAACGGCTGGACAGCTCGCAAGAACAAGCGTAGAATAGGCAAACGAGATTCAGGAGGCCTAATGTTCATGCGAATCATGAGGTCGGGCTTATGCGTGGCCGCAATTGCGACGGCCCTTGCGGTCATGCGGATGCCATTGCACGCCGATGCCCAAAGCATTACGGTGTCGCCGCCGATCAAACTCGCCCCACCCTGCGGAAGACAGTCGCAGCAAACAACGCTCGGTAGATGCCTCTATTTGGCGGCCAAGGCTTTCCGGGATAAGAAAGTGGTTACGAAGTGGCCTGGAACGGAATGTCCGGGCCAGCCGCACACCACGCGCTGGTTTGGACACTGCGCGTGCGCCGCGTCCGTTCAGCAGGTAATCAAGGCCGCGACATCGCGGCAGATCGGGAACTGGGGGGTCGATTCTTTCGACGCCTACTTTGAAACCGGCTTGCCGTTTGGCCGCATCAATGTCGTCCCGGAATCCAAAGCATTGCCGGGCGATGTTATTATCTGGTACACATCGGACCGTTCCGAGGGCCATATCGGGTTTTGCGCGACGAAACAATGCACACAAACGTGGTCCAATTCGTCAGCGCTCGGACGCTTTGCCCCGACGGCGCACTCCATCTCGCTAGACGGCTATTATCCACAGCATTTCATCTGGCGGCCAGCGCACATCTTGTGAGGTACCAGCAATGCGTTTTTCGTTTTCTATCACCGTCCCAATTTTTCTTTTCTGCACCTGCCTGATGCCGGCCAGCGCGCAGACGGACCAAAGCGCCACGATCCGAAGCGCGGTTAAAGAGTATGTCCACCAACAGCATGGGAACCAGTTCGACCCTCATATCATCTGCATCCGGCAGAACGGCGAATTTGCGTCGGTCAACTACACCGCCGGACCACACGGCGACGAGATCGCCTCGACAATGATCCTTGCGCGAAACAAAGGCATGTCCGCTAAGCCTTGGAAGTCCGCGGTCGTGACGACCAGCGATTTCGGACACTCCTCAAAGTTCGCCGCGACCGGGAAGACATACACGGAAATTCAAACGCAGCTGCAGAAACAACAGCCGATCTACGGAAGCTGCTTCAAGTAGAGATCGTCATGCTCTACGCTGCTCAAGTGGCTACGCTAATGTCGCTCCCCTCCTGGCATGTATCGCCGGTTGCGATCTCGACGCCCGTGCTAAAGAGCTCGGACTTCGTCTTGGTTGGCACGGTCGTGCAGCTCGGTACGTCAAATGTTGGGTCGCTGACCGGTGGTAACAAGAACCTAGACATCGTCGTGCACGTCACACGCATCGTTTCGGGACCGAGCGCGAGTGGGCTGACGGTCGGGAGCGACGTGACGGTTCGAACACCGAACGCGCTTCGGTACAAGCTGCAAAAGAGCTATGTTTTTGCGGTACGATCGTGGCTTTATGACGACAATGTAGCGGTCGTCGAGCTCGGCCACGATGACGCGGTGCCGCCGAAGCATCCTGCGGTCGCGCGTTTAACCGGCGTGATCAGCGATTTCGATGCGCCGCTTCGGGATGCGCCTCGCCGCTATGCATATTTAACAGTCGCCGCTGCAACCGGCGGTGCAGCTGTGCGCGCGTGGGAAGGCCGAACGATCACAGTGGCCGTGCCGGCGGATAGCTTGCTGACGCGCGGACAGTCGTTGACCCTACAGACCAATCATCCGCTTGACGCGATCGTATCAGCTAGCGAATCGCCTATCTCGCAGATCCTTCTAATCATTGAGAACCTGAAAAAGGGTAATCACGAAAAACGCGTCGCGTCGATTACCGCGAATGCTGATGATTCGGTCGCCGTTGTCGCAGCTCACCTCCTGCAAACTGAAACCGTCGCCGATGACCGAACAGCGACCCACGCAGGCCATCTGCAGATCGCGACGCTGCAAGTCGATGATGTCTTGAAAGGCGACGCACCCGCTACCATCCGGGTGCTTTACTCGCAGGGCGACGACATACGATGGGGCGGGGCGCCGAATCTAGGCTCCCAGCGGTCCGGAATCTACTTTGTGCACTCCGTCGCGAGCGCTGGATTGACGCCACAGGCTGGCGTCGGCCTCATTTGCTTCCGTACTGAGGATCTGTTGCCCGTGGCAGATCTCGCGCTCGTGCGCCAAGCGTTGGTGGGAGTACGAAAGTGAACGCGCCGCGCACCGGCGCGATAATCGTCTTGGTTATTGGGGCTGCGGCGGGCTCGGGAGCGTGCGCGACCGCGGCGAATGTGACGATCGTGGATATGATTCCCAAAGCCGCGAGCTGGGAGGAGTGGAACGACAGCGAGCCATCGATCGCGGTGAACTCCCGCGATCCGCGCAAAATCGCCGTGAGTGCGTTCACCCCGAGCCTCGTCGCGCGCCTGCCGCATGCAAAGACGTTGGGCGACTTGATCACGACCGTGCCGACGGCCCCGTTGTTCATCTCGATCGACAACGGCATTTCGTGGGCCCTCGCCGACATGCTACCGGCCGGCGGCCCAATCACACGAGATATCACCGTTCGGTTTTCTCCTCGTACGGGTGCACTTTTCGCATCGATGCTGCGCTATGACTCGAGCCTGAGCATCGCGCGATCGCGTAACCCGAGTTCCTACGGCATCATGGAAACGCTACTGTCGTTCGACGTGCATCGCGGAGACGATCAACCATACATTGAAGTGGCTCCAGCATCCGCGACCAGCGACTACCTCCTGCTCTCGAGCAACGTCGACGAGATCTACCAGCCGCAATCGGCGCAGTTCTATCGTTTCCTAGACATCGGCGGTGCCGCCCTCCGCATGACGGAGCCCACGCACCTGGACGTTCGGGAAGAGCGAGTGGGCGATGGTCCATCGATTCGAGCGGCCGTAGCGAGCGACGGAAAGGTCTACGAAGCGTTCTTTTCTTGGCGATCGGCGACCAAAGTGCCGGGCGCCGATGTTAGCAATGTTCGCGCGGACCTGGTCGTGCTTCGCGATGACTTGCTGGGCGGCGAAGATCCGCCGTTCGCGCGGTTGGTCGAGCCGTCCGATCACCGGCGCGGCATTTGGGCCGCTACGAACATACCAATCGCTTTTAAAGACGTGCTTGGGAACCAGCGCATCGGCAGTTCCTTGAGCATCGCCGTCGATCCGAACCATAGCGATCGGGTGTTCGTCGCCTGGTCGGACGGAGACGCGAAAGCGTATCATCTGCATGTTAAGCGATCTGATTCGGCGGGCGAACATTGGTTGGCGCTCGCGCTTCCGGCGGTTGTCCGGGGAACTAACCCGAGCATTGCGGTCAACGCATCGGGCGTAGTTGCGCTGCTATTCCAGCATTTCACAGACGCCCGCACATGGGAGTCGCGCGTGCTATTGTCCCACGATGGGACCTTCGCGAATCCGACGGAGATCGTGCTCTCGAATGCGCGCGCGCTCGATTCGGTTGACGTGCCGCTCCTGGGCGATTACGATCAAATTCAGGCGGTCGGCAATGACTTTTACGGTGTATTCGCCGCGAACAATGAGCCGGTATGCGCCAATTTTCCTCTAGGTGCGACGTATCGGCGATATGCAGACTTTGGCGCGCATCGTCTCTACGACCGAAACTCGGTTGGGCGTCAAACTGTCGGCCCATCGGTTGATCCATTCTTCTTCCACATCACAAACGTCATGGAGACCGGAATCGACACGTCGTCGGTGCGCTGCGCGAGCCCGAAGTCCTAACGCAACGACGTGGAGGTCGGCAGCGACGTCAGGGCACCGGATTCGTTCCTCATCTTCTGGCGATGCGCTACTGCTGCGCGTTGACCAGCAAGCTGAAGTCCGACGTGAAGTTTTGGTAGTAGCCCTGCATGAACAAGCTGTGGCAGTACATGCAGCTATATGTCGAGCTCATCCCCGGTGACGTGGGCGGCACGTACGTTTCCATCACGGCGTTGCCGAGCAGCGCCGGCTGGACTCCACCCAGGTGCCCTGGATTGGGACTGGGCGGTCTCACGGAGCCGCCGACCCACTGCGTCGCGACCAACTGGTAATACGACCACGGCGTGTTCTTGAGCAGACCGCGGAACTTGGAATTGATCGCGACCGTCGTGGGCGCCGGCGTGACGAAGGGCACGATTTGCGTGGGCGCGTTGCGTTTGCCGTTCGGTCCGATCTCGATGTACGGCGTCGGTGCCGTTTGCACGTTCGGCGGACATTTCGCCGGCGCGCAGGCCGGGTTGTAGAACGACTTGGGATTCGCGTTTTTTGGGCCGTCGTTGGTGTTGTCGATCTGCTCGAACGTCGTCCAGATCCAGCTCGACTGCCGCGGCGTCTTGTGGGTGATGTGCAGCGCGACGAGCCCGACGGTTACGTATTCCGGCGGCCCGCTTCCGGCCGCGTCGTTGTACACGACCGCGGGCATCGTGAAGAAGTGCGAGAAGTCGTCTCGTTTCGGCACGAGTACTTTCCAGCCGGCTTTAAATTCCATCGCGCCGATCGTCGCGCCGGGGGTTTTCGACGTCGGAAACGAGAGGTTGCCCGTGGCAGCCTCGCCCTTGAAGGTCCACAGCTTCTGCTTCATGATGTACTTGTACTCGTCGACGTTCATGCTGATCGTGAAGCGTTCGAATCGGCCGTTCTGATCGACCACCGGCTGATTCGTCGCGTCGAGGATCGAGTTGAGGACGTTCGGATCGATGCCGGCAGCGCCGGTCGTCAACCGCGTGTTGTGCACCCCGAGCGCTGCCTGCAGCCGCAGCGTTGCCGCCAGCGCGTGGCCTTTCGAGTCGTGGTGCAAGTACATGAGCTTGCCGCTGGGATGGCTGCTGAAATACGTGCGCGCGAGCGCCTGTACACGGGCGGGCAGTTGCGCTGCCGGGCGGGACCGGCCGGACACGATGGTGCTGCTGCACCACGGCGACGGCGTCGACGGCGCCGCGACGAAGACGTCGTCGCTGCTCAGGTACGTCATCCAGGTCGGATTCGGCGGTGAGGTGAGGATGTTCGCCGCCGTCAGGGGCGCGCACGCGGGATTCACCGGCCAGTTCACGGCGATGAACGTCAGCCAGGAGTAGATGTCCAGCGGCGGCTCGGTGTCGCCGATCCCAACGAAGTCGGTCGGGATCACGGCGCACGTCGCATCGATCACGGTCGGCGTCGGCACGTTGTTTATCGGCCGCCGCGCATCGGCGCACGTGATCGCGGCCGACGGCGTCGGCGCGGCGGCATCGACCGTACCGAATCCGAGTACGAGCGCAGTCCCGCCGATGACCGTGAGGATCGCGCTCGCGACGAGCCCTTGAAACGCCGGGTTGCGCATGGCACACGACCCCTCTTCAGACGACAAGCCCGGTGATTGCGAAGGTCGCATGAGGGCCCGAATCAAGCCGTTCCGCCTCTTTTTTGAGCACTCCTCCGCTCGGTCACGCCGTTCGGCTGCGCGCGATCGCCCTCGTTAGCCGGTCGACGATGCGCGGGCCGTGCCGCTTGAAGCCGAGCTGCTGCATCAGTTCCTCGAGCAACTCCACGTCCGTGCGAATGCGGCGGTCGCTACCGATCCAGGCGATGAGCTCGATCAGGAGGCGATCTTGTACGTCGTCGATCGACGCATACGGCGGACGCGCCGGCGACGGGCCGTCGCGCGTGAACTGCTGCGGCGCCGGCGGCGAAACGATCGCGGCGGGTATGTCCGCGAGCATTTTCGCTGACGCTTCTTCTGGTGACGCGGACGGCGGCTCCGGCGCGGCAGCCGCGGCGAGCGCGTCGTCGTATGCGCGCTGGACGCGCGCGAGCTCGGACTCGCGGTCGTTGAACCAGTCGGTCGACCAGATTCGGCAAAAGCGCCAGCCGAGGTTCTGCAGAATTTGGCGCCGCAATCGGTCGCGCATGCGCGCCGTCGGCGTATCGTGATACGTCGCGCCGTCGCATTCGACCGCGAGCACGAACCGGCCGGGCTCATCGCGGTGCTCGACGGCCAGGTCGATCCGGTATTGCCCGATCCCGTACTGCGGCACGATCGCGACGCCCAGCCGCTGCTCCAGCGCCGATTTGATGTCGAGCTCGAACGCGTTCAGCGGCGCTTCGGGATGCGCGATATCGCGTCCGAGATCACGCCCGGCGCTTTCGCAGTAACCGAGATAGCTCGCGAGCAGTCGGGAGCCGAACTTGCGCAAGCTGTTCGGATCGAGATCGGCCTTGCGGAAGCTCGACACCAGCGTGAGGCGCGTCTTCGCGCGCGTGATCGCGACGTTGAGGCGCCGCTCGCCGCCTTCGCGGTTGATCGGGCCGAAGTTGTGGCTGACGCTGCCCATCTTCGTGCGGCCGTATCCGAGCGTGAGGATGATGGCGTCGCGCTCGTCACCTTGCACGCGCTCGAGGTTCTTGACGAAGAACGGCTCGGTGCTCAGCTCGTTGAAGAACGCGTCGAGATCAGGGCGGTCGCGGCGCGCGAGCTCCAGCGCGCTGTCGATACGGCGCGCATGCTCGATTCCCAGTGCGATGACCCCGAGCGATTCGTGCGGTCGCCGGGTCGCGTGGTCGAGGATGAGCTCCACGACGCGGCGCACCTCCGGTGCCGAGCTGACCTCGTCCACATCAGCTCCGCTCGGAGCGACCAGCTCGTGGCGCACCCCGGGGTCGTCCAGTCCGCTGCCCGCGAATGTCACGAGCTCGTCGCCGTACAGGAAGTGGTTCGAGAACGCGATCAGGTCTTCGTCGCGCGAACGGTAGTGCACGCGCAGGCCCAGCGGCTTTGCGAACGGCCGGACCGCGTTGAGAACCGACTCGACGCCCTCGATCGGCGCCTCGTCGTCCGCGTTCTCGTTCTCGATCACGGCCGCTTGAAAGAAGTCCGTCGGCGGCAGCTGCTTGTCGTCGCCTGCGACGACGAGTCGCCGCCCGCGCAGGATCGCCGTAACGGCAGCTTCCGGCGTGACCTGGCTCGCTTCGTCGAACACGACGACGTCGAAGATCGTCTCGCGCGGAAGAAACTGGCTGATCGAAAGCGGGCTTGCCATCACGCACGGCGCGAGACCGAGCAGCGCGTTCGGCGCCTCCGCGAACAAATCGCGAAACGGCTTGCGCGGCCGAACTTTTTCGAGCTGCGTTCGAACGATCGCGTCTTCCTTCGGATACGTGCGCGCCACGTCCGCGCGCCGCTGCGCCGCGATGCGGCGCACGCGCTGCGCCGAGACGCGCCGAAGCTCGCTTTCCAGCTCGCGAAACTCGTCGACCGCGCGGTCGTGCAGCCGGCCATTGAACGCGGCGAAGTCGGCGCGCACGGATTCGAGGTGGCTTTCGAGCCACATGCGCTCGAACGAATCGGCCCAGTGCGCGGGAGGGACGGCGTTCGACGCCAGCTCCGCGACGAAGCTGTCGAGCCCCCGCGCCGCGAGCGCGGCTTCGATCTCGCGCATGCGTGCGGCGCGGAACGCGCCGTTTCGGTCGGCGCCATGGACGCGCAGCGTCTCGAACGCGTCGTCGAGCGCGTCCGGCAGCGCAAAGCCGACGAGCTTCGCGGCTTCGGCCAGTGCCGGGGGAGCCGCCGATGCGGTAGTATCGTCTGGTCGCATGAGGGCGGGCACGCGGCGGGCGGCCGTCTTCCACTCCGCGGGCAGGTCGCGAAAGATTTTCAATGCCGCAAGCCGTTGCGCGCGCGGGGAAGCGGCGTTGCGCTGGTGCGCGCGAATCGCATGCAGTGCGCGGCGCCGCGCCGGTGAGAAGAACGAGACGATCGCGGCGAGCGGGCCGGCGAGCGCCGATGACGCGTCCGCGAGCATGGCGTCCTCGAGGTCGAGGATCGCCGGCTCGAACGTCGCGCAGGCCGTCCCGACGGCAGCGAGCAGATCCGCGCTCTGCGTGAAGCTGCCGGTCGTCGCCGGCTCGAATCCCAGCGACCGGAGCACTGTGCGCAGCGGGCTCGCGATCGTGGCGTGGATCGCCCCGACGCGGTCGACGGCGGCCGTGACGCCGTCCGGCCGCAGCGCCGCGCGCGACCACGGTACGCCGGGCCGCCGCAGAAAGAGCGCGTCGTTGAGCGCGGCTTCGTCGAGCAGCTCGCGCGTCTCGCGCACGAGCGCCGGCGTCAGCGCCGTTAGCGCCGCGCCGCGCAAGCGCGAGCGCAGCTCCGGCCCCGGCACGCGCGCGAGCCCGGCGAGAATTTCGTACGGGCTCAGCGCGCAGTCCGCGAGCGGCGTATGCATCAGCCTGCGATGCGCGTTCAACCGCGTGCGGCGCTCTTGGAGCGGAGCGTCGTATGCGTCCGATGCAGGCATCGCCGCGCTGAGCTCCGCGAGCGATCGCTTCAACCCCGCGTAGGTGCGGCGGCGGGTGACGTCCGCGCCGTGCAGGTCGAGGATCAGGGCGCCGAGCCCGGTCTCTTCGAGCCTTCGCCGCACGACGTCGAGTGCCGCGCGTTTCTCGGCGACGAAGAGCACCGATTTCCCGTTCGCAATCAGCGCCGCGATCAGGTTCGCGATCGTCTGCGATTTGCCGGTGCCCGGCGGGCCGTCGACGATGGCATGCGAGCTCTTATCGCGCACGATCGTGTGGATCGCCTGGGACTGCCACGGGTCCGCGTCGAGCACGAACGGCTCGTCCAGCGGCGCGATCGCATCGAGCTCGTCGACGCCGACCACGCTCCCGTCGCGCTGCGCGGTGAGTGCCGCCTGCGCCGTCGCATCTCCGGCGAGCGCGCGCACCACGGGATGCGCTTCGAGCGCGGCGCCGGCTTGCTGCAAATCCTCGATCATCGCACGGTACGCGAAGTTGAAGATCCCCAGCGCGCACGCATCGCGAACCTCGACGCCCGGGAGGTCGGCGACCAGCGGCCGCAGCGCGCGCACGATCTCGCGCGGGTCGTCGGCGGTGCCGTCTTCCAGCAAACCATGGATGCGCGCCGTGAGCTCCGGCGGTGCGAGCGCCATCAGCGCTCGGTTGACGACGATCTCGTCCTCGTCGCTGCGCACGAGCGCGAGGTCGCCGCGAACCCGCGGATCGTCGATGAGGCGAACGGGCACGAGGAACAGCGGCGCCAGCGGTGCGCGGCCGTCGTCCGTCGCCGGCCACGACACCATGCCGACCGCCACGAACAGCGTCCGGAGCCCGCGCTCTTCCTCGAGCTCTTTCGACTTCGCTTTGATCGACCGCAGCCGTTTCATCAGCGGATCGGCCGCAGGCGCAAAGCTCGGCGCCTCGCCCGCGGTGCGCGCCTCGTCCTCAACCGGCGCGAAATCCGGCCGGCGCAGCAGCGCCTTGGCGAGAAGTTTCGTCGCGAACGCCGACTCGGCCGGCGGTACGCTGAGGCGCGTCGTGCCGTTGTCGCGGTAGTAGAGCAGCGGATTGCGCCGGGTCGCGTCCGTCAGCGCTTTGTCCACGCGGCTTCGGAGCCGGTCCAAGAGCGACGGCCCAGGCGGTTGAGGGGGAGCGACTTCAGCGACGGGGTCGTTGCTCATCGTCCGGGCTTCTTGGTCCCGGACGAGCAATGTCCCGGCCGCTCCGCTGTGGACGGGCCCCAGTGCGGGCGAAGGGCGATTGCAATCGTTCGCCGGAGAGGGGACCATCATGGCGACACCGCTGCTTCCGACGATCAACAATCTCGCGTTCGTCGCGTACAGCGGCGCGCGCATCGTGTTCGACCGTTACTACGTGACCGGACAACCGTCGGCGTTCGCATATCCCGCGATCCCCGAGGCGGGGATCCGGTCCGTCATTTGCGTCCGCCAGCCGGGCGAGGCGGTCGCGCCGCCGCCGGTCCCGCCGCCGCCGCCGTTCGACACCACCGAAGCATCCACGCTGCAGCGGCTCGGCGTGTCGTATCAGAACATCCCGATCACGCGCACGATGACCCAAGCGGAGTTCGACGCGGCGGCGACGCAGGCCGCGACCGCGCTGTTGAAAAACGGTGCCGCCGGGCCGGCGCTGATCCATTGCTCGACAGGTGACCGCGCGTCGTCGGTGTTTGCTGTTCTGCTGATCATTGCAGCCGGGTTCACGAATGCCGATGCTGCCGAGTACTGCATCAACGCGCTGCTGCTGGCGAACTCGAGCATCGTCGCGCTCGTGCGGGGCTACAGTGCTCCTAGCGAGACGGCGCCCGAGGTCAGCGAGGCCGCCGCTGATTTCAAACGGCTTTTCGCCTAAAGCAAGCTTTCCGCTATCCTGCCCGTCTGCGGCGTCGGCGGTTCACCGAGTTCGCCGCTAAGGCCGCCGCGGCCGCATGCCGATCACTCCGTGGTACGCAGCCCGCCACGGAGGACGCGACGATGTCGACCGCAGCCCTGATCTGGACGTTTCTCGCCCTCTGCGCCGGCGGAGGGATCACCGCCGTCGTGATGGCCTATCAGCGCGCTCGCCGCGACGGCGGGGACATTGCCGACTGGGTCCAGGTGGCGAACATGAACACGCTGCTGCGCCTCGACCTCGACCACCTCACCGGGGACGACGACAACTTCGGCCTGCGCGAGGCGCGCGCCGCGCTCAAGGCGTCGACCGCGAAGCGCCCGGCCGCTGAGCGCAAGCTGTTCGACCACTACAACGCGCTGGTCGGTATCGCGATCAAGTTCGGCGAGAAGGTGCACGACAACCACGGCATCGTGGACTTGCAGGCCGTCGCGAACCGCCGCGCCCACGTGCAGAACGCGCTTGCGGTCGGCGACCAGCTCGAAGCCGCGCTCGGCGGGATCGCCGAGCTCGCGAAGTGCGTCAACCGCGACCGCAACGAGCGCGTGCGCCAGAGCTATCAGACGCCCGTCCTGGCGACCGTCACCCAGATGATCTCGTAGCCGCGGCGTAGCGCCGACCCAAGATCGATCCGCCGAGGGCGCCGCGAGGCGCTCTCTTCCTTTTGCGCGGGCACGGTATGCGCGGAGGCGCCGGACAGTCGCGCGCTCAATACTGCCGGGTTCCGCTTCCCAATAGGATTCTCGTTGACGCAATACGTGTACACGATGCATCGGGTCGGCAAGATCGTGCCGCCGAAGCGTCAGATTCTCAAAGACATCTCGCTCAGCTTTCTCCCCGGCGCGAAGATCGGGATCCTCGGGCTCAACGGCGCGGGCAAGTCGACGGTGCTGCGCATCATGGCCGGCGTCGACACCGAGATCGACGGCGACGCGATCCCGATGCCGAACCTCACCATCGGCTTTCTCGAACAAGAGCCGAAGCTCGATCCCGACAAGACGGTGCGCGAAACCGTCGAGGAATCACTGACCGAGATCATGGCGGCGCGAAAGCGGCTCGACGCGATCTACGCGGCGTACGGCGAACCCGACGCCGATTTCGACAAGCTCGCCGAAGAGCAGGCGAAACTCGAAGCGGTGCTGTTCGCGCAAGGCGACGACCTCGAGCAGCAGCTCGAGATCGCGGCGGACGCGTTGCGTTTGCCGCCGTGGGACGCGAAGATCGGGCCGCTCTCCGGCGGCGAGAAGCGGCGCGTCGCGCTGTGCCGGCTGCTGCTGTCGAAACCCGACATGCTGCTGCTCGACGAGCCCACGAACCATCTCGATGCCGAAAGCGTCGAGTGGCTCGAACAATTTCTGCAGCGCTTTCCGGGCACCGTCGTCGCCGTTACGCACGACCGCTATTTCCTCGACAACGCCGCCGAATGGATCCTCGAGTTGGACCGCGGCCGCGGTATTCCATGGAAGGGCAACTATAGCTCCTGGCTCGATCAGAAGCAGGCCCGCCTCGCGCAAGAAGAAGCAACGGAATCCGCGCGCCAGAAGGCGCTCAAGCGCGAGCTCGCGTGGGTGCGGTCGGGCACGAAGGCGCAGCAGTCGAAGAGCAAGAGCCGGCTCGCGCGCTTCGAGGAGCTGTCGAGCTACGAGTACCAGCGCCGCAACGAGACGCAAGAAATCTTCATCCCGGTTGCCGAGCGGCTCGGCGATCAGGTCATCGATTTCACGGGCGTGCGCAAAGCGTACGGCGACCGGCTGCTGATGGACGACGTCAGCTTCCGCATCCCCGCCGGCGCGATCGTCGGGATCATCGGCCCGAACGGCGCCGGCAAGACGACGCTGTTCCGCATGATCGCCGGCAAGGAACAGCCCGACGCGGGGACGATCGCCATCGGTTCCAGCGTGAAGCTCGCGGTCGTCGACCAGACGCGCGAGTCGCTGGACGACACGAAGACCGTGTTCGACGACATCACCGGCGGCCGTGACCTGCTGACGATCGGCCGGTTCGAGATGCCGTCGCGCGCGTACCTCGGGCGCTTCAACTTCAAGGGCGGCGACCAGCAGAAGCCGGTCGGCACGCTGTCGGGCGGCGAACGCGGCCGATTGCACCTTGCGAAGACGCTGCTCGAAGGCGGCAACGTGCTGCTGCTCGACGAGCCCTCGAACGACCTCGACGTCGAGACGCTGCGCGCGCTCGAGGACGCGCTCAGCGAGTTCGCCGGGACCGTGCTCGTGATCAGCCACGACCGCTGGTTCCTGGACCGCATCGCGACCCACATCATCGCGTTCGAGGGCGACAGCAGCGTCTATTTCTTCGAGGGCAACTACCAGGAGTACGAGGCGAACAAGAAGGCCCGGCTCGGCGAGGAGGCGGCTCGGCCGCACCGGCTGCGCTACCGGCCGCTCACGCTGCCGTAGCGGCGCAGAACTATGATCCGGCGCACACCGAGCTTGCCTGCTCTCGCGCGGGTTCCGCCGTCCGCCGATCCCTAGAACAGGTATGGAGGCCGCCGCCGCGCTGCTTCGGATCGCTGCCCGCGTCGCGGGCGCGACCGCGTCGCTCGTTGCACGCATCGGCGACGATGCGCCGGTGGCGGCGTGGGGCTGCGGCGGCGCCGGCGCGCAGTCGCTCGTGCGCGTGCTGCGCGACGCCGCGCCGCGGGGCGCGTGGTCGTTTCGAGCGCTGCCCCTGCGGCTTTCCGACGGCAGCGCGGCCGAGCTCATCCTGGTCGCACCGTCTGCCGACGCCGACGACGAGGCGCTGACCGCGCTCGCCGCCGAGATCGGTGCGGCGTGCGATCCGTGCGGGTGCGTCGGCGAAGCGTCGAGCGCGGTCGAGCGGCTCGCCGAGAGCGCCGAACAGCTCGACGAGGCGGTCGCGATCCTCGACACCGCATGCGGACCGAGCGGTCCCGCGACGGTGCTGCACGTCAACGGCGGCTTCACGCAGCTGTTCGGCTACAGCGCGCGCGAGCTCGTCGGTCAGCCGGCCGATCGGATCTGGGGGCCGCGCACCGACCGCGACCGCATGGCATGGCTGCGCTCGCGCATCACCGAGCGCGAGGCGGCGCGCGTCGTCGTCGTGCTCTACGCCAAGGACGGCTCGCCGCTGTGGACGGAGATTTCGTCGACGCCGGTGCGCCATGAGGCGAGCACGGTTCACCACGTCGTCACGTTCCGCGACGTCACCACGCGCAAGCAGTTCGAGAACGCGCTCGCGGCGGAGAAGCGCAAGCTCCTCACCACGCTCGCGGCGATCGCGGACGCCGTCGTGAGCGTGCTCGCGGACGGCCGCGTCGAGTTCGTCAACGCCGCGGCAGAGCGGCTGCTCGGCATTCGCGCGGCCGATGCGTACGGCGCGGCGGTCGCCGACGTAATCTGCATGGTCGACGGCGACGCGCGGCCGATCGACGTCGTCGCCGATCACCGCCGCGAAGACGTGCGCCGCGGAACCGGGCACTTGCGCACCGCGCACGGCATCATCGATGTGGCGTACGTGGCGTCGCGCATCGACGGTGACGCGCCCGGGACCGTGCTCGTGCTGCGCGACGTGACGATCGAGAACCGCATCGCGCTGCGGCTGTCGTTCGAGGCTACGCACGATCCGCTCACCGGCCTGCAGAACCGCCGTGCGTTCACCGAGCGGCTCGATGAAGCGGTGCGCGGTGCGCGCGAGCGCGGCGAGCACCACGCCGTCGGCTTTATCGACCTCGACCGCTTCAAGGTGGTCAACGACCGCTTCGGCCACGCGGTCGGCGACCGGCTGCTGCACGAGATCGCGCGCGTGATGGGCCGCGTCGTTCGCGGCGGCGACGTCCTGGCGCGCATCGGCGGCGACGAGTTCGCGCTGCTGCTTTCGAACTGCCCGCTCGACGACGCGCGCCGCGTGGCGGAGAAGCTGCGCGCAGCGGTCGACAACTACCGTATCGAGCACGACGGCGAGGTCCTCGACGTCGGCGTCTCCGTCGGCCTCGCGCCGATCGAAGCGGACACGATCAGCGGCGTGGAGGCGCTCGCGGACGCCGACGCGGCATGCTACCGGGCAAAGGCCGCCGGCCGCAACATTATCTTCGGCTAGCTCGCTTCGACGGAGTCGAAGCGAGGGTACGCTGACGGCGATGTCACGGAATCGCCGCATCGCTTCCTTCGCCCTCGGCGCCGCGTCGGTCGCGGCGGGTGTCGCCCTGCTGTCGCGCCGTTCGCACGTCGCCGACCGCGAGAGCTTGCGCGACCGCGTCGTCGTGATCGCGGGCGGCTCGCGCGGCCTGGGGTTCGCGCTCGCGGAAGACCTGGCGCGCGGCGGCGCCCGCGTGACGATCGCCGGTCGCGACGCCGCGACGGTCGAGCGCGCGTGCGAGCTGCTTGCGGCGGAAGGCCTCAGCGTCGACGGCGTGCCGTGCGACGTTCGCAACCGAGCCGCGGCCGAGGCGCTGATCGCACACGTCGAGGCGCGCAGCGGTCCGGTGGACGTGCTCGTCAACGACGCGGGCGTGATCGAAGTCGGCTCGGTGTGGGATCAGGCGCTCGAAGACTTCCGCGAGTCGGTCGAGACGCACATCTTCGGGCCGCTGCACACGATGCGCGCCGTTCTGCCGTCGATGCGCGCGCGGGGGGACGGGCGCATCGTCAACGTCGCGTCGATCGGCGGGCTGGTCGGAACCCCGCATCTCGCGCCGTACTCCGCCGGAAAGTTCGGGCTGGTCGGTTTGTCGCAGGCGTACGCCGCGGAGGTCGCGCATGACGGCATCACCGTCACGTGCGTGTGCCCGGGCTTGATGCGCACGGGCTCGCCCGACCACGCCATCTTCAAGGGCCGCACGAAGGCGGAGTACGCCTGGTTCGCGCTCGCCGACAGCAACCCGCTGCTGTCCGCGTCGACGCGGCACGCGGTGGTGACGATCGTGCACGCGATCGCGCACCGCAAGAAGTTCGTGACGATCACGCCGCTTCCGCGCATCGCGCAGATCGTGAACGCGCTGGCGCCGGAGACGACGACGCGCCTGCTCGGCCTCGTCGCACGCCTGCTGCCCCCGCCGCTGAACGACGAAACGGTCCGCCGCGAAGGCGCGGAAAGCCACTCACCGCTGGCACCCAGCATCCTCACGGCGCTGGACCGCATGGCGAAGTGCCGCAACAACGAATGACTGAAGCGAACGAATGAGCCGGTCGGACGACGCTTAGACGCTGAGAAACCGATCGTGCAGAGCGCGGTCGGTGGCGAGCGCCGACGGCGAGCCTTCCCAGACCGTGGTGCCTTTGACGATCACGACCGCGCGATCGGCGAGCGTTGCAAGTGCGGCGAGGTGTTTGTCGACGACCAGCGTCGACTGGCCCCGTTCGCGCAGCGCGCGCAGGCACGTCCAGATCTCGTCGCGGACCACGGGGGCAAGGCCTTCGGTCGCTTCGTCGAGGATCAGCAGGCGCGGGCCGAGCATCAGGGCGCGGCCGATCGCGAGCATCTGCTGTTCGCCGCCCGAGAGCTGGCTGCCGTAGGCGTTCGCGCGTTGCGCCAGTTGCGGGAACAGTGCGAGGACGTCCGCGAGCGTCCACGTCTTGGTGAGGTGGCCGTAGTTCGCGGCCGTCGCGATCAAGTTCTCGCGCACGGTGAGCGTCGGAAAGACTTGGCGGCCTTCGGGGACGAGGCCGATCCCGTGGCGTGCGACGCGGTACGGCGGTTCGTTCGTGATCGTGTGCTCGCCGAACGTGATTCGGCCCGCCGTAGCGCGGCAGAGGCCCATGATCGTGCGAATCGTCGTCGTCTTGCCCATACCGTTGCGGCCGACGAGCGCGACGGTTTCGCCCTCGGCGACGTGCAGCGTCGTGCCGAACAGCACGCGGCTGCGGCCGTAGCCGGCGTCGATCGCCTCGACGTCCAGCAGGCGGCTCATCCGTTCTCGCCCAGGTACGCGTCGCGCACGCGTCCGTCGTTGCGGACCGCGGCGTAGCTGCCCGCCGCGATCGCACGTCCGGCGACCAGCACGGTGACGCGGTCGGCGAGCTGCGCTACGGCGTCCATGTCGTGCTCGACCAGCAGCATCGTCACCGTGCCTTTGATCGAGCGCAGCAGTTCGATCATCGCGCGGCTCTCGTCGTGGCCCAGTCCGGCCATCGGCTCATCGAGCAGCAGCACGGCCGGATCTTGCGCCAGCGCGATCGCCAGCTCCAGTAACCGCTGCTCGCCGTGCGCGAGGTCCGACGCGCGCACGTTCGCGCGGTCCGCGAGGCCGACGCGTGCGAGCGCCACGCGCGCCGGCTCGCGCAGCGCCGGGTCCGTGAACGCACTCCGCCAGAAGCGCATCGTCGTCGCGTGACGGGCCTGCACCGCCAGCGCGACGTTGTCTTCAGCGGTGAAGTCATCGACGAGCCTCGTGATCTGAAACGACCGTGCGATGCCGAGCCGGGCGCGCGCGTCGGGACCGAGGCGGGTCACGTCGCGATCGCCGAACAGAACGGTGCCTCGATCCGGAGCGAGCTCACCGGAGAGTTGCGCCAGCAGCGTCGTCTTGCCCGCGCCGTTCGGTCCGATCAGTGCGTGGCATTCATTCCGCGTGACATCGAGATCGAGATCGTCGGTAGCGACAAGCGCGCCGAACGTCTTGCGCAACCCGCGCACCGCGAGCGCGGTGCCGCCGCTCGCCGTCGATGCGGCTTCAGTCATCGTGCGCTGCCGCTGCCTCAGCCATCGTTCGTTCCGGCGAGCCACCCGTAGAGTCCGCGCTTGGCGAACAGCACGATTGCGAGCAAGATCACGCCGAGCAGCAGCATCCAATGTTCTGTGAAACCCGCCAGCAGCGATTCGAGCCCGACCAGCGCGGCGGCACCGTACACCGCGCCGGCGAGCGTGCCGATCCCGCCGAGGATCACCATGACCAGAAACTCGCCCGAGCGCGACCACGACGCCATGTCGGGGCTTACGAAGCGCGCGTACTCCGCCCACAGCGCGCCCGCGAGGCCCGCGCCCGCGCCTGCGATCACGAACGCGACGAGCTTGTAGCGAAACGTCGGGAAGCCGAGCGCGAGCAGCCGCCGTTCGCTGCGCCGCGCGCCGCGCAGCACGATGCCGAAGCGTGACTCCACGAGCTGCGCGCTCGCGACCACGAATGCGACGAGCAGCAGTAGGCACACGGCGTACAGCACGTTCGGATCGCGCAGGTCGAGCCCCGGCAGCACGCTGCGCGCGCCGAGCGGCAGGCCATCGTTGCTTCCCCACGCCTTCACCGCGATCAGCGCGAAGAACACCATCTGCGCGAACGCCAGCGTGATCATGATGAAGAAGATGCCGGACGTGCGCAGTGACAGCGCGCCGACGACCGCGGCCAGCGCCGCCGAGACGACGATTGCGGTGGGCCACGCGATCAGCGCCGACTCGGTTCCGTTTTGCGCGAGCACGGCCACGGTGTAGCCGCCCGCGGCGAAGTACGCCGCGTGGCCGAAGCTCACCATCCCGCCGTATCCCACGATGAGATCGAGGCTTACGGCGACCAGCGCGTAGATCAAAATGCGCGTGCACGCGTTGACCCAGAACGGCTGGTGAAGCGCCGCGGCCGCAAACGGAAGCGCGACGAGCAGCACCAGCGTCGCGACGAGGATCGCCAGGCGGCGGCGCGTGCTAGCGAGTGCCGGCAGGGAACAGGCCTCGCGGTTTCCACACGAGCACCACGGCCATCAGCACGTAGATCGCAATGGCGGCCAGCCCGCCGCCGAGCGAGTCGGCGATCTCCGGCTTCGCGACGGGTTTGAGCAGCACGGGGATGTACGCGCGGCCGAGCGTGTCGACGAGCCCGACGAGCAGCGCGCCGACGAACGCGCCCCGGATCGAGCCCAGCCCGCCTACGACGATCGCCACGAACGTCAGGATGAGGATCTGCTCGCCCATGCCGACCTGTACGGCGAGGATCGGCGCGAGCAACGCGCCGGCGAGGCCCGCGAGTAGCGCGCCCAGCGTGAAGACGATCGTGTTCAGGCGCGTGATGTCCACGCCGAGCGCGGCGACCGTTTCGCGATGCGTCGCGCCCGCACGGATCAGCATCCCCAGCTTCGATCGCGCGATCAGGAGATACAACCCCACGGCGATAGCGATCCCCGCTGCGATCAGTACGAGCCGGTAGGTCGGATACGTCAGCGCCCCGAGCGACACCGCGCCGGCGAGCGCCGGCGGCATCGTCATGTTCACCGGCGTCTTGCCCCAGGCGACCGAGACGCCGTCGTTCGCGATCAGGATCAGCGCGAACGTCGCCAGCACTTGGTCGAGGTGATCGCGCAAGTACAGCCGGCGGATGACGACCAGCTCGACGACGAGCCCGGCGAGCCCCGCCGCAGCCGCGCCCGCGGCGACGGCGATGATGAACGGAGCGCCTTTCGATGCGGCCGATGCGGCGACGTACGCGCCGACCATGTAGATCGAACCGTGCGCGAGATTGATCACGCCCATGATCCCGAAGACGAGCGTGAGCCCGGCCGCGAGCAGAAAGATCATCACCCCGAACTGCAGCCCGTTGAGGATCTGCTCGAGCGCAAGGCTCACCGGCTCACCCTTCGACAGGCTCAGGGTGACGGAACGTGGGGTTTACAACTTGCACTGGCTCGAGTAGACGTCGCCTGTGTCGCGCATGATCTTGCCCACGCCGCGGATCGCCAGCTTGTGGGTTTTCGGGTCGCGGACGACTTTCTCGCTGTACCAGTCTTGGATCGGGTACTGGTTCGGGCCGAACTTGAACGCGCCGCGCGTCGACTTGAAGTCCGCTCTGCGCAGGGCCGCGCGGAACGCGTCGGCCTTCGTGACGTCGCCGTTCACGGCGCGCAGCGCGCTCGCCAGCAGCTTCGCGGTGTCATAGCCCTGGCTCGCGTACGGCGTGGGATCGCGGTGGTATTTGCGCGTGTAGTCCGCGACGAACTTTTTGTTCGCGGGGTACGGCAGGTCCGCGAGCCAGTGCGCCGTGCCGTACAGCTCCTCGGCGTCGTTGCCGACCGCCGACACGACATGGCTTTCCAGCGAGAACTCCGGCAGCACCACCTTCATCGTCTTTTTCAGCCCGGCTTGCGTGAACTGCTTGAGGAAGTTGATGCCGAGGCCGCCGGGCAGGAAGTAGAAGATGCCGTCGGCGTTGGCGGCCCGGATGCGCGCAAGTTCGGCGGAATAGTCGGTCTGGTCGAGCGCGGTGTAGATCTCTTCGACGATCTGGCCGTGGTACGTGCGCTTGAAGCCGTTGATCGCGTCCTTGCCGGTGGTGTAGTTGGGCGCCACGACGACCATCTTCTTGATGCCGAGATATTGCGCGTAGTGTCCGGTGGCTTCGTGCGGCGTGTCGTTCTGCCACGACACCACGAAGAAGTTCTTGTTGCACTTGGCGCCGGCGAGTTGCGACGGCCCGGAGTTCGGACTGATATAAAAAGCGCCGCTCTCGACGAGGCCCGGCACGACGGCCAGCGCGACGTTCGAGTAGATGATGCCGGTGAACACGTCGATCTTGTCCTGGATGCGGAACTTGTCGGCGATCTGCTTGCCGTTGGCCGGCTTGAGGTTGTCGTCTTCCACCATCAGCTGGATGGGGACGCCGCCGAGCTTGCCGTGCTCCTCGTCCATCGCGAGGATGAATCCGTCGCGCACGTCTTCGCCCAGGTAGCCGCCCGCGGTGGTGAGCGTCGTGATCATCCCGATCTTGAGCGGCGGCGGATCGGCCGCGAACGCCGCGGAGCCGGCGAGGGAGAGCACCAGGAGCGCGGCGAGCGGCGCACGGACGAACGTGAGCATGAGAACCCTTTCGTGCCAGTTGACAACGCAATTAGTTTACGTGTAAATTATCGAAACCGCAAGTATTCAGCCGGGAGCGTTGTTTGCGAATCGTTTGCATCGGCGGCGGACCCGCGGGTCTGTTCTTCTCGATCGTCATGAAGTCCGCGCGGCCGGACGCCGAGATCGTCGTCCTCGAGCGCAATCGGCCCGACGACACGTTCGGCTGGGGCGTCGTCTTCTCCGATCAGACGCTGGGCAACATCGCAGCCGCCGACTCCTCCACGTACGAGCGCATCGTGGCGAATTTCGTCCACTGGGACGCCATCGACGTCCACTACCGCGATCGTACGATCCGCGCCGGCGGTCAGGGCTTCGCCGGCATCGCCCGCAAGAAGCTGCTGCAGATCCTGCAGCATCGCGCGCTCGAGCTTGGGGTCGATCTGCGGTTCGAGGTCGAGGCGAACGACGAGGACTACGCGGACGCGGACGTGATCGTGATCGGTGACGGCGCCAACTCGCCGACGCGCCGCAAGTATGCCGGTACGTTCGGAACCACGCTGGAGAACCGCAAGAACCGCTACATCTGGCTCGGCACGCACGAGCGCTTCGACGCGTTCACGTTCGTGTTCGAAGAGACGCCGCACGGGTGGTTCCAAGTGCACGCGTACCAGTTCGACGCGGACACCGGCACCGTGATCGTCGAGTGCCGCGAGGAGACGTGGCGCGCGGCGGGGCTCGACACCGCAAGCGCGGATGAGTCGGTCGCGTTCTGCGAGCGGCTGTTCGCGCCGTACCTGGGCGGCCAACGCCTGATGACGAATGCGAAGCACCTGGCGAACCCGTGGATCACGTTCGTGCAGGTGAACAACGCGCGCTGGTTCGACGGCAACCGCGTGCTGATCGGCGACGCGGCGCACACCGCGCACTTCTCGATCGGCTCGGGCACGAAGCTCGCGCTCGAAGACGCGATCGGCCTCGCCGGCGCCCTGAAGCGCAACCCCGAGCGCACGCGCGCGTTCGAAGAGTACGAAGCCGAGCGGCGCATCGAGGTGTTGCGGCTGCAGAACGCGGCGCGCAATTCCACGGAGTGGTTCGAGAACGTCGCGCGCTACGCGAGCCTGGAGCCCGAGCAGTTCGCGTACAGCCTGCTCACGCGCAGCCAGCGGCTCACCCACGACAACCTGCGCCTTCGCGACCGCGAGTACATCGCGAACATCGAGCGCTGGCTCTCGGAGCGCGCCGGGACGGCGAAGCCCGTGCCGCCGATGTTCGCGCCGTTCCGGCTGCGCGAGCTCGAGCTGGCGAACCGTGTCGTCGTGTCGCCGATGGCCATGTACAGTTGCCTCGACGGCACGCCGAACGACTTCTATCTCGTGCACCTCGGCGCGCGCGCGCAGGGCGGCGCGGGCTTGGTCTTCACGGAGATGACGTGCGTCGCGGCGGACGGCCGCATCTCGCCGGGCTGCGCGGGGATGTACCGCGACGAGCACGTTCCGGCGTGGACGCGCATCGTCGACTTCGTGCACACGTACACCAAGGCGAAGATCGCGCTGCAGCTCGGGCATGCCGGTCCGAAGGGCTCGACGCAGCGCGGCTGGGAAGAGGCCGACGAACCGCTGCCCGACGGCAACTGGCCCGTGATGGGACCGTCGCCGGTGCCGTTCGGCGAGCGCCATCAGCTCCCGCGCGTGATGACGCACGCCGACATGGAGCGCGTCAAAGGCGAGTTCGTGCGCGCCGCGGAGATGGGCTTGGCCTGCGGTTTCGACCTGCTGGAGCTGCACTGCGCGCACGGGTATCTGCTGTCAAGCTTCATCACGCCGCTCACCAACCAGCGCACCGACCCGTACGGCGGGAGTGTCGCCAACCGGCTGCGCTTTCCGCTGGAGGTGTTTGCGGCGGTGCGCGACGTGTGGCCGGCGTACAAGCCGATGTCCGTGCGCATCTCGGCGACCGACTGGGTGGAGGGTGGGATCACGCCCAACGATGCGGTCGACGTCGCGCGCGCATTCGACGCGGCGGGCGCGGACCTGATCGACGTCTCGGCCGGGCAGACGTCGCGGCTCGCGCGGCCGGTGTACGGCCGCATGTTCCAGACGCCGTTCTCCGACAAGATCCGCAACGAGCTGCGCATCGCGACGATGGCCGTCGGCAACATCACCGACGCCGACCAGGTGAACAGCATCATCGCCGCGGGACGCGCCGATCTGGTCGCGCTCGCGCGGCCGCGCCTCGCCGACCCGTACTTCACGCTGCACGCGGCGGCCCAGCTCGGCTACGACGAACAACACTGGCCCGAGCAGTACCTCACCGGGCGCGAGCAGTATCTGCGTAACCTGCGCCGTGCAGCGCAGATCGCCGCCGAAGCGGCCAGCGAGGTGACGCGATGAGCGCGCCGCTCGCAGGCAAGCATGCGCTGATCACCGGCGGCGGGCGCGGCATCGGTGCAGCGATCGCGACCGCGCTCGCGGCGGACGGCGCGCGCGTGACGCTGCTCGGCCGCGACCGCAACGCGCTCGCTGCGCACGCCGCGACGCTGCCCGAAAGCGCGGAGGCGCACGTCGTCGTCGCCGACGTCACCGACGCCGCGCAGATCGCCGAAGCGTTCGTCCACGTGCGCAAGCGCCACGGCGAGGTCGAGGTCCTCGTGAACAATGCGGGCGCAGGCGCGGCCGTGCCGTTCGCGCAGCTCGACCGCGACACGTGGGACGCCATCATCGCCGTGAACCTCACCGCGACGTACGCATTCGCGAGCGAGGTCGTTCCGGCGATGATCGCCGCCGGCAGCGGACGCATCGTGAACGTCGCGAGCACCGCCGGGCTCGTCGGCGGCGCGTACATCGCCGCGTACTGCGCCGCGAAGCACGGCGTGATCGGCTTGACGCGCTCGCTCGCCGTGGAATTGGCGAAAAAGGGGATCACGGTCAACGCGGTGTGCCCGGGATTCACCGAGACGGAGATGCTGGACCGCAGCCTCGACCGCATCGTGGAGACGACCGGGCGTACGCGCGACGACGCGGCGCGCGCGCTGCTCGGCCGCAACCCGCTGGGGCGGTTCGTGCGGCCCGACGAGGTCGCGAGCGCCGTCGCGTGGCTGTGCAGCCCGGCGGCCGCGGCGATCACCGGGCAAGCGATCGTCATCGACGGCGGCGAGGTGCAGCACTGATGCTGCTCGACACCGAGTCCCGCGCCACGCACGACGACCACCTCTCCGTGCGCGTGTGGCTGCGCTTGCTGACGTGCACGAACCTCGTCGAAGGGCGCGTCGCGAGCCGGCTGCGCGACGACTTCGAGACGACGCTGCCGCGCTTCGACTTTCTCTCGCAGCTCGAACGTACGCCGGGCGGCTTGCGTATGACCGAGATCTCCAAAGGCATGATGGTCACCGGCGGCAACGTCACGCGCATCGCCGACCAGCTGCTCGCCGAGGGGTTGATCACGCGCAGCGTCGCGCCGGCCGACCGCCGGGCGGCGATCGTGAAGCTCAGCGCGCCCGGGCGCCGGGCGTTCGCGGAGATGGCGCGCAGGCACGAAGGCTGGATCGTCGAGATGTTCGCCGGCCTCAGCGAAACCGACCGCACGCAGCTCTACGCGCTGCTGGCGAAGCTCAAACGCCACCTCAACGCCGCCGAAAGCGACGACAACGCGCGATGAACAGAGACCGAACCTTCACGGACTACGACGCGCGGCATTTTCGCTGGCAGGTGAACAACGGCGTCGCGACGCTCACGCTGAACCGGCCCGAGCGCAAGAACCCGCTCACGTTCGAATCGTACGCGGAGCTGCGCGATCTCTTCCGCGGGCTCTTCTACGCGAGCGACGTGCACGCCGTCGTCATCACCGGCGCCGGCGGAAACTTCTGCTCAGGCGGCGACGTGCACGAGATCATCGCGCCGCTCACGCAGATGGCGATGCCGGAGCTGCTCGCGTTCACCCGGATGACCGGCGACGTCGTGAAGGCGATGCGCGCGTGCCCCCAGCCGGTCGTCGCCGCGGTCGACGGCGTGTGCGCCGGCGCAGGCGCGATGCTCGCGCTCGCGTCGGACGTGCGGTTCGGTACGCCGAACGCCCGCGTCGCGTTCTTGTTCACGCGCGTCGGGCTCGCCGGCGCCGACATGGGCGCGTGCACGCTGCTGCCGCGCGTGATCGGCCACGGCCGTGCGTCGGAGCTGCTGTTCAGCGGCCGTTCCATGAGCTCGGACGAAGCGCTGGCGTGGGGATTCTTCAGCCGGCTGATCGAGCCGGGAACGCTGATGGACGAGGCCGACGCGTTCGCGACATCGCTTGCGAGCGGGCCGACGTTCGGCCACGCGATGACGAAGAAGATGCTGCACCAGGAATGGGCGATGGGCCTCGACGAGGCGATCGAAGCCGAAGCGGAGGCGCAGGCCATTTGCATGCAGACGCGCGACTTCCGGCGCGCGTACGATGCGTTCGCCGCGAAGCGCACGCCGGTATTCGAAGGCGACTGAATGAGCGACGCGACGTTTCTGTCCTGGCCGTTCTTCGACGACGAGCACCGCGAGCTGGCGTCGGCGCTGGATGCATGGGCCGCCGAGCACGTCGCGGACGACGAGTACCACGACGTGGACGCCGGCTGCCGAGACCTCGTCGCCGATCTCGGGCGCGGCGGATGGCTGCGGTACGCCGTCCCCGCGCGTTTCGGCGGCGCCTTCGAGGAGGTCGACTCGCGGGCAGTGTGCATCGTGCGCGAGACGCTGGCGCGGCACAACGCGCTCGCCGACTTCGCGTTCGCGATGCAAGGCCTCGGCAGCGCGCCGATCGTGCTGGCCGGTGAGGCGGAGCTGCAGGCGCGGTATCTTCCGCGCGTGTGCGCCGGAACTGCGATCGCCGCGTTCGCGCTGTCGGAGCGCGACGCCGGCTCGGACGTCGCCGCGATCGCGACGACCGCACGCCGTGACGGCGACGCGTACGTGCTCGACGGCGAGAAGACGTGGATCTCGAACGGCGGGATCGCCGATTTCTATGTCGTCTTCGCGCGCACGGGCGAGGCGGAAGGCAGCCGTGGGCTGAGCGCGTTCGTGCTCGACGCCGATGCGGCAGGGCTGGAGATCGCCGAGCGCATCGACCTCATCGCGCCGCACCCGCTCGCCACGCTGCGGCTGCGCGAATGCCACGTGCCGGCGTCGCACCGGCTGGGCGCGAGCGGCGACGGCTTCAAGCTCGCGATGCGCTCGCTCGACGTGTTTCGTGCGAGCGTCGCCGCCGCCGCGCTGGGCCTCGCGCGCCGCGCGCTCGACGAAGCGCTGGAGCACGCGACGTCGCGCGCCATGTTCGGCGGGACGCTGGCCGATTTCCAGCTCACGCAGGCCGCGCTCGCGGAGATGGCCACCGGGATCGACGCCAGCGCGCTGCTGACGTACCGCGCCGCATGGCAGCGCGACGTGGAGAAGGAGCCGACGACGCGCGAAGCCGCGATGGCGAAGCTGACCGCGACCGAAACCGCTCAGCGCGTGATCGACCGAACGGTTCAGCTCCACGGCGCGCTCGGCGTGACGCGCGGGAGGATCCCGGAGCGGCTCTATCGCGAGATTCGCGCGCTGCGCATCTACGAAGGCGCAAGCGAAGTGCAGCAGCTCATCATCGCGCGCCAAACGCTCGCGCGCTTTCGCGAGGACCAGGCATGACCGAGACCGCGCACCTCGACACCTTCGCCGCCGATCATCTTCCGCCGCGCGAGCAGTGGCCGGAGTTCCTGTACGATCTGCCGGAGCTGCAGTATCCGGCAGTGTTGAACTGCGCGGCCGAGCTGCTCGACGCGACGGTCGCGAAGGGCTTCGGCGACCGGCCGGCGATCGTCACGCCGCAGCGCCGCGTCGCGTACGCCGAATTGCTGGCGGAGGCGAACCGCATCGCGAACGTGCTGCTGAGCGACCTCGGACTCGTGCCCGGCAGTCGCGTCCTGCTGCGCGGTTTCAACAACGACGTCATGGCGGCGTGCTGGCTCGGCGTCGTGAAGGCCGGCTGCGTGGTCGTGACGACGATGCCGCTGCTGCGCGCCAAGGAGCTCATCGACGTCATCACGGCGGCCGAGATTACGCACGCGATCTGCGACAAGCGCCTGCTCGACGAGCTCGACGTCGCGCGACCGTCGTGTCCGACGTTGACAACGGTCGTGCTCTCGCACGACGACGGACCGGCGAGCCTGTCTGCGCGCATGGCGAAGCATCGCGATACGTTCGACAACGTCGAGACGGCGTCCGACGACGTTTGCATGATCGCGTTCACGTCGGGCACCACGGGCCGCCCCAAGGGGACGATGCACTTCCACCGCGACGTGCTGGCGATCTGCGACACGTTCCCGCCGTCGTCGTTCGCACCAACGCCGGACGACGTGTTCGTCGGCACGCCGCCCCTCGCGTTCACGTACGGCCTCGGCGGCGCGCTGCTGTTCCCGCTGCGCGCCGGCGCATCGACGGTGCTGCTGGAAAAGCCCGCGCCCGACGTGCTGCTCGACGCGATCGCCCAGTTCGGCGCGACCGTCTGCTTCACGGCGCCGACGTCGTACCGCGCGATGGCGCCGCTCGCCGACCGCGCGAAGATCCGCACCCTGCGCGCCTGTATTTCGGCGGGTGAGACGCTGCCGGTCGCGACGCGCACGCTGTGGGAGAACGCGACGGGCGTACGCATCATCGACGGCATCGGTTCGACGGAGATGCTGCACATCTTCATCGCCGCGTCGGGCGACGAGATTCGCCCCGGCGCGACGGGCAAGCCCGTGCCGGGCTACGTCGCGTGCATCCTCGATGACGACGGCAAGCCGCTGCCGCCGGGCAATGTCGGACGGCTGGCGGTAAAAGGCCCGACCGGGTGCCGCTACCTGGCCGATCCGCGCCAGCGCGACTACGTGCAGCACGGCTGGAACCTCACGGGCGACGCGTACTTGCTCGACGACGACGGATATTTCTGGTACCAAGCGCGCACCGACGATATGATCATCTCATCGGGCTACAACATCGCCGGGCCGGAGGTGGAGGGGGTGCTGCTCGAACACCCGCGCGTCCTCGAATGCGCGGTGGTCGGCGCACCGGACGAAGCGCGCGGCACGATCGTCAAAGCATTCGTGGTGCTGCGGGAGGGAGCGGGCGACGAGGCGCTCGTGACCGAGCTGCAAGACTTCGTCAAAGCGCGCATCGCGCCGTACAAATATCCCCGTGCGATCGAGTTCGTCACGGAGTTGCCGCGCACGCAGACCGGCAAGCTCCAGCGCTTCAAGCTGCGCACCGCCGCGGCGGAGGCGAAGACATGAACATTCTGCAACCGCCGGGCTGGCCGCGTCCGAAAGGGTTCGCCTGCGGTGTCGCCGCGTACGGCACCGTCGTGCTCGTCAGCGGCCAAATCGGCTGGGACGAACAGGGACGCTTCACGGCGAGCGACATCGCGGGCCAGGTGCGCCAAGCGCTGCGCAACATCGTCACGATCCTTGCGGAAACCGGCGCGCGCCCCGAACACGTCGCCCGCCTGACGTGGTACGTGACCGACAAGGCCGAATATCTCGCGGCGCAGCGCGAGATCGGCGTAGCGTACCGCGAGGTGATGGGCCGGCACTTCCCGGCGATGTCGGTCGTCGCGGTCGCCGGCCTGCTCGAGGCTGAAGCGAAGGTCGAGATCGAAGCGACCGCAATCCTGCCGCCCTAGGCGCAACTCCAAGATCAAGCGTTCGGCAGCGTAACGCCGCCATCGAAGAATAACGCCGGCGGACGACGTAACCGCGCGGCAACAAACCCGACACGCCGCGTCAACATTCGCGCTGTAGGATGCGCTCCAGATGAAGGGGGTCGACATGCAGCTCGAAACGCGTCGTGCGTTCACCATCCTCCCGAACGGGCCGTTCTCGCTGCGCGAGGCGGCGACGTTCGGGTTCGGCCAGCGCTTGGAAACCACGTGGGACGGCGTGATGCGGCTCGCGTTCTGCGTCGACGGCTACGCTGAGCAGGCCGGCGTCGAGGTGCGGCAGGACGACCGCGGCGTGCACTGCGCCGTCCACGGCGATGCCGACGTGGATGCGGTGCGCCGCCAAGTCGCGCGCGTCTTGTCGCTCGATCACGACGGCGCGGCGTTCGTGCGGATCGGCCAGCGCGATCCGGTGATCGCGCGGCTGCTCGCGGCGGCGCCGGGGCTTCGGCCGCCGCTCTTCTACTCGCCGTACGAGGCGGCGGCGTGGGCGGTGCTGAGCGTGCGCCGCGTCCCCAAACAGATGGACGGCGTGCGCCGGCGTCTGAACGAAGCGCACGGCGCGACGTTCGAGCTCGCCGGCGAACGCGTCGCGGCGTTTCCGACGCCGGACCAGCTGCTCGTCATCGACGCGTTCCCAGGGATCTCGGCGGACCGCATGACGCGCCTGCACGGCGTCGCGCGCGCAGCGCTCGACGGGTGGCTCGACGTGTCGCGCATCCACAAGCTCGGGCCGGAAGCGGCGATGGCCGACCTCCAGCGCATCAGCGGCATCGGGCCGTTCTACAGCGCGCTGATCGTGATCCGCGCGAGCGGCTTGGCCGACGTGTTGCCGCGTGACGAACAGAAGGGGCTCGCGCTCGTCGGCGAGCTCTACGGCCTCGGCGCACCCGCGACCGCAGAACAGCTTACCGAGATCGCGCAGGCCTGGCGGCCCTATCGCACGTGGGCGACGGTGCTGATTCGCGCAGCGGCGTCCCGGCTGTCGCCGGCCTAGCCCGCGTTTTCGCCGCGATCTTTGGAGCGCGCTCGCGCGAGCGTAGGGATCTTCGCGACGTCGGTATCGGTCACGTCAGTTGTCTTCTTCTTAGCAGCGCTCGCGCGCTTCTCGGAAACGGGTTCACCAGCTTCGGCCGCACGCTTGCGTGACGACGCGCGCTTCGTCGGTTCACTCTGCGGGTGCTCGCGCGACACCGGTCCGGCGTTCGTGCCCTTCACCCGCCCGCTGCCGTCCTTTTTCCGCGCTTTCCTACCGGAACTCTTGCGCTGCGCGGTCTTGGGCGTACCCGCCGTGCCCTTGCGCGCCGTTTTCGATCGTTTTCGTGCTGCTGCCATCGTGGCGACATGCTACCCAGCTCGTACGCAACTGCTGCTCGCCGAAGGTACGGCCGGGCGGCCGCCGGATCGTTTGTGTGTCTAGTCGAACGCGGCCGGCTTCGTGTCGTAGTGCGAGTACGCCACGCGCGACGTGCCGTCTTCTTCGAATTGCAAGCAATGGTCGATCGGTTTGGCGTAGACGTGCAGCGTCACGGCGCGCCCGTCGCATGCGCCGACGCGGTGCACCGAGAGATGGCCGCTGCGCATGTCGATCTCCCCGGTGCGCAGCGTGCGCGTGCCGGTGCGCCGCACATCGCACGGTCCCAGCTCCTCCCCGCGCCACGCGACGCGAAAGTTCTCGCACGTGATGGAGCCGGTTTGCAGCACGAACGCGCAGTCGGAGTCGGCATGGTCGTGGATCGCTGAGCGCGCGTCTTTCTCCCAGCAGATCGCGATGAGCTCGAAGGCCGCGTCGCGGTGGACGAGGTTGCGTGTGTAGCGGCCGGAGGTCCAGGTGAGGTAGGGCGCGAGGGTGCGCTCGTCGATCCGCACGCCGCGCAGCGTGGCGGCGACGCGCACCGGCTGCAAAACCTCGCCGAGCTCGCGCAATGCGACGGCGAGGTCGTCGATCCCGTGGAGCGTGTTCAAAGCCGATCCCCTCCTCGGAAGGATCAGATGCTGCTTCGCGCGACGGCGGTCCTTCGGGAGCAACCAGCGCGCAGCGCGGCCGAGAGGAGCCGTCTCATCCGGGCCGGGAGTATCGGGCTGGAGGGCACCCGATTGGTTCAGGAACTCGCCCGCACGATCCGCGCGCCGCGCGGGACCGTGCTGCGCGCGCGCAGCTGGCAGACCGAAGCCGCGCTGCGCATGCTGATGAACAACCTCGATCCCGACGTCGCCGAACGGCCGGACGATCTGGTCGTGTACGGCGGCATCGGCAAGGCCGCGCGCGACTGGCCGTCGTTCGACCGCATCGTCGCCGAGCTCGAACGCCTGGGTGACGACGAGACGCTTGCGATCCAGTCCGGCAAGCCGGTCGGCGTATTTCGCTCGCATCCGGACGCGCCGCGCGTCGTGCTCGCGAACTCGAACCTCGTGCCGCGCTGGGCGACCTGGGAGCATTTCCACGAGCTCGACCGCAAGGGTTTGATGATGTACGGCCAGATGACGGCCGGCTCGTGGATCTACATCGGTTCGCAAGGGATCGTGCAGGGGACGTTCGAGACGTTCGCCGAGCTCGGGCGCAAACATTACGGCGGCGACCTCGCCGGGCGATGGATTCTCACCGCGGGACTCGGCGGGATGGGCGGTGCTCAGCCGCTCGCCGCGACGATGGCCGGCGCATCGATGCTCGCGATCGAGTGCGATCCTACCCGCATCGAAAAACGCTTGCAGACGCGGTACCTCGACAAGCGCGCGGATTCGCTCGACGAAGCGCTCGCGATGATGGACGAGTCGGCGCGCACGAAAATTCCCGTGTCGGTCGGCGTCGTCGGCAATGCTGCGGAGATCGTGCCGGAGCTGCTGCGGCGCGGTGTGCGGCCCGATGCGGTGACCGATCAGACGTCGGCGCACGATCCGGTGAACGGCTATCTGCCGGCGGGCTGGACGCTCGAACGCTGGCGCGAGCAGCGCGAACGCGATCCGAACGGGGTCGCGGAGGCGGCGAAAAACTCTATGGTCACGCACGTCGAAGCGATGCTCGCGTTCCACCGCATGGGCGTGCCGACGTTCGACTACGGCAACAACCTGCGCCAGATGGCGTCCGACGCGGGGTTGAAGGATGCGTTCGCGTTCCCCGGCTTCGTGCCGGCGTACATTCGACCGCTGTTCTGCCGAGGCATCGGACCGTTTCGCTGGGTCGCGCTCTCCGGCGATCCCGACGACATCGCGAAGACGGACGCCAAAGTGAAGGAGCTGCTGCCGGACGACAAGCACCTGCACCGCTGGCTCGACATGGCGCACGAGCGGATCGCGTTCCAGGGCTTGCCCGCGCGCATCTGCTGGATCGGGTTGGGCGACCGTGACCGCGTCGGGTTGGCGTTCAACGAGATGGTCGCGAACGGCGAGCTGAAGGCGCCGATCGTGATCGGCCGCGATCACCTCGACAGCGGCAGCGTCGCGTCCCCGAACCGCGAGACCGAAGCGATGCGCGACGGCAGCGACGCCGTCAGCGACTGGCCGCTGCTCAACGCGATGCTCAACGTCGCGGGCGGTGCGACGTGGGTGTCGATCCACCACGGCGGCGGCGTCGGGATCGGGTTCTCGCAGCACGCGGGCCTCGTGATCGTCGCGGACGGAACCGAAGCGGCGGCGAAACGCATCGCGCGCGTGCTGTGGAACGATCCGGCCAGCGGCGTCGCACGCCATGCGGACGCAGGCTACGAGGACGCGCTCGCAGCCGCGCGCGAGCACGGCCTGCGGTTGCCGATGCATCTCGCGTGAGCTCGACCGTATCGCTTCGTGCGGGCGCGCTGCGCGCCGCCGACGTGCGTGCGCTGTTGTGCGCCGACGCGCCGCTCGCGCTCGATCCCGGGTCGCGCGCTGCGGTCGACCGCGCCGCTGCCGTCGTCGCGAACATCGCCGCGCAAGACGCCAGTGTCTACGGCGTCAACACGGGGTTCGGCAAGCTCGCGCAGACGCGCATCCCGCGCGAGAAGCTCGGCGACTTGCAGCGCAATCTCGTGATCTCGCACGCGTGCGGCGTGGGACCGCTGCTGCCGCGCGAGGTGGTGCGGCTGGTCCTCGCACTCAAAGTGAACTCGCTCGCGCGCGGGTATTCGGGCGTGCGCTGGAGCGTTATCGAAACGCTGCTCACATGCCTCGAACGCGACGTGCTCCCCGCGATCCCCGGGCAAGGCTCCGTTGGCGCGTCCGGCGATTTGGCCCCGCTCGCGCACCTCGCCGCAGCGCTGATCGGCGTCGGCGATGCGGTCGTTGGCGGCCGCCGCCTCCCCGCGACTGAGGCGCTGAGCGCAGCCGGGATCGCGCTGCTGGAGCTCGGGCCGAAGGAAGGGCTCGCGCTGCTCAACGGCACGCAGGTCTCGACGGCGCTCGCGCTGCGCGGGCTGATCGGCGCGGAAGACGTGCTCGCGGCGTCGCTCGTCGCGGGCGCGCTGACGATCGAAGCAGCGCTAGGCAGCGTGACGCCGTTCGATGCGCGCATCCACGCGGTGCGCGGCCACGCGTCGCAGAGCGACGTCGCCGCCGCGGTGCGCCGCCTGATCGAAGGGAGCGAGATCAACGAATCGCACCGCGACTGCGGCCGCGTTCAGGACCCGTACAGCCTGCGCTGCATCCCGCAAGTGCTCGGTGCGTGTTTGCGCACGCTGCGCGACGCCGCGGCGATCCTGGTGGACGAGGCGAACGCGGTGTCGGACAACCCGCTGGTCTTCCCGAACGGTGACGGCCGCGGCGGCGAGGTCATTTCGGGCGGAAACTTTCATGCCGAGCCCGTCGCGCTCGTCGCGGATGCGCTGGCCGTCGCGATCGCCGAGATCGGCAACATCAGCGAACGCCGCTGCGCGCTGCTCGTCGATCCCACGTTCAGCCAATTACCGGCGTTCCTCGCCACCGATCCCGGGCTGGAATCGGGCTACATGATCGCGCAGGTCACGGCGGCGGCGCTCGCGTCGGAGAACAAAGGTCTCGCGCACCCGGCGAGCGTCGACAGCATCCCGACGTCGGCGGGCCAAGAAGATCATGTCAGCATGGCGACGCACGCCGCGCGCCGGCTCGACGACATGCTGCGCAACGCGGCTTACATCGTCGCGGTGGAGCTCCTATCGGCGGCGCGTGGGATCGCGTTCCGCCGCCCGCTGCGCACGTCGGCCACGCTCGAAGCGGTGCTCGCGGAGGTCGCGCCCGACGGCGGCGGCACGGGCGACCGGTACCTGTCCCCGGAGATCGAACGCGTCGCCGCGCTGGTGCGCGCAGGCCGCTTCACACCGCTGGTCGCGGAGTTGTTCGCCACGACCGCCACGATGGTGTCCCACCCTTCGACAGGCTCAGGGTGACACTAGCCGCTGTGCTCCGTTTCGCGGTCGAGACGCTCGATGAACGCGCGGTCGATCTCAGTACTGCGCAGCGCGCGGCGTGCCGGTTCGACCAGCAGCTCGCGGAACTCGCGCAGCGTGTACTCCTGGCCGGCTTCGAGAAAAAACGGCGCCGGCTCGACGGGTATGAAGTGCGCGTCGGCATTCGTGCCCGCCGGAGCGTCGTCGCGCACGAACCACAGCGCCGTTAGCATGAGCGCAGGCACCCGCAGCAGGCGCACCGCGAACCCGTTCGCGCGCCGCGCGTCGATGTCGTCGCGCATCGCGCGCAGCACACGTTCCAGGCGCGAGGGGTCGTCACCAGGCGGCGGATCGAGCGCGAACGATTCTTGCGCGAGACGTTCTGCAGCTTGCGGGTCCTCGCCGGCGGCGAGCACTTCAGGACCGATGAAGTAAACGTCGAGGTTCAACGCGCTGCTCGTTCGGGGCGCATGCTGCGATAACCGCCTTTGCCCCTCGCCGAACCGGTCGTGCAAGAACGAGATCGCGGCATCGGGTTGCGAGCGCGGGGGACGCGTGAGGATCGAGTAGATCCACCGCCCGCCGGATTCATAGTTGTTCGTAAAATCATGTGCAGGCCGCGAATCCGTCTGTGGCCCGTACCAGGGATCGGAAAAGCCGATTCGCTGTTCGGCGACGTCGACGGCGGTGATTGCGAGAGCGTGAACGGCCCCGCCGGGAAACCGCATGAGCGCGACGACGGGGCGGTCGCGCTCGAGCTCGCGGCACAGCGTCTGCAAATGAACCGCGCGGCGAAACGGCGGCGGCGCGTAGACGCCGAAATGGCGCAGCACGGTGTCGACGTCGTGGGCGACGTCGCAGCGCGCGGAGCGCTCGTTTCCGTCGCAGCAGCTTTGCGTCTGGCGGAGGAAGTGCGTCGCGTAGCGGCATTGCGGAAGAAGCGGTCCGCCGTAGTAGTCCACGATTCCCTTGGCCGTCGCCGCCCAGCACCATTTCAGGCCGATTTGGCGCTCCAGCACCAAATCGAGCGCCGCGTCCCACGCCCGAGCCGCATCCCGCACCCGATCCATCACCGTGCCCGGTGCCCGGCATCGCGCGGTGTATGCTATCGCGGCTCCCCGCCGATCACCACGCCGGCGCAAGGGCTGGCGCCGAGCCAGTAGCACAGCTCCGCCGGTGAGCCGGCGTCCCACAGTGCGAGGTCGCAGCGCGCGCCGGGCCGCAGCTCACCGCGGTCGGTGAGGCCGAGCGCGCGCGCCGCATTGCGCGTCGTCGCGGTCACGCTCTCTTCCGGCGTCAGGCCGAACAGCACGCAGGCGAGGTTCATCGCCGTGGGCAGCGTCAGCACCGGCGACGTGCCCGGGTTACAGTCCGTCGCGAGCGCGATCGGCACGCCGTGCGCGCGCAGCGCCGCCACCGGCGGCTTCACCGTCTCGCGCAAGTAATGGAACGCGCCCGGCAGCAGCACCGCGACGGTGCCCGCGCGCGCGAGCGCCGCGACGCCCGCGTCGTCCGTGTGCTCGATGTGATCGGCAGACAGCGCGCCGTATCGTGCGGCGAGCGCCGCGGCGCCCGTGTCGGCGATTTGGTCGGCGTGCAGTTTCACCGCGAGGCCGAGCCGCCGCGCGGCGTCGAGCACGCGCGCCGATTCCTCGATCGAAAACGCGATCGTGTCGCAGAACACGTCGACCGCGTCGGCGAGACCTTCGCGCGCGATGCGCGGAATCATCACGTCGCAGACCAGCGCGAGATAGTCGCCTCGGCGCTCCGCGTACTCCGGCGGAACCACGTGCGCGCCGAGGTAGGTCGTGCGCACGCCGACGCCGAGCTCGCTGCCGAGCCGGCGCGCGACGCGCAGCAGCCGCAGCTCCGTGTCGACGTCGAGGCCGTAGCCCGACTTGATCTCCACGGTCGTCGTGCCGTTCGCGATCATCGTGCGCAGCCGCCGCGACGCGTCGCGGAACAACGTGTCTTCATCGCAAGCGCGTGTCGCCGCGACGGTGTGCGCGATCCCGCCGCCGCCATCAGCGCGCCCGTGCACCCCGCCGCCGGCTGCCGCGACGTAGGTCTCGCCCGCGACGCGCCGCTCGAAATCCCCAACGCGGTCGCCGCCGAAGACGAGATGCGTGTGCGGGTCGACGAGCCCCGGCGTGATCCATCGCCCGCCCGCGTCGATCACGCGCGCCGCGAGCCGTTCCGGCGCGTCCGGCAGATCCGCGCGCTCACCAACCCACGCGATCGCGCCGTCGCGTGCCGCGAGCGCGCCGCCGCCGATCGCGCCGTACGGCGCGCCGCCCGGCGTCATCGTCGCGAGCCGCGCGTTGACCCACAGCGTGTCGTACGCGCGCGCACTCGCCGCCGCGGCGCTCCCGCTCGCCATCGCGGCTACGCCGTCTTCGACGCGCGAACCGTGTACAGCGCGAGCGCGCCCAGCCCTACGGCGACCGCGAGCAGCACGGCCGTCAGCACGCCCGGCGTGCGTTCGGTGGCGGGCCGCTCGTCGGCGTAAGCCGCGTTGGCGTTCGTCGCAATCGCCGATGCCGCGTCCGCGCGCCACGCGCTGTGCGCGAGCCGCGCGCCGAGGTCGTACGTCGGCGCCGTCACCATCTCGTTGCCGGACAGCAGCCGGTACCGCCGCTGCGGAGCGGCTTCGAACACGACGTCGCGCGGGCGCGCGAGCAGCGCCGGGCGAAGGCCCGGAACCGGCTTGTCGTCGCCGTTGTCGACCGCGACGCGCCAGCGCCGCGCGCTCGACTCGCCGAACGCGAACGACGTCTGCGCACCGCCCTCTGCAAAGCGCGTGATCTCGCCGTCCGCGACGTGCGACCACGTGGTACCGTCCTCGCTCGACTCCACGACGGCATGGCGCGCGAACGTCGCGCCGCCGTCGGCGAACGTGACGGCCGACGGGCGCAGCGCGACGCCGCGGTCCGCGAAGGTCCACAGCTGCCGGTGCGCCGCGGCGTCCACCGTGCTCGCCGCCGCGACCGCGAGCGGCGCGAGCGCGGGCGGCGCAGGCTGGGCGCGATTCGAGTCGTCCACGTCCGCGCCCGCGATGGGAAACGGCTCGTGGGGATCCGCGACGCGCACGCGCAGCCATCGCGCGCCGGACTTCGGAAACGTCGCCGTCTGATTGCCGCGCCCGTTGTCGTCGGCGACGCGGTACACGATCGCGTCGGCGCGGACGATGCGCCACGTCTTGCGGTCGTCGCTCGCCTCGACCGTGACGCGCTCGAAAAACGTCGGCCGCTTCGCCGTGTCGACGTCGATCCGCACGGTGTCCGCGACCGGGTGGTCACCGAGATCGAACACCGCTTGCGAATACCGGTGCGGCACGAAGCCGGTGTCGATCATGCCGGCGCGGCGCGCGCTCGCGTCGTGCGCGCGCTCGGGATCGAGCGCGTACGGCGTCTCGGCATTGCGGTCGTCGACGACGCGCAGGTCGGCGTACGCGCCCTCCGGGCCGGGATCCACCGGCAGCGGCAGCCGCACGCGCACGAACCGCGGCCGGCTCGCGGGCGCCGCGGCGACGGGCGTCACCGTGGTCCACGCGTTCCAGACAGCCGCGTCGGCCGTCACTCCTCCGCCCCGGCGGCCTTCTGGCGAACCATCGCGCGCTGGTACCACGTCGACACGGCGACGAGCACGACGCCGAGGATCAGGAACGACAGGATGCGGTACATCACGTTGAGCGCGGCGAGGTCGACGAAGAACACCTTGAAGATCATGCAGCCGAACAGCGCGAGACCGAGCCAGCGCAGCAGCCCCTGATGACGCGACATCCCCAGCGCGAACAGCACCGTCGCGTAGATCGTCCAGATCGCGGACAAACCGAACTGCGCCTCGTTCGCGAGATCGTCGAAGCCTTTGGGCCCGCCGAGCAAGTCGACGCACTCGCGCGACAGCGCGGCGAGTGCGACGACGTTCCACGAGACGGCGGCACCGTTGCGCCAGCGGCGCTGCACCGTCGTGATCTCGCCCGCCGCCGCGTAGCGCGAGAGCGCGAAGCCGAGCGCCGCGAGGTAGATGACGAACCCGAGCGAGAGCGGGTTGAAGATCGTGCGGTGCGGCGGATCGGATGCGCCTTGCGACAAGATCGCCACGCCGGTGCAGATGAAGAGCACCGCGCCTGCCAAAAGCACCAGCCGGTCACCGTTGCGCGCGCCGATCACGACCAGCAGCGCCGCTTCGATCGCGAACACGTCGATCAGCGAGGTGGCGTGGAACAGTGCGGGCACGGCGAGCGTGACCGACGCCAAGCCGAGGTACGCGTACGCGAACTGCAAGCGGCGCGGCAGCGCGGGTACGCGCGTCACGGCGAGCAGCGCTGCCGCAAGCACGAGCAGCATGATGCCGAGCGTCGTCTGCTTGTGGTCGAACAGCACCTCGAGCGTGAAAACGTACATGACGACGTCGGCCGCAAGCAGCACGATGCGCGCGTTCGAAGCGGCACGGTCGCGCAGCGCGCCGAGCGTGAACGCGATCGCGAACGCCGCGAAGAACAGCGTCGCGACGGTCGCGCACTGCACGTCGCGCCACTGGTGCGAGGGATCGACCGCGAATGCCGGCGCGTAGCACACCGCGGCGATGAACGTCAGCGCTTCGACGAACCGGAACGACGACCGCACGCTGACCCACAGCATCGCACTTATCAAGATGAGCAAATACGCTGCGAGCACGACCCGATCGGGCCGCCCGCTCGCGAGCAGCAGCGGCGTGACGAAGCCGCCGAACATGCCCATGAGCGCGATCCGCTCGGAACGGCGCGTCATCGCGAGCGCGCTCAAGACCGCCGTTACCCCGATCATGGCTGCGAAGACGGCGGGCCGCGACACGTGCAGCTCCGGGAACTTCGCGACGGCGGCCCAGAGCGAGAGGTACAGGATCCCGGCGCCGAGCCCGATGAGCCCTTCGGCGAGGAAGATGAAGTCGGCACCGATGCGCCGCGCGGAGACGAAGATCAGGCCGGAGCCGACCACGAGTCCGAGCACGATCCGTTCCATCGGACCTATCCAGCCGTTGCGAAACGCCTGGTCGAGGAAGAACGCCGCCGCAAGCAGCACCAGCAGCATGCCCGCGATCGGCATCGCGCGCCCTGCGAGCAGCGTTTCGAACGACAGGCGCGGAGCCCGATGCGGCGGCGCGCCGGCCGCATCGCCCGCGTCGTCGGGCGCCGGCGTGCCCGGCATCGGGCGCCCGAACATCTGCTCGTACGTCGGCCATGCCGGATCGGGCCACGGCGCCGCGGGTTCTTGCGCGGCAGCAGCAGCGGCACTGGGCGCGGGCTTGGGGTCGGGCTGCGGCGCAGCCGGCGCGGCCTGCGGGGCCGCGGCGGGCTTCGGCGGGATCGCGCGCGCCGAATCGAGCTCCGAGCGCAAGCCGTGCACGGAGTTCTCCAGATCGCGCACGCGCGCATCGAGCCGTTCGTAGAAGTCGGAGTTCACGTCCGGCCAAGGATTCAGCCGCGAACGCGGCGCTTCATCTTTGGATGCGGCTCTTCGCGCGCGAAGCGTTCCTCCCCGACGGCTGGGCGCCTGACGTCGCGCTGGATATCGCGCCCGACGGAACGCTCGTCGCCGTGCGCGCGGGCGTGCCCGCGGGCGACGCTGAGATCCTCGACGGACCGGTGCTCCCAGGGATGCCGAACCTGCACTCGCACGCGTTTCAGCGCGCGATGGCCGGCAGCGCGGAGCGGCGCGGCGCAAGGGACGACGACTTCTGGTCGTGGCGCGAGTCGATGTACGCGCTGGCGACTACACTGGAGCCGGACGCGCTGTACGCGCTCGCGCTCGGCGCGTTCCGTGCGATGCTCGCCGCCGGCTATACCGCGGTCGCGGAGTTCCACTACTTGCACCGCGATCCGCGCGGTGCATGGTACGCCGACAAGGCCGCGACGTCGCGCGCGCTGATCGCGGCGGCGAAGGACGCCGGCATCGCGATCTGTTTGCTGCCCGCGCTGTACGCGCACGGCGGCGCCGGCGGCGCGCCGCTGCACGCGCGCCAGCGCCGCTTCGCGACGAACGCGAACGACGTGCTGGAGATCGCCGCGACGCTGCGCAGCGAATTCGCGAACGATCCTGACGTGGTCGTCGGCGCGTGCGCGCATTCGCTGCGCGCGGTCACACCGGACGAGCTGCGCGCGCTCGTCGACGGCGCGCCGCGCGACGTGCCCGTGCACCTGCATGCCGCCGAGCAGACGCGCGAGGTCGACGCCGTGCAAGCCGCGCTCGGCGCGCGCCCGGTCGCGTGGCTGCTCGCGAACCACGACGTCGGCGCGCGCTGGTGCCTCGTGCACGCGACGCACCTCGACGATTCAGAGCGCGACGCGCTCGCGCGCAGCGGCGCCGTCGCCGGGTTGTGCCCGACGACGGAAGCGAACCTGGGCGACGGCGTGTTTTCGCTCGCGCCGTACCTCGCGGCGGGCGGCGCGATCGGGATCGGCTCCGACAGCAACGTGTCGCTCGCGCCGCCCGAGGAGCTGCGCTGGCTCGAATACGGACAGCGGCTGGCCACGCAACGCCGCATCGTCGCGGCGGCGGCGGGCGAGTCGTGCGGCGAATCGCTGTACGCGCGCGCGGCACGCGGCGGAGCGCAGGCGTGCGGGATACGCGCGGGCGCGCTGGCGCCCGGCAACCGCGCCGATCTCGTCGTGCTCGACGATCGTGCGGCGCCGCTCGCCGGCGCGCCACCCGGCGAGATCGTCGACCGCTACGTGTTCGCGACCGATCGCGCCGCGCCGCGCCACGTGATGGTGCGCGGCCGCTGGCGCGTCCGCGACGGAATCGCGGTGGGCTGAGCGCACGTGCCGCGTGCGCGCCGCGCCGCCGTCCAAGGGACGACGGCCGGCCGCTCGGAATCGTCCTCGGCTATGGCGATGATCGAGTTCACCCAGAACTACGAAGATCTCTCGACGGACCAGGGCTTTCAGTTCAAGTTCATGTGCGACCGCTGCGGCAACGGCTACATGTCCAGCTTCCAGTCGAACCCGCTCGGCATGGCGGGCGGCTTGCTGCGCGCGGCGGGCGGCCTGTTCGGCGGGATCCTCGGCAACGCGGGCAACAGCGCGTACGACATCCAGCGCGCCGTCGGCGGCCCGCAGCACGACGCGGCGCTGAAGACCGCCGTCGAGGAGATCAAGCCGCACTTCCATCAGTGCAAGCGCTGCGGAACCTGGGTGTGCGGTGAGGTGTGCTGGAACGCCGACCGCAGCCTGTGCAAGCAGTGCGCGCCGATCCTTCAGGAAGAGCTCGCGGCCGCGCAGGCAGCGGTCGCGCGCGACCAGGTGTACACGCGCGCGCAGGAAGTCGATCAGACGCACGGCGTCGACGTGAACGCGACCGCGTCGGCAACCCCCACGTGCGCGGCGTGCGGCGCGGTGGCCGGCGGCGGCAAGTTCTGCGCGGAGTGCGGGGCGCCGCTGGGCAAGCCGGCGTGCGCGAAGTGCCATGCCGAGCTCGGACACAACGCGAAGTTCTGCCCGGAGTGCGGCACGCGCACTGGGACCTAACCGGTCTCACCTGCGCGCGATCGCGCGCCGACGAGGTGCGCCCGGCAAGTTCATGCAATACAAGCTGCGTGAGCTCGCTGTCGCTTCACGGGTGGAAGCTGCGTTGAGCGCCGTCGGACCGCGGCCCAAAGCGCGCCGCTCCACGGCGCGCACCGCTCTGCGCGACGCGCGCGAGGCATGGTTTGCAGGCGATTGGGAACGTGCGATCGCCCTGCTGGGCGGCGCGGATCTGCACGAGCGCGCCGAGCGCGTCGAGGCGGCGTTCCTGCTCGCCCGCGCGGCGCTGCGCGCCGGCCAGCCGCCGCGCGCGCTGATCGCGCTCGACGAAGCCGCGGACCTTGCCGAAGGCGCCGACGAGCGCGTCACCGCGGCGATGCTGCGCGGCACGGCGCTCGTGCGGCTGGGACGCGCCGACGAAGGGCTGCCGCTGCTCGAGCGCGCCGCGGCGGACGGCGCGAGCGCGCACCACGCCGTGCGCGCGGAGGCCGGCTACGACCTCGCGCTGGCGTACTACGCCGCGAACCGGCTCGACGACGCGGAGACGACGCTCGACGCGCACGCGGATCCGGACGCCGACATCATCCACGCACGCGCGCTCGAATTGTACGGCTGGATCGAGGTTCGCCGCGAGCGCTACCCGATCGCCGCGCGGCACTTTCTCGACGCGCTGGAGGTGCTGCGCGGCACCACGCACCGCGACGCGCTGATGGCCGCGTCGCTGCTGCGCGGCATGACCGGCATCGCGCTGGACACGCTCGACCTCAAGCTGTTCGCGCGCGTGCGCGCCGACGTCGACGCGATGACGTGGTCACCGGGTTTGCAGACGCGCTGGTTCGCGATCCGCCGCGACCGCGCGTTCGTGGAGCTGCTCGAAGGCAACGCGCCCGAAGCGTGGCGCCTCGCCGACGAGACGCTGTTCGCGTCGGCGGCGGGCGCGCAGCGGGTCGCGGCGCTGCTCACCGTCGCGCGCGTCGCCCGCGCGGCCGGCGACGCGTTCACGCCCGAACGCGTGGTGCAGAAGGCTGCCGCCGTCGCCGCGGACGTGGACTGGGGCTCGACCGGAGCCGAAGACCGGGCCGCGCTGCTCGCGCTGATCCGCGACGCCGCGGAGGTCGACACCGCGACCGCCGCGAGCCTGGCGGCGCTGTACGAGACGCTGCCGCCGCCGCGCGCGCCGTTCGACGTCCTCGACGTGGCGCCGCGGCTCGACGCGCTCGAAGACGTCGCGCGCGCGGCGCTGGCGCGGGCCCGCGGCGAGACGGGCGAGGCGCTGACGCGGCTGCGGTCGGCCGTCGCGGTGTGGCGCCGCTTGGGCGACCGCTACGATGAAGCCGTCGCGCTGCTCGCGCTCGCCGAGATCGCCCCGGGCGGCGAGTCGCTGCACCGCGCGGACGAGCTCACCCGCGTGGTCCCGCGCTCGTGGCTGCGGCGGCGCTACGCCGCGCTCGCCGAGCGCGCC
>DASWRD010000042.1:0-53557 GCA_036403315.1 Candidatus Elarobacter sp.
GTCTCCGCGGCGGCGAGCGACTCGTGCAGCATCATGCCCCACGCGATCACCGTGACATCGGTCCCTTCGCGGGCAACCGCGGCGCGGCCGATCGGAACGACGTAGTCGCCCTCGGGGACCGGGCCGCGAATCGCGCGGTACGTGCGCTTGTGCTCGAGCACGAGCACGGGATCCGGATCGCGAATCGCCGCGATCAGCAGGCCCTTCGCGTCGGCCGGCGTCGACGGCGCGACGACTTTCAGTCCCGGCGCGTGCGCGTAGAACGCTTCGACCGACTGCGAGTGATACGGGCCGCCGCGAAAGCCGCCGCCGTACGCGGTGCGCAGCACCAGCGGGCACGACCAGTCGCCGCCGGTCCGCCAGCGAACCTTCGCCGCCTCGCCGACGAGATGGTCCATCGCGGCGTGGATGAAGTCGGCGAACTGAATCTCCGCGACCGGCCGCAGCCCGCGCATCGCGAGGCCGACGGCGACGCCTGCGATGACCGTCTCCGCCATGGGCATGTCGACGACGCGCCGCGCGCCGAAGCGCTCGTACAAGCCTTCCGTCGCGCGGAACACGCCGCCGAGCTTTCCGACGTCCTCGCCGAGCACGATCACGCGCTCGTCGCGCGCCATCTCGTCGCCGAGCGCCTCGCGCACGGCTTCGATCACCGTGAGCTCGCGCGTGCCTCCACGCTCAGGCATAGACGTGGTACGCGACGGTCGCGGGATCGCCGAGCGGCTGCGCCTCCGCCCACTCAGCCGCGTCGTCGGCGAGCGCGGCATTCTCCGCGTCCACAGCCGCCGCGAACTCCGCATCGACGAGCCCGCGCGCGCGCACCAGCGGGTCGCCGCTCGCGCGCTGGGCGTCGACTTCCGCCCGATCGCGGTAGCGCGAGTCGTCGTCGTTGGACGTGTTGGGCATGAACCGCACGCACGCCGCGTCGATGAGCGTCGGTCCGCCCCCCGCGCGCGCACGTTCGATCGCCTCGCTCGCCGCGGCGTGCATCGCTTCGACGTCCATGCCGTCGACCGCGATCCCCGGCATGCCGTAGCCCGCGGCGCGCGCGACGAGCGTCGCCGTCGCGTACTGGTCTTCGCGCGCGACCGACTGCGTCCAGCCGTTGCGGTGCACGACGAACACGCACGGCAGCTTGTGGATCGCCGCCACGTTCATCGACTCGTGCACCTCGCCTTTCTGCGCGCCGCCGTCACCGAACGCGATCACGGTGACGCTGCCGTCGCCGAGCAGCTGCGAGCCCCAGGCGCAGCCGACGCCGTGCGAGCAGTGGTTCGGCTGCGGCCCTTGCTGCGAGAGCACGTGCAGCGCGCGCGAGCCGAAGTGCGCGTAGGGCTGCCGGCCGTGCGCGTTCGGATCGGACGGCCGCGAGAAGAAGCACAGCATCACGTCGCGCGGCGGCATGCCGAGCACGATCAGCGCCGCGAGGTCGCGGTAGTGCGGCGCGAGCCAGTCGACGCCCGGACGCATCGCGAGCGCGTAGCCCACGCCGATCGCTTCGTGCCCGCTGCACGGCACCGCGAAATGCGCGCGGCCCGCCCGCGCGAGCCGCCACATCCGGTCGTCGAGCGCCCGCGCGAGCGAGAGCGCCCGATACGCCCGCTCTCGCTCAAATGGTGTCAGCACGTCAACTTCCGACCCTATTTTGCTAGGATGAACTTCCCGTTTTCCACCTGGGTGAGCACGAGCGAGAACACGGACAGCCCGTTGTGATCGGCGGCCGACATGCGGAACTGCCCGGTGACGCCCAGATACTCCGTGTGCTCGAGCGCTTGGCGCAGCTTCTCGCCGTCGGTGCCCTTCGCGCGCTGGATGGCCTGCTTGAGCACGTACACGCTGTCGTAGCCGAAGCCGCCGAAGATGCTCACGGGCGCGTCCTTCGGATAGCCCTTCACGAACGCGTCGATGTAGTGCGTCAGGATCTTCTTCTGCGGGTCGTTGTTGGGCAGCGTGTCGGCGACGTTGATCTTCGTGCTCGCGATGTACGCGCCGTTGAGCGCCGCGCCGGCCTGCTGCGGGAACACGCCCGTCGCCGAGCCGTCCGAGTAGTAGATCGGTAAGCTCAGGCCCAGCTCTTTGTACGCCTTGATGATGACGCCCGCCGACGGCAGCGTCGTCCACGCGACGATCGCTTGCGGCGCGGCCGACTTGACGTGCGTGAGCTGCGTCGTGGCGTCGCTGGCGCGCGCGTTGATCGCTTCGGCGTTGAGGACCTCAAACCCGAAGCGTTTGCCCGCGTCGTTGAAGTGCGAGAGCCCGGTCTTGCCGTAGTCGTCGTCGCGGTAGATCACCGACACCTTCGTCTGCTTCTTCTTGCGCATGTACTCTTGCATCACTTGCGCGACGTGGAAGTCGGTGATCGGCATCTTGAAGATCCACTGCCGGTCGCCGACGGGCTGGATCACCTGCGAGCTCGACGCGAGCGAGATCATCGGCACCTTCGCGGCCGTCGCGAGCGGGATCATCGCGAGCGACGTCTGCGTCAGCGACGAGCCGATGATGGCGACGACGTGCTGGTCGAGCAGCTTGCGCGTGTTGTTGACCGCGGTCGTCGCGTTCGACTCGTCGTCGAGGATCGCCGCCTGCAGCGGGCGGCCGTTCACGCCGCCGGCTTTGTTGATCTCGTCGACGGCCATTTGGATGCTGTCGGCTTCCGGTCGCCCGAGCGTCGCGCCGGGTCCGCTCTCCGAGACGGTCGCGCCGATCAGGATCGGGTCACCCGCGGCGGTCGCGAAACGCGGCGGAGCGGTCGAGACGATCAGAAACGACGCGAGCGCAAACGCGCTGAGCCGCAGAGCCGTGGAACGCATGGCGATACCTCCTTTGAACGATGTGAGGGAAGTTCTGCGGGAGCCCCGGCTCACCCGTGCGACTCGAGATAGACGTGGCGCGCGGACTGCGCCAGCTCGGCGGACGTCTCGGTACCGACGATCCGGCCGCGCTGCATCAGGTATGCGCGCTGGCAGATTCGCGCCGCCAGCCGCAAGTTCTGCTCGACCAGCAGAATGGTCACGCCGCGCTCCGCCAGCCGCGCCAGCGCGCCGAAGATCTCCGCGCGGACTTTCGGTGCGAGGCCCAGGCTCGGCTCGTCGAGCAGCAGCAGATCGGGCTTGGCCATCAGCGCCCGGCCGACCGCGACCATCTGCTGCTCGCCGCCGGACAGCGAGCCGGCAATCGCGTCGCGGTAGCGCACGAGCGCGGGGAACAGCGCGAACACGTCGTCCAGATCGCCCGCGAGCACCGGCGCCTTCGCCCGGCGCGCGTACGCCCCCATCAGCAGGTTCTCGCGGACGGTGAGCGGCGCGAAGACGCCGCGGCGTTCGGGCACGAGCGCGACGCCGCGGCTCGCGAGCCGTTCGGGCGAGCTGCCGGTGACGTCGGTGCCGGCGATCCGCACGCGCCCCGATTTGGGCGGCACGAGCCCGGTGATGGAACCGACCAGCGTCGACTTGCCCGCGCCGTTGGGTCCGACGATCGCAACGGTCTCGCCGCGCCGCACGGTGAGGCTGACGTCCCACAGCACCTGCACTCGGCCGCGAATGGTCGAAACATTCTCGACCTCCAGAACGGGGACGTCGGCGGCGTCATCCTGACCCTTCGACAAGCTCAGCGGAAGGGTGTCGTCGCCGTGCGTCATTCGAGCTCGTCTCCGATGTATGCGTCGATCACGAGCGGGTCGGCCGCGACGGCTTGCGGCGTGCCTTCGGCGATCTTGCGGCCGTGGTCGAGCACGACGACGCGGTCGGCCGCCGCGAGCAGTTCGCCGACGGCGTGCTCGACGAGCAGCACGGCGACGCCGTCGGCGCGCGCGGCGCGAATCGTCGCGAGGACGGCCTCGACTTCGTCGGGATTCAATCCCGACAGCGGCTCGTCGAGCAGCAGCACCGTCGGCCCCGCGGCGAGCGCGCGCGCGAGCTCGAGCAGCCGTTCTTCGCCGAACGCGAGCGACTCGGTCGCGCGATCGGCCATCGCGGCGATCCCGGCGCGCGCGAGGATCGCGTCGGCGCGCTCGCGCACCGCGGCGGCCTCACGGCGGCGGCTGGGCAGTCCCAGCCCGCACGCGAGCAGCTCGCGCACCGGCGACGGCGGATACGTGGTCGCGAGCGCGCGCGCGCTCAGCGCGACCTCGATGCTCTCGCGCACCGTGAGCCCCCAGAACATCACCGGCGTCTGAAACGTGCGCGTCACGCCGAGCGCGGCGACGTCTTCGACGTCGCGGCCGCTGAGACGCGTGCCGCTCAGCGCGACGTCGCCGGCCGTCGGTCGCTGCACGCCGCTGATGACGTTGAAAAGCGTCGTCTTGCCCGCGCCGTTGGGCCCCATCACGCCGAGCACTTCGCCGGTTCGCGCGGTGAACGTGACGTCGTCGACGGCTAGCACGCCGCCGAAGCGCACGGTCACGCCGCGCACGTCGAGCGTCGCCGCCGCAGGCGTCGCCGTTGCCGTCGCCGTCGCGGTCACGCGCGCCGGACCGCGCGCCCGAGCAGGCCCTGCGGGCGCAGCACGAGCACGAGCACGAGGATCAAGAAGCCGACGCCTTCCTCCCAACCGGTGGAAAGCAGTCCGCCCGCGACTTTCTCGACGATGCCGAGCACGAAGCCGCCGACGAGCGCGCCGGGCAAGCTGTCGAGCCCGCCGAGCACCGCGGCGACGAACCCCGCAAGCCCGAGCGTGAGGCCCATGTCGTACGTCGCGCTCGTGATCGGCGCGACGACCACGCCGCCCAGCCCACCGATCGCCGCCGCCGCGACGAAGCTCCAGAACGCGAACGTGCGCAGCGGGATGCCGAACGTCGACGCGATCGGCGGGTTCGCAACGGCCGCGCGCACCGCCGTGCCGGCATACGTTTGCCGGAAGAAAATATAGAGCGCGCCGAACACGAGCACGTCGGTGAGCAGCACCCACAGCGACTGCGGCGGCAGCTTGCCGCCGAACACGGTGATCGCGGCGCCCTCGGTGAACGCGTTGAGGCTCAGCGGATTCGTGCCCCACACGAACAACCCGAGCCCGCGCAGCGCCACGTCCAGCCCGAGCGTGATGAAGATGAGCGTGACGCCGGTCGACGCGCGCGCGGGACGAATCGCGAGCAGATAACACACGGCGCCGGTCGCCGCGGCGACGGCGACCGCGATCGCGGCGGCTTCGAGCGGGCGCATGCCGTTCGTCGCGAGCGAGGCGGCCGTCATGGCGCCGATCATCGCGAACTCGCCCTGCGCGAAGTTGATCAGCCCCGTCACCTGATAGATGAGCACGAACCCTGCCGCGATCAGCGCGTAGATCGCGCCGACGACGACGCCGGCGAGAACGTACTGCCACAGCGACGCCATCATGCGCTGCGCGCCTCGCTGAAGCGGCTCGTGAGACCGCGCGGCAGCAGGATGAGCATCGCGATGAGGATCACGCCGAGGAAGAACTGCTGAAAATCGCCGCGCGCGCTCGGCAGAAACACCGGCACGTACGCCTGCAGCAGTTGTCCGAGCACGACGACGATCGCGGCGCCGATGACGGCGCCCCACAGGCTGCGCAAACCGCCGATCACCGACATCAGCACGAAGTTCACCGACAGCAAGAAGCTGAACGACCCCGGATCGATGTACGACTGCTGCGACGCATACACCGAGCCGGCGACGCCCGCGAACACCGCGCTGAGCACGAACGTCTGCCGCTTCAAGCGCTCGGCGTCGACCGCGAGCGCCTGCGCGCCGAGCTCGCCGGCGGAGATCGCGATGAGCGCGCGCCCGAACGTGGAGCGCACGAGATTCCCCGCGAACCAGATCCCCGCGGCGACGAGCACCCACGCGAGGATGGCGTCGGCGCGCTGATCGAACGCGAACGAGCCGATCGCGAACGGCGGGATGTCTTTGAAACCCGACGACCCGCCGATGAACTCCCACTGGTTGAAGACGACGTTGATCACGATGCCGAGCGCGAGCGTCGCGAGCGCGAGCAGGTTCTCACGCAGCCGCAGCGCGACGAAGCTCAGCGCGTACGCGATGAGCGCCGCGACGATGGCGCCCGCGATCATGCCCGCCCACGGCGTGACGTGCGCCTTGACCGCGAGCGCCGCCGACGTGTACGCGCCGATCCCGAAGAACGCCGCGTGCCCCAGCGAGACCTGGCCCGCATAGCCCATGAAGAGGTTGAGCCCGATGGTGACGAGCGCGTACAACCCGATCTGGGTCAGCAGCCCCGTGTAGTACGACGGCAGGAACCAGACGAGCGCAGCGACGAGCGCGACGAGCACGAGCCCGATCCGGCCGTACACAAAGCTCCTTTCTGGAAATCGGCGGGAACGCGTTTGGGTTCGTTTTCTCACCGGCCCAGGCTCTAATCCCTTGTCTTTGGGGCACCCACCCGTCTGATCGGCTAACGCAGCGGCGCGCATGCGGGGTCTCCCCTCCGCTGCCAACCGTCGCTGATGGAGACGTTGCGTGCTCTTGCGGTCGGATGAACGACATAGGCATCACTCGAGCAGTTCGCAGGCATGCTTCATACGACGCTGCGGAAACTCGCGGCGACATGGGTGATCGCCGTCCGTTCTATCCAAAGAAACGCATGATCCTCATGTGTGACTTCGACCGCGGCGGATTTCTGCCGCCGGAGATGGTGAAACGACGACGGGTCGTTGTGCTTCGCGTATTCAGCCGTATCGCGCTGGTCGTACCGCTGAGCGCGACCGAGCCCAAACCGTTACGGGCGTTTCACGCTGCGATCGACCCAGCCGGCTATGGCGCGATTACCGTGCCAGTGTGGGCCAAGGCTGATACGCTTGCACACGTTTCGCTCGAGCGGCTCGACCGGATCAACGTTCGCGGAACCAAGTACACGGAGCGGATCCGTAATGAAGACTTCCGCCGCGTGCTTGTGGCGGTAGCCAACGCGACGGGGACCACAGCCTTGACCTTCGGTCAGGGATGAGCTATTATCCCGAGGTATCCCGCGTGAGCGGGCTTGAAGGGTTCCGCTCCGTCGGAACCCCGCGTCAAAAGAAGAGCGAGGCCCCGCCTCCTCTTTTTTATTGAGACCAAGTCAGCAGCATATCTGGTTCTCGCTCTTCGTTGCCGCCGCCGTCCGTCGCTTCGATCAGCCGGAACCCTTGCGATTCGTAGAAGTGCAGCGCATTCTCGTTGCGCTGAAACGCCCACACCTCGCACGCCGTGAACACGCGGTCTTTCGTTCGCAAGCCTCGTCGCCCTCGGTGACGAAGGGAGCGCGGTGACCACCGCCTCGCTCGCCCGCCCGTGGAATCTGCGCGGCGTCTCCTTGATGGCGTTCGCGCACGGTGCGAGCGATCTGTACTCCGGCATCGTTCCGTTCGTGATCTTCTTCGACGTCACGCGGGCCGGGTTGCCGCCGTGGTGTCAGGGCGCGCTCGCGTTCGGCTGGTATCTCACGAGCTCGATCGCGCAGCCGCTCGTCGGCGCGTACAGCGACCGGCGCGGGCGGTGGTGGTTCTTGCCTGCGTCGGTGGCGCTCACCGCCGTCGCCATCTCCATCGCGCCGGCGGCCGCGTCGCTGTCGCCCGTCGGGCTGTCGCTCGGCGCGCTGTTCGCCTGCGTCGTCGTGGGCGGGCTCGGTTCCGCGGTGATGCACCCCGAAGCAGGCCGCTACTCGAGCGTGCTCGGCGGTTCGCGGCGCGCGTCCGCGATCTCGATCTACCAAATTGGCGGACAGCTCGGCTACGGGATCGGACCGCTCGTCGCCGGCGCCCTGCTCGCACACGGCGGCACCGGCTCGCTCATCGCGATGAGCGTACCAGGTATCGCCGCCGCGCTCGCGGTCGCCGTCGTGATGCCCTCGTTCGCGCGCAGTGCCGACGCGATGGCGCCGCGCGACACGCCGCGCGATGCGGCTGATGCAGACGTTGATCGAACCGGCGTCTCGCTGCTGATCGTCAGCACCGCGCTGCGCAACCTGGTCGGCGGGTCGTTCGCGTACTATCTCCCGAACTTGCTCACCGCACGCGGCCTTTCACTCACCGCGACGGGCGCGATCGTGACGGCGTACCTCATGGCGGCCGCGCTCGGGCTCTACGTGGGCGGCGCAACCGCCGATCGCTTCGGGCACGCGCGCGTCGCGATCCTCGGGCTCGTCGCTTCGGTGCCGCCGCTGCTGCTCGCGCTGAGCGGTCACGGTGCGCTCGCGGTCGCGGCGCTGCTGCTCGGCAGCGCGCTGCTATCCGTGCAGAATGCGCCGGGCGTCGCGCTCGCGCAGGCGCTCATGCCGCGCAACCTCGGCACCGCATTGGGCCTGATGAACGGCGTCGGGTTCGGGCTCGGCTCGCTCGGCGTCGCCGTCGTCGGATTCATGGTGACGCGCTCCGGCCCCGATGCGGCGCTCGCAACGGTGTCGTTCGTTCCGCTGCTCGCGGCCGCGACGTACTACGTCGTGGATCGCCGGATCGCAGCCAAATAATCGGCGACGCATGTTGCGAAATCCCACTGCGGCTCGGCGTCCGCCGGGTTCTTCATCGGTAGCCTAAGCCTTCGCGAGCTCCGCCTCGATCGCGCTCACCAGCTCCGGATCATCGGGCGCGACACGCGGTGCGAAACGTGCCGCGACGGCGCCGTTGCGGCCGATGACGAACTTCTCGAAATTCCACGTGATCTCACCGGGCCGCGCGTCGATCAGCGCGTCATAGAGCTGGTGCCGCGCCGCGCCCTTCACGACGATCTTCTCGAACATCGGAAACGTCACGCCGAAGCGCGTCTCACAGAACTGCGCGATCTCGCCGTTGGTGCCCGGCTCTTGCGCGCCGAACTCGTTGGCCGGAAACCCCAGCACGACGAGCCCACGGTCGCGGTATCTTTCGTACAGCGCCTGCAGACCGGCGTACTGCGGCGTCAGCCCGCACTGCGACGCGACGTTGACCACGAGCAGCACCTTGCCGGCGAACGCGCCCAGGGTCGTGTCGGAGCCGTCGATTTGGCGCAGGGCGATGTCTTGAAGTGGTGCCGTCATCGATGCCGCCGTTCGCGGCTTCGCGCCGTCACACCCGTGGCAACCTGGCGATCCGCTTACGCCGCGATCGGGCGGCAGGTCGTACACGGCACGAGGCCGTGCGCGTGCGCCTCCTCCGCGCTTCGCAATCCCATGAAGCCGGGGTCGTCGATCTGCCGCGCGACGCCGCCGCACGTCGGCAGACAGTAATATCCCTCGTCGCAGCCGATGTATCGAAAGCCGCGGCGCGTCACGGCTGCGAGCGCGTCGAAGTCGAGGCCCTCGTCTTCGAGCAGCTTGCGCTTCGCGTCGCTGCCGAAGACGTAGTTCCCCGCCGTGCAATCCGTGCGGATGATGCGATGGCACGGAATCAGCAGCGGTACGGGATTGCGGCCCAGCGCGTTGCCCACCGCGCGCATCGCGTCGGGTGCGCCGAGCTCGCGGGCGACCCAGCGGTACGGTCGTGCGCCCCCCCGCGTGATCTCGGCCGCCTTGCGCAGCACCCGCTGCTCGAACGGCGAGCAGTCGCGCAGGTCGACGGGCACGTCGACGTTCTCGCCTTGCAGGCGCGCCCGCGCTGCGATCGCTATCGGGTCGATCTCCACCGCCGGGACGCAGCGGCGAGCGAAGCGCTCGCCGTACCACGCCTCGAAGGCCTGCTCGTCGCCCGCGGCGCGCACCGCCGACACGCCGCACGCGCTCCATGCCACGAACATCTCGCCGAGCGCACTGGCCGCGGTGGTGTAGCGGTCGAGTCCGCAGCCGGCGAACACCTTGGCCGTGAAATCCGGCGAAACGTCGCGCTGCGCGGTGTCGCGCGCGTCGCGCAAATTCGTCTCAGTCATCGTTCTTCTCCAAGTGCGCCCGCACGGCGAGCAGCCCGCGGTGGGCGGAGGCTTTGACGGTCCCGATCGGCTGGTCGAGCGATTCGGCGATCTCCTCGTAGGACAGATCGTCGACGTAGCGCATCACGAACGCCGGCCGCAGCGCGGCCGACAAACGCGCAATCGCGTCGCCGATCGACTCCATCACCTCGGCCCGCAGCACGAGGTTCTCCGGACCGGGCTGGCCGTCGACCAAGCCCGCGCGCGGCGTGCCGTCGTCGTACTCCAGTGAATCGGCGGGCGGCGGCGCGTCGCGAAAGGCGTTGCGCGTCAAATTGTGCGCGATGGCGTAGAGCCACGACCGCAGGCGCAGCGCCGCGCGCCGCTCCGCGGGATACGTCTGCAGCGCACGGTACGCGCGCACGAACACGTCTTGGGCGACGTCCTCGGCGCGCGCGTCGTCGTGCAGCATGCGCGCGACGAACGTCACGATGCGCGCGCGATACGCGATCACCACGTGCTCGAACGAGCGCTCGAGGTCGCGCGCCAGCGCCACCGCGAGCATCGCGTCGGCGTCGGCGGGTTCGCACGCGCAGGCGACAGCGGCCATCTTACCACCAGCCGGCGCGAAGCTTCCGGTCACCGAGCATCCGCCGTTCGGCCTCGTCGTTCCACACGACGACCTCGTGGCGGCGGCGCGGCTCCGCCAGCGCGATGGCGGCGAGTCCGACGATGACGACCGTCATCATCACGATGATGAGTAGCATGGGTTCCTCCGGCAATCTCTTTTGAGCTGCCGGGAGAACACGGGGGACCGTGGTCGCGTTGCATCGATCCGGGCCGCGGACGGCTCGCTTACGTCGTCGTCGGGAAGGTGAACTCGGCGCCCGAGCGGGTCTCGGGCCAGCGGGTCGTGATCGTCTTGAGCCGGGTGTAAAACCGGACGCCTTCAGCGCCGTGAATCGCGTGGTCGCCGAACAGCGAGCGCTTCCAGCCACCGAAGGAATGGAACGCCATCGGCACCGGGATCGGCACGTTGATGCCGACCATGCCGACGTTGACGCGGTGCGCGAACGTTCGCGCCGTGCCGCCGTCGCGGGTGAAGATCGCGACGCCGTTGCCGAACGGGTGGTCGTTGCACAGCTGCAGCGCCTCGTCGACCGTGTCGACGCGCACGATGCCCAGTACGGGCCCGAAGATCTCGTCGTGATAGATCTTCATCTGCGGCGTCACGCGGTCGAACACCGAGCCGCCCAGGAAGAACCCGTCGCCCCAACTCTCGTCGCGCACCGCGCGCCCGTCGACGACGAGCCGCGCGCCTTCTTCAACGCCGAGGTCCACGTACGAGCGCACCTTGGCATGGTGCTCGCCGGTCACGAGCGGTCCCATCTCGACGCCTGCGGCCGTACCCGGTCCGACGCGCAGTTCGCGCACGCGCTCGCGCAGCCGTTCGATGACCGCGTCGGCCGTCGCGTCGCCGACCGCGACCGCGACGGAGATCGCCATGCAGCGCTCGCCCGCGGAGCCGAACGCCGCGCCCATCAGCGCGTCGGCGGCCATATCGAGATCCGCGTCCGGCATCACGACGAGATGGTTCTTCGCGCCGCCCAGCGCTTGAACGCGCTTGCCGTGCAGCGTCCCGGTGCGGTGCACGTGCTCTGCGACCGGGGTCGAGCCGACGAAGCTGATCGCGGCGACGCCGGGATGCTCCAGCAGCGCCTGCACCGCTTCGCGGTCGCCGTTGACGACGTTGAAGACGCCGTCCGGCAGGCCCGCTTCCTTCAGCAGCTGCGCGAGCGCGAGCGCGGGCGACGGGTCCTTCTCGCTCGGCTTGAGCACGAACGTGTTGCCGCAGGCCAGCGCGACGGGGAACATCCACATCGGCACCATCGCCGGGAAGTTGAACGGCGTGATGCCGACGCACACGCCGAGCGGCTGGCGGATCGCGGTACTGTCGACCTCGCGCGCGACGTTCTCGGTGACGTCGCCCTTGAGCAGGTGCGGGATCCCACATGCGAACTCGACGACCTCGAGGCCGCGCTGCACCTCGCCGCGCGCGTCGGCCAGCGTCTTGCCGTGCTCGGCGGTGATCAGCGAGGCGATGCGGTCCGCGTCGCGCAGCAGGAGCTCGCGGAATGCGAACAGCACGTTCGCGCGCCGCAGCGGCGGCGTCTCGGCCCACCCCGGAAACGCAAGCCGCGCGGCCTGCACCGCGGCGTCGACCTCGGCGGCGTTCGCGAAGGCGACCCGTCGCGCGACCGCGCCGGTGGCCGGGTCGAACACGTCGCCGGCCCGGCCGGACCGGCCCTCGGCGGGCGCGCCGCCTGCGAAGTGCCCGAGCGTGGTGAGCGGCATCGTCTGCATGCGAAGGTGTTGTGGTCGAGCCTCGGGAGGAACCTCCCGGTGCCCCGGGGGAAGCCCCGCGGACCTTCTCGTGACAAGCGGGGGAACTGCCGGTGGATGACATCGCGCGCCTTAGGAATATCGCCGTCGTCGGGCCGCATCACGCGGGCAAGACGACGCTGGTCGAAGCGCTGCTCGCGCACTGCGGCGCGATCCCGAGGCGAGGCTCCGTCCGCGACGGCACGACCGTCACCGACTGCGAGCCCGAAGCGATCGGCCACCTGCAATCCGTGTGCGTAGGATTCGCGCACACGACGTGCGGACCGGTCGACATCACGCTGGTCGACACGCCGGGCTTCGTCGATTTCTTCGAGGAGACGAAAACCGTGCTCACGGCGGTCGACGCGGCCGTCATCGTCATCGACGCCGAACCCGGCCGCGTCGCCCAGACGGCCGGAATCGTGGAGCACCTGGAGATGCGCAAGACACCGCATCTCTTTTTCGTCAACAAGCTCGACCGGCCGGGCGCGAACTTCGAGGCGACGCTGGCCGCGCTGCGCAGCGCATACGGACCGCACGTCGTCGCGACGCACGTTCCGCTGGGCCTCGGCGAGAAGTTCGGCGGGTTCGTCGACCTCGCCACCCGCAAAGCATTCTTGAGCGGCGACGGCGGCGCCAAAGAGATCGACATCCCGATCGCGATGCGCGACGGCGTCGAAGCGCAGCGCACGATCCTGCTCGAAGCGCTCGCCGACTTCGACGACACGCTGATGGAAGAGCTGCTCGACGGCAAGGACCCCGCGCAGGACGAGATCGAGCGCGACTTGTGCGAAGACTGCGCGCACGATCAGATCATCCCGGTCCTCGTCGGCAGCGCGCAGGAGAACGTCGGCGTCGCCATGTTGGTCGACGCGATCGCGCGCCTGTTCCCGTCGCCCGCGACGGAACCGCGCAAGGACACCGAAGGCCGGCCGATCGTGCCGCGCGCCGACGGCCCCGTCGTCGCGCAAGTCTGCAAGACGATCGTGCACCCGCAACAGGGCAAGCTGTCCGTCGTGCGCGTTTTCACCGGCACGCTGTCGGGGACCACGCCGCTCGTGAACGCGTCGCGCGGCAACGCCACGGTACGCCTGTCGGGGATCGCGCGCTTGTTCGGCAAGAAACAAGAGCCCGTAACGTCCGCGGGACCCGGCGCGATCGTCGCGCTCGCGCGGCTCGACGGCGTCGGCACCGGCGACACGCTGAGCTCGCCCAACGCGAAGGTATTGCTGCCCATGGTCCCGCTGTCGGAGCCGCTGTTCGCCGTCGCGATCGCACCGGCGCAACGGCTCGACGAAGCGAAGCTGTCGCAAGCGCTCGGGCGGTTGATCGACGAAGATCCCGCGCTGCGCGTCGCGCGCGCCGAGTTCACCAACGAGCTGCAATTGCTGGGCAGCGGTGAGACGCACGTGTCCACCGCATGCGAACGGCTCGGGCGCAAGTTCAACGTCGACGTGAAGACGCACCCGCCGTCGATCGCGTACCGCGAGACCATCCAGAGCTCGACCGAGATCCACTCGCGCTACAAGCACCAGACCGGCGGCCACGGGCAGTTCGCCGACGTGAAGCTGCGGTTCGAGCCGCTGCCGCGCGGCAGCGGCGTGTCGTTCACCGAGAAGATCGTCGGCGGCGTCGTGCCGCGGCAGTTCTTTCCCGCGGTGGAAAAAGGCGTGCGCGAGGCGCTGGCGACCGGCGGACCGCACGGGTTCCCGGTGACCGACATCCACGTCACGCTGTTCGACGGCGCCTTCCACGACGTCGACTCGAGCGAGGCGTCGTTCAAGACCGCGTCCGGCATGGGCGTGCGCGACGCGCTGCACAAGCTCGGCACCGTCGTGCTCGAACCGCTGATGCGTGTCGAGACCACCGTGCCGTCGCCGTCGCTGTCGGCCGCCGTGTCGCAGCTCACCGCGAAGCGCGGGCAGATCCTCGGCTTCGAGGGCGCGGACAAGCAAGGCTGGGACCGCATCTCGGCACTCGTGCCGCAAGCGGAGCTGGCGCGCTACGCGACCGAGCTGCGAACGGCGACCGCCGGGCTCGGCACGTACGCCGCAAAGCACGAACGGTTCGAGATCGCACCCGAGCGAGCGGTCGTCGCGCACGCCTGAACGTTCTCAGCAAAGTCTCAGCACATTTTCACGCACGGCGTTCGTTGTAGCGATCACTGAGCGCTTCATCGCGCATCGGGGTAGGAACAACGAGCATTCTTTCGGCGCGCCACCCAAGGAGGTCGTCCGTGCGCATCTTCCGTCATCATCCCGTGCGCCTCGCCCGCGCACTCGTCGCCGTGTCGCTGTTCGCCGCCGCGGGCTGCGCCGGCGGCAGTAGCGGCTCCACGCTACCGGATCCAGGCAGCAACGCGATCTGCGACTCGAACGCGCAATCGATTACGCTGGCGCGGCCGACGGCCGGCTTCCCCCAAAACGGCAACACGATCGAGATCGTGTCGAGCACCGACCAGGATCAGCTCCACGGCAATCCGGGCGCTTTCGATCTCAACCTTCGCGACAACTTCGGCAACGTCATCATCACGGGCGCGCTGAGCCTCACCCCCGATACCGGCGGCCCGCACCCGTATACCAACGACTTTTACTACGTCGGTACGCTGCAGACCCCGATCCAGGGCGGCCGGACGTACAACGTGTTCTTGAACGCACCGAGCACGAACTGCACGCCGGGCTTCGTCGGTTCGTTCTCCACGTAACGACGGCGTAAGCCCTACACGCGGACGCGCTGCGCAAATCCGGCCAGCGCGTCCGCCGTCTGTTTCGGCGCTTCGAACATCGGAAGGTGGCCGACGCCGTCGAGCTGCACGAACGCCGCGCCCGCGATCGCCGCAGCCGTCGCGCGCAGCGTTTCCGGTTTCAGATACGCATCGTCCGCACCCGCGATCACCAGCGCCGGAACGCGCACGTCTTCGAGCAGGTCGTGCGAGTCGAGGCGTTCTTTCATTCCGCGCACCAACTGCGCGCAGCCGCGCGGGCTTTGCTTTACCATCAGCGCGCGCGTGCGCTCCACGAGCTCCGGGCGCTCGCGATAGACGCTCGGCGCGAAGTAACGCGGCAGATAGCTTTCCACCGCCGCATCCATCGTATTTTCGCGCGCCAGCCGTTCCACGAGTGTGTCACGCCCCGCGGCCAGCGTTCGCTGTGCCGGATCGGCGTTCGCGTTGCGTGACGCGTCCTCCGCGACATGGCTCGCGACGAGCGCCAGCCCGGCGACGCGCTCTTCGTACATGCGGAAGAAGGCCAGCGCGACGTACCCGCCGATCGAGTGCCCCACCAGCGCGGCGCGTTCGACGTGCAGTGCGTCGAGCACGCCCGCGACATCGCCCGCGAGCGCTTCCATCAGCGCGGGTCCGTCGCTAGATTCGGACTCGCCGCAGCCGCGCAGGTCGACGCCGATCACGCGCCCACCGGCAGCCGTAAGCGCCGCGACTTGCTCGTCCCACACGCTGCGGTCGAGCGGGAAACCGTGCAGCAGCACGACGGGCACACCGCCGCCGCCGGAGTCGTCGTAGCCGATCCGGCGGCCGTCGATGGTGACGATCATCGGGCCTTAGAAGTCGCTCTCTTTGAGGTTCGCCGACGTGTTGACGTCGGTGAAGTCCTCGGTCGAGACGACCGTGTTGCCGGCGTACGTCACGCGCCGCGCCGGCAGATGCGTCGCGCGCGACAGGAAGATCACGCGCTTGGTCGCGCCGTCGGCGTCCTTGAACGGGAGCGTTACGGTGTCGTACGCCGTGCCGTTCACCGTCTCTTCGCCGTTGGTCGCCGATGCCGCGGCCTTGATGGCCTCCGCCATGTTCTCGAACGACGCTTCGGCGATCGTGCCGCCGCGCAAACCCGTCGCCTCCGGATCGTTGATCGACTTCGTCAATCTCACGAAGCTGACCATGCCGCCGCGATGGCCGGTGACCGTGTCGCCGCCCTTCCACACCGCGCCGCCGCCGCGGCCCGGTCCGCCGGTGATGTCGATCTTCGCGAAGTGCGGCTTGAGATAGGCGTAATGAAAGGTTCGGTCGCGGATGTCGGTGCCCTTGGTCTCGTGCACCTTGATGTTGGTGGTGTAGCTCGGGACCTTCGCCCATGCGTCGAGGAAGGCCGCGGCCGCACCGGTGGGCGCCGCAGCCGAAGCCGCCACTCCAGCGAGCAGGGCAACGGCTAGACTCACGGCGGCAAGTGAAACGGTTCTCGCGCTCATCGCGGTAGCCGGCCGACGGCGCTGACGACGGAGTTGGTGCTGCCCGGCGCGTACGGATCGTTCGCGTAGACGGCGCCGACGTTGACGCCCGGGATGCCGAGGTTGTACGCGGCGTTCAGCGTATCGATGAACGCGTTCGCGATGAGCGCGTAGCCCGTGTTCGACGGGTGCAGACCGTCGAGGCTGGACAGCCCCCCGCGGTACTGGAGATTGCAGCACGTCGGCGGGTTGATCGGCGCGCCGCCCGCTGACGCGATCTGCGTGAAGAGCTTGTGGATGTCGACCAGCGCGGCGCCGGTGTCGGCCGCGGCTTGGCCGATCGCGACGTTGTACGAAGCGTTGAGCGCCTTGACGTTGTTCGCGACGGCGTCGGCGATGAAGTCGCCGCTCGTGAGCGCCGGCGCCTTTGGGAGAGCGCTCGCCGGGATCTGCGCGGCGGCCGTTTGCAGCGTCTTGAACAACGCGTTGATCGTGAAGTAACCGTTCGGCCCGAGCCCCGTTTGCGCCGTCTCTTGCGCGGCGTATGCCGTGGAGTACAGCACCGCGGCCGCCTGCGCTTGCACGGGGTTCACCCCCTGTTTGATCAGGAGCCCCGCGATGTACGCTTGCAGCGTCGGCTGGTACGCGGGCTGCGGTATGAACGTCCCGGCGCCCATCACGTCGACGAGGTTGGCCACGGCGACTTTGGAACCGGCGTTTTGGAGCTGCCTGACGATCGACACCGTGTCGTCGTGCATCGACTGCGGCGACGTTACGGGCGCCGCGCCGCCGGAGAACGCGACCTTCAGCAGATCGTTCGAGCCGAGCCACACCGTCGCGACCTGCGCGTGCAGCGAGACCGCGGCGCCGACTTGCGAGACGCCTTGGCCGAAGCCCGCGAGGATCGGCCAGAAGTTCTGGCTCTCGCCGTTGACCAGCGCGTTGAGCTGCACGAACGCCGCCGGGTCGGTGGGCGTCACGCTGCAGTCGCCGACCGCACCGATCATGAACAGCGCTTCGTGCACGGTCTGGCCCGGGATGCCGACGTCGTACGGGTTGAGGCCGGGGTTCATGCGCAGCGAAAGCGCCGTCGAGAACTGGTTCGCCGGAAGCTGCGCCGCGGAGCACACGTTCGTCACCGGCGCGGGGAAGACGTGGGTCGCGGTCGGCGCGAGCAGCCCGCCGATGCCCGGCGGCTTGATCAGCGGCAGCGGCGACTTCGTGGGATCGCTGAGCGTGCTCTCGCCGACGCTGTTGGCCTGTTCCCAGAGCAGCGCGAAGAAGCCGTGCTCCTGCGTGCTTTGGACGGGCCCGATCTGGCCGAGCGCGGGATCGACGCCCAGCACGGGCAGACCCGCGCCCATGAGGCCGCTGGACTGAACGCCGGCGGTGAGGCTGTCGCCGACCCCCACGATGCTGAGTTTCTGCACCGGCGCGAGGGTGCCGGCGTTGCCGACCGGCGGCACGGTGAACGGTTTGCTGCCGCCGCCGCCGCTGCATGCGGACAGCGCGAACGTGAGTGCGAGCGCCGCGGCGATGCGAACGCGCGCGGTCACAGCGGGATCACCGTCGGCGAACCGATGCCGAACTGGATTTGCACCTCGGACGCCTTGAGCCCGCCGAATTGCGGCGCGACTTGGTTCTGATGACACGGAAGTCTCTGGCATGTCAAGCTCACGATCCCCAATTGATTGTTGTAGTTCGTCGCGCCGCCCTCGAGGACGGTCATCTGCACGAACGTGGACTTCGTGAAATGGTGCGAAAGCCCGTAGATCAAGGAGGGAGTGTATTCCGGATAGGGATCGACGGGGTTGTACTGGACCAGCCGCGACGGCTGCAGGAAGAACGTCGTCGCCTTGTTGGCGCGGTACTCGAGATATCCGAGCATGAAGAGCTGCGGATGATTGGTTTGGTTCACGCCGGAGAGGTGGTTGAGCCACTGCGGCGCGACGGTGAACGTGCCGAACATGCGCGGTGTGGAGAGGAACGGCAGCGTGATGCCGAGCAGCCACTCTTGCTCGGTGCGCAGCCGCACGGTCGTCGGAAACCCGTTGTACTCGATGAGCTGCTCGTCGGAGTGCCCGCCGATCGTCGCCGTGTGGCTGAGGTATGTCGGCGTGATGACGATCGGCAGCTTGCCGCCGATCACGAACAGATTCTGCAACCCGATTTGAAGGATCTTGTCCTTGGTCGTCGCGTCGACCACGCCGGTGTTGACGGTGCCCAGCGACGCGTTGGGCAGGTTGGAACCGGGTCCGGTGAAGCCTTGCAGGTAGAACGGAACGTTCTGGTTGCTGAAGTTGATCGGGACTTGCTGGATCTGGTAGTAGCCGACTTGCAGCCGGTGCGTGCGGTCGAACGCGTAGCCGAAGCCCGCGTCCATGCCGCCGGGATCGCCCGCGTTGAAGCCGACGTTGCTCAGCGGATACGCGAACGACACGTCTAGATTGTACGTGAAACCTTGCGGCAAGCTGGGACGGTGGTGCGGCGTCCCCGGCGGATTCGCTTGCGCGACGTCCCGCGGCGCGTTCGCGGCGGCTTGGTTTTCCTTGATTTCCCGCAGCGCGCGCTGGAGCGATGCATTGGCGGGCGCGAGGAGCCCGGCACTAAGCGCATTCGCCTGGGACACGTCGGCGCGCGCCGGCAACGGCGCGAAGACGAGCGCTGCACACACCAAAGCGCACGCGCTCCCGGACACACGTCTGTTCATGCTCGGCGCTTGCGCGGCGTGGTAGAAGGTTCCTTCGCGGCGGTCGTTTCGTGCGCGTTTTGCCGACGCCGGTGAATGCGTCTCCTCTCGCGTCGCGGTAAAAACTTGCGCGCAAACGTGCATTGGTGGTATAAGGAGAGCAACTAGCCGGCGGTCGCCCCGCCGGATCGCCGCGCGTCCGTCGGGTACCGCGGACGTCGAAAGGAACGGTAGCACTACCGCATGGCCGCACGTAAGGCCGCGTCGGGTCGCAAGACCACGCGCAAGAAAACCACGCGCAAGAAAGCAACGCGCAAGACCGGCGCACGCAAGACCGCCGGACGCAAGAAGACCACCACTCGCAAGAAGACGACTCGCAAGAAGACCACGCGCAAGAAAACCGCTGGCCGCAAGAAGGCCGCCGGACGCAAGAAGGCCGGTGGCCGCAAGAAGGCCGGTGGTCGTAAGAAGGCAGCAGGCCGCAAGAAGGCCGGCGGTCGCAAGAAAGCCGGTGGCCGTAAGAAGGCCGCGGGCCGAAAGAAGACCGGCGCGCGCAAAGCCGTCCGCAAGACCCGCGGCCGGCCGCCGGGACCCCGCAAGACCGGCGGACGCCGCAAAAAAGCAGCGGCGTAACACACACCCACACTCCGTTCGGGAGACGAAGCGCGTCGCGAGCAGTGCTCGCGGCGCTCTTTTTTTTCGCGCTAGCCGAAGAGGCGTTTGAGGAACGCGTCGTGCTTGTACGACGCGGAGCCGCCGAACTTCACCACGACCGCGTCCGCCGACGGGACGACGTACATCGCCTGTCCCGCCGAACCGCTCGCGTAGACGATGTCCGGATGGTTCGGCAGCGGGCTCAGCCACCAGCCCAAGGCGTAGCGCGGGTTCGCATCCGAACCGGTGAAACAGCGCGCGAGCGCGGTGCGCGGTACGATCGTCTTCTTCCGCCACGTCCCGCCGTCGCGCACGAGCAGGCCGAACTTCAGCCATTCGCGCGCCGTGACGAATGCGCCGGTCGGCAGCGGCTGCGTTCCGTCCTTGAGCGTTCGCCACGAACCGACGCGCAATCCGATCGGGTCGAGGAGGCGTTCGTGCAGGTACGCGTTGGGTGAAAGCCCGCACGGCTGGAGCTTGCGCGCCAGCACCGCGCCGAACACTTGCAGCGGGATGCCGCCGTAGGTGAACGTCTTTCGCGGTTCGTCCTTGGGCTCGGTCGCCGCGGCTTTCTCGAACGACGGGACGGCCGTGCCGAGGCCGCCGAATCCGATCCCGCTGGTGAGCTGCAAGAGATCGCGCAGGCGCACGCGCGCTTTCGCGCCGGCGGACCATGCCGGCAGCGTTTGCGAAACGGGCTCGTCCACGTCGAGGAGCCCGTCGTCCTGCGCGGCGACCGCGAGCACGCCCCAGAAACTTTTCGTGCCGCTGTAGAGCGCGTGCGGTTTGCCGGCGTCGTAGCCGTCGCCGTAGCGTTCGAACACGACGTCGTCTCCGCGCTGCACGAGCAGCGCGTGAAGCGCGTGCCGCTCGGCGTACGCGACCGCGGCTTCGACGTTCACGACGGCCTCGAATTCGGCGCTGCGATCAGAGCGGGCGCCGCCGCGCCGGTCCGGCGCCTTGCGAGATCGCGAACGTCACGTATTCGTACACGGCGATCGTCGATGTGAGCGTGCCCAGATCGAACTGGTTCGGCCCCGGACCGTAGCCGGAGTCCGGCGCGGCGGGACAACCCGCGGTTTCGTTCACCGACGCGACGCCGTCGATCGACACGCCGGCCAGCGCGGCGATCGCGTCCGCCTTGCGGCGCGCATCGGCGAGCGCGGCTGCGCGCGCGGTTTGCTCCAGGGCTGCGCAGTCGTCGAGCCGCGCGTTGAACACCACGTTGTCGACCGCGGTGCCGGGGTGCGCCGCGACGTACACTGCGGCGGCTGCCGCGATGCGATCGAGCTTTGCGTGCGTGACGTCGCGAACGATGCCGCGCACGAGGACGGAATCGCCGCGGGAGATCCGCGCGCCGTACGGTCCCAGCACCGGTTCCTCCACGCCGGCGGCGCGCATGGCGGCGAGCGCGCCGGCTTCGTCGGCGACCCCGCGCGCTTGCGCTGTGAACTGCACGGTCTTCACCGCGACGCGCGCCGTGCCGTAGCCGGAGACCGTGATCCCGCTGCCGCCCGCGGCGGCGGCTCGCGGAATCTGCAGCGGGGCTTGCGCGCTCGCGGCGACCGGCAGCAGCATGACGGCGAGGAGTGCGAGCAGCTTCTTCATCTTGGGCCCTTCGTCGAGGGCGGGGCCGTTCCGGTTCAGCGCTTCGCGTAGTATCCGTCGAAGCCGGGCGTCCAGGTCGCGCCGCCGTCCGTCGACGTCTCCATGAGCTGGCGGACGCGGCCGTCGTCGAGCGGGGTGAAGCTCATGCGGATCTGGGCCGGCTTGGCGGTGGTTCCGGACGGCGCGATCATCACGACCGACTTGCCTTGAACCTGCCCGGCGTAATCGTTATACGTACCGGTCGACGTGAGATAGTGCTGGATCCAGCGTTTGGCCGATGCGTCGTACGACGTGAGGCTCTTCCCGTTGCCGCCGAACGTGCCCGTCCAGGTTTCCACGATCGCGCAGCCGTCGAGGGCCGGCTCGACGCGGCTGCGCCCCATCTCGAATCCGGCCGCGTTGCGCACGACCCAGTCACCGACCCAGAAATCGAGCGCACGATACGCGGCGTCGTGCCGGCACGGGTGAAATGCGACGTCTTGCTTTTCGAGGAGCGCTGCGAAGCCCGGCGTCCCGCGCAGCGAAGCCCACGACTCGTCGTCGCGGAGCGATTCCGGCGGCGTCGGCTGCGTCGCAACGGCTTTGTCGAGCTCGGCGAGCGCGCCCGCGTCGTCGCGCCGCTTCACGGCGATCTGGGCGAGCCGGATGTGGACCGAGAACGGGTGGAACCCGCGGGCGAGGGCGACGCCCAGATCGCGCTGCGCTTCGTCGAGCTGCCCGAGCATTTGCAGCGACACGGCGAGGCGGTACCACGCGGTCGCGTTCGCCGGCTCCGCGGCGGCGACGGCGCGAAATCCCTCCGCCGCGCGCGCGAAGTCTTTGGCGTCGTACGCCTTCTGAGCCGCGGTCTGCGCGGCGCTCGGCGGACTCGGCGCCGCGGCGCTCGGCGTGCCTGGCGCGGTCTGCGCGCCGGCCGGCGCCGCGCACACCGCGGACAGGACGAGCACGGCGCAGGCGCGCGCGACGATGCGGATGAGCTGCTGCATCCCCGCATTGTAGCTGCCGAATCGCTGCCGTGACGCTCAAGCCAACCTCAATCGAGCCGGGAACGCGTACGCGCGGTTCGAACGATCCGGGCGTGATCGAGCGCGATGAGACCGCGTCCCACCCCTTCGGCCGCTTTTGCTTCGAGCTGCCCGCGCGCGAGCTGTTCCTGGACGGCGCGCCCGTGGCGCTGCAGCAGCGCACGGCCGAGCTGCTGGAGCTGTTGATCGAGCGCGCGCCCGCGCTCGCACCGCGCGCCGAGCTGTTCGCGCGGCTGTGGCCGGCGGGCTTCGTCGAGGACGGCAACCTGTTCCAGCACGTCTACACGCTGCGCCGCGCGCTCGCCGCCGATCCGAGCGTGCGCGTCGAAACGGTTCGCGGGCAGGGCTATCGGCTGCTGATCGCGCCGCCCGTGCCCGCCGTGCGCACGTGCTCGCCGGCGGCGCGGCTTGCGCGCTTCGCGGGCGTCGTGGCCGCCGTGCTCGTGCTGCTCGCCGGCGCGGCGCACGTCGCGCCGCGCGGCGCCGGTGCGCATGCGACTGCGCTCGGCGAGCCGGCGGCCACCGCGTACCGGCTCGGCATCTACTCCTTCCAGCGCCGTACCGCCGCGGGCTTCGTCAAAGCGCACGCGTACTTTCGCCGCACGGTCGCGCTCGCGCCGCAATCGCCGGACGGCTACGCCGGGCTCGCGCTGCTCGCGGTGACCGGCGCGTCGGTGGGCGCCGGCGATCAGTCCACAGCATACGCGTTCGCGGAGCGACGCGCGCGCCAGGCGCTCGCGCTCGGTGAGTCCGGCACGGCGCACGCGGTGCTCGGTTTCGTCGCGCTGCGCCGCGACGGCACGCCGCGCCGTGCGATCGCGGAGCTCGACCGCGCGATCCGCGTCGACCCCGAGAACGCGACCGCGCGCGAATGGTACGGCGTCGCGCTGATGTACGCCGGCGAGTTGGCCGAAGCGACGTCCGCGTTCCGCGACGCGGTGCGGCTCGACCCGTCGTCGAGCTCCAACCTCTACTGGCTCGGCGTCGCCGAAGTGTACGGCGGGCGCTTCGCCGACGCGCGCTGGACGCTGGAGCAGTCGCGCACGCTCGACGGCCGTCCGTTCGAACGGCTCGAAGCGCTCGTCGCCGAGCAGACGAGCGCGGAGCTCGCGGGCGACGTGCGCACCGCCGCGGCGATCCGCGAGCGCGTGCGCCGCGAAGGGGCCGATGCGTCGTGCGCGCCGTCGTGCTACGACGTGCTGGCGCACGCGATCGCGTTCGCCGGCTTGGGACGTGACGCCGACGCGGTGCGCGCGGTTCGGCTCGCGCAGCGCGCCGATCCGTGGAGCACCCGCTTCGGCTTGCTCTACGATCCGCGCTTGCGCCGGCTGCGCGGCGAGCTGCGCGCGCTCGCCGGCTGATCCGCGCCGCGCTATTCCAGGCGCGACTCCGCCAAGTCGAGATCCCACTCGAGGCTGCGGTACACGTCGTCCGTGATCTCAGCGCCGCGGCGCAGCTCCGCGAGCGCGCGGCGCTCCGCGCCGTACGCCTCGCGGCGCATCCGCCGCTCGATCGCGTGCTGCTGCGCGTCGTCGACGGGTTCGGCGCCTTCCGCGTGCGCGCTGAAGTGCGACACGCGCTGCTCGTAGTCGGCGTGCAGCCGCCCCGCCACTTCCCATTCCGCGGTCGACGAGAACGACGTCTCCAGCGTGCGCAGGTGATCGCGCACCGCCTCCGCGATGCGCACGCGCACGACCGCGACGGTCCGGCCGTCGTCGCTCGCATCGCGAACGCCCCAGCGCCGGATCAGCCACGGCAATGCGAGGCCTTCGCCGACCAGCGTCACGAGGATCACGACGAACGTCACGAACAGGATGAGATCGCGCTGCGGGAACGGCGCGCCGCCGGCGATCGTCTCCGGCAGCGCGAGCGCCGCGGCGAGCGACACGATCCCGCGCATCCCCGCCGTGCTCAAGATGAACACCCACTGCCACGGCGGATCGGGGCCTTCGCGCTCGCGAATCTTGGGGAACGCATAGCGCCGGCCGTACGCGGCGGGGAACATCCAGACGTAGCGCACGAGGATGACGACGACCGCGATGACCAGCGACCAGCCGATCAGCGTCGCGAGCGAGTAGCCCGCCAGCCCGTGCACGATGGTGCGAAGCTGCAAGCCGATCAGCACGAACGCCGCACCGTTGAACACGAAGAACAGCAAGTTCCACACCGACGCCGTCGCGATGCGCGCGTCCGCGTCGAAGATGTGCGTCGACTTGCGGCTCATGTAGATGCCGCCGCTCATCGCGGCGAGCACGCCCGAGGCGTGGATCGCCTCGGCGGGAACGTAGAGCGCGAACGGCGTGACGAGCGAGATCGACACGGCGATCAGATTGTCGGAGAGGCCCGCGCGGCGGATCGCGATCGCGATCTTCGAGATGAGCCAGCCCAAAGCAAGCCCGACCGCGACGCCGGCGACGACGACGTACACGAAGCTCGCCGCCGCGTTGAGCAGCGAGAACGCGCCGGTCGCCACGGCGATCACCGCGAACCGGTAGATCACCAGGCCGGTGGCGTCGTTGACGAGGCTCTCGCCGCTGACGATCGTGAGCAGGGTGCGGGGCAAGCCGACGTCTTCGGCGATCGCGTCGGTCGCGACGGCGTCCGTCGGCGACAGGATCGCGCCCAGCACGAAGCCGAGCGCGAGCGGAAACCCCATCAGCCAGTGCGCGACGTACGCGACGATGACCGACGTGAACGCGACCAGCCCGATCGCGAGCATGAAGATGGGCTGGTAGAAGCGCTTGAACGCGTGGTAGTCCGTGGTCCAGCCGTCGCCGAAGATCAGCGCGGGCAAGAACAGCAAGAACACCGTCTCGGGCGCAAGCGTGACCGTCGGTACGCCGGGGATCAGCGCGAGCACGAGCCCGCCGATCACGAACACGATCGGATACGGGACGCGCAGCTTCTTGGCGACCAGCGTGAGCGCGACGATCCCGGCCAGCAATACGGTGAGAAAGAGGCCCGTCATACCTCGCGCACCTCGCGCTGCGTGAGCGCGATCCACAGTGCGAAGACCACCGAGATCGCGCCGCCCAGAATGAACGTCCAGCGCAGCTCCAGCCACGTCGCCAGCGCGCCGACGATCAGCGAGCCCAGCGGGACGAGCCCGAGGATGATCATCGAGTACACGGAGATCGCGCGGCCGCGCATGTCGTCCGGCGCGAGCGTCTGCAGCAGGATGTTCGACGAGCCGATGAAGCTCATCGTCGCAAGGCCGACGACGACCAGGAACACGGCGGCCAGCCCGAAGTTCGTCGTCAGCCCGAGCGCCGCGACGCCGACCGCGCCGAGGATCACCGAGAAGAGCCAGATGGTGCCGCGGCGCTCGCCGCCCGTCGCCGCGGTGAAGAACGCACCGGCGATCGCGCCCAGGCCGCTGGCGGCCATGAGCCAGCCCAAGCCCTTCGCGTCCGTGTGGATCTCGTGCACCGCGTACGCCGGCAGGATGAAGTTGTACGGGCGGTACGTCAGCGACGTGAGGATCATCAGCAGCACCACCCAGCGCAGCACGGGATGCCGCATCAGATACCGCACGCCTTCGAGGATCGCGCCGAACACGTTGCCGCGGCGCGTGCTCGACGGCGGCGCCGGCCGCATGAAGATCAGCGCGACGACCACCGCCAGCGTGCTGAGCGCGTTGACGAGAAAGCAGGGCGCGACGCCGATCGCCGCGATCAGCAGACCCGCCAGCGGCGGTCCGACGACGCTGGGCGCGTTGAACGCGACGGAGTTCAGCCCGATCGCGCCGCCGATGAACTCGCGCGGCACCATCAGCGGCACCCAGCTCTGCCGCGCGGGCGCGTCGAACGACTGCGTCGCGGCTTGCAGGCCGCTGGTGATCATCAGCGTCCACAGCGGCGCGTGGTTCGTCGCGACCAGCGCGAAAAGAACGAACGACAGCGCCGACGTGCAGCTGTTGGTGACGAACAGCACGACGCGCCGCGGGTAGCGGTCGGCGACCACACCGGCGAGCGGCGACAAGATCAGCACCGGCACCGCGCGCGCCGCGCCGAGCAAGCCGATGTCGAGCGAGCCGACGCGCGCGTTGGGCGCGAGCGACGCGACGTAGAATCCGAGCGCCGTGAACTGCATCCACGTGCCGAGGTTCGCGACGAGCAGCCCGCTCCACAGCAGCCGGAAATCCTTGAAGCGGAACGGTCCGAAGAAGCCGGGACGGCGTTCGGGGATCCGCGGTTCGGCGCTCACCCGCCCGCGGCGTGCACTGCCGCGACGATGATGTCGGCGCTTCCGGCGATCTCGAACTTCGAGGTGTCGACGACGAGATCGTAGTTGCGCGGATCGCCCCAGCTCACGCGATAGCCTTCGCGCGCGTACGTCCGGCGCGCCTCGTCGATGCGCGCGATCTCGGTGCGCGCCGCGGCGTCGCCGACGCCGAGCGACTCGGCGACGTGCGACGCGCGCCAGTCGAGCGGCGCCTTGATGAAGACACGCACGACGTCGGGCCGCGCGCCCAAGATCGCACCCCCCATGCGGCCGACGATCACCACGTTGCCCGCCGCCGCCTCCTCGCGCACGGTTTCCTCGATCGCGCGCCGCGTCTCGGCGAGCGAGTCGTCGGACGCCGGCGGCTGCACGGCTTCGGGCACGCCGCCGCCGAGCTGCTCCAACACCCGTTCGCCGAAGCCGCGCGGGCGCTCGGTCGCGGCTTGGACGACGTCGGCCGACGTGCCCAGCCGCCACGCCGCGACCACCGGAAGCTGCTCGTCGACGAGCCGGTACCCGAGCCGTTCGGCGACGGCGCGCGAAATGGCGAGCGCGGAAGCGCCGTATGCGCGCGAGACGGTGACGATCACGAGCCGAAGCGCTCCACCGCCACGACGTTCCGTCGAAAGCACGGGCTCAACCTTCGCGGCGGCCGAACCGGCGCACGGCCGGCGCGTGCGCGTCTCACTGCTCGTCGCCGCCGCGCACGGACATGCGCCAGGAGTTTGCGCGTTCGAGGTGTTACGCCCGGCGCATGGAGCCGCAGACGTTCGCGAGCCGCGTCGACGAGGTCGACCGGCGCATCCGTGAGATCGAGCCCGGCATCGCGGCGGAGATTCGGCGCAACGACGGTACGGCGCAGAGCGCGACGTGGGAGCGCGGCGGATCCTGGGCGACGCTCACGTTCCACGACGGCAAATGGCCGCGGCTCGAGCTGAGCCTCCACAACGGCACCGGCGAGCATCCGGAGGCGCTGGAGATCGGCATCGACGACGCTGACGTCGTGAACATGATCGCGGTGCCGGCCGCGGAGCTGCTCGCGCGCGCCGGCTGAGATCCGCGCTCTCGCTGAGCCGATCGCGGGCGGAATCCGCGTGCGCTAGCGAAAGTACGCGTCGTCGAGCAGCGGTACGGTCACGCCCGGCGCGGGTGCGTCGAACGCGAACACCGCGCCCGCCAGCGGATCGTGGCTGCGTTCGGCGGCGCCGAACGGCTTCGCCGCGCTCGTCACGTACGCCGTGCGCAAGTCGGCGCCGCCGAACGCAATCGCGGTGACGTTGGGGACCGGTAATCGCACCTCGCGCTCGACGCGGCCGTCCGCCGTGAGCCGCACGACCTTTCCGGCGGCGTACACCGCGCTCCAGTAGCAACCGTCGGTGTCGGTCGCCGCGCCGTCGGGGCCGCCGCGCGGCGTCTCGACGCGCGCGAAGGTGCGCCGCTCGCCGAGCGTGCCGCGCTCCGCGTCGAGCACGTCGTACGCGTAGACTTCTTGCGCCATGGTGTCTGCGTGATACATCGTGCGCTCGTCGGCGCTCCACGCCAGGCCGTTGGAGATGCGCACCGTCGCCGACTTCGCGATCTGCTCGCCGTTCGGCTCGATGCGGTGCAGCGGCGCGCCCTTCGGTCCTTCACCGCGCCGGTCGAGCGGCGCGAATCCGGGGCCCACCCAGAAGCGGCCGCACGGGTCCGTTTTGCCGTCGTTCCAGAAAAAGCGGTGCGCGTCGAACGGCACCGGTGCGAACGGCTCGAGCGCCGCCGTGCGCCGGTCGAAGCGAAAGATCCCCGTGCGCAGCGCGACCAGCATACGATCGCCGGAACCGAGCCCGAACGATCCCGTCCACGCGGGCATCGTCCACTCCTCGTCCGCATCCGCGCCGGGATCGAAGCGATGCAGCTTCCCGGCAAAGGTATCGCACCAGTAGAGCGCGCCCTCCGCCGCGGACCACACGGGACACTCCCCGTTGTACGCTCCGGCGCGTAAGACGACGTCAACGCCGTTTGTCATGATAACGTCATACCTTCAGCACAACGCCGAACTCGATGATGCGGTCCGGCGGGATGCCCAGCGAGTCCGTGAGCGGGTTCGCGTTGCGCATCATGTAGCGCAGCAGCCAGCGCTGCCATTTCGGGAAGCCGTGGCCCGGCTCGTTGCGCGGCACGATGCGCGGGCGCGCGAGGAAGTAGTCCGCGTCCTCGAGGTCGATCTCCGGCGGAACCTGCGAGCGGCACAGTTTGAGGATGTCGTTCACGTTCGGCTCTTCCATGAAGCCGTAGTTCGCCGTGATGCGCGTCAGGCGCGGCACGATCTGCTCGACGACGACGCGGTTCGCGGCATCGACGTGCGGCCGGCGGTGGTTGACGATCGTGAGCAGCACGACTTCCTCGCGCAGCACGCTCTTGTGGAGCCAGTGGTGGCGCAGGATGAACGGGATGCCTTCGGGATGCGGCGTCAGGAAGATCGCGGTGCCGTCCGTCATCGAAGCGGGTTTGTGATCGACCTCCTTCACGAAGGTTTCGATGGGCGTCGACAGGTCGGCGAGCGCCATCGCGAGGCGCCGCCGCCCGCCGACCCACGTGATGAACACCGTGAACATGAGGACCGCGATCGCGATCGGGATGTAGCCGCCTTGCGGCAGCTTCGGCAGGTTGCCGATCAGGAACGCGCCGTCGACGGTCAGGAACAGCGCCACGAGCGGCACGACGTACGCGATGCGCCAGCCGAACCGCCGCCGCAGCAGCACGCCGATCACGAGCGAGTCGGCGAGCATCGTGACGGTCACGGCGAGCCCGTATGCCGCGCCTAGCTTGTCGGAGCTGCGGAACACGACGACGAGCGCGAGGCACGCGACCGCGAGCATGACGTTGACGAACGGCATGTAGATCTGGCCTTCGACCTCGTGCGACGTGTGCACGATCTTCAGGCGCGGGAGGTAGCCGAGCTGCACCGCTTGCTGCGTGAGCGAGAACGCGCCGGTGATGAGCGCCTGCGATGCGATCACCGTCGCGGCCGTCGCGACCGCGATCATCGGCATCAGCGCCCACGCCGGGAACAGCAGGTAGAACGGGTTCTTGAGCGCGCTCGGGTCGGCGAGCGCGAGCGCGCCCTGGCCGTAGTAGTTCAGCAGCAGCGCGGGGAACACGCCGGCGTACCACGCAAGCCAGATCGCCCGGCGGCCGAAGTGCGCGAGGTCCGCGAACATCGCCTCGACGCCGGTCACGCACAGCACGACCGCGCCAAGCACGAGGATCGCGGCGACGCGATGGTGCGCGATGAACGCCAGCGCGTAGAGCGGGTCGAACGCCGCGAGCACGCGCGGCTCCCGCGCGATCGCGAACGCGCCCGCGAGCGCGAGCGCGCCGAACCACAGCACCATCACCGGCCCGAACACGGCGCCGATCTTGCCCGCGCCGCGCGATTGCACGAAGAAAAGCGCGATCAGGATGCCCACGGTGATCGGCACGATGAACGTCTCGGCCGCGGGCGCCGCGACGCCGATCCCTTCGACCGCGGACAGCACGGAGATCGCCGGCGTGATCACGCCGTCCCCGAACACCATCCCCGCGGCGAACAGCAGCATGTACGCGACGGGCGTGAGCCGCGCGGGGATGCCGATGCGGCTGGTGGGCCGCAGCTGCGCGAGCAGCGCCAGCGTACCGCCCTCGCCGTCGTTGTCGGCGCGCAGCACCACGGATGCGTACTTCACGCACACGACCAGGATCAGCGCCCACGTGATCAGCGACAGGATCCCCAGCACGTTGTCGGGCGTCGGCGCGAAACCGCGGCCCGCCGTGAAGCACTGCTTGAACGCGTACAGCGGGCTCGTGCCGATGTCGCCGAACACGACGCCGAGCGCCGCCAGCGCCAGCGGCGCGAGGCGCGCGTCGCGCGAGCCGCTCACATCGTGACCGTGACGCCCAGCTCGACGCGGCGTTCGGCGCGAATGTGCAAATCGTCGGGGAGCGGCCGCGCGTTGCGCTGCAGCGTGACGAACAGCTCGCGCCGCCAGCCGGGCATCCCGCTGCCGTCCGGCGCCGCCTCGATCTTCGGATCGGCATAGAAGAACGACGTATCGTCGCGGTCCAAGTTCAAGCCGAACGCTTCGCACGCGCGCAGGATCGGTGCGATCTCGGGTGACTCCATGTAGCCGAACCGCGCGATCACGCGCACGAGCCGCAGCGAGAGCCGCTCGACCGTGACGCGCTCGAAATCGGTGAGCAAGTACGGCGTCGGCGCGCGCGCGATGTTGAGGATGACGAGCCGCTCTTCTTGCGCGCGGTCGCGAATCCAGCGGTGGCGCGCGAGGAACGGGACGCCGCGCGGGTCGGGCGTGAGGAACACCATCGTGCCGTGCTCGCCCATCCCCGCCGGTAATTTCTCGAGCACCGTCTCGATCGGGATCTGCTGCTCCGCGAGCGCCTTCGTCAGCGAACGCCGGCCTTCGAGCCACGTGAGGCTCATCAGCACCAGCGTTCCACCGATCGCGAGCGGGATCCAGCCGCCGTGCACCACCTTGGGCAGCGACGCCAAGATGAGGCTGCCGTCGACGATCACGAAGCCCGTCACCAGCGCGAGCGACAGCCCGCGGTTCCAGTGCAGCACCTTGGTGATCACGACGAAGTACGTCAGCGAGGTGCAGAGCATCGTGAACCCGATCGCGACGCCGTACGCGGCCGCCAGCGCGTCGCTGGATCGGAAACCCACGACCAGGATCGCACAGCCGATGCCGAGCCAGCGGTTCACCGACGGCACGAACACTTGGCCTTTGTAGCGGTGCGACGTGTGCTGCACGAGCACGCGCGGCGCCAGGTTGAGCGCGATGGCCTGCTCGACCAGCGTGAACGTCCCGGAGATCAGTGCTTGTGACGCGATCACCGTCGCCATCGTCGCGAGGATCACCATCGGGATCAGCGCCCACGACGGCGCCAGCGCGTAGAACGGGTTCGCGATGCTGCGCGGATTCGCGAGCAGGTTCGCGCCTTGCCCGAAATAGTTCAGCACGAGCGCCGGAAACACGAGCATGTACCAGCCGGTCACGATCGGGCCGCGGCCGAAGTGCGACAGGTCGGCGTACATCGCTTCGACGCCGGTCACCGCGAGCACCACCCCGCCCAGGATGGTGAAGCCGACGAAGCCGTTGTGCGTCGCGAAGTGGAACGCATAGCGGGGGTCGAGCGCGCGCACGACCTCCGGGTGCTGCACGACCGCGAGCGCGCCGAGCAGGCCGATCGTGATGAACCACACCAGCATCACCGGCCCGAACAGCGAGCCGACGCGTTCGGTGCCGTTACGCTGCAGCGCGAACAGCATCACGATCACGAGCAGCGAGATCGGCACGACGTACGGTTCGAAAGCGGTCGACGCGATGGCGAGGCCTTCGACTGCGGACAGCACCGAGATCGCCGGCGTGATGATCCCGTCGCCGATCATCGTCGACGAACCGATGATCACGATGATCGTCAGCACGGTGCCGCGGATCATCGTGCCCTGCAGCCGGCCGCCCGTCGCAAGCGCGAGCAGCGCGAGGATGCCGCCTTCGCCCTCGTGGTCGACGCGCGTGATGAACGTCGCGTACTTGATGCACACGACGACCACCAGCGCCCAGAACAGCAGCGAGCAGATCCCGAGCACGTCGCCGAGGCCGCCCTTGGAGCCGGCCAAGCCCAGGCACAGCTTGAGCGTGTAGAGCGGGCTGGTTCCGATGTCGCCGAACACGACGCCCAGCGCGGCGATGGTGAGGAAGATCGGGGTTTTCGGGACTTTCGGGCCGCGCCGGATCACAGGGAGTGGTACTCTCGCGGGGCGCTGAGGATTCCCCTCGCCACCGCCCGGGCGACCGCGCGGGCGCGTGAGTTCACGCCGAGCTTGCCGGTCACGCGGGCGACGTGCGTCTCGACGGTGCGTGCGGAGACGACCAGGCGCTGGGCGATCTCGCGGTTCGTCAGGCCTGCTGCCAGCAGCTCGAGGATCTCGCGCTCGCGCGCCGTCAGCGGCTCGAGCTGCGCGTCCGCGGGCGGCGGCGCGTCGCGACCGCGCAGGTACGGCGCTGCGAGCCGCGCGGCGACGTGCGTCTCGAAGCGCGGCCCGCCCAGCGTCGCGCGCGCGAACGCCTCATCATACTCCGCCGCGCGGCGCGTGCCGCGCGTGACGCCGCGCAAGATCGCGCCGAGCGCCGCCAGCCGGACCGGTTCGGCGCGGCGCGCGATCAGGCCGTCGAACGGGGCGCTGCGCAGCGCCGTCTCGACGTCGTGCCCGGCGAGCGCGTCGAGCAAGTCGAGGATCTCCGCCGCCGCCCACAGCGCGACCGCATCGGCGCCGTCGACCGGCGTCGCCGCTGCGAGCGCCGTGCGCGCACGGTCGCGGCGAACCGTTGCGTCGCTCGCGTTCGCGAGCGCGGCGAATGCGGCCGCGTCCGCGCGCACGAGCGGGTCGTCGTCGCCGCTCGCCGCGAGCGCCGAGAGCAAATCGCCGTCGAGCGCGTCGGCGCGCGCGAGGATGCGGGCCGCGAGCGTTCGCGTGCGCTGCGCGTCGCGCGCGTACCACGCGGCGTCGGCGGAGCGCAGCGCCGCGCGCGCCTCGCGCCGCGCGAGCGCGGTGTCGCCGGCGTGCAGCGCCGCCTCGGCGAGCGCGGCGTGCAGCGACGCGGCTTGCGCGCGCAAGGCGAACGGCCGCGCGATGCGCTCGGCTTCGCGCGCGAGCTCGTACGCCGCCGTCGTCTCGCCGCGCAGCAGCGCGAAGCGCGCCGCCCACACCAGCGCGCCGAAATAGCGCACGAGATCGTCGCTGCCCGACCACATCTCGATTAGCAAGTTCGCGTGGTGCTCCGCGGCCTCGAAGTCACCCAGCGCGACGTGCGCGTACGCGGCGAGCGGTGCGACGTCGGCGAGCACGGCCGGATCGCCGCCGTCGGCGAGCGCGTCGAGGCGCGCGAGCGCGTGCGCGAACCGCCCGCCGAGCGCATCGGCCCACCCGGCGCGCACGATCGCCTTGCCGAGCGCGGTGGGACCGTGCGCGGGCGCGCGCGCCAGCAAGTCGTCGATGCGTTCGGCCGAGACGCGCTCGCTGCGCGCGAGGTCGCCTTCGACCGCCTGGAGCCGCGCCTCGAACGCGAGCGCGGCGTCGCCGCGCGCGTCCGCTTCGCGCGCGGCTTCGGCGAACGACGGACGGCCGTCGTCGCCGCGCGACTTCGCGAGCAGCCCTTCCACCAAACAGATCAGCGCCGGTTCGTCCACGTGCGCTGCGCGCACGCGCGCCAGCGAACCCCGCACGCCGTCGAGCAAACCCGACGCGACGGCAGACGGAGCATGCGCGCGCAGAAATGCCGCGTCCGCCGCGGAATCGTGCGCGGCGTCGAGGTGGAACAGCGCGGGCCGCAGCCGCCCGGCGGCGGCATATGCCCGCGCGGCTTCGGCGTGCTGCACGACTAGCGCGCGTTCGCCGACGCGCCGCACGAGCGCTTCGCGCACCAGCGGATGGACGCGAAAGCCGCCGCGCACCGGTGCGACGAGCGTCGCGTCCCCGGCGAGCGTTGTAAGGCGCGCCGCGAACGCCGCGTCGCCCGGCACGACCACGCCGGGCTCGACGGTTTCGTAGGCCACGATCGCTTCGAGCAGTGCGCGATCCTCCGCACCGAGCGCGTCGAGCCGGTGCGTGACGAGCTCGTCGAGCAGCACGTCGGACGAGGCGGGCGCACGCAGCGCGAGGGCGACCGCGATCGGCCAGCCCTCCGTGCGGCGCAGGAGCGCGTTCGCGCGCTCGTCGTCGAGGGCGACGCCGAGCGAGCGCGCGAGCGCGTGCGCCCGCGGCACGTCGAACCGCAGCGCGTTCGCGTCGACGAGCGCGCCGCGCCCGGCTGCGACGGCTTCGGGCAGCCCGACGTCGAGCGGGACGCGCGCGAGCAGCACGAGCCGCACCGTATTCGGCAGCCGCCGCACGACGCTGCGCACGAATGCGGCGAACGGCGCGCCCAGCACGTGCGCGTCGTCGACCACGATGCGGAGCGGCGCGTCCACGTGCGTCAGCTCTTCGGCGAACGCGGCGCCGAGGCGCTCGGGATCGGCGTGCTGCTCGGCGAGCGCGAGCGTCAGCCGCCCGACGTCCGGACGCACGACACGTACGTGCGCGAGCAGCGCGGCGGCGAACGCATCGCCCTCCCACGGCTGCGCGTCGTACCACGCGACGTCGGGCGCGCCGTCCAGCGCGGCGTGCACGCTCGTCGTCTTGCCGTAGCCTGCCGGTGCCTGCACGACGACGAACGCCGTGTCGCGGAGCGCTTGCGCGAGCGCGTCGGGTACGGCGCTCAGACGTCCTTCTCCGGCCGGGCGTCCGCCTCACGCTCGATGGCCTCGCGCTCGCGCTCCGTGCGCGTGCCGCGGCGCGGCTTGGGCTCCATCGGTCCGGCGCCGCTCTTCTGCCGCACGGCGACCCATTTCTCCGCGCCGAGGCGGCCGAGCGCGGGCGGCGCGTCGTCCTTCGTCTTTTTCTTCTGTTTCTTGTTCGCCATCGTCGCGTCTCCGAGCGCTTGCGTTCACGGGACGGGCTCTGCGGACCCGCGCCGAAGACGGACGGCGATGCCGATCATCGAGACGCGCGACCTGCGCAAGGTGTTCCGGTCGCTCGTTCGCCGGCCCGGGGTGGGCGGGACGCTGCGCACGCTGTTCTCGCGCGACTACGAGGACAAGGTCGCGGTCGAAGGCATCACGATGGCGCTCGACGAGGGCGAGCTGGTCGGCTACATCGGGCCGAACGGCGCGGGCAAGTCGACGACGATCAAGATGCTGACCGGCATCCTGGTGCCGACGTCGGGGAGTGTGCGCGTCGCTGGGCTCGTGCCGCACGAGCAGCGGCAGAAAAATGCGCGCAACATCGGCGTCGTGTTCGGGCAGCGGTCGCAGCTGTACTGGGACTTGCCGCTGGTCGAGTCGTTCGAGCTGCTGCGCGCGATCTACGGCATCCCCGCGGCGCGCTATCGTGCGAACTTGGATCATTTCACCGAGACGCTCGACATGGGGCCGTTCCTGCGCACGCCGGTGCGCCAGCTTTCGCTGGGGCAGCGGATGCGCGGCGACTTCGCCGCGGCGATGCTGCACGATCCGCCCGTCGTGTTTCTCGACGAGCCGACGATCGGGCTCGACGTGGTGGCGAAAGAAGCGATCCGCGAGTTCATCGGGCGCGTCAACCGCGAGCGCGGGACGACCTTCATCCTCACGACGCACGACCTCGCCGACGTCGAGCGCCTTTGCCGCCGCATCGTCCTGATCGACAAAGGCACGCTCGTGTACGACGGCGAGATCGATGCGCTGCGCGACCGCTACGGCACGCACCGCACGCTGGTGGTGACGTTCGCCGAGCCGACGCCGGAGGTCGTGGTGGAAGGCGCCGAGCTCGAGTCGCGCGAGGGCGACGTCGTGCGGCTGCGGTTCGACCGCCGCACCGTATCCGCCGAAGTGGTCATCCGCCGAGTTGCGGACGCCTACTGCGTGCGGGACCTCTCGATCGAGGAGCCGGAGCTGGAGTCGATCATCCGCCGCATCTACCTCGAAGGCTACAGCGAAGCGCCGGTTACGGCACCCGCGTGATGAGCTGCGGGTGCGCGTTGGTCCCCAGCACGCCGATCGACGACTGATGGTCCGCGCCGTCGCTGTGGAACACGAGCACGAGTTGCGAGCCGGACGGCATCTGCAGCGGCGAGTTGACCGTGAAGTCGGCGCTGCCGTCCGTGCCCGCGGTGAAGTTGTTCGTTGCGCCGATGAGATCCAGCGGCGTGAACACGGCGCCCGCGCGGCCCGCGATCTGCCGCACGAACAGGCTGTAGCGCCCGTTCGGGATCAGGCGGTGGAACACGGTGTGCACCTTCGTCATCGCCTGCGCCGCGGGCTCGAACGTCGCCGTGCCGTCGGCGGTGCGCCACGTGCCCAGGCCCGTGTGGATGGACTCGTTGTGCGCGTTGTAGAGCATCGCGGCGTCGGAGTCGTTGTCGCCGGGCGGGCGGATACCGTAGTCGTGCGGGTTGTCGCCGGTCTGCGGCTGCGCGCTGGCGTCGCGAACGAACACCTGGGGCGGCTGCGCGGTCGTCGCGGCGGTGACGGGCTGAAACGTCGCGCTGGCAAGCGCGAGGAGCACGGCGGCTGCTAGCATGTCCGTAATACGCTTCGAGCACCCGCGGCGTTCCCTTGCCGAGCTGCTGGCGCCGTACACGGCGTTCGCGGCCAAGGCGTTCTCGCGCGAAGCGACCTACCGCATGGAAGTCTTCACCAACGTGGGGTCGCTCATCGTGCGCCTCTACCTGATGAAGATGGTGTGGACGGCGCTCTACGCGCAGAACGCCGCGCCGGCCGGCGTCCCGCTCCACGCCATCCTGACGTACACGTGCGTCGCGCTGCTGATGTCGCTCGTGCTGGAGATCGACGGGACGCGCGCGATCCGCGAGAAGATCCGTGAAGGCACGATCGCGACCGACTTGATGAAGCCGATCAGCCTGCCGATGTACTTCTTCGCCGATGGCGTCGGCATGACGCTGCTGCACGCGGTGCTCATCGTGCCGGCGCTGCTGCTGTCGCTGTTCATCGTGCGCATCGACGTGCCGCCGGCGCACGTCCTCGCCGCGTTCGCGCTGAGCTTCCTGCTCGGCTACTTCGTCAATTTCATGCTGAACTTCCTGATGAACTGCGTCGCGTTCTGGACGCTCGAGACGTTCGCGATCCAGCTCGTCGTGCGCTGGGTGAGCGATCTGCTGAGCGGTCAGATCGTGCCGCTGATCTTCTTCCCGGGGCTCTTGCAGAAGATCGTGCTCGCGCTGCCGTTCGCGGCCATCTACTCCACGCCGCTGCTGATCTATCTCGGAAAGATCCCGCCCTCGGGCTACCTCGCCGCGATGGCCGCGCAAGTCGGCTGGGCGGCAGCATTCGCGGCATTGTCGGCGCTGGTGTGGCGCGCCGCGCAGCGCCGCGTCGTGGTGCAAGGCGGCTGACGGTTACGTCACATAATGCGCGCTACTTGCCGTGCTTCGTCGTGAGCTGGATGCGGCTCGTGCCGTCGTCTTGGTTCGTGACGAGCACCGACTGGTCGCCGTCCGCGTGCTCGTCGACGAACGTGCCGGCGGTCTTGCCGCCGACGGTCATGATGCTGTTCTTCCAGCTCGCCGGAAGGTGCGACTTGTACCACTCGGCGACTTTCTTCGCGTCGTCCTTTGACGTGAACACCTTCATCGTCACCGACGTGCCGTTGCCCGACGCGTTCAATTCCTGATCCATGCCTTCCGACGCACCGGGATACACGGGGATATCGATGTAGCCGCTCGACGTGCCGTTGCCCGACGAGCTGCTCACCGACGTGCCGCCGGCGGCCGCCGTCGCCGTGACGACAGGCGCGGCCGAAGCGCCCGCGGCCGGCGCGGTCGACGCATCGCCGGCGGGTGCCGTCGTTGCCGCGGCATCGGCGGCGGGCGCCGTCGTCGCGGCGGTTTGCGTGGTATCCGTCGTCGTCGACGTGCTCTGGTCGGATTTCTTCGCACACCCCGTGAACAGGAGCGCGCCGCAGAGTGCGACCGCGCCCGCGAGATGGAGAGACTTCATCGGCTACCTCGTTGAGAAGATCGATTGAACGCCGCCTTCGCGCCGGTTCGCGGAAACCCCGGGCGGTCGGAGTACGAGCCGGCGCGAACCATGCGGGCGGAGGCCACGATGGACACGATCGACCGCCCGAACCGCACCACGCACGACGTCACGAACCAGCCGCCGCCGCTCGCCGGGTACGACGTGGCCGCGCGGGACGTCGCTCTGCTCGAGGGCGTCCGGCGCGAAGGCGCGGGCTGGGACGAGGCGGGCCTGCACGCGCTCGGGACGCTCGCGGGTTCCGAAGAAGCGATCGCGTGGGGCTTCGAGGCCAACCGCTTCGCGCCCGAGCTGCGCACGCACGACCGGTTCGGCAACCGCATCGACGAGGTGGCGTTCCACCCGAGCTGGCACCGGCTGATGGACGTCGCGGTGTCGCACGGTTTGCACGGCGCGCCGTGGCGCGAGCCGCGCGACGGCGCGCACGTCGCGCGAGCCGCGCGCTTCTACGTGTGGTCGCAGGTGGAGTCCGGGCACGGCTGCCCGATCTCCATGACGTACGCGTCGGTGCCCGTGCTGCGGCGGCGCGCCGATCTCGCGGCGCTGTTCGAGCCCGCGCTCACGTCGACCGAATACGAGCCCGAGCTGCGGCCGCTGCGCGAAAAGCGCGGCGCGCTGTGCGGCATGGCGATGACCGAGAAGCAAGGCGGCTCCGACGTGCGCGCCAACACGACCCGCGCGGAGCCGTTCGACGGCGACACGTACGCGCTGACCGGGCACAAGTGGTTCTGCTCCGCCCCGATGTCGGACGCGTTTCTGGTGCTCGCGCAAGCGCCGGACGGGCTGACGTGCTTCTTCCTCCCGCGCGTGCTGCCCGACGGCACGCGCAACGCGTTCCACATCCAGCGGCTGAAAGACAAGCTCGGCAACCGTTCCAACGCGTCGAGCGAGATCGAGCTCGACGAAGCGCTCGCGCTGCGCATCGGCGATGAAGGCCGCGGCGTCGCGACGATCATCGAGATGGTCAACCACACGCGGCTCGACTGCATCGCGGGCAGCGCGTCGCTGATGCGCCAAGCCTTCGCGCAGGCCGCGCACCACGCGCGCCACCGCCGCGCGTTCGGCGCGCGGCTGGTCGAGCAGCCGCTGATGCGAAACGTGCTGGCCGACCTCGCGCTGGAATCCGAAGCAGCGACGGCGCTGCTGCTGCGGCTCGCGCGCGCGTTCGACCGCGCCACCGATCCCGCAGAAGCGGCATTCGCGCGGCTCGGCATCGCGCTCGGCAAATATTGGGTGTGCAAGCGCACGCCGGCGCACGTGGGCGAAGCGCTGGAGTGCTTGGGCGGCAACGGCTACGTCGAGGAGAGCATCATGCCGCGGCTGTACCGCGAAGCGCCGCTGAACTCGATCTGGGAAGGGTCGGGCAACGTCAACGCGCTGGATCTCCTGCGCGCGCTCGCGAAGCAGCCGGCGTCGCTCGATGCCTACGTTGCGGAGGTCGCGCTCGCGCGCGGCGGCGACGCGCGGCTGGACAGCGCCGTCGCATCGCTGAGCGACGCGCTCGCCAGCGACCGCGCGCCGCTCGAAGCGGATGCGCGCCGGATCGTCGAGCGCATGGCGCTGGCGCTGCAAGCATCGCTGCTGGTGCGGTTCGCACCGCCCGCGGTCGCCGACGCGTTCTGCGCGTCGCGCCTGGGCGGCGAAGGCGGCGTCGCGTTCGGCACGCTGCCGGGACGGATCGATACGCGCGGGATCGTCGACCGCGCCTGGCCGGGCTGATCACCGCGCGCTCTCTGGAAGACGGGGTACGATGGAACGGTCATGAACCACCGCATCGTCATCGCCGCCGTCACCGTCGCGCTGCTGGGGTCGAGCGCCGCGCCGAGCTTTGCCCAGACCCCCAATCCGGTCGAAGCGGCACACGACGCGACGATGGCGGCGAAAGCGGTCACGTACAAGCTGATGACCGGTTCCGCGCAGAGCGGCACCGTCACGCTGCAGCAGATCGGGCGCACGCGCAGCCGCGTCACGGTCCGCTTCAGCACCGCCGGCAACGCCGGCACGCAGCTCGGCCTCTATCGCGGCAGCGACTGCGTCAACGCGTCCGGCGCCATGGCGAACGTTCCCATCCCGCTGAGCCCGGTCAACGGCAGCCAAATCTCGCAGACCATCGTCGCGGTGCCGATCGCGGCACTGCGCTCGGGGAACTACATGGTCGCCGTCCGCCGCGCGACGCAGCAGCAGCAAGCCGCGCAGACGTGCGCGCGGCTGGGGCGTTAGCGCAGCGCCGCTAGAACGTCGGCTGCGTTCCGGTCGGGCGGAAACACCGGGTAGAACACGCGCGCGATCGTGCCGTCGCGCGCGATCCAGGCGATGCGCTTCAATAGGGTCTGCCCGGCGACGTCCATCGTCGGCAGGCGCAGCGCGTGCGTCAGCGCAAGATCCGCGTCGCTGAGCACCGGGAACGGGACGTGCAGCCGTTCGGTCATCTCGCGCTGGTACGCGGTGCCTTGCGTCGACAGGCCGAACACGCGCGCGCCGAGCGCGGTGAACTCCGCGTGCAGATCGCGAAACGCGCACGTGTGCGGCGTGCAGCCGCGCGCGCCGGGGATCTGGTCCCAGTCGGCGACGAGCGACGGTTCGCCGGGGCGGCCGGTGCGCGGATACGCGAACACGACGACCGTGCCCGCGATCGTCGCGAGGTCGATGACGGTGCCGTCCGTCGCCGCGAGCGCGACGTTCGGGAGCTTCGTTCCTTCGAGGTGCGCGGCGGCGCCGTCGTCGCGGGGCGCCGGCAAGCCGGCCGGCAGCGTGCTCAGCGATTGCTCGTTCATCATGCGGGCGGCTCTTTGACCCAATTCCAGCTGCGCTCGGTTTCGCCGGGCACGGCGAGCGTCACCGTGATGCGTGTGCCGTCCTTCCCGAGGTCTTTCAGATACGGCAGCATGGAGTCGACCGCGTCGGAGACGGGATGGCGTTCCGTGGCCTCGGACCGCTTCCAGCGCTGTTTTCTTTGCGCCGCCTCGGGGCTGTCGTGCGTCGCCGCGAGGACGAGCGCGAGGCGCAGCGAGTCGGCGTCGTGGTCGCGCAGCAGCGGCGGCGGCTGCGCGCTGCTCAGGATGCCGAGTGCGACGTGGGCCGTGCCGATGTAGTTGTGGTTCAGCTTCCGAGCGTTCTCGAACGCCAGCTCGATCGATTGCTTCGCAGCGGTCGTGAACACCATCTCGACGACCGGCGCTTGGCTGACGTTGCCGAGCTGTTCGCGCAGCGCGTCGCGGTCGACCGCGTTCGTGAGCGCCGCACCGACCGCGTCGTCGGCCTCGGCGAGCGCGAAGACCATGTGCTCATTGCCGATGAAGTTCGCGCCGAACATCTGCGCGACTTCTTGCGCGCGGACGATGGCGCGGCGGGCCGGCTCGCTGAACGGCTCCCACATCGTCATCGCGTCACCTCACTCCCAGATGGCTTCGTGCACGTAGCACCACTTCCAGTTCTCGCCCGGCTGGAACGACGCGACGACGGGGTGCTTCGTCGCGTGGAAATGCTTGGTCGCGTGCGTGTTCTTCGAGCTGTCGCAGCAGCCGACGTGCCCGCACTCCTCGCACAAGCGCAGGTGCACCCACTCGTCGCCGATGCGCAGGCACTCCTCGCAGCCCTCGGGCGTGCGCGGCGGCGGGTCTTTCACCGCGGCGGCGTGCGCGCATGCGCCTTGTTTCATGCGCTCCCCGCGCGATCGGCGGCCGGCGGAACGTCCCACAGCACGAGCTCGCCGCCGCCGCGCACCTCGAGCTCACCGAGCCCGTGGATGCGCACGGCATCGCCCGTCGTGAGACGCTCGCCGTTCGCGGTGACGTCGCCCTCGGCCACGAACAAGAAGCCGTAGCGCGCGGGATCGAACGCGTACGTCAGCGCGGCACCTTCGAGCTTCGCGACGCGAAGCGACGCATCGGCGCGCAATTCCACCGGCGCATCGACACCGGATTGACCGCTGGTGACGACGAGCCAGCGGTTACGGCGCTCGTCTTCGGTGAACGCCTGCTGGCCGTACGCGGGCGGCTCGCCGTAGCTGCGCGGCGTCACCCAAATCTGCACGAAATGCACGTCGTTCGACTTGGAGTGGTTGAACTCGCTGTGGCGAACGCCGGTGCCCGCGCTGATGTACTGGATCCCGCCCGGCGCGACCACGCCTTGATGGCCGAGCGAGTCTTTGTGCTCGAGCTCGCCGCGCAGCACGTAGGTCACGATCTCCATGTCGCGGTGCGGGTGCGTGCCGAAGCCCTGGCCGGGCAGCACGGTGTCGTCGTTGAACACCCGCAGCGCGCCCCAGTTCACGTTGGCGGGATCGTAGTAGTCGGCGAAGCTGATCGAGTGGTGCGTCCGCAGCCAGCCGAAATCGAAGAACGCGCGGTCGGCGGAACGCTGGATCGCAAAGACGGGGGCGGTTTGGGTAGCCATCGTGACCTCCGACCGCAGGCGGGTGGGGCGGGGTTCCAGCGGCGGCTCGCGTCCTCCGCCCCGGGGCGGCACAAACGCGGCACAAACCCGGCGCTGCGGCGCAGGCGGCGGCGACGGCGGTTCGAACACCGAGCCAATGGACGCGACGGACCGCGGCTGGGAACGGGTTGCCCGGCGGCTCTTGCGCAAGCTGCGCCGCCCCTCCGCGCTGGAACGCGACGAGCTGGCGCAGAGCCTGCGCGCGGCGTACGGCTGCACGACGGCGCGCGAGGCGCTCGTCACCGCGATCGAGCGCGGGCTGCACGACCACGACCGCCGGCTGGCGGCGATCATCCGCCGCTGCGACATCGACGGCGAGCTGACGCACACCGTCGCTGGCGAGCTGAACTTCTCGCCGCGCCACTTCTTCCGCTACCGCAGCGAAGCGGTGGACGCCGTCGCGGTCGAGATCGAGCGCACCCTGCGCGCCGCGGACGCGATGCGCGACCCGCAGCGCCGCGCAGCGCAGCACGCGTACGCGCTCGGGCGCTATCTGCTGCAGCGCTTCGATCTCGCCGATTGCCGCCTTTCGATCGCGTGGCTCCAGCGCGCGGTCGACACCGCGCCGCGCCTCGTCGAAGGCTGGACGGCGCTGGCGAGCGCGAACGTCAGCCTCGCCTTGGCGAGCGCGTCGGAAGCGAACGCGGCGCTGGCCCGGGCACGCGGCTGCGTGCAGCGCGCGGCCGAGCTCGCCCCGCTGTCGCCGCTCGTCCAAGCCGCGAACGCGGGCGTGACGCTGTGGCAGACCCGCAACGTCAAGCGCTCGCGCGACCTCGCGCACGTCGCGCTCGATCACGACGATCGCACCGCCCACGCGCACTTCACGCTCGGCTGGTCGCACGTCATGGAAGGCGACCTCGACGCCGCGGAGCGCAGCTTCGCGTGCGCGTCGGCGGCCGAGCCGGAGTCGTTTCGCTTCATCGCAGCCGAGATGACCGTCCCGTTCTTCCGCGGGAACTACGCCGATTCGGCGGTGCGCGCCCGCGAGCTGCTCGAGATCGAGCCGTCGTGCGCGTTCGTGCTGGGCTACCTCGCCGAAGCGCTCAACGCGACCGGCCGCTACGCGGAGACGATCGAGTTGTCGGCGTCGATGACCGGCGAACCATACGCCGCGACCGTGACGACCGCGTACGCGCGCGCGCTCGCGCTGTCCGGCGACCGCGAACGCGCCGTCGCGGTGCGCGACGCGTTCCGGGGGCCGGCCGTGATGCAAGCGGCGATCGCACTCGCGCTCGACGAACCGGAGCACGCGCTCGACCTGCTGGACATCGGTGCGGGCGAAGGCAACGGGCTGCTGGCGGTGGTGGACTACGATCCGGCCTTCGAGCCGCTGCGCGACGAACCGCGGTACGCCCAAATTCTCAGCACGTACCGGGCGGGTACGCGGCTGGCCGCGGCGAGCTAAATCGACAGCGTCACTTCGCCCGTTGTGTTGAGACGGCCGAGCAGCAGGTGATAGTACAGCATCCCTTGCTGCGGTGACAGCGCTTCGATGATCGGTTCGGCGCGCACGTCTTGATCGCCGGATAATTTGCGGAGGCCCGCTTCCGCGCCGGAGTCGTTCATCGGGAAGATGTCGAGCCGGCCGAAGCCGCGCAGCGCGACGACCGCGCCCGTCCACGGGCCGATGCCTTTGTGGGCGACGAGCGCCGCGATGAGCTCCGGCGTGCTCAGCGGTTCCAGCATCGATTCGTCGAGCGCGCCCGATTCGATCGCCGCGCCGACCGCTTTGAGCGCGTTGATCTTGTTCACCGACAGGCCGAGATCGCGCATCTCGACCGGGTCGGCGTCGAGCAGCGTGCGCGGCTGTGGAAACGGGAACAGCCGTACGCCGTTCGCTTCGACGGGGAGCGCATAGCGTTCGATCACGCGCCGCAGGATCGCGCCGGCGGCGTGGATGGACACTTGCTGGTACACGACGGCGTTGCACACGGTCTCCCACAGCGACGGGTAGCGCGGCGGCCTCACACCGCGCGCGCCCGTCGCGATGCGGTCGAGCCACGGCACGGTCGCAGCGCCGGCATAGAACACCGCGAGGTCGACGTCGGCGCCGAGCATCCGGCGCGCGGTTGCGGCGGGGTCGAACTCCTCCGCGCCGGGGCCGTCGAGCCGCGCGGCGAGCGCGTCGGGCGCAACCTGCTCGACCGACAGCAGCGTCGGCGCTTGGGGATCGCCGAGCAGCCGGCGGTACGTCGTGCCGTCGAAGACGTCGACGACGTTGGTCGACAGCCGCCGCAGGACGACGGCGGTCAGATCGAGCCGGTACGGCGGCCGCACGGGGACGACCGCCTCGCGGACGGAACGCAACCGGCGTGTACCTCGCGACGTACGCACGCTACTGGCGGATCAACTTGCTCACCATGCTGGAGTACCGGGCGAACTTCATCATGTGGGCGGGCTTCACCGTGATCTACCACGCCACCGCTATCGTCGCGCTGTGGGTGACGCTGCGCAACTTCCCGTCGATCAACGGCTGGGATTTCAAGCAGACCGCGTTCATGTACGGGCTGTGGATGCTGGGGCACGGCCTGCACAACAGCTTCTTGTTCACCGTCGGCAGCGTGCCCGAGTTCGTGCGCGAAGGGCGCTTCGACCGCTTCCTGGTGCGCCCGCTCGACCCGCTGTTCCAGACGCTCACCGTGCCGCAGCAGATCATGCCCGACGAGCTGATCCTCGCGATCGTCTACTTCTGCGTGGTGACGGCGTTCGCCGGCGTCCACGTCGACTGGATCCTCGTGTGCTACGTGCCGTTCGTCGCGATCGGCGGTGCGCTGATCGACTTTGGCATCAACCTCGCGATCGCCACGGCGTCGTTCTGGTTCACGCGCATCGACTCGCTGCGCTGGGTGTTCATGTCGCTCGAACAGGAGTTCTCGCGCTACCCGATCTCGATCTACCAGCGCGGCGTGCGGCTCGTCCTGACGTTCGTGCTGCCGTTCGCGTTCATGAACTACTTTCCGGCGACGTACCTGCTGCACAAGAGCGAGGACGGCTTGCACCTGAACCCGTCGATCGGGCTGCTCACGCCGCTGGTCGGCGTCGTTATCGCGGCGCTCGCGTACGCGTTCTGGCGCGTCGGCATCAACCGCTATCAAGGCACGGGAAGCTAGCCGATGGCGTGGCTCACGGCGACCTACCTGATCGAATCCGGCGCCGACCGTATCGAAGCGCGCGCCGCGGCGCTTGCGATCGAGCAGAGCGTCGAGTGCCCGCTCGAGGCGGTGCGCGATCAGCGCATCCTCGACGAGGTCGTCGCGCGCGTCGCGGGGATCGAGCCGGCGGGCGACGAGCGCTACCGCGTGGACGTGCGGATCGCCGTCGAGACGACCGGCTACGAGCCGGCACAGCTCGTGAACATGGTGTTCGGGAACGCGTCGCTGTGGGACGACGTACAGCTCGTCGATTTGGATCTTCCGCCGCCGCTGCTCGCGCGTTTCCGCGGGCCGCGCCACGGGATCACCGGCATTCGCGCGCTGGTCGAGGCGCCGAACCGTGCGCTGACGAGCGTGGCGATGAAGCCGCAAGGATTGCCGACCGCGGAGTTGGCGCACATGTGCCGGACCTTCGCCTTGGCCGGCATCGACGTCGTGAAGGACGATCATGGCATCGCCGATCAGGCGTGCTCGCCGTTCGCCGAGCGCGTGCCGGCGTGTCAGGCCGCGATTGCCGAAGCCGTCGCGTCGACGGGTAAGCCGTCGTTCTACGCGCCGCACCTGATCGGCACACCGCGCGTGCTGCGCGAGCGCGCGCGCGTCGCGCGCGACGCGGGCGTGCGCGTCGTGCTCGTCGCGCCTATGGTGGTCGGATTGCCCGCGTTCGCCGATCTCATCGACGAGTTTCCGGACTTCGTCTACCTCGCGCATCCGTCGTTCGGCGGCGCCGCCCGCATCGCACCGTCGCTGCTGTTCGGCCGCATCTTCCGGCTGCTGGGGGCCGATGCGCCCATCTTCGTCAACTACGGCGGCCGCTTCGCGTACCCGCAAGCGGAGTGCGGCGCGCTCGCCGACGGCGCACGCGCCCCGTGGGGCGAGATTCGCCCGGCGCTGCCGGTCCCGGCGGGCGGGATGCGCTTGGACCGCGTCGACGAGTTGCTGGATTTCTACGGCCCGGACGCGATGCTGCTGATCGGCGGCAACCTGCTGCTCGCCGAAGGGAACGCGCTGCTTCCCCTGGCGCGTGACTTCGTCGCGACCGTCGCTGGAACGAACTCATCGGCGCGGCGGAACCATTGATGCTTCCGACCCGTTAGGGGAGATGAGTCCGACGTACGCGTCGGCGACAGTCTTGGCGGAGGTCGCAGGTTCAATTCCTGCCCTGACCGGCGAAGGCGCGGGTAGCTCAGTGGGAGAGCGCCGCCACCAAAAACCCATCGAAAGCGCCGAACGGCGCTTTCGTCTTTTCCGCGAAGAGTTAATTCATCGGCGCTTACTTTCCGAACGCCCTCCACGCTCGCAGCGACGCTTCCGCTTTCGGGCGTATCGACGACCACGCCGCGCGCTCGTGCGGCGTGGGCGCGGCGTCGGCGCTTTCGATCGAGCCGAACAAATCGCCGAGCGCACTGGCGAACCACCGCAGCGTCGTGAAGCTCGTCGGCGGCGGCGGGGGTCCGCCCGGCTCGGCCTCGACACCCGCCAGCTTGTCAATCCTCGCGACGTCCGCGCCCGGCTTCTTGCGCAACTCGGTCGCTTGCGTGACGGCGTGCTGCACGCGTGCGAGCAATGCGTCGACGTCGTGCGCGAGCGCATATTGCGCGACGAGGTCAGCGGCGCTTGCACGGATGCGCGGATCGCGGCGCACGGCGAGCGGCTGCGTGATCGTGCGGCCCGCGACGGTCATGTGCACGGTGTAGCGTCCCGGCGGAACGTACGGCCCGGCGCCGCCGCGACGGCGTCGTCCCGTCGCGCTCGACGCGGCGTGGAGATCCCAGATGAAGCGGTGCATGCCCGGCTCCGCCGACGGCTTCGTCGCGGCCACCAGCCAGTACGCCGGGTAGTCGACGGTGCCCGGGTCGGTCGGCTTCAGCGCGTCGGTGCTCGACCACGCGCGCACGATGCGGCCCGACGCGTCCGCGATCACGAGTCCGACCGAACCGGTTTCGCCCGCGGGGACGACGTAGTCGATCGCCGCGCCGTACGGCGGGTTCTCGCCCATCGGCACTTCGGGCGGCGACGACTCGGCTTCGTCGTTGTATGGGCGCGTGCGCACGGCGTCGCGCGGCGCGAACAGCCGCGCGCCCGGTGACGGTTTCGCGGCGAGCTGGCGTAGCGGCGTCACGTCGTCGAGGATCCAGAACGCACGGCCGTGCGTCGCGATCGCGAGATCGTCGTCGCGGACGCTGATGTCGTGCACGGATGCGACGGGCATGTTAAGCCGTAGCGGCTGCCACGCCGCACCGTCGTCGAACGACACGTACACGCCGGTCTCGGTGCCTGCATACAGCAGGCCACGCCGGCGCGGGTCCTCGCGCACGACCCAGACGTGGCTGCCGCCGCCGATCCCGTTCGCGGCAGCGCGCCACGTCCGCCCGGAGTCGTGCGTGACGTAGACGTACGGGCGGTCGTCGTCGAGGCGGTGCCGGTCGACCGCGACGTACGCGGTGCGGTCGTCGAAATGCGACGCTTCGACCGAATCGACGTGGCTCCACGCCGTGATCGCCCGCGGCGTGACGTTGCGCCACGTCTTGCCGTCGTCGCGTGTGAGGTGGACGAGCCCGTCGTCCGTGCCTGCCCACACGACGCTCGCGCGCACCGGCGACGGCGCGAGCGCGTACACGACGCCGCGCGGCTCGGGTCCGTCGGCATCGTTCGCGGTCGTGGGATCGAGCGTCGCCGGAACTCCCGCCCGTCGCCGCGTCAGGTCGCGCGAGATCGTCTGCCAGTGCATGCCGCCGTCGCGCGTGCGGAACACGACTTGGTTCGCCGTGTACAGCGCGTGGTCACGCCCGAATGCGAGCGGCTGCGTCCACTCGGCCCGCCAGATCCCGTTGCGCGCGGCGGTCGGCGACAGCGCGCGCGTCTGCCCCGTGCGCAAGTCTTCGCGCACGACGGTGTTGCCGTACACGATGTTGCTGTCGTACGGGTCGGGTGCGATCGTGCCGCTCTCGCCGCCCGCCGTGATCGGCCGCCAGTCGCGCTCTTGAATGCCGGCGTGCGCGCTGCGCGAGACGATCATCGCGGCGCCGTTGTCCTGCTGCGCGCCGTAGAGCCGGTACGGAAACGCGTTGTCGGTGGCGACGTGGTAGAACTGGCCCGTGGGCTGGTTGAACCACGAGCTCCACGTCTTCGCGCCGTCGATGCTGATCGTCGCGCCTTGATCGGTCGCGAGGATCATGCGCGCCGGCTCGGTCGGATCGATCCACACGCCCTGGAAGTCGTCGCCGTCGGGCGAGCCTTTGATGGCGGTGAAGGTCGTGCCGCCGTCGCTCGAACGGTAGAACGCGGTGTCGGAGATATAGACGACGTCGGCGTTGCGCGGATCGACGGTCACGTGGCAGAAATACCAGCCGCGCTGCCACAAGCGCTTGTCGGCATCGACGAGCTTCCAGTTCGCGCCGCCGTCGTCGCTGCGGTAGAGGCCGCCGGCCTTCGCGTCGACGATCGCGTACACGCGTTTGGGATCGCTCGGCGCAACCGCGAGCCCGATCTTGCCGAGCGCTTCGGACGGAAAACCGTTCCCCTGCAACGGATTCCACGTCACGCCGCCGTCGGTCGACTTGTACAGGCCGCTCCCCGGGCCTTTCGACGGCGGGTACACGCTCCACGGCGGGCGCCGCGTCTGCCACAGCGACGCGTACACCGTGCGCATCGACGGATCGCTCGCGAGATCGATCGCGCCGGTGTCGCGGTCGTGGAACAGCGTGCGCGTCCAGGTCGCGCCGCCGTCGGTCGAACGGTACACGCCGCGGGTGTCGTTCGGCCCGTATGCGTGGCCGAGCACGGCGACGAGCAGCGTGCCCGGATTGCGCGGATCGACGAGGATGCGGCCGATCTGCCGCGAGTCTTCGAGCCCGATGCGCGCCCACGTCGTACCCGCGTCGCTGGATTTGTACATTCCGTTGCCGTGTTGGATGTTGGACCGCATGTCGGCTTCGCCGCTGCCGACGTAGACGACGTTCGCGTCGCTCGGCGCGACCGCGAGCGCACCGATCGACGCGACGGGCTGCGAATCCATGATCGGCGTCCACGTGCGCCCGGCGTTGCCGGTCTTCCACACGCCGCCGCCGACGGCGCCCATGTAAAACGTGCGCGAATCACCGGGTACGCCGCTCACCGCCAACACCCGCCCGCCGCGGAACGGCCCGATATTGCGCCAGCGCAGCCCGGCGAACAGCGACGGATCGACGGCGTGCGCACCCTGCGCCCGGCTCGGCCCGCCGGGAACCTGGAGAGCGACCAGCACCGCGGCAAATGCCGCGGCGCGGAACAAGCGGTGCATTCGTGGTTCTACGCGCTTGGCGTCGGCGGTTCTTTTCTGAGGGCCGATCAGCACTTGGCTCTCAGCCGACGATCGCAACTAGTAGCCCCACAAACGTGCGCGGAACGTCCTCCGCGGGCATCTCGATGTTGTAGGCGCTTAACGTCGTCCCGTATTCAGCGATCCAACGCTCGGGGAGATGCACTACGGGAGGCCACCTTCTGCCATCGGTCACGGAGCGCGCATCAAAAACCGCTTGGCACGCTGAGCGGATGGCGAACAAGTCTACTCCTTGGCTAGCAAGGTATAGGACGTCGACCACATGGCGGGCGTAATCGTATTGATGGTCCGGCCGGTCGGGCGTGGTTGCCGCATGGATCTTCTGAGCGATTTGGTATTCGGGCTTCATCGTCCGGGCAATACCGGCGATTTCGGGAAATTCAACGACCATGAGTGGCGAACGATCCGCGACGTCTCCGGACTGCGCGGGCGCGAGGTCGACATCGATCGTGGCCCATCGTCGCCCGATATATTTCATCGCGACTGAAACGTGAACCGCGTCTTCGCGAATGGGGCGAATGCCCGCAAGTAGCTCGAAGCGAAAATCGCCGCAGCCGACGGCGATCGCCGTCTCGAACAGAGCCGTCAGTTCGTCGATCCTGCATGGCAATTCGATGTCCAGATCGGTCGTCGTTCGCGCGCCGAACCCGTGGCGAAGCTCGATCGCGGCACCGCCTTTGAGGACGTACCCATCGAGCTCCCCTTCTTCGATCGCATGATGGAGCGCAAGGAGCAGCATCTTCCTGTTGAAGGCATCGCGGTAGCGCCGAACGGTGGTACCCATCTCGCGAGCAGCCGCGTCGACCTGCGCTGCGAGCCGATTCGCGCGACGGGCCGCGCCCTGCGACGGCCGCACTACCCTAGCGCCGTGCGCAGCTTCGCCACCGTTCTAGCGTCGACGACGTCGGGTATCTCGTGGTGGACCGCCGCATCGATGACGCGGTTGATGAGGCGACGATCGACGCGTGCCGCGATACAATCGAACAAAGTGCGCTCGAGCTTCGTCATGGGCAAGCCGCCCACGGCATTCGTGACGTCTTTCCCCGCAATGTGGCCGAAATGTATATCGAGCCACGACGGCGGCGCTCGACGTACACGGAGGTTCGGCGGAATCGTGACGTGTACTTTGGGCGGCGCATACTCGAGCAACGGGTAATTCAGATGGAGCGCAGTGAGGTGAGAGAGGACGCCGTAGTCGGCGTCCGGCCCTCGCCGCAACGTCGGCCAAAGGACGGCCTCCCACAGCTGAGCACGCTCGTCGTCCACCGGGTAGTTTTTGAGCCGATAGATCCCGCGCGAAAGCCGCCGCACATTGCCGCGGCGCTCAGCCTGGATCAGCGCATGCGGCGATACCCCGCTTTCCCGCGCCTCGCCGGCCGTGAAGACGCCGTCGTGCTCGGTCGCGATCTCGTACAGCACGGCGCTTGCTCGAGTCATGTCAATAATGTAACAAAACGTTACATTATTGACAAGCGCGAAGGTCCTATTCTTAGGCTGCTGGTCTAGCTAGACTATCCTAGCAGCCTACGATTCAGCTGCTCGCGACCTCCGCGTCGATCGGCTCTTCGCCAGGCACCGGCACGAACAGCGCACCCGCCTCGTCGGGTTCCGATGGGACGCCGGCCGGTTTGAGGTGGCGGATGAACCAGTGGGCGATCGCGCGTAAACGCAGGATTCGGCTGCGTGGTTTGCCGCTTCGCGACATCTCGTGGCCGGTGTCGGTGAAGCGCACGAACTCCGCGTCCGTTCGGCCGATGCGGCGCAGCAGCGTGAACAGCTGTTCGCCCTGATCGATCGGGCAGCGGAAGTCGCGTTCGCTGTGCTCCACGAGCAGCGGCGCCGCGATCGACTGCGCGCCGCGCATCGGCGAGCTTTCGAACAGCTTGCGGCCCGCGTCGTCCACGTATTTGGACTGCAGCTCGTTCTCCAAGAACCATCCGAGGTCGGACGCGCCGATCTCGCTGATGAAGTCGTTGACGGCGCGCATCGACACGCCCGCCGCGAAGCGGTCGCTGTACCCCATCAGCCAGGTCGACATGAAGCCGCCGTAGGAGCCGCCCGCCACGCCGATCCGTGCGGTGTCGAACCGTCCTTGCTCGAGCGCGCCGTCGAGGATGCGCAGCACGTCGGCGACGTCGATGCCGCCCCAATCGCCCAGGATGGCGTTCGCGTACGCGTGCCCGTACGATTGCGAGCCGCGCGGATTACCGTACGCGACGGCGATGCCCTGCGCTGCGAGCACTTGGAATTCCAAGAAGAACGCGTTCCCATACGCGGCGTGCGGCCCGCCGTGAACCTCGAGCACGAGCGGCGGCTTCGCTTCGGTGCTCGCGGCGGGCGCGATGAGCCACGCGTCGAGGACCGTGCCATCGTCCGCGCGCGGGCGATAGCGCTTGGGCGTCACGACGGTTTTCTCCGACAGCCACGCGTTCGCGCCGGTCAGCGTCCGCTCGCCGCCGTACGACTCCAGCAGGGCGATCTCGTTCGGAACGACCGGCGTACCGTACGCGATCGCGATCGCTCCGTCGCGTGCGACGGTGAACGCGAAGATCTGGCGCTCGCCGCCGGCGACGACCCGCGTGCCGCTGCCGTCGCGCGCGAACGCGCGCAGAGACGTGCTGCCCTCGTCGCACACCTGCACGATGACCTCGCGGTCGTTCGCGCCCCATGCCGGCGGCGACCACGCGCTGGTACGCAGATCGCCGCCCACCGGATCGCCGATCGTGCGCCCGAGGCCGGCGGAAAGCGAGCGCGCTTCGCCGCCGTCCGCAGACACGATCAGCAGCTCGGTGTCGAACCGGCCGCCGCCGTCGTCGCCGTGGTGGTGCCCGGCGAACGCGATGTCCTTACCGTCGCGCGAGAACGCCGGCACCGTCATCGGCCCCGTGCCGCGCGTCAGCCGCGTCAGCGCGCCGCTCGCGACGTCGACCACGTGGATGTCGCTCAGCGCCGTCACCGACTCGGGTTCGGGGACGTCGATGCGCGCGGAGAACGCGATCCGCGCGCCGTCGGGCGACCACGCCGGCTGCGCGACGTCGAAATCGCCGTGCGTCACCTGGCGCGCGTCGCCGCCCGCGGCGCCGACCAAAAAGAGATGCTTGCGCGCACCGTCGAGCAAACCGTCGGCGTCGCTCTTGAACGGCAGCATGCGGATGTGCCGCGCACCGCTCTTCGCGTCGTGGAACACGCGTGCGGTCGCCGCGTCGTGCGGCGCCGTTGCGACGAACGCGACCTGCTTGCCGTCGGGCGACCACGCGACCGCGGTGATCTTCGGATAATCCGCGCCGAGCGGCGTCGCCTCGCCGCCGTCGAGCGGCAACAGGAACAACCGCGTCTTCCCGTCGCGGTCCGCGACGAACGCGAGCGACTTGCCGTCCGGCGCGACGCGCGCGAGCCGGTCGTTCGTCCCGCTGGTGAACGCGCGGTCGGTGCCGTCGCGGTCGACGCGCCGGATCGCGCCGCGAATCTCGTCCGCATCGGCGTCGAACCACGAGCGGCGGTAGTAGACGGCC